>DATGNB010000051.1:0-119804 GCA_035306945.1 Marinobacter sp.
GGGGTCGTAGGAGACGATGCGGGTGTTGGGGTCGAACATGACGGACTGGAAACGTGCGTACGGGCACATGTACAGACACACCTGCTCCCGCATCCAGCCGGCGTTCAGATAGGTGGCCACGGTAAAGAACGCGACCCAGAAGTAAGCCCAGCCGTTGGCATTCAGGGTGAAGATATCAACCATCAGCTCCCGAATGGGGTAGAAATAACCCACAAAGGTAAGGCCAGTGGCCAGAGCGACAAGCAGCCACAGAATGTGCTTTACCGACTTCCTGGTGATTTTTTCCCGGGTATTGGGGCTTTTGTCCAGCTTGATGCGCTTGTTCCGGTTGCCTTCCACCTTTTCTTCGATCCACATGAAGATAAAGGTCCAGACAGTCTGAGGGCAGGTGTAGCCGCACCACACACGGCCAAACAGTGTGGTGACAAAAAACAGTCCAAAGGCACTGATAATCAGCAGGCCCGATAGCAGGAAGAAATCTTTGGGGTAAAAGGTTACCCCGTAGAGGTGAAAGGCCCGGGCCGGGAGGTCAAAGTGGATCAGGGGCTGACCGTCCAGCGTAAGCCAGACAAACAGGAAGTACATGCCCATCAGCACCATCAGGCTGACGTTGCGTATGCGTTGGAAAACACCCTTCACTTCCTTTACGTAAATCTTCTCACGGCTTGCGTAAAGGTCAATGGTTTTAACTTCCGGATTTTTCTTATTCGAGGGATCGGAGGACGGGTCTACCTGTTTAACAGGGATCTCTTTACTCATGGATACCTCCCGGTATGGGGTAAAGCTCGGAGCGGGCCGGGTGCGGTCTGCTGATCTTTTCAAGCCTGTACCCGCGTGGGCAGATACAGGGTTGAAAAGACCGGGCCAGGGCAAGCCTGGCCGGGTCTGACTCAGTTCGAGAGGCTGTAAACGTAAGCAGCAAGAATCTGAATCTGGTCGTCTGTCAGACGACCTTCCTGAGCCGGCATTTCGTTCTGGCGGCCGTAAACAACAGTCTCTTTGATCCACTCATAGGTAGAGCCATAGAGCCAGATGTTATCGGTCAGGTTGGGCGCGCCCATGGCTGCTATGCCGGTACCGTCGGCACCATGACAGGCAACGCATGCCTGGGCAAACACCTGCTCACCGGCCTGTGCCGCCTCGGCGTCGAGCTCACGACCACTGAAACTCAGAACATAGTTGACGACCTGGTCAACCTGCTCGTTGGTCATGTTGGGCATGACACCTTTCGGGGTCATGTTGCCCTGGCGGCCCTTGGCGATGCTGTGCAGAATCTGCTCGGGCTCTCCGCCCCACAGCCAGTCATCGTCTGTCAGGTTGGGGAAGCCCACCTGGCCTCGGGCTGCTGTGCCATGACAGACAGAGCAGTTGTTGGCAAACAGGCGCTGACCAATCTGCATGGCGTTTTCATCGCGGGCCAGCTCCGGGATCGGCGTGTTGCCATACTGTGCGTAGATTTCACCATATTTCTCTTCGGCTTCAGCAACTTCCGCTTCCCACTGGTTATAGGAAGTCCAGCCCAGAAGGCCCTTGAAATTGCCCAGGCCCGGGTAGAGGGCCAGATAACCCAAAGCGAACACGCAGGTGCCCACGTACAGGTAGAACCACCACTTGGGCAACGGGTTGTCGTATTCTTCAATACCATCATACGAGTGGCCAGTGGTGCTCTCAGTCTCGACGTCGGTGGTCTGGCTTTTCCGGGTGGCCCACAGCAGCCACCAGCAGCCGAACACCGTAGTGAGCACGATCACGCTGACCCAGATGCTCCAGAAGGTACTCATTGTTTCTTCTCCGTTTTATCCTGTTCGAGAGTACGCTTGTCCACTTCGTCATCGTCGAAGGGCAGATTGGCTGCTTCGTCATTGGCTTTCTTGCGGTGGGCGCTGTAAGCCCACCACACGATGCCAAAAAAGGCGGCCATTACCAGAAAAGTCTGAATTCCGCGTAACTCATTGATGTCCATAGGCTCACCGCTTCTCTGAAATCACAGTGCCCAGTTGTTGCAGATAGGCAACGAGCGCTTCGATTTCAAATTTGCCTTCGATGTCGGCAGCCGCCGTAGCAATCTGTTCATCGCTGTAGGGAACACCCAGGGTTTGCAGGGTAGACATGCGAGCCTGAATGGTCTTGTGATTTACGCGATCTTCGAACAGCCACGGGAATGCAGGCATATTGGATTCCGGGACAACGCTGCGCGGATCGTACAGGTGCTGGCGTTGCCAGGCATCCGAGTAACGACCGCCTACACGGGCCAGGTCAGGACCGGTACGCTTGGAGCCCCACAGGAACGGGCGATCATAAACAAACTCGCCCGCAACGGAGTAGTGGCCGTACCGCTCGGTTTCCGCCCGGAAGGGGCGGATCTGCTGGGTATGGCACACGTGACAGCCTTCGCGAATATAGATATCGCGGCCCTCGAGTTCCAGGGCGTTGAGAGGCTCAAGGCCTTCAACCGGCCGGTTGGTTTCCTGGTGGAAGAACAGGGGAACTACTTCCGCCAGGAAGCCGCCACTGATGACCACGATGATCAGTACGATCATCAGGCCAAGGTTCTTTTCGACTATTTCGTGTCTCATCTGGTTTCTCTCCCCTTATGCCGTCTGAATCGCAGCACTGTCTTCCGCCACAGCGTCTTTCTGGCGAACCGTCATGTAGACGTTGTAGGCCATGATGAGCATGCCGCAGAGGAAGATGACGCCACCGATAAAGCGCACAAAGTAGCCGGGGTAGGAAGCTTCCAGGGCTTCAACGAAGGAGTAGGTCAGCGTACCGTCCTCGTTGACGGCGCGCCACATCAGCCCTTGCATGATGCCGTTTACCCACATCGCTGCGATATACAGAACGGTACCTACGGTGGCCAGCCAGAAGTGCACGTTGATCAGCGATATGCTGTGCATCTGCTTGAGGCCCCACAGTTTCGGAATCAGGTGGTAAATCGCACCGATACTGATCATGGCAACCCAGCCCAGAGCGCCGGCGTGTACGTGGCCGATGGTCCAGTCAGTGTTGTGGGACAGTGCGTTGACCGTCTTGATGGACATCATCGGGCCTTCGAAGGTGGACATGCCGTAGAACGACAGGGAGACCACCAGGAACCGAAGGATCGGGTCGGTACGCAGTTTGTGCCAGGCACCGGACAGCGTCATCATCCCGTTGATCATACCGCCCCAGGACGGAGCCAGCAGGATCAGGGACATGACCATACCTGCGGTCTGAGCCCAGTCAGGCAATGCAGAGTAATGCAGGTGGTGGCCGCCGGCCCAGACGTAGGTGGCGATCAGCGCCCAGAAGTGGACGATAGACAGACGGTAGGAGTAAACCGGACGGTTAGCCTGCTTTGGCACAAAGTAGTACATCATGCCGAGGAAACCGGCGGTCAGGAAGAACCCAACGGCGTTGTGACCCCACCACCATTGCATCATGGCGTCGGTAACGCCTGCATAGGCAGAGTAGGATTTCCAGGCTGTTGCCGGCAGGGCCATGTTATTACCGATGTGCAGAAAGGCAATGGTAATGATGAAGGCGCCATAGAACCAGTTGGCCACATAAATGTGGGGAGTGCTGCGCTTGGTGATGGTGCCAAAAAACACCAGGGCGTAGGTAATCCAGACAACGGCGATGAGGATATCGATCGGCCACTCCAGCTCTGCATATTCCTTGGTGGAGGTCAGCCCCATCGGCAGGGTAATGACCGCCGAGACGATAACGGCCTGCCAGCCCCAGAAGGTAAATGCCGCCATACCGTCGGAGATCAGACGGGCCTGACAGGTCCGCTGGACCACGTAATAGGACGTGGCAAACAGGGCACTCCCGCCAAAACCAAAGATAACGGCGTTCGTGTGTAGCGGTCGCAGGCGACCGAAGTGAGTCCAGGGCAGATCAAGGTTGAGAGACGGCCAAACCAGCTGTGCTGCAATCAACACACCCAGAGCCATGCCTACAACGCCCCATACTACTGTCATGATGGCGAACTGTCTCACCACCTTGTAGTTGTATGTCAGGTTTGCATTTAGTGTGCTCATAGCCTTACCAATGGGTTCAGGATGGGGAATTATGCGGGCGCAAGTATGGAGAAAGGCTTAGTTCTTTGCAATGATTCAGGTCAACTACTGATATCCGTCAACAATCACCGATTCCGGTGTCTGCCCAACAGGTTGCAATGAAAACCATTCCCGGCCTGAGAGCTGTGTCAGAGCCTCAGAAAGTCTTGCACGGACTGGAATGATACCGTCAGATGGTCAATAGGTGAACGATGTGCATGTGATTAAGACCAAAGGTTATGGCGAAGCCCCGGTTGTTATGGTGCTCGCCCATGGCGCCGGGGCGCCGATGGACTCGCCGTTCATGAACCTGCTTGCGGAAAGTCTTGAGGAAGAAGGTATTGCCAGCCTTCGGTTCGAGTTTCCCTATATGCAAAAACGACGGGAAGATGGTAAAAAGCGGCCACCGGACCGGCAGCCGGGGTTGCTTGAGAGCTATCAACAAATGGTGGCGCAGGTCCGGCATGAGCTTGGGCCGGGCACCGACGTTATTCTTGGCGGTAAATCGATGGGGGGCCGTATGGCCTCGATACTGGCAACCGACGCGGCGGTCGATGTGCGGGCTGTGGTATGTTACGGCTACCCGTTCCATCCACCGGGTAAACCCGGGCGTTGGCGAACCGACCATCTGCCGGACCTTGTCTGCCCGTTGCTGGTGCTCCAGGGTACCCGGGATCCCTTTGGCAAGCCGGCGGAGCTGCAGGCCAGGGGGCCGATAGATGGCATCCATACGCTGGAATGGCTGGACGGTGGCGATCACGATTTCCGTCCCCCGGTACGCCATCCAGAAACCCAGGAGAGTCTGATCCGGCGTGCAGCCGCGCTGACACGCGCCTTTGTCGAGGGCGTGGATCAGCCGGTCAGGGCATCGGACTTTGTGCCAGAACGGTGATGGACTCGTCTTTGTCCATCATGGGTACCAGCTCCGACATCAGGTTCTTTCGGGTGTCGGAATGGTACCAGCGGTGCCAGTCCGCTTCTGAGCGCCAGTTGGCGAGGGTGATTCTGTGGTTGGGGTCGTGCCGGTCTACCAGGGTTTCGCCCGAGATAAAGCCCGGTGTGCTTACAGCGCGCTGCAGGACCAGACGGGCCCGCTCTTCATAGGCGGCTTCCAGGGTTTCAGCAATGTGACGCTCAATCAGAACCCGGATCATGAATATCTCCTTTATTTTCGGTGCTATAAACAATAATTTAGCATCGAATTCTGAAATATCACGCGAATATCAGGAGGCCGCCTTGGCTGACACAGAGTACAGTGCCGAACTTGATGCCAGAGGGCTGTTCTGCCCCGAGCCGGTCATGATGCTGCACAATCGCATCAACGATGTTGAGCCGGGGCAGGTACTGAGGGTGGTGGCGACAGATCCTTCCACCACCCGGGATATTCCCCGTTTTTGCCGGTTTCTTGGCCATGAGCTGGTGGGCGAGACAGAGCAGCAGGGTGAGTATGTGTATCTGATCCGGCGCGGCAGCGCCTAGCTTTCGCGGTCGACTCTGGCCAGGTGCGCCAGAAACTGCTGTTTGTTCACTTCCCCAAGAATTCTGGCCTGTGCAAGCTCTTCGCCATTGCCTTTATAAAAGAGAATGGCCGGTGGGCCGAACAGGCCCAGCTCATTCAGCAGGGCCTGTTGTGGCCGGGTGTTTGCGGTCATATCAATCTGAAGAAGCGCATAGGGCGCCAGGGATTCGATCACCTCGGGCTGGCTGAACACGGTACGCTCCATCACTTTGCAGGAGATACACCAGTCCGCGTAGAAGTCCAGCATCACCGGCCGGCCGGTCTTCTGCGCATCGGCGAGCAGGCTGCGTATCTGGTCAGGACTCTCCACCCGGACAAAAGGCGCGTGAGCCGGGGTGTTGGCTCCGTCCAGGCCTGAGGCACCGGATGCCAGGAAAGGGGCCAGTGGCCGCAGCGGGTCCTGGGCGCCGCCGGAGGCGCCGGCCAACAGGGCCAGGCCATAGGCAAAAAACACTAACCCGAAGCCTTTGCGCGTACGCGCCCAACCTGCGCGTGCTGCATCAAAGGCGCCGAGCTGAACGCCGACGATTGCGACCAGCAAGCCCCACAGCGTCAGGCTTGCCCAGGCCGGGACCATGCGTTCAACCAGCCAGATGGCCACCGCCAGCAGCATAACCCCATAAAAATACTTGATCGTTGACAGCCACGGGCCGGACCTGGGCAGCAGCTTGCGTCCGCCGACCGCCACCAGAATAAGGGGAACGCCCATGCCCAGCCCCAGCGCCAGAAGCGCAACGCCGCCAATCACCGCATCCTGGGTGGTGGAGATATACAGCAAACTGCCGGCCAGGGGCGCGGAGACACAGGGAGAAACGATCAGGGCCGACAGCGCGCCCACCCCGAACAGGCTGAACAGCCGGCCGCCGCTCAGACGCTGGCTCGCATTGTTAACGCTTTCGGTAATAAACCGCGGGAGCCGGATTTCGAACAGATCGAACATCGACATCGCAAAGAGCACAAACAGGGCCGCAAACATTCCCAGTACCCAGGGTGACTGCAGATGGGCCTGAAGGTTAAAGCTGGCCCCCAGAAGGCCGGTAACCACGCCTGCAGCAGCATAGGTAATGGCCATGCCCAGGACATAACTGCTCGCCAGCATCAGGGCCTGCCCGGTGGAACGGGTGTTCTGCCCGGAAACCATTGTGGCGATGATCGGCACCATGGGCAGTACACAGGGGGTAAACGTCAGCCCCAGGCCAAGAAGAAAAAACAGGCCCGCGATCATCCACAGGGACTGGCTCGACAGAAAGCCTGCCAGGCCCATGGGGCTGGAGGTGTCAGGAGCCGATGCCAGCCCGGAGCCGGAGCCGGATAAGGGGGCCCCGGTATTGCCGTTACCGGGGTAGTAAAGTACTTCCCGCGTCTGCGGTGGATAGCATAACCCCGCGTTGGCGCAGCCTTGATAGCTGACCTCAAGCACTGCTTCCCGCGTTCCCGGGGGCAGGCTGACCGGAACCCGGGCTTCAACCGGCTCAAAAAAGACCGTCATCTCCCCGAAAAACTGATCTTCTGTCAGTGTACCCGGCAACGAAAACTCCGGTTCTCCAACCGTGACGCCCTCAGTCACCGGCGTTATCCGGATACGGGACTTATACAGATAATGTTCAGGGGTTATCTTCCAGAACAGTACAACCGCGCCATCGTCGGTACTGAAGCTGAAAGGCAGCGCCTCATCAACCGGCAGAAAGCCACTCTGGCTATTGCCAAAGAGAGAACCGGCCCCGGGGTTGCCGAACGCGGCGGCCTGGACAGAAAACAGACTGGCCAGCAGAAACAGGACAGTCAACAGAACAGTGGCAGAGGTACGTCGCTGACGGGCATTAACAAGCGGTGTGGTCATGAATGCCGGAGGATCCCTGGTCAAAAATACATGAAGGTGCTTTGCGGGGGTGGACAACGTCAGCCCGCTAAAGTTCCCTCTGGTATTGGTCGGTGTAAAGTCGCACAATAGCCAACCGATGAATCACAATCCAGACGATCTTATCATGCTGTTCAACGACCTGTTCCGGGAAACCTACCGGACGTTGCTGGTCAAGGGCGGCAGCGAACCAGAATACATACCTGCCAGCGAGCCCCAGGGGTTTGCCCGGGTAATCTTTGCCCACGGCTTTTTTGCCAGTGCCCTGCACGAGGTTGCCCATTGGTGTCTTGCCGGTGAGCGGCGCCGACAGCTTCATGATTACGGTTACTGGTACTGCCCCGATGGCCGGACGCCGGAACAGCAACAGGCGTTTGAGCAGGTTGAAGTCCGGCCCCAGGCCATCGAATGGCTGTTTTCCCTGGCGGCGGGGTCCCGGTTCCACATCAGCGTGGACAACCTTGCCGGCGCGGGCTCTGCCAACGAGCAGGGGTTCCGGAACAACGTCCGGGCTCAGGCCGCGGGATATCTCGGGCAGGGGCTGCCGTTCCGGGCGCAGCAGTTTTTTGACGCACTCAAACAGTTCTATAACACTTCACTCAGCATCGACCAGAGCTGGCGCCGCGACAGAATCCGCATCGCGCCGGCGGGTAGTGACTTTCTTGAATCAAGGACAGCAGATACTCTATGACCTCTGAAACCACGCAAGCGCACAAGCTGCGCTTTAGCGACCTGAATCTGGACCAGCGCCTGCTGGATGCCATTAGCAAAATCGGGTTTGAATACTGTACGCCGATCCAGGCCGAAACACTGCCCTGGACCCTGGCCTGCGAAGACCTGATAGGTCAGGCCCAGACGGGTACCGGTAAAACCGCGGCCTTTCTGATTACCGCGATCCAGTCCCTGCTGGAGACGCCTATCCCTGAACAGGAGCGTTTTGCCTCTGAACCCCGGGTACTGGCACTGGCGCCCACCCGTGAGCTGGCAATGCAGATCGCCAAAGACGCGGAGCAGCTCTGCCATTATACCGGCCACAAGGTCGTGACCGTGGTGGGTGGTATGAACTACGACAAGCAGCGCGAGCAGCTGCAGAACGGAGTGGTTGATATCCTGGTGGCGACGCCTGGCCGCCTGATCGACTTCCTGGGCTCCCAGGATGTTTTCCTGGATCAGCTGGATATCCTGATCCTGGATGAAGCCGACCGGATGCTGGATATGGGCTTCATTCCGGACGTCAAGCGGATCATTCGGAAATGCACGCCCAAGGACGAGCGTCAGACCCTTCTGTTCAGTGCCACGTTTAATCAGGATGTCCTGAACCTGGCGTCGATGTGGACCCGAAGCGCCGAATTCGTCGAAATCGAGCCGGAGCAGAAAACAGCGGAGCGGGTTGAGCAGACAGTTTACCTGGTGGGGGATGACGAAAAGCTGCCGGTGCTGGTTAACTACCTGAAACGCCCCGAAGTAGAGAAGGCCCTGGTCTTTGCCAACCGGCGGGATCAATGTCGTGATCTTGAGGAAGACCTGCGTAACCAGGGCGTGAAAGTGGCGCTCATGTCTGGCGAGATCGCCCAGGCCAAGCGCCTGAAAACCCTGGATCAGTTCAAGAAAGGCCAGATCCAGGTGCTGGTGGCGACCGACGTGGCCGGGCGGGGCATACACGTTAACGGCGTTACCCACGTCTTCAACTACAACCTGCCCGAAAACGCCGAAGACTACGTGCACCGGATTGGTCGTACGGGTCGCGCTGGCCAGACCGGCGTCTCAATAAGTTTTGCCGGCGAGGAAGACGCCTTTGCGCTACCGGAAATCGAGAAATACATCAGCCAGAAGCTGAAAACCGCAGTACCGGGGGAGGATCTGATGGCTGAGATGGACAACGCGCCCATTACCCGGAAGCGTGGCGGTCGTCGCCCGCAGGGAAATCGTGGTAGCGGTGGCCGTGGGCCTCGTCCCAGACGTTCCTGACCGGGTATTCGGAGACAGATTATGTTGATCGTGGCTGATGAAAATATTCCGTTACTGGATGCTTTCTTCGGAGATATGGGCGAAATCCGCCGGGTAGAGGGCCGCTCTCTGGCCCGGGACCAGCTACAGGACGCCGATATCCTGCTGGTACGGTCGGTGACCCGGGTTAACCGGGAATTGCTGGAAGGTACGCGGGTCAGATTTGTGGGTACGGCCACCATTGGTACCGATCATGTCGATCTCGAATGGCTGGAGGAGCAGGGCATACGCTTTGCGGCGGCGCCCGGATGTAATGCCCGGAGCGTGGCGGAGTATGTGCTGTCGGTATTGTCTCTGTATGCCGAGCGCCAGGGCATAAGTGATGCCCGGTCCCTGACCGTGGGTGTCGTCGGAGCGGGTAACGTGGGCGGTACGCTGGCCCGGATTCTGGAACGCCTGGGTGTAAAGGTGCTGCTGTGTGATCCGCCCCGTCAGGACGCCGAGCCCGACAGTACGGAGGTGTTTGTCACTCTGAGCAGGCGCTCGCGTGCGATGTTGTCACGTTGCATACGCCCCTGGTGCATTCGGGGGCTCACCCCACCTACCATATGATCTCTGCGGCCCAGCTCGAAGCTCTGGGTTCGGAACAACTTCTGATCAATACCGGCCGGGGCGAAGTGATCGACAGTCTGGCCCTCAAGGCGAGGCTGCAGCAGGCTGGTGCTCCGCTGGTAGTGCTGGATGTATGGGAGCACGAACCCCGGGTAGACCCCGAACTGGCGGCCCTGACGTGGCTGGCCACGCCCCATATCGCTGGCTACAGTCTGGAAGGCAAAGTGCAGGGCACGGAAATGATCTATCAGGCTCTGTGCCGGTTTCTGGGCCTTCCGGTACGGAAGAAAGCGGGGCAGTTTTTGCCGGAACCGCCCATGAGCAAGGTGTCCTTTACCGGCAATGCCGCCGAAGATGCCGCGCTCCGGATAGCGTTGAGAGCATGCTACGACCCCCGGCAGGACGACGCCCGGTTTCGGTTGGCGATGAGAGGGGCCGAAGACCAGCGGGGAGAGAACTTTGACCGGCTTCGGCGGGACTATCCGGTACGCCGGGAGTGTTCGAGCCTCAAGGTGCAGCTCAAGGGCAGCAGCAAATCCCTGCACGACAGTTTCCGCGCCATCGGCTTCAAACTGAGGCTCTAGTAACCGGTTACAGCTGAGCTTTCTGCAGAGCGCTGATCCGCTCGTCCAGCGGCGGGTGAGTCATGAACAGTGCGGCCAGGCCCTCCCGGGTACCCCGGTTGATGCCGAACGCCTGCAGGGTGTCGGGCATCTGGTCGGGCATTTCGCTTTCCTGTTTTAACCGTGCCAGGGCTGAAATCATCGCGCCACGGCCAGCCAGTTGGGCTCCGGCGATGTCGGCCCGATACTCTCGGCGGCGGGAGAACCAGAACACAATCGTGCTGGCCAGAATACCCAGTACCAGCTCGGCGGCTATGCTCACGACAAAAAAGCCCAGACCGTGTCCGTTCTCGTTCTTGAAAACCACGCGGTCTACAAAAGAACCGATAACCCGGGCAGCAAAGATCACAAAGGTGTTTACAACGCCCTGAATGAGCGCAAGGGTTACCATGTCGCCGTTTGCAACGTGGCCGATCTCGTGGCCGAGGACGGCGCGGATCTCTTCTTTGTCAAAGCGGTGCAGCAGCCCTTCGCTGACGGCGACCAGGGCATTGTTCCGGTTCCAGCCGGTGGCAAAGGCGTTGGATTGAGCGGCGGGAAAAATCGCGACCTCCGGCATGCCAATGCCGGCCTTGCCGGCAAGCTCTGCCACGGTGTCGGTCAGCCAGCGCTCGGCTGGAGTTCTGGGAGAGTCGATAACCCGGGCCCGGGTGCTCCACCTGGCCATGGGTTTGGACATCAGCAGAGAAACCAGGGCGCCGGCAAAACCGAATACGGTTGCAAACGCGAGTAACGAACCGTAGTTAATGCCTTGCTGGGCCAGATAGCTGTCTACCCCCAGCAGGCGGAGGGTAAAGCTCGCCACCAGGATAACGGCCAGGTTGGTGGCCAGGAACAACAGAATACGCATGGATATTTCCTGTCTCGGGTTATACGGAGTCGGGTTGATGTTCTGATCGTTTAATGTGGGCGAGGTTCCCCGCTTCAAGCCTTTTAAAACGTTTTAATGAAGCAGTCCTGCGGCGGGCTCGGTGAAGAAGGCGGCCTGGACCACCAGGCTGATGCGCGTGGAGCTGCCGGTTTTGAGGGCCGCCCTCAACAGGTCCGCCCAGATGATCAGCCCCGGCGCGATGCCGGCCGGGCCGGCGCCGAACTTTTCCGCAAGAGCCCGGGGGACAGGCGCGCTGAGTCGCACGAAGGCTTTGTGGGTCAGCACCGCCTGATCCAGAGCTTCCTGGCGAATCGTGTCGACGTAGCGCAGCCAGCCTTCTTCCTGCAGCCACACCAGCGTGCCAAAACACGCCATGTGCCGCTTGCTGTGCAGGCCAAACTCGTCCGGGGCGTCCGGCCCCGCGATGTCCTCTACGAACAGGTTGGTGCGTCGGGGAAAGACGGTATACAGCTGCACCAGAATGACGGCAACGTCCTTGTAGAAGTCCTCGATGTGCAGATCGGCCATGACTGCTTCCATCACTGGCTGTAGTGTTCCAGGAAGTTGCCCAGCCGGGTCATGGCATCGGCCATGGTGTCTTCCCGGGGCAGGAAGACCACGCGCAGGTGCTGGTGGTCGTCGATGTTGAAGGCCGAGCCCTGCACCAGCAGGATCTTTTCCTGCAGCAGGAGGTCCAGTACCAGCTTTTCATCGTTCATGATCGGGAAGCGTTTCGGGTCCAGCTTCGGGAACATGTACAGGGCACCCTGGGGCTTGACGCAGCTGACGCCCGGGATGTCGTTCAGCATGCGCCAGGTGGTCTCCCGTTGCTCGTACAGACGGCCGCCCGGAGCCACCAGGTCGTTGATCGACTGGTAGCCACCCAGAGCAGTCTGGATCGCCAGCTGGGCGGGCACATTCGCGCACAGCCGCATGTTGGAGAGCATCTCGATGCCTTCAATCAGGTCCCGGGCACGATGTTTGGCGCCGCTGATAATCATCCAGCCCGAGCGGTAGCCGGCGGCGCGGTAGCTTTTCGACAAGCCGTTGTAGGTAAAGACCAGCACGTCTTCGGCCAGAGACGCGATGGACGTGTGCACCGTACCATCGTAAAGAATCTTGTCGTAGATCTCGTCGGCCAGAATGATCAGGTTATGCTTGCGGGCAAGCTCAATCACCTGATGCAACAGCTCCTCGGAGTACACCGCCCCGGTGGGGTTGTTGGGGTTGATCAGTACAATCGCCTTGGTGCGGGGCGTGATCTTTTTCCTGATATCCTCGATGTCCGGGTACCAGTTCTGGGCTTCGTCGCAGTGATAATGCACCGGCTTGCCGCTGGAGAGCGTAACCGCGGCGGTCCAGAGCGGATAATCCGGGGCCGGGATGAGCACCTCGTCGCCGGTATTCAGCAGGGCCTGCATCGACATCACGATCAGCTCGCTGACGCCGTTGCCCAGATAGATATCGTCGATATCAACTTTCGCGATACCCCGTTGCTGGCAATAATGCATGACCGCCTTACGGGCGGAAAACAGGCCTTTGGACTCCACGTAGCCCTGCGCCAGGTGCATGTTCTTGATAACGTCTTGCTGGATCTCTTCGGGGACGTCCAGTTCGAAGGTGGCAGGGTTGCCGATATTCAGCTTGAGAATACGGTGACCTTCTTCCTCTAGCCTGCGCGCCTCCCGCAGAACCACCCCTCGAATTTCATAACACACGTTGTCGAGCTTGGCGGATTTAAAAAAGTTCTGCATGGCTGGATGCGTCCTCAAACAAACAATCAGGGGAAAAGTTTCCGGATAACGGAAGCTTACTATTCTAGCGGAGGGAAGTACCGGCACAACAGGGGCAATTGTGGTGAATTGTGATGAATCAGGGATGGATCACGAGGGCCACGGGGCCAGGTTTGCTGACGGACTCCCAAAAAGTCGTGTCTGGCTCTGGTTACCTGCCTGTAAATCATGAACAATCGTCGGGACGAACACAAATAACAGGGTAGCCGACTATGTCAGAAGGAACGATTTACAGCTTCACCGCCAAAGACATCACGGGCAACGACGTGCCGCTGGCGGATTATCAGGGCAAGGTCCTGCTCATCGTCAATACCGCCTCAAAGTGCGGCTTTACGCCCCAGTTTGAGGGCCTTCAGGCGTTGCATGCCGAGCTTGGCGGCAAAGGGTTTGAGGTGCTGGGTTTCCCATGTAACCAGTTCCTGAGCCAGGACCCGGGCGACAATAGCGAAATCAGTCAGTTCTGCTCGCTTAACTACGGGGTGAGCTTTCCGATGTTTGCCAAAATCGAAGTGAACGGTGACGGCACCCATCCTCTGTTCCGGTTTCTGAAAAAAGAGGCCAAAGGCCTGATGGGCTCGGAAAAGATCAAATGGAACTTTACCAAGTTTCTGATTTCCCGCGAGGGCCGCGTGGTACGGCGTTACCCGCCCACGGCCAAGCCGGAGGATATCCGCGCCGACATCGAGAAGCTGCTGTAAATTACGACACCGGCGTGGAGGGAGCCCAGCGCCGGATGATCGCCTGGAGCTCGTCACGGCGGTACGGCTTGGTAACATAGTCATTCATGCCGACCGCCATGCATTTCTCACGGTCACCCTGAAGGGCATTGGCGGTGACCGCGATCACGGGAATGTTTGCCCAGTGCGGATTGTACCGGATCGCCCGGGTAGCCTCAAAGCCATCCATCACGGGCATCTGGCAATCCATCAGGATGATGTCATAGGGGCGCTTTTTCAGGGCGGCGAGGGCGCGTTCGCCGTTATCCGCCAGGTCCACCTGATGCCCCATGCGTTTCAGAAGCCCGCTGGCGACCAACTGGTTAACCCGGTTGTCTTCGACCACCAGTATGGAGAGTGGCTGCCGGGGGGCGGCCTCCTGATGCGGTTCGGCTTCCCGTCTTGCGGGGTTGGTTTCCAGGATCGCCAGCGGCAGGATCACGGTAAAATGCGTGCCTTTGCCTTCACGGGAGTCCACCAGTATCCGGCCATGCATGTGTTCCACCAGCTGGCGGCACAGCGCCAGGCCCAGTCCGGTGCCGCCATACAGGCGGGTGGTGCCGGTATGAGCCTGGGCAAAGGGTGAGAAAATACTTTTCATCCCCTCTTCCGACATGCCGATTCCCGTGTCGACAACCTCAATCCGGACACTGCCTCCGCTCCAGCCCGTCCGTACGGTTACCGAGCCCCTGTCGGTAAACTTGATGGCGTTGGCCAGCAGGTTGTTCAGTACCTGCCGGATGCGCGTGGGGTCGCCGAGAAAACAGTCCGGCAGATCGGCTGCGGTGTCGTTAATCAGCTGGATGTGTTTGCGTTCGGCCTGCTGACGTTGCAGGGTGGTACATTCCTCGATCAGTTCCCGTACGCTGAACGGAATCACTTCCAGAGTGAGCTTGCCGGCCTCCACTTTGGAGATGTCGAGGATGTCGTTGAGCAGGCTGAGCAGATTCTCACCGGCGTTGAGTGCAATCGACAGGCGGTTACGCTGGGTCTGATCCTGTTCGCTTTCCAGCGCCAGGCCCAGCATCCCCAGCACACCGTTCAGCGGTGTCCGGATCTCGTGACTCATGCTGGCGAGAAAGCTGGCCCGGGCCCTGGCCCGGTGTACGGCATCTTCTTTCGCTTTGATCAGCGCCCGGTTGCCGCGCTGCAGGGCAGCGTTCTTCTCTGAAATTTCCCGTGTACGGTCATCGACCTCCCGCTCAAGCTGGATCGAGTAGTTTTTCATGGTGGCCTCGGCCGCCCGAAGCTGGAGAACGCTGTTTTCCATGTTCTCCAGATGCTGGTTAATGATGCCGACCATGGTACCGATCTCGTCGTGCTCATGGTTGTCCGGCACCGGCAGGCGCACCTTTTCGGGTGAGCTGGCTTTTACCTGGCTCAGGACTTTGATGACATTGAGCATCGGGCGGGTGAGAACAAAGTAGAAAATCGCAAGGAGGGCAACAGAAAGGGCGAGGCTCTTCAGCAGCCCTATAACCAGGGTGCTGGTGGCGCGCTCGAGAAACCGGATGCCGTAATGATAAGTGTCTACCGTCACCACCAGGCTGCCCAGTTGAAGGTCTGCAAGCTGCGGTACGCGCAACTCCTCCTGAAAGGTACGGTCTGGCCCGAACAGCAGGTCGCTGGCCCAGCGGTATCGCGAATCGGGGGCCCGGGCGCTGGAGGCCGCCATCGTATAACCCTCGCTGTCCACCAGCCGGGCATCAACGGTGGCCGGATGTTGCAACAAGCCGTCGAGCAGCTCTTTGGCGAGCCGCAGATCAATGTTGTAGGCAATCTGGGAGGCCGGGCTGTGGCTGGTCTCGATCAGTGCCCGCACCTCGCGCTCCATGGCGTCCCGGGCGTCAAAGTAATCCAGTGAGATCTGGATCAGGTTCAGAATGAGGCCCACCACCATGGCAACCAGAACGGTATCTCGGGTGAGCCGGTACGACAGCCGTTGCCTGAAAGTTCTGAACACGATAGTGGTGAATCCCTGACCAAGCGAAAAAAATTTGCAAAAGCGTAGCAGAATTTAGCTCGCCAGTCCGTTAACGCACCTGGCAGATTTGGCATTCACTGGATGAATTGTATGCCCGGAATGTATACTGTCGGTGAATGAAACCGGCTCCGCTATCACTGATTGAAGAGGGTACCCCATGGATATATCCCGCGTTGACCTTAACCTGCTGGTGTACCTGGATGTGTTGTTGCGGGAGCGCAACGTGACCAAAGCGGCCAATCACCTGGGGATTACCCAGCCGGCCATGAGCAACGGCCTGCGTCGGTTGAGGGATCTGTTCGGCGATCCCATTCTGGTACGCACCAGTGAGGGGATGACCGCGACCGGGCGTGCCCGGGAACTGCAGCCGTTGGTACGCAGTATCATCGCAGATATTGAGCGGGCGGTTCAGGAGAAGACGCCGTTTAATGCGGCGAAAAGCCAGCGGGTGTTCCGGATCATGGCCAGTGACTATGCCGAATCCTGCCTGATGCCCCGGGTACTGCGGCGAATTCGTCAGGAAGCCCCCCATGTAACCCTGGACGTACTGACTCCCAGTGACGTGAGTTTTCAGGATGTGGAGCAGGGCCGGCTGGACATGGCCATTAACCGGTTTGACAAGATTCCCCAGTCGTTTCACCAGAAGACCCTGTGGACCGAGTACTTTGCCTGCCTGATGAATGCAGGCAATACCATCCTCAAGCAGCCGTTCACGCTCGATACCTATCTGGAGGCCAGTCACATCTGGGTGAGCAAAACCGGCTTTGGGGTCGGGGTGGGGGTCAACCCGAAGGATGTCCAGCGACTGGGCTGGGTGGATGAAGCTCTGGGCCGGATGGGAAGCAAGCGTCAGATCTCGGTTTTTACCCGCCACTATCAGGTAGCCATGCTACTGGCTGAGCAGCATGACCTGATTGCCACCCTGCCGTCCCGGGCAGCCTGGCTGCAAAAAGATAACCCCCGGCTTGTGGTCAAGGTGCCACCATTCGAAATCCCGCCATTTGAGCTGAAAATGGCCTGGAGCCCGCTGCTTCAGCACAACAGTGATCACCAGTGGTTGCGCCGGCTGATTATGGACGTGGCCGAAGAAGTGGACGAGGAGTTTGCACCCTTCGGTGCCCGCTTTGAATCACCGCAGGTATTGTTCGGGCGTCACTCAGAGCGGTAGATCCCGAAGTTCTGGCGATGGCCGTGCGGCGTCCCACATGCGCTGGAATGATTCCTCCAGACGGCGGACCCGGCCTGAGTCCGCAAACCCGGCTACGCCTTCGGCAAGGCTGAATTTGTGCCGACAGAGGAAGCCTTCGCGGTCGGCAATCATATAGGGCTGATCGTCGTTGGGGTAATCCCGGTTCACCAGCCGCAGCTCCATCCGGCTACGTAAGCGGCGCAGCAGTTCAACCAGCAGATGCCGGCGCTGCACCAACGGCCTGTCGTCGTGAATCAGCAGCCGTACGTCACTCAGGCGATGCCTGCGGGCAACGGCGGAAACCAGTTGCTCAAACCGGTGCCGGTCGTAAAACTCGTGCTCCAGCTCGGTGTCATACAGCCACAGACGTTGCTGGGCCTGGGCGGCCAGGGAGTCCGTGAGGCTGAGCATCGATGCTGCATCGGCGAAATGCCAGGGCTCCCTGTCTGCTCCCATCACTAACGGCTGTTGATGTGCCGTCGCGGCGTGGTGTGCCAGAGAAGGAGCCAGACAGCGCATGTCCAGATGTTGAATGCCGGCGTCCTCATAGGGCTCGGAGCAGATATGAAACCCGAGCCGGCCATAAAAGCCGGTGGCATGATGCTGGGCTGAAAGCCTGAGCTCCTGGAACCGGTCCGCTGATTCAGCCAGCAGATGTCGCATCAGCGCTTCACCGGCACCCTGTCCCCGGCACTCCGGAACCACTGCCATACGCCCGATATAGCCGGTTTCTTCCAGCGTGGAGAAGAGCCGGGCCGTGGCGATGGGAGTGTTGTTCTGGTCAACCGCAAGGTAATGATCGGCGATTTCGTCGCGGTCATCCCACTCGAGCTCCGGGGGCACATTCTGTTCTTCAACGAACACGCGCCGGCGGATGTCGTGAATGGCAGAGGGGGCCAGCTGCCAACTGTATTTGCGGAATCTCAGTGTCATGGTTTACCCGAAATAGATCGAGCCCTGATTGTACAGAACGGTCAGCAGGCCGAGGATCGCGGGGTCTTCACCAAACTGTGCAAGGGCCGGCATCTCGATGCTGGCGCTGGCACAGAGCAGGGGCGCGACGGGTCGGGCCTCGCCTTTGAGCAGATACTGCTCACCGTCCACAAACAGGGCGGTTTCGTGTTCCAGTTCATGATAGGCGAACCTGGAGCCTTCGTTCCAGCGCAGCTGCTGGCCTTCGGTGATGGCCCGGGCCAGGTCGCCGGCCTCTGCCGGCTCATCCGGCGGCACTACGATATCGAGGCTTTTGGGCGCGGTGGCAAACTGCCCGAACCAGAGCGCCAGGTCCCGGCGGTCACCAAGCTGAGCCCGGATCAGGGCGTCCAGCCGTTCAACGACCTCGGGACCAATGGCACCAGGGTTATTCTGTACCTGCAGGTCCGGGTCGCCGAGATGGTGAGCGGATTCTGCCTTCTGGCTCAGGTAGTCGGTAAAGCTGGTCAGAACATCATCGACCGTCGGCGCACGAAACCCGACCGACAAGGTGATGCAGTCGTCTTCTGCGATCCCATGGTGGCCCATGCCAGGCGGCAGGTAGAGCATGTCTCCGGGGGCCAGGGTAACGGTCTGCTCGCCCTGCCAGTCGCGAAGTATGCGCAGCGGTGTGCCGTCAACCTGTGGCGAGCTGGGGTCACACATACCGCCAAACGTCCAGCGGCGATGGCCGTGTGCCTGTAGCAGGAACACATCATACATATCGTAGTGGGGCCCTACGCTGCCGCCTTTGGGGGCATAACTGGCCATGATGTCGTCCAGTCGCCAGTTGGGAATAAAGCGGAAATGGTCGAGCAGGTCGGCGATCTCGGGAACCCAGTGATCCAGCCCCTGAACCAGCAGGGTCCAGTCCTGCTCCGGTAACTCGCTGAAGCGCTCCGGGCTGAAAGGCCCGTTGTGGAGCTGCCATGGCTTGCCACCATCGTTTTCGATGACGATGCGCGATTCTACCGTTGCCTCACAGGCCAGGCCGGCCAGCTCATCAGGGCTGACCGGGCAAGTAAACGCCGGCAATGCCTGACGGATAACCAGAGGCTTTTTCTGCCAGTAATCCCTCAGGAACTCAGAGGCAGTCAATCCGCCAAGCAAATCCATGGTGGTGCTCCAGACTAGAGGTTAGTGGCCTGATCGACGGCGTTGCCAATGTAATTGTCCGGCGCCAGTGCCAGCAGTTCCGCCTTGGCCTGGTCGGGAATCCGGAGGCTTTCAACAAAGCTTTTGATGACTTCGGGGGTCATGGCTTTGCCGCGGGTGAGGTCCTTGAGCTTCTCGTAAGGTTTCTCGATACCGTAGCGGCGCATCACTGTCTGAATGGGCTCGGCCAGGACTTCCCAGGCGTGGTTCAGGTCTTCGTTCAGGCGGGCCGGATTGATTTCCAGCTTGCCCAGCCCTTTGAGCGTCGCCTCGTAGGCGATCAGGCTATGGGCAAAACCGACACCCAGGTTGCGCAATACCGTCGAGTCGGTGAGGTCACGTTGCCAGCGGGAAATCGGCAGCTTGGCAGAGAGATGGCCGAGGATGGCGTTGGCGATGCCCAGGTTGCCTTCAGAGTTTTCGAAGTCGATGGGGTTCACCTTATGGGGCATGGTGGAAGAGCCCACTTCACCGGCTACGGTTTTCTGCTTGAAGTAGCCCAGAGAGATGTAGCCCCAGATATCCCGGTCCAGATCAATCAGGATGGTGTTGAAGCGTGCCACGGCATCGTAGAGCTCGGCGATGTAGTCGTGGGGCTCGATCTGGGTGGTGTATGGGTTCCAGCTCAGGCCCAGCTGTTCGATAAACTCTTTGGCGTTGGCGGCCCAGTCTACTTGCGGGTAGGCCGACAGGTGGGCGTTGTAGTTGCCCACCGCGCCGTTGATCTTGCCCAGCAGTTCTACGGACCTGATCTGGTCGAGCTGGCGGCGCAGGCGGTAAACCACGTTTGCCAGCTCTTTGCCCACCGTGGTTGGCGAGGCAGTCTGGCCGTGGGTACGGGACAGCATGGCCTGGCCGGCGTGTGCTCTGGCCAGTTCAGTCAGCTTGCCGATCACCTTTTCCATTGCCGGTAACAGGCCCTGGTCGAGCCCTTCGCGCAGCATCAGACCGTGGGAAAGGTTGTTGATGTCTTCTGAGGTGCAGGCAAAGTGAACAAACTCGGTCACGGCGTGCAGTTCCGGCACTTCCGCGATCTTTTCTTTGATCAGGTATTCAACCGCTTTGACGTCGTGGTTGGTGGTCCGCTCGATTTCCTTGATACGCTCGGCATCGGCCAGGCTGAACTCGCTCACCAGCTTGTCCAGAAACTCATTCGCCTCGGCCGAGAACGCCGGCACTTCGCTGATAGCAGGGTGGGCGGCCAGTTTTTGCAGCCAGCGGATTTCGACGGTTACCCGGTTACGGATCAGGCCGTACTCGCTGAAGATGCCGCGCAAGACGCTGACTTTGCTGCCGTAGCGACCATCAACCGGAGAAACAGCGGTGAGGGCGGAAAGTTCCATGGGTAACCTCTCAGTTCATTAAAGAAAAATCGGATCAGGCAAATCGGAAGACGCCAATGATACCTCAGCAGACGCCGTGAATCAGCGCAGAAGTTCCCGGGCATGCCGGATTATCCGGGTACGCCTGAAGATCAGTTGCCAACGGTGTCCGCCGCACTGGCGCCAGAGCACCGCCGAGCGAATACCGGCAAGAAGCAGGGCGCGTACCTTGTGCTGGTTGTCTTCTTGCTGAAGAATCGCGGGCTGGCCGCTGACCTGGATACGCGGGCCCAGCGTGCTGATGGTGTCGCTGTACACAGAAGCGAGATTGTTCAGCAGGTTACTGTGGCTGTAACCGAAATGGCTGGCGGTATGGCGGGCCTGCTCGATACGGTTTGCGAGCACATCCAGGACCTCGCCCTTGCGTTTGAGCTTGGATTCCAGCAGAAGCAGGTTCAGAACATAGCGCAGGACCTCGGCGTCTTGCGGCTGGCTCTGCTCGGCAAAGACTGTCGCGAGTGTCTCCAGACCATAGCGGATGTCGGAGAGTTCGCCGCCGTATACGTCCAGAGTTGTCTCAGGACTGGTGGCAAACAGCGAACGGATACAGGTCTCCAGCGGGGCCTGATCACAGTAACCGGTGTAGGCTACCTCCCGCACCAGGGCTGAGGCCTGAAAAATTCCGGCCAGTGCCAGAGTCTGATCGTGAAGGGTCCTGCTCATACTGATGCTTCCATAGCCAGGCGCGCAGGCAGGGCTTCGTCGTCGCGCCAGGTCTCTTCAATCACGCCGCCGCCAAGACAGACCTCCCCCAGATAGAACACTACGGACTGGCCGGGAGTGACGGCGCGCTGGCTTTCATCAAACACCACCTTTACGCCGCCGTCGATGACGGTGACTTCGCAATCCTGGTCGGGCTGGCGGTAACGGGTTTTGGCCTTGCAGCGGAACCGCCGGGCCGGGGGCTCGCCCGCCACCCAGTCAACCGGGCCTGAGACCAGTCCCCGGGCGAACAGCAGCGGGTGGTTTTTGCCCTGTACGGCAATCAATACGTTCCGGGTAAGGTCTTTTTCAGCCACATACCAGGGCTCATCGCCAAACTCTGCCAGGCCACCGATGCCCAGACCCTGGCGCTGACCAATGGTGTGATACATCAGGCCCTGATGCTTGCCGATAACGGTGCCGTCGGGGGTTTCGATGTTACCAGGCTGGGCCGGCAGGTACTGCTTGAGAAAGTCCGTAAACTTGCGTTCGCCAATAAAACAGATGCCTGTGGAGTCTTTTTTATCGTGGGTGATAAATCCCTGCTCCTGGGCAATACGCCGGACCTCGGGTTTTTCGAGCTCGCCAACCGGGAACAGGGTGCGGGCTATGCGCGCGCCCGATACGGCGTGGAGGAAGTAGCTCTGGTCTTTGTTCGGGTCCAGGCCCTTAAGCAGCTCTGCTTTATCAGGGTCACCCTGTACGGGGCGCCGGCGGGTGTAATGGCCGGTGGCAATATAATCGGCACCCAGCGTGACCGCATAATCCAGAAAGGCCCGGAATTTAACTTCCTTGTTGCACAGGATGTCGGGGTTGGGCGTGCGCCCGGCGCTGTACTCTGACAGGAAATGCTCAAACACCCGATCCCAGTACTCGGCGGCAAAGCTTGCGGTATGCAGTTTGATCCCAATGGCATCGGCCACGGCCTGGGCATCGGCAAGATCGGTCATGGCGGTGCAGTATTCTGTACCGTCGTCCTCGTCCCAGTTCTTCATGAACAGACCTTCCACCTGGTAACCCTGTTGCTGCAGGAGCCAGGCGGCCACCGACGAGTCCACGCCGCCGGACATGCCAACGATAACACGGGTGTTTTCAGGGGTTCTGGAGTCGGTGGTCTGGGTCATGGGCCTTCAGGAATCCGGGGTAACGGGTTAAACCGGCGATTTTACCACCTTGCGCCGGTTACGTCTGTTCGTCGACGACGACATCCAGCGGAAATCGCCGCCCGTTTCGGTAATCCTCGATGCATTGGAGCACCAGCGGACTGCGGAGCCGGTCGCCCAGGCGGTGAATCTCATCCAGAGTCAGCCAGTGCGCCGCAATAATACCGGTATCGAGCTCAGAGGTGAGTTGCCTGATCGGGCGCCCGGCGTAACAGAAGCGATAGTAGGTGACGCCGTTAGCGGGTGCCTGATAGGTATAAACACCCAGAAAATACTGGGGCTCGACCTGCCAGCCGGTCTCTTCAAGGGTTTCCCGGCGCACGGCATCGAGGATCGCTTCGCCTTCCTCGATATGCCCGGCAGGCTGATTGAAAACAATTTCGCCGTGGCTGGACTCTTCAACCAGCAGGAAGCGGCCCTGCTGGTCCTCTGCGATCACCGCAACGGTTGCGTGGGGTTTCCAGGTCATGTTCGGCGGGGCCTCCTGTGCCGTTGAGGATGCCCCGGGCCAGGCTTTCGGGGGCCGGGTTTGCCGGTCCCGGGTGCCCGGGGCAGGTGAATGGTTTCGGTACGGAACTGGCCGGGTTGCAGTCCGTCCAGAGTCCAGTTGCCGATCCGGTAGCGGATCAGCCGTAGCGTAGGATAACCCACGGCGGCCGTCATGCGCCGCACCTGTCGGTTTCGACCTTCGGTAATGGTGAGTTCCACCCAGCTGGTGGGGATTGACTGGCGATACCGGACCGGGGGTGTCCGCTCCCAGAGCTCCGGCGCTGACAGGCGCCGGGCGACGGCCGGGCGGGTGGGGCCGTCTTTAAGGTTCACGCCCTGGGCGAGTTGCGCCAGAGAACGGTCGGGGATGTCCCCCTCGACCTGGGCCCAGTAGGTTTTTGGCATTTTGGCGTCAGGGGAGGCAATACGGTGTTGAAGGGCGCCCTCGTTGGTCAGCAACAACAAGCCTTCGGAATCGTAATCCAGGCGCCCGGCGGGATAGAAACCGGGGTGGTCAAGCCATTGGGCGAGCGTAGCCCGCGGCTCGCCCGCCCGGTCATCGGTAAACTGACTCAGCACCTGGTACGGCTTGTTGAACAGGATCAGGTTGGCCATTTACAGGTTCCTTGGGTTGGTGCACGGGAGCGCCAAGCCTAAAGTAATCAGAACCATGTAAAAAGCGCAAAGTAGGAGGACCTGCCCACGCACCGGCAGGAACCATGCTGTCTTCCTGGCATGCCGTCGTCAGGCGTTGACCGCCCTCGGTGGATAACCGGACTGGTTTGACGCGTTGCTATCGTTCGCCTTGTCCTGTTTCTCCGGTTTCACTCCGGCGGGAACAGCATCGGGAACAATATTGACAGCATGAACGCCTTTATCGGCCGGCTTCTTATCAAAGGTGACGGCCTGGCCAGCTTTCAGGGTTTTGTACCCCTCCATCTGTACCGAAGAGAAGTGAGCGAACAGATCGTCACTGCAGCCGTCCTCAATAATAAAACCGTATCCCTTGGCGTTGTTGAACCACTTGACTTTGCCCCTTGGCATAATGAACTCCCTTGTTCCTGATCTGTCTTATTATTGGTTGGTACGTTGTGCTTGTGATGTGTCTGGTTACATATATCGCGATCGAATTTACAATATTTAACAGTGATGGGTAACTTTCGGCCAATATGGGCTCTGAGTCAAGCGTTTGAGGGGAAGCGGGTGAGTGGTTGAAGCCGGTCTGGAAGCTGTATCATAGGAGCGATGCTAATTAACGCACGTTTGCTTCGTTCCCGGCTTGAAATGCGGTGACCGGGCAACCACATTCATTCGGTAAACCGACAAACCGGTAATCAGGATCATGCGGACAATTGAGAATTCTCTACTAGTATTCAATCAAGGGGAGGATGAAGAGCGCAGGTACTCAGAGGGGGTGAGTGTTGCGCCGGAAAAGCCTGCTCTTAAACGTCCTGCCCGGTATCGGGTAGTGTTGCTGAACGATGACTACACCCCGATGGATTTTGTGGTGGAAGTGTTGATGAGGTTCTTCGGGATGAACGAGGAAAAGGCGACGCAGGTGATGCTGCTCGTCCATACGCAGGGAAAAGCCGTATGTGGGGTATATACCCGTGACATCGCAGAAACGAAGGCAGCGCAGGTGAACCAGTATTCTTCGGAATGTGAGCATCCGCTCCTTTGTGAGATTGAACGTGCGGACTGATAGACGGCGGAGTGGCCCATGCTGAGTAAAGATCTTGAGATTACGCTGAATACGGCCTTCAGGAATGCCCGCGAAAAGCGTCATGAATTCATGACGGTGGAGCATTTGCTGCTGGCCCTTCTCGACAACGAATCGGCGGTGGGCGTTCTTAAGGCCTGTGGCGCAGACCTCCAGCGGCTTGAGGAAGAGCTGGTCGATTTTGTGGATTCAACCACCCCCCTGATCCCGACCACCGACACCGAGCGTGAAACCCAGCCCACTCTTGGTTTCCAGAGGGTGTTGCAGCGCGCGGTTTTCCATGTGCAGTCATCCGGCAAAAAAGAGGTTACGGGTGCCAACGTGCTGGTGGCAATCTTCAGTGAGCAGGAAAGCCAGGCGGTGTACGTACTTAAGAAACAGAACATTGCCCGGATTGACGTCGTGAACTTCGTCTCCCACGGCATTTCCCGCGTACCGGGTGCCGATGGGCCAGACAGTCCGGAAGGCCCTCTGGAGGAGGCCGGCGAAGAAGGCGTTCAGTCACGCCCGCTGGATAACTATGCCACCAACCTGAACGAGCAGGCCCGTCAGGGCAGGATTGACCCTCTGATCGGACGGGAGCATGAAGTTGAGCGGGTGGTTCAGATTCTGGTGCGGCGTCGCAAGAATAACCCGCTGCTGGTGGGCGAGGCTGGCGTGGGCAAGACCGCCATTGCTGAGGGTCTGGCCAGGCGGATTGTTGACGGTCAGGTCCCGGAGATCATCTCAGACGCGGTGGTTTACTCCCTGGATATGGGTGCTCTGCTGGCAGGCACCAAATATCGCGGTGATTTCGAGAAGCGCCTGAAAGGGCTGTTGAGCGATCTGAAAAAGCAGGAACACGCGATCCTGTTTATTGACGAAATCCATACTATTATCGGTGCCGGGTCGGCTTCTGGTGGTGTGATGGATGCCTCCAATCTGCTCAAGCCTATGCTGAGCTCCGGGGAGCTGCGCTGCATTGGCTCCACAACCTATCAGGAATTCCGGGGTATCTTTGAAAAAGACAGTGCGCTTGCCCGCCGGTTCCAGAAGATTGATATAAATGAACCGAGCGTTGAGGATACCTACCAGATCCTGAAGGGTCTGAAGCCGAGTTTCGAAAAACACCACGACCTCACCTACACCGATCAGGCGCTGCGTGTGGCCGCCGAACTGGCCGACCGCTACATTACGGATCGCCACCTGCCGGACAAGGCCATCGACGTGATTGATGAGGCCGGCGCACGGCAACGCCTGCAGTCTGAGGACAAGCGCAAGAAAACCATCGACGTGACCGAGATCGAAGACGTGGTGGCCAATATCGCACGGATTCCGCCCAAGAACGTGTCCACCAGTGATAAGGATCTGCTGCGTAACCTCGAGCGGGATCTCAAGATGGTGGTGTTTGGCCAGGATCGGGCGATCGAGTCTCTGGCGACGGCCATCAAACTGGCCCGGGCCGGCCTGAAATCACCGGAAAAACCGGACGGTGCCTTCCTGTTTGCCGGCCCCACCGGGGTGGGTAAAACAGAGGTTACCAAACAGTTGGCGAAGGTCCTGGGTATCGAGCTGGTGCGCTTTGACATGTCTGAGTACATGGAGAGGCATACCGTGTCCAGGCTGATCGGCGCACCCCCTGGGTACGTCGGCTACGATCAGGGCGGGTTGCTGACCGAAGCGGTCAATAAACATCCGCACTGCGTGCTTCTGCTGGACGAGATCGAGAAAGCACACCCGGAAGTCTTCAACATCCTGTTGCAGGTTATGGATCACGGCACTTTGACGGACAACAACGGCCGCAAAGCCGATTTCCGCCATGTGATCCTGGTGATGACCACCAACGCCGGTGCCGAAAGTATGGCACGCCGGTCTATTGGCTTCAGCGAACAGGACCACAGCACCGACGGCATGGAGATAATAACCAAAACCTTCACGCCGGAGTTCCGCAACCGGCTGGATGCCATTATCCAGTTTGGTGATCTGCAGCGGGCCACCATCACCCACGTAGTCGACAAGTTCCTGACCGAACTCCAGGCGCAGCTGGACGAGAAGCACGTGGTGCTGCATGTCGACGAAGACGCCAAAGCCTGGCTTGCCGACAGGGGTTACGATGTAACCATGGGGGCAAGGCCCATGGCGCGGTTGATTCAGGACAAGATCAAGCGGCCACTGGCCGAACAGATCCTGTTCGGAAGCCTGTCAGAGAAAGGCGGGGATGTGTTTGTTCATCTCAAAGACGACGACCTGGTGTTCGAGTACGAAAACGAGCCGGCGGAAGCCGTCTGAACGCAACAAAAAAGCCCCGCCTGTGCGGGGCTTTTCAGATGTCGCGGAGCAGATTAACGGGCGCGGTAAACGATGCGGCCTTTGCTCAGGTCGTAAGGAGTCAGCTCGACCTTAACCTTGTCTCCGGTCAGGATGCGAATGTAGTTTTTACGCATTTTTCCTGAGATATGAGCCGTGACAACGTGGCCGTTGGACAGCTCTACGCGGAACATGGTGTTGGGAAGGGTGTCAATAATAACGCCTTCCATTTCAATGACATCTGATTTCGCCATTCAGTAGAAACCTCGTTAAGAATACTTTTCGGTGATTTTAAATTGCGCAATTCTGCCTGAATTCTTGCCGTTTGGCAAAGTTCACGGGCCTTGCAGTTCACGCCAGTGTCCGTCTTTGAGTACTTCGATCGGTTTAAAGCGCGTTTTATAGTTCATTTTCCGGCATTCCTGAATCCAGTAGCCCAGATACAGGTGGGGCAGATTACGGCGCCGGGCTTCTTCGATCTGCCAAAGGACCGCAAAGGTACCCAGGCTGCGGTCCTCCAGATCCGGCGCAAACATGGTGTAGATGGCCGACAGCCCGTCGTCCAGCATATCGATCGCGGCCAGCCCCGCCAGCTCTCCGTTCAGGGAGATTTCCAGGAAGCAGGACTCGGTCGCACCCTCCACCAGGAAGGATGTGAACTGCTCTCGGGAGGGCGGATACATGTCGCCATCCTGATGCCGTTCCTCAATGTAATGAGCATAAAGCTGGTAATAACGTTCGCTGAACACCGCCGGCAGCAGCCGGCATTCAAGATCCTGATTTTTACGCCAGACCCGTCGCTGGTTTCTGTCTGGCTGAAACTGATCAACATTCAGCCGCACCGGTATACAGGCCTGACACTCATCGCAATGCGGGCGGTAGTAGTGGGAACCACTGCGACGAAAGCCCAGAGCCGTGAGCTGACTGTAGAGTTTCTTGTCGACCCGGGCACGAGGGTCAACAAACATCGTGGTGGCTTCACGATCGTCCAGATAACTGCAGTCGTGGGGAGGGGTCGCGAAGAATACCAGCGTTCTGAGATTACTCATTCATACCTCCGGCCCGGGCCAGCGCCAATTGAAAGCCCAGTCATCCTGTTCCGGTTCCTGATCTGCGTATGTTCTGAGTATAGATAAAAATTCCGCTCTGGGGATGGTGCGTGCGCCCATGCTTAACAGATGGTCGCTGGCAACCTGACAGTCGATGATGTGGTAGCCCCACAGCGTGAGCTGCCGGGCCAGGTGCACCATCAGTACTTTCGAGGCGTTGGTCTCCAGTGAGAACATCGATTCGCCGAAAAAACAGCGCCCGAGGGCGATACCGTACATCCCGCCTGCCAGCACCCCCTGGGCATTCCAGACTTCAAGAGAGTGGGCGACGCCGTAGCGGTGCAGGTCGGTATAGGCGCTGATCATTTCCGGGGTAATCCAGGTGCCCTCGGCCCGGGTAGAGGCGCACAGGCGAATCACCCGGCTGAAACACTGATCAGCGGTTACCGTGAAACGGTGCTGATTGAGCGTGCGGTGCAGGCTCCGGGAAACATGGACCTCCTGGGGGAACAGAACGCAGCGGGGGTCCGGTGACCACCAGAGTATGGGCTGGTCGTCACTGAACCAGGGGAAAATTCCGCTGCGGTACGCAAGCAAGAGCCGGCGGCGGGACAGATCGCCACCCACCGCCAGCAGGCCGTCCGGATCCTCAAGCGCGTCATCGGCCGGAGGAAACCATAGGGTCTCCGGCTCGAGCCAGGGTAGGGAGGACATCAGGTGCCGGCCAGATCAGCCCTGCTGATCCAGGAACTTCTCGGCATCCAGGGCTGCCATGCAGCCGAAGCCGGCCGAGGTTACGGCCTGACGGTACACATGGTCGGCGACATCACCGGCCGCAAATACCCCGGGGATGCTGGACTGAGTCGCCATACCGTTCAGCCCGGACTGGATACGGATATAGCCGTTTTCCATGTCGAGCTGGCCCTCGAACAGGTCGGTATTGGGTTTGTGGCCGATGGCGATGAAGACGCCGGCCAGGTCGATGTCCTGGGTGTTGCCGTCTTCGGTGCTTCTGATGCGCATGCCTGTGACCCCGGTACCATCGCCGAGGACTTCGTCCAGGGTGTGGTTCCAGAGGATCCTGACGTTGCCGTTAGCCGCTTTCTCGAACAGCTTGTCCTGGAGAATCTTTTCTGAGCGCAGCTTGTCGCGCCGGTGAACGAGAATAACCTCGTCGGCGATGTTGGACAGGTAGAGGGCTTCCTCAACGGCAGTGTTGCCGCCCCCGATCACGGCGACCCGCTGCTTGCGATAGAAAAAACCATCACAGGTGGCACACGCTGATACGCCCTGGCCTTTGAACTTCTCTTCGGACTCCAGCCCGAGATACATGGCAGAGGCGCCGGTGGCAATGATCAGCGCGTCACAGGTGTACTCGCCACTGTCGCCTTTCAGGCGGAAGGGGCGGTTGCGCAGGTCGGCTTCGTTGATGGTGTCGTACACGATGTTGGTGTCAAAGCGCTCAGCATGTTTCTGCATGCGCTGCATCAGTTCCGGGCCCTGCACACCGTCGTTATCGCCGGGCCAGTTGTCCACATCGGTGGTTGTGGTGAGCTGTCCACCCACTTCAATACCGGTAATCAGAGTCGGGTTCAGGTTGGCGCGGGCAGCATACACAGCAGCCGTGTAGCCGGCGGGGCCGGAACCAAGAATGATCAGTCGGGAGTGTTGTGTTTCGCTCATGGGAATCTCGCTGGTGAGTGGTATTAGTCAGAATGTATGAGGTCGGGGCCGGATTATTCAAGTACTGAAACTGTGGTCAGTAGCTGCCGTACCCGCTCTTTGCTCTTGCCTGATTCTCCCTGTTCCAGGCGGTGCTCCGCTACTGCGGGAAATACCGCCTGTACGTCATCGGGCAACACATGCTCCCGGCCTGCCATCAGGGCCCAGGCTTTCGCGGCCCGTAACAGGCCCAGGCCGGCCCGGGGCGAAAGCCCGTAAAGCACGCCCGGCATGCGCCGGCTTTGTTCCAGCAAACGCTGGAGGTAATCCAGAAGGGCGGGGCTGGCCCGGACCTGCTCAACCGCGGCCTGTGCCGTCTCGAGATCATGCTGCGGCAGGAGTGCCTGCAGCCGGTCGGTAAGTGCCCGGCGGTCCTCGCCTTCGAGTAGCTCGCGCTCCGCTTTCGGGTCCGGGTAGCCTAGCTGTAATCGCATGAGAAAACGGTCCAGCTGGGACTCTGGCAGCGGGAAGGTGCCCCCCTGTTCGATCGGGTTCTGGGTGGCGATCACAAAAAACGGTGAGGGTAGTGGCCGGGTTTCACCCTCAATCGACACCTGGCGCTCTTCCATGGCTTCGAGCAAGGCACTTTGGGTGCGTGGCGAGGCACGGTTGATTTCATCCGCCAGAACCACCTGGGCAAAAATGGGGCCCGGGTGGAACAGCAGGCTGCCTGCCTGGCGATCGTACATCGAGTAACCCAGTACATCCGCCGGCAGAAGGTCGTTGGTGAACTGGATGCGTTGATAACTCAGCCCCATGATTCGCGCCAGCGCATGAGAGAGCGTGGTCTTGCCCATGCCCGGAATATCTTCAATCAGGAGGTGGCCCCGGGCAAGCAGGCAACAGATTGCCAGGCGAACCTGCCGGTCTTTCCCCAGCAGAATCCCGTTCAGCTCGCCTGCTACCTGGTCTATTTGGTGTTTCATCAGATCCCTTAGTCCCGCACCCGTTTGAGAATATCCTCATAAGCATCAATCCGGCGATCCCGGAGGTACGGCCAGATACGGCGGACGGATTCGGTGCGGTTACGGTCCAGAGTAGCGCTGATCACGCATTCGCTCTGGTCATCAGCCCGGGCCAGAAATTCACCCTGAGGGCCGCAAATAAAACTGTTGCCCCAGAACCGGACACCGCTGGTCTGGCCGGACGGGTCCGGTTCGGTTCCAACCCGGTTAGGCGCAATCACCGGGAGGTTATTGGCAATGGCATGGCCGCGTTGTACGGTCACCCAGGCGTCCAGCTGGCGGGTCTGTTCGTCGGCCGTATCGGTAATGTCCCAGCCGATGGCGGTGGGGTAGATCAGGATCTCGGCACCAGCCAGTGCCATCAGGCGGGCTGCTTCCGGATACCACTGGTCCCAGCAGATCAGCACCCCCAGTTTACCGATTGAGGTTGTGATTGGTGTAAACCCGCCGTCACCGTTGTTGAACCGCGCATCACCGGGGGTAAAGTAGAACTTTTCGTAGAAGCCCGGGTCGTCGGGGATGTGCATCTTGCGGTAAATTCCCGCCTGGCTTCCGTCGGTATCAAACACCACACAGGTATTGTGGTACACGCCGTTCATCCGGCGCTCGAAGATCGAGCCAACCAGAACAATTTCCAGCTCCCGGGCCAGCCCGGCCAGACGGTTGCTGGTGGGGCCGGGGATCGGCTCCGCCAGCTCAAACACGTCGGTGTCTTCGGTCTGGCAAAAGTAGGAGGTGGCGTGGAGCTCTTGCAGAACAATCAGTTGTGCTCCATCCCCGGCGGCGGTCCGGATCAGTCTCTCTGACGTGGCCAGGCTGGCAGGTTTGTCGTTGCTGCCCTTTTGCTGGATGGCGGCAATTTTCAGCTGGTTCATAGCGTAACAACTCCGGCCGGGAGCTGCATGGTCACACAGTGCAGGCTGCCATGCTGCTGGATCAGGGGGCGACAATAAATCGGGATGATTTCCCGGTCGGGGAAAATCCCGCCAAGAATGCGGATGGCATCCCGGTCCTGGGGCAGGTCGTATACCGGCAGGAGCACCGCCTTGTTGATGATCAGGAAGTTGGCGTAGGTGGCGGGCAAACGTTCGCCGTCGTCACCATAGACTGCGTCTGGCCAGGGCAGGGCGGTCAGCCGGTACGGGCGGCCATCGGCTTGCTGAAACTCCTGTAGTTCTTCTTCCATGGCTGCCAGCGCGCTGTAGTGTTCATCAGCTACGTCCGGGCAGGCCACATAGCAGATATGGTCCGGGGCGCAAAAGCGGGCGAGAGTGTCGATATGACTGTCGGTATCGTCGCCGGCAAGGTAGCCGTGATTGAGCCAGAGTATGCGTTCGGCTCCCAGCAACTCCGATAACTGCTGTTCGATGCCGCCGCGGTCCAGCTCCGGGTTGCGGGTGGGCGTCAGCAGACACTCGCTGGTGGCCAGAATGGTACCCTGGCCATCGGATTCGATAGAACCGCCCTCAAGCACCAGACCGACGGACTGCATGGGCGTTGTGCCGAATGCTCCCGCATTGGACAGATGCTGGTTCAGGGCGTTGTCTTTTTCCCACGGAAATTTGCCACCCCAGGCGTTAAAGCTGAAATCCAGAAGCAGCGGGCCTTTGTCTCCGGTCACGGTAACCGGGCCATGGTCCCGGGCCCAGGTATCATTGGCTGGCGCCGGCACGGTAATGACCCGCCCCGGGAGGCCGTTGTCCTCGGCGTACTGGTTCAGCTCCCGGTCCAGTTTCTGCAGCCGGGCCACAAACTCACAGCTGATTACCAGGTGCTGAAACCTGAGCACTGCCCGCGCGATGTCGATAAACACCCGCTCTGCATCGGCCAGTATCGGGGCCCAGTCGGTCCCGGGGTGCGGCCAGGTCAACAAGACTGCGCTCTGGGGTTCCCATTCCGCAGGCAACACTTTTCTGGAAGTCACGGTTATCTGCCACCCTGATTGCGAAAAAGCGGTTATTCTATCTGACTATTTGCCGTTACGCTTGATCACCGCGTGAATCACCCGGTTATGTTCCAGGTAAACGACAAACTCGGGGTAGTGCCATTGGGTAATTGCCGGGTCGCCTACCGGACCACGGATCTCCTGGGGTGAGCCCCAGCGTTCGCGTACGGTTTTGCCGGCCAGGCCTGTGCCCGGGAGTTTGACCGAGCTGCGATCTGCCTGGCTGCCTACCGGAACGATAACTGTCTCGGCCCGGGCTGTGGGCACGGCGGCAACGGCGAGGGCGGCCGCGAGCGTGAATGTGGTGATCAGGTTCCGTTTTGTGTGCATCAGAGGTCTCCACTGCTGCCTGATGTCGGGATAAGGTGTCAAAAGCGTAATATCCCGAAAATACTAACAAAAGTCAGTAGGTTTTCGGCAATTTATACGGTTTGCCAGGGATTTTCAGCGATAGTGTGACATTCAGCCGGTGCCCTGCGGCGCCGGACAGGTGTGGATTGTTACCGGCCGGTCAGTTGCAACCCTTTTTGATACAGGGCGATAATGCGCGCCGGCAACACTTCCCCAGACAGTGGCGACAGGCACCTCTAATGTTCAGACCTTTATCGTTTTATATAGGCCTGCGATACACGGCCGCCAAACGGCGCAATCATTTTATCTCGTTTATTTCGCTTACCTCCATGATCGGACTGATGCTGGGGGTAGCGGTGCTGATCATCGTGCTCTCGGTCATGAACGGCTTTGACCGGGAGCTCAAGCAGCGGATCCTGGGCATGGTACCCCATGCCACCATTCAAAGTGCCAACGGGCCACTGGCAGACTGGCGGCAGATAGACCAGAGGGCAGAGGAACACCCACGGGTACTGGCGGCCGCGCCGTTCATCCAGGGCCAGGGTATGGTCACCGGCGGGGGCAATGTCCGTGGTGTCATGCTCAACGGTGTCCTGCCGGAAGAAGAAGCTTCCGTGTCAATTATCGAGAATCATTTCATTGAAGGCGGGCTGGACGATCTGAGACCCGGCGAGTTCGGGATTATCGTCGGCCGGCTAATGGCTAACAGTCTGCGTCTTACCGTGGGTGACAAGCTCACGGTGGTGCTGCCAGAAGCATCGGTTACGCCCGCGGGGGTTCTGCCAAGGCTCAAGCGGTTCACCGTCAAGGGCATTTTCAGTGTGGGGGCGGAGCTGGACGGCAACTATGCGCTGATTCATCTGGATGACGCCGCGCGCCTGATGCGCACCGGCGGCAAGGCAGAAGGCATTCGCCTGCTGGTAGACGACCTGTTTGCGGCGCCGAAGGTGGTTAATGAGGTGGCGCAGGAACTGGGCGGTCGTTTCTATGTCTCCGACTGGACACGGACCCACGGCAATCTTTTCCAGGCGATCCGTATGGAGAAGACCATGATTGGCTTGTTGCTGATGTTTATCGTGGCGGTAGCCGCTTTCAACATCGTGTCGACGCTGGTGATGGTGGTGACCGACAAGACCGCGGACATCGCGATCCTCCGTACCATGGGTGCCACGCCAGGCCGGATCATGCGGATTTTCATTATCCAGGGCGCCATTATCGGCGTTTTCGGCACCCTGGTGGGTACCGCACTGGGAGTGTTGGGGGCATTGAATATCAGTGATCTTATTGCCTGGCTGGAGGCGGTAATGGGGCATCAGTTCCTTAGCGCGGATGTGTATTTCATCAGTTACCTGCCGTCTCAGCTGCAGTGGGAAGACGTGTTCATCATCAGCGGTTCAGGGTTTGTAATGAGCCTGCTGGCAACGATTTACCCGGCGTGGCGAGCTTCGCGGGTCGAACCAGCGGAGGCTCTGCGCTATGAGTGATGAAAACATCCGGAAAGGGGGCGACACCCTGGTCATCGACTGCCAGAAAGTGACCCGCACCTACAATCAGGGCCCGGAAGTCCTGACCATATTTTCCGACATTTCGCTGGAGGTACACCCTGGCGAAACGGTTGCCATCGTCGGCAGCAGTGGCGCCGGTAAAACCACTCTGCTGAACCTCCTGGGCGGCCTCGACAAGCCGTCCTCGGGGCGGATCGAAATCTGCGGACAGGACATTCATCGCCTGTCAGAAGCCGGCCGTGCGCGGTTTCGTAATCGGCATCTGGGTTTTGTTTACCAGTTTCACCACCTGTTGCCGGAGTTCACCGCATTGGAGAACGTGATGATGCCCCGGGTACTGGGCGGAATGTCTCCGGCCGGAGCCCGGCCAGAAGCAGAGGCGTTGCTGGCGCGGGTGGGGCTGGCCGACCGGCTCAGGCACAAACCCGGCGAACTGTCCGGAGGCGAACGCCAGCGGGTAGCGATTGCCCGGGCTCTGGTGAACGAGCCGGATTGCGTGCTGATGGATGAACCCACGGGCAACCTCGACCAGCATACCGGTGAGGGCGTCCGGGCGCTGATTGAAGATCTGCGGGATCAGTCAGGCACAGCGTTTATCATGGTAACCCATGATATGACGATGGCCCGGAGTCTTGGGCGTGTTTTGCGGCTTGAGCAGGGGGAGCTGGTTCAGGAAGGCTGATTGCCACGAGGCTGGCTGGTTTTTCTGACGGTTCGGCGTTGTCGCCAGTCTGCCCGCACCTTTCGGCGCCAGAGATACTGAATGCCCAGGTAAGCCAGGCAGGCGCAGGTGGTTGCGACAATCACCGAGCCCAGGTAAAGCGGGATACCGATGTCGACCAGCCGGTTGCTGATCCAATGCCAGGACAGCTCGAACTCGAACGCCAGCAGGGGCCGGTCGAGCAGCCAGGCCCCCACTTTATAATTGAAGTAGAAAATAGGTGGCATGGTCAGCGGGTTGCTGATCCACACCAGGGCCACCGACAACGGCAGGTTGGCGTTCATCCAGATGGCGCATAACGCGGCGACCAGCATCTGGAACGGCATTGGAATAAAACAGATCCAGACGCCCACCAGGAACGCCCGGGTAACCCCGTGCCGGTTGATATGCCAAAGGTTGGGTTCCTGTAGGATATCGCCCAGGAAGTGGAGAGACTGGATGTCCCGCACTTTTTCCGGAGAGGGCAAATATCGCTTGATGAACTTCTTCGGCATTGGAAGTTCGGCCTGCTGATTGAATGTTGAATACCGCTGACACAGGGAGAGTGTCAGTTTCGCCATTGGAGGACAAGGAATGTCCGGACAACTACCTAGCAATCCTGAGTTTGTTGGCCCCGGGCCTGCCATACCGTTTCTTCTCGCCTTCTCTGGCGGCGTTATCTTACTTTATTCGCTGGGGCCGTTACCACCTTACCAGTACCTGGCCGCGGGCGGTGGCTTATCTGTCTTGCTGGCCAGGTGTTGCCGGAGTCGGGTTGGCCGGCGACTGCTCCGGCTACTGGCGGTTATGTTGCTTGGGATGACCTGGGCCGCCTGGCAAGCCGAATCGAGACTCAAACACCAGTTACCCTCAGGCCTGGAAGGGGACAAACTGAAGGTTTCCGGATACGTCTGCAGCCTGCCGCAACCCGGGAGCTTTGACAGCCTGCGCTTCGATTTCTGCGTGCAGCGCTGGCACGGGCTGTCCGGCCACGCCGAGACTGCCACCTTGCCGGAGACCCTGCGTTTGTCCTGGTATGGCCGCAAAGGCCAGAGCCTGCCGGGGCACCGGCTGCAGCTGGAAGTGGTACTTAAGCGCCCCCATGGAAGCCTCAACAGCTCGGGTTTCCGTTACGAAACCTGGTTGTACCGCCACGGCTTCGGGGCAACCGGCAGCGTCCGGCAGGTTACGGCAGACCTGAGCAACCCGTGTGCTCTGGCGTGCCAGTACCGGTGCTGGCACCTCCGGGTTGCAGATACAATTGAGGACTGGTTTGGCGAGGCCCGGCAGTTTCCCCTGATTGCTTCTCTGCTGATTGGCAATCGGGCGCACCTGGAGCCAGATCACTGGGACACCCTGAAGGCCACGGGTACCATCCATCTGGTGGCGATCTCGGGCCTGCATCTCGGGCTGGTGGCGGTGGGAGTCGGCGGGCTTGCCCGCAAACTGGTGTTGCTGCTTCCGCCCGGGTTGCTCACCGGCCAGCAAAGGCGGGTGGTGGTGTTTGGTCTGGTGGCTCTCGCCAGTCTGGTCTATGCGCTCCTGGCCGGCTTTACGGTGCCCACCCGCAGAGCCCTGGTGATGGTGCTGGCCGGTGGCTGGTTCCTGCTGGCGGCACGCCAGAGCAGTATCTGGTCGCCGTATGTGTTAGCGCTGGCCCTGGTATTGGCGCTTGATCCATTCGCGCCGCTGGATCAGGGGTTCTGGCTCTCGTTTGGGGCTGTGGCGGTACTGTTGCTGGTGTTTGGCGGCCTGATACGGGGTCCGGGCTGGTTGCCGGGGCTGGTTTATGCCCAGTTTGCGGTGTTTGCCGGGCTTTGGCCGATTCTTGATCAGTTTGGCCAGGTTCAGCCGGTTGCCGGTTTGCTGGCAAACCTGCTGGCCATTCCCTGGGTTTCCTTCGTCGTGATGCCGGTTTTGCTGCTGGGCGCGGCCCTGGCGCTGATCAGTGGGGGCGTGCTGTCCGGGCCGGGGTCGATGGTTATGGACGGGGTGCTGACCTGCCTGATCCGTGGGCTGGAATGGATCCAGAGCCTCTCTGTCCCTGACCTGCCAGCGGGCAATGTCGTGGGTTACGGCGTTGTTGCCCTGATCGCTCTGCTGGTGCTGCGCATGCCGCTGCCCGGTTATCGGCGCTGGGTCCTGCTGGTGGCCGGTTGCTGGCTGCTGGCACTGGTTACTCGCCCGGCGGGTGAGAATTCCCGGCTGGAAGTGCCGGAGATCCGGGTGCTTGATGTCGGGCAGGGTCTGTCGGTTCTGGTAAGAGCCGGCAACAAGGTGTTGATTTATGACACCGGCCCGGAGATAGCGGGTGTGTTCTCCGCGGTTGACTCTGTGTTGCTGCCGGAGCTCCGGTCGCTTGGGATTGAGCAGATTGATCATCTGGTGCTTAGCCATGCCGATAACGACCACTCCGGAGGTCTGGCGCTGTTGCTGGAGCGGATTCCGGTCCTGAAAATCACCAGTGGTGAGCCGGGCGTGCTTACCCGACGTATCGGAGCCGGCAGAACCATAGCGGGTTGCGATCCGGAGACCCTGCGCTGGGACGCACTGACGTTTCAGTTCTGGCAAGCGCCGACACCGGGGCTTGAAGGGAATGACGCCTCCTGTGTGCTTCGGCTTGTGCATGAGGAAACCGGTGCAGACATCTGGCTCACCGGTGATATCAGCCGGCGTATCGAGGAGTGGATGCTGGGCAGTGCCGGCCCTGGGTGGGCAGGCGAGGAATCGGGCTTCCGGATAGTGCTGGCGCCCCACCATGGTAGTAAAACGTCCTCGTCACCCCGCTGGGTGGCAGCGCTGGCGCCCGATGCCGTGATCTACACCGCCGGATACCGCCACCGGTTCGGGCATCCTCATCCGGAGGTGACCGCGCGTTATCGGCAGATCGGCGCCCAGGCCCTGAATACAGCCTGCTCGGGGCAGATCTCAATAACGTTGGGCGTGGATGGGCCGGTGATGGCCGAAACCCGTCACGTTGCGCCTTTCTGGATCGCCGGCGATGGCCTTGCCCGTGACCAATGTAAAATACCGTGACATTGCGGGTGTGGCCTGTACCGGCACCTATGCTAAAGTAGCGCCGCTTGTAATTAACGAGGGAGATCAAGCGTGTTCGAGCTGTTAAAAGCCGGTGGCATCCTGATGGTGCCGATTGTTGCCTGTTCCATTCTGGCCCTTGCTATTGTTCTGGAAAGAGCCTGGACACTGCGTGCTTCCCGCGTGGCACCGCCGCAATCAATTAATGAACTCTGGCGCTGGATAAAGAAAAAAGAGCTCAACGGTCGTAAACTCAAGGCGCTTCAGGGCTCTTCGCCGTTGGGACGGGTGCTGGCCGGGGGCCTGATCAACGCCAAGCATGGCCGCGAAGTGATGAAAGAAAGCATTGAGCACGAAGCCAGCCAGGTGATCCACGAGCTCGAACGCTTTCTGAACCCCCTTGGCACTATCGCCACCATTACCCCGTTGCTGGGCCTTCTGGGGACAGTGATCGGGATGATCAAAGTATTTGCGGAAATCCAGCTTGCCGGTGTGGGGAACGCGGGTAACCTCGCGGGGGGCATCTCCGAGGCCCTTATTACCACCGCCGCCGGCTTAAGCGTTGCCATTCCGGCACTGATCTGCCACCGCTATTTTATTCGTCGTGTTGATGAGCTGGTGGTTAACATGGAGCAGGAAGCCATCAAACTGGTGGAAGTGGTTCATGGTGATCGCGAAATTGATGTAGAAGGAGCCTGAGCGCCGTGAAGTTCAAGCGCCAACGAAGCCAGGAGGTCGGAGTCGACCTGACACCACTGATAGACGTGGTGTTCTTGCTCCTGATCTTCTTTATGGTTTCGACGACCTTTACCCGGGAAAGTCACCTTGAGGTGGAACTGCCCCAGGCCAGTGGCGATCCGGCTACGCCCGCGGAGGTGCGCCAGATCGATGTGGTTATCAACGCCGAGGGCCAGTATCTGCTTAACGACAGGCCGCTGGTGAACAATCGCCGGGAGACCCTCGAACGGGGCGTCAAAGAACTTGCCGGTGGGGAAATGAACCTGCCCTTTATCATCACCGCCGATGCTCGTACGCCGCATGAATTTGTTGTTCGCGCCATGGATGTTGCCGGACGCCTGGGGTTTGCCAAACTGAGCATAACCACAGAGCGGGAGGCTGAGTCTCAGTGATTGATGCCAAACCGGAACTCCTGAAGGCCCCGGCGGCCGGTAGCTGGGCTACCTACAAGCGTCTGCTCAGATATGTGAAGCCGTTCTGGTTCGCCTTTTCTCTGGCGGTGCTGGGGAATATTCTTTACGCCGCGGCCTCTACCGGGATGGCGGCGGCGATGGAGTATGTCATTACCGCCATCGAGAACCCCACCGACCAGAACCGGATGTTGCTGACGGGGCTGATCGTCGGCGTATTTGCCCTGCGCGGTGTCGGCACCTTCTTTTCCCAGTACTTCATCAGCTATGTTGGCCGCAATGTGATCAATGCCTTGCGCAACGATGTGTTTGACCGGCTGATGAGCCTGCCGTCCCGTTATTTTGACGATCATGCCGCCGGGCGGCTGGTGTCCAAGCTTACCTTTAACGTGGAACAGGTTGCCGAAGCCGCGACCAATGCCATTACCATTACCCTGCGCGAAGGGCTGACCATTCTGGGCCTGCTGGGCTTTATGCTGTACACCAACTGGAAGCTCACGCTGGTCTTCCTGACCGTAGGGCCGGTGATTGGCCTGGTGGTCAGCTATGCCAGCAAGCGCTTCCGGCGTATCAGCCAGCGTATCCAGGGGTCGATGGGGGATATTACCCACGTGGCCTCCGAGTCCATTACCGGCTACCGGGTGGTACGAACCTTTGGTGGCGAGGATTACGAGCGTGAACGCTTTCGTGATGTGAGTGCCCGCAACCTCAGGCAAAGCCTGAAGATGGCGTCTACCCAGGCGATTAGCGTGCCGGTTATCCAGGTGCTGGTAGCGGTGGCGATTGCGGCGCTGGTCTGGACCATGCTGGCCCCGGAAATCCGGGGTGGTATGAGTACCGGGCAGCTGGTGGCATTCATTACCGCTGCCACCACCATGGCCAAGCCTATTCGTCAGGTAACCTCTGTGCACTCCAAGATCCAGAAAGGCGTGGCTGCCGCGTTCGATGTGTTCGAGACCATGGATGAGAAACCGGAAGAAGACAGCGGCCAGTTTGCCCCCGAGCGGGTCAGTGGGCGGATCGAGTTTGACAAGGTGGCGTTTCGCTACCGGGATCAGCTTGATAACGTACTCGACGAGATTTCGCTGGATATTCCCGCCGGCCAGAGCGTAGCGCTGGTTGGGCGTTCCGGTAGCGGAAAATCAACGTTGGTAAGCCTGTTGCCACGCTTCTATGATTTTACCGGCGGGGACATCCGTATTGACGGCCACTCCCTGAAGGAATTTTCGTTAGCGGCGCTGCGCGCCCAGATTGCGCTGGTTACCCAGAACGTTGTGCTCTTCAACGATACGGTAGCGGCCAACATAGCCTACGGAGCGTTACGCAACTGCAGCCGGGAGGAGATCCGGGAGGCTGCGGCCAAGGCACACGCCCTGGAGTTTATTGACCGGATGCCCGAGGGACTGGATACGGTGATCGGCGATAACGGCGTGATGCTGTCCGGTGGTCAGCGCCAGCGCCTGGCGATTGCCCGGGCGTTACTGAAAGACGCACCGATCCTGATTCTGGACGAAGCCACCTCCGCGCTGGACACAGAGTCTGAGCGTCATATCCAGCAGGCGCTGGAAACCGTGATGCAGGGGCGGACTACCCTGGTCATTGCCCACCGCTTGTCCACCATTGAGAAGGCGGATCGCATTCTGGTGATGGAGAAAGGGCGGGTGATCGAGTCCGGGACACACGATCAGCTTCTGGCGGCGGGGGGTGCTTATGCCCAGCTTCATCAAGTTCAGTTCAGTGACAGGGCATGAGCAGCTCTCTGATTGATCGTTTATGGTACGGGCAGGGTAAGCCACTTGCTCTGCTGGCTCCGTTTTCCTGGTTATACCGCAGCATCTCAGAGCACCGGCGCAAAAAAGCCTGGCAGGCCCGTAACGAAGCCCTGCCTGTGCCTGTGGTGGTGGTGGGCAATATCACCGCCGGCGGCACCGGAAAGTCACCGCTTACCGCCCGCCTGGTACTGCGGATGAAAGAGGAGGGCTGGAGTCCGGTCATTCTCAGCCGGGGTTACGGCGGCAAAAGTTCCGTCTACCCGCTATTGGTCGGTGACAGCACACCGGCGGGCATCAGCGGCGACGAACCCCTGATGCTGGCCCGGGCGACCGGTTGCCCCGTGGTGGTCGATCCCGACCGCTGCCGCGCGGCACACTGGGCACTCGACAATGGCCTGGGTGATGTCTTGATCTGCGACGATGGCCTGCAGCATTATCGCCTGCCACGGGACATCGAACTGGCGGTATTTGACGCTCGCCGGGGCATCGGAAACGGCGCGCTTATTCCGGTAGGCCCGTTACGTGAGCCACTGGAACGCCTGGATAGTGTTGATTTTGTCATTCTGAACGGCGCCGGGTTTCCGCCACCATCTACTTTCATCGAAAGTTTTTCCGGGCATGAACACGACGAAATCCATGCCATGGAACTGGTGCCATCCGCCCTTGTTAACCTGAATACCGGCGAAACCCTGCCCCCCGCCACCCTTGAGGGCAAGCCGGTACGGGCGGTGGCGGGCATCGGTAATCCGGTACGGTTTTTTGACACGCTCCGGCAACTGGGCGCCCACGTGAATGAGGTGCCGTACCCTGATCATCATCGGTTCCGGCCGGAAGATCTGGCGTCCGGTGCCCTTGAGTGGCTGGTAATGACCGCTAAAGATGCGGTCAAGTGTCAGGGCTTTGCGCCCGATAACGCCTGGGTGTTGACGGTTGAAGCCCGGGTGTCCGACCCCTTTGAAGAACGTTTTATCGAGCGGCTCAGGGCATGTTCCGGGCAGCTCACATCCTACCCAACCGGGAGATCTGATGATGGATAAGAAACTTCTGGGCCTGTTGGCGTGCCCGGTGTGCAAGGGCGAACTCAAGCTTAATGAAGCCCGCACCGAGCTGATATGCTATCAGGACGCCATGGCTTTCCCTGTTCGTGAAGGCATCCCGGTGATGCTGGCGGTTGAAGCACGTACGCTGACCACCGACGAGCGTCTGGACAAGCACTGAGGCGGAGCCAGCCATGACTTTCACTGTTGTGATTCCGGCCCGTTTCGCTTCGAGCCGTCTGCCCGGCAAACCCCTGGCAATGATTGCAGGCAAGCCGATGATTCAACACGTCTGTGAGCGCGCGAGCGAGAGCCGGGCCAGCCGGGTGGTGGTGGCAACGGACGATCCCCGGATAGAGCAGGCATGCGGAGAATTTGGCGCAGAAGTGGTAATGACCTCGCCCAATCACGCCAGTGGGACTGACCGGCTTGAAGAAGTGGCGCGCAAGCTCGGGTTTGATGATGATCATCGGGTGGTGAACGTGCAAGGGGATGAGCCTCTGATTCCGCCGGCGCTGATCAACCAGGTGGCAGAGAATCTGGAGCTTTACCCCGAGGTGGAAATCGCCACCCTGTGTGAGCGCTTGCATGATGCTCACCAGGTATTTAACCCCAACGTGGTTAAAGTGGTCTTCGATGCCCAGGGGCTTGCGCATTATTTCAGCCGCGCACCGATTCCCTGGGCCCGGGATTTCTGGCCGGCCGGAGGCCGGGCCGGCGATGTCGACCTCCCGGACGCCATGGGGTATTTCCGCCACATTGGCATCTATGGCTATCGTACCAGCGTATTGCGACAGTTTGTCGAGTGGGCACCGGCGCCGACCGAGCAGGTGGAAGCGCTCGAACAGCTCAGAGCACTGTACAACGGTGCCCGCATTCATGTGGATATTGCCGCTCGGCCACCGGCGGCTGGTGTGGATACAGAAGAAGACCTGGCCCGGGTGCGGGCGCTGTTGGAAGCAGGAGGGCGTTATGTCGGATAAGGTCAGCGTGTTGTTTGTGTGTCTGGGCAATATTTGCCGGTCACCTACGGCGGAAGGAGTGTTCCGTAAACACGCGGAGGCCCACGGTTTGCTGGACCGGTTGCACATCGATTCCTGCGGCACCGGCAACTGGCATACCGGCAAATGTCCGGACCAGCGCTCCATTGCCGCGGCTGAGCGGCGCGGTATTGATATTGCCGGCTTACGCGCCCGGCAGATCCAGGCCGAGGATCTGGACCGGTTTGATTACGTGCTGGTGATGGACCGCGCCAATCTGGCGGACGTGCGCGACATCTGGCATCAGCATGGCGGCACGGAGCCTCGCCTGTTCCTGGAGTTCGGCCCTTCGGGGCTGGCCGAGGTACCCGACCCGTATTACGGCGGTGAAGACGGCTTTGAGCACGTGCTGGATCTGATCCACGACGCCAGTGAAGGCCTGATCGGGTCCATCAGGGAACGGCTGGCTTGAGCCGGATGCCGCCGGTGCGTGAGCACGAGAGCCTGGTAGCCCTGAATACCATGGCCGTGCAGGCCCGGGCCCGCTACTTTGTGCGAATCCACAGCCCAGACGAGCTCAAAGCGGCGCTGGTCTGGGCGCAGGATCGGCAGCTGCAAACGCTGGTTCTGGGCGGTGGCAGCAACCTGATTTTTGCCGGGGATTTCGATGGCCTGATTCTGCATATGGCGATCCCCGGGCGCTACTGGGAACAGGTCGGGGAGGACAGTGCGGTACTGGTGCTGGCGGCCGGTGAAAACTGGCATGAGTCGGTCCTCTATGCGGCCCGTGCCGGATACCGGGGCATCGAAAACCTGGCGCTGATACCGGGTACGGCCGGGGCTGCCCCGGTTCAGAATATCGGCGCCTACGGAGTTGAGCTGTGTGACACCCTGGTGTCTGTGACCGCGCTGGACCGGCGCTCCATGAGCATTGTGGAACTGCCCGCCTGTGCCTGTGATTTTGCCTATCGGGACAGCCGGTTCAAGCGGGAGCCCGGGCGCTACATCATTCTGGAAATCCGGCTCAGGCTATCCCGGAGCACCCCTCTGAAGCTTGGCTATCGGGACCTCCAGGATTACCTTGGCGATGCGCCAACCAGCAGTCTGACACCTCTGGGCGTAGCAGAGGCGGTGATGGCGGTACGGCGCCGCAAACTGCCGGACCCCGGGGCGCTGCCCAATGCCGGAAGTTTCTTCAAGAATCCGGTGATCAGTGATGAGCAGTTTGCTGCGTTAAGGCAGAAGTTCCCTGAGGTGGTTTCCTATCCTGCACCCGGGGGCGTCAAACTGGCCGCGGCCTGGCTGATTGACCAGGCTGGCTGGAAAGGCTTCCGCAATGCCCGGGTGGGCATTCATAATCGCCAGGCTCTGGTGCTGATCAACCATTCTGCAGGTTCCGGACGGGACGTACTCGAGCTGGCGGCCGAGGTAAAGCAGTCGGTCCGGCAGATGTTCGGGGTGGAGCTGGAGCAGGAACCCGGCGTTGTCGGCGACTGACGTTGCCGGGTCAGGGGCACTGCCTGGCCGCTGCTAAGGACAGCTGCCAGGCAGTAAGCTGAAGCTGTTACAGCGCGCTTTTCGGAGCCGTCTTCACCAGGAATGACAGCGCGTCTTCCAGTGCGACATCCTGCTTTTCAGCATCACGACGGCCCTTGTATTCCAGCGTGCCAGCGGTCAGGCTTCGCTCAGAAATGACGAAGCGGTGCGGTATACCTATCAGTTCTATATCGGCAAACTTGACGCCCGGGCGTTCGTTGCGATCGTCCAGAAGCACGTCATAACCGGCCTGGCGAAGCTGCTCATACAGTTTTTCTCCAGCTTCTGCGACGACTGGATTCTTGTGGCCGTTGAGAGTGACAATTGCGACTTCAAACGGGGCAATCGCGTCTGGCCAGATGATACCTTTGTCATCGTGATTCTGCTCGATTGATGCAGCCACAATGCGGGACACCCCGATGCCGTAGCAGCCCATCTCCATGATGACGGATTTACCGTTCTCATCCAGAACCGTAGCACCCATGGCCTGGCTGTATTTATTGCCCAGCTTGAAGATATGCCCAACCTCGATACCGCGACGGATTTCCAGCACACCTTTGCCGTCCGGGCTTGGGTCGCCCTCTACCACGTTACGCAGATCTTCGACCCGTGCCAGAGCCACGTCCCGCTCCCAGTTCACACCGGTGAGGTGATAATCGTCTTTGTTGGCGCCGCACACAAAGTCGGCCAGGTGTGCCGCACTGCGGTCGACAATCACCGGCACCGGCAGGTTAACCGGACCAATGGAGCCAGGCTTGCAGCCGATCGCGCGCTCGATTTCTTCGTCCGTGGCCATGGTGAGCGGCTCGGCAATGCCAGGGAGGTTTTCGGCTTTGATTTCATTAAGGGTGTGATCGCCACGGAGGATCAGAGCCACCAGGCCCGCCTCACCGCTCTCATCGGCTTCTGCTTTCACCAGCAGGGTTTTGACGCTGCGTTCCGGCGGCAGGCCCAGGAAGGCAGACACCGCCTCAATGGTTCTCTGGCCGGGGGTGTGTACTTCCTGCATTGTTGCGCCGGGGGCAGGGCGATCGCCGGCCGGGGCAATGGCTTCCGCCTTTTCGATGTTGGCCGCGTAGTCACCATCGCTACTGAACACGATGGCATCCTCGCCGGATGAGGCCAGCACGTGAAACTCGTGGGAGGCACTGCCGCCGATGGCGCCGGAATCCGCCTGCACCGGGCGATAGTCCAGCCCCAGCCGATCAAAGATATTGCAGTAGGTCCGGTGCATCACCTGATAGGTGTCGTCCAGAGATTCTGCGTTTGCGTGAAAGGAGTAGGCATCTTTCATGATGAACTCCCGGGCCCGCATTACCCCGAACCGTGGCCGGCGCTCGTCCCGGAACTTGGTCTGGATCTGGTAGAAGTTGGATGGCAGTTCCTTGTAGCTTTTGAGCTCGTTCCGGATGAGATCGGTAATGACTTCTTCATGGGTCGGGCCAAAGCAGAAGTCGCGGCCATGGCGGTCGTTCATGCGCAAAAGCTCGCCACCATACTGCTCCCAGCGGCCGGATTCCTGCCAGAGTTCGGCTGGCTGAACGGCCGGCATGAGAACTTCCTGGGCACCGCTTTTATCCATTTCGCTGCGCACAATCTGTTCCACTTTGCGCAGAGTACGCAGCCCCAGAGGGAGCCAGGTGTAAAGGCCCGCAGCGAGTTTGCGGATCATGCCGGCCCGGAGCATCAGCTGATGGCTGATAATCTCGGCATCGGCGGGGGTCTCTTTCTGGGTGGCAATCAGGTAGCGGCTTGCTCGCATGGTATCTTCCGTTGTATGAGAACCGGGGTTGAGGCTAATCGGCAGAGTTCGTGGCCCTTCTCAGCCTTTATTTGTCGTTAAGTGGGCGTTATTGTACGGAGCCTGCAGCACAAGGTACAGATAATGACAGACGAATCGATTGACGTAACGCCACGCCGAACGCCCGTCCAGGCCCGGAGCAGGAAAACGGTGAACGCCATCCTGCGGCACGCGGCCGATATCTTTCATGACAGCGGGGTGGATGGTACCAGTATGTCTGCCATTGCCCGTCAGGCCGGGATCTCGCTGGCTTCGCTTTACCGGTACTTTCCCAATAAAGCTGCCGTTGTCCACGCTGTCGCCGAAGGCCATGTGGACAAGATGGAGCGGGCGTTACGGGAGAGGCTTCCGGAGCTGAGCCTGGATGATGCGATCGAGGTGCTGATTGATCAGTTCTACACATTCTATCGGACCGAGCCCGCCTATTCCGCCATCTGGAGTGGCGTAGAGGCCATGCCGGAACTTCGGAAGCTTGATCTGCGGGAGTTGTACAGCAACGCTCAGGACCTGGATGCCCGGCTCAAACAGGAATACCCCGGTTTGCCCGAAGAGCGGCGCTGGCATGCCTGTCTGCTGCTGCCCAGGGCCGCCGGATCCATTCTGCGGCTGGCGGCTACCCTTCCGGAAGAGCAGGGCAGCCAGCTGGTTGCCGAACTCAAGGTAATGACCCATGCCTACCTTGCCGCGCTGGTGCATCAGGAGAGGTAGCCCAGCGGTAACGCCGTGTTGTTAATCACCCGTCGCAAGACAAAACTCGAATGTACGCCACTGACCCCGGGTATCCGGGTTATCCGGTTGATCAGCACATGGTGGTAATGTTCCATATCGGGCACCACCACCTTCAGCATGTAATCGGCGCTCTGGCCGGTAATCAGATAGCATTCCTGAACTTCAGGGTACTTGCCGATCTCTTCCTCGAAGGCCGCAAACCGCTCCGGCGTGTGGCGATCCATTCCGATGAGGAGGATGGCGGTAAGATCCAGCCCCAGCTTTCTCTGGTCCAGAATCGTCACCGTCTTCAGGATAACGCCAGCGTCTTCCAGCGCCCGTACCCGCCGTAGACAGGGTGAGGGCGAGAGCCCCACTTTTTCGGCCAGCTGTTGATTGGTCAGTGAGCCATCTTTCTGCAATTGTTCCAGTATTTTCCGGTCAATATTGTCTATTCGTACCAGCCTGCTCTCATTTCTTGTCATGAATCACCAAAAATTTGTCTCGAAGCGCAATAATATGCTCTTATGATGCGCAAAAGGGCGGAAATACGCAAACAAATGGCGTGGCGCCGGCGTTAAAATAGGGCTATTACCCAGTCCCGTGAAAGGAACAGACAGTTATGGCCTTTGATCATCGCAAATACGTCGCTTTTAAACCGGTTGCCAAAAAGAACCGGCGCTGGCCGGACCAGGTTATCCAGAAGGCTCCGACCTGGTGTGCCGTAGACCTCCGCGATGGTAACCAGGCGCTGGTCAAGCCCATGTCTGTGGCCCAGAAACAACGGCTGTTCGATTTGCTGGTAAAAATCGGATTCAAGGAAATCGAGATTGGGTTTCCGGCAGCGAGCCAGCCCGACTTTGATTTCTGCCGCAAGCTGATCGACGAGAATCGTATTCCGGACGATGTCACTATCCAGGTGTTGACTCAGGCGCGCCCGGAGCTGATCGAGCGCACGTACGAGGCTCTGAAAGGGGCCCGCCGCGCGATTGTCCACGTTTACAACTCCACGTCTACCGTCCAGAGGGAACAGGTATTCGGGCTGGACCGTGCCGGTATTCGGGAGATTGCTGTCAATGGCGCTGCTCTGGTCAGGGAGATCGCCGGGCGGTGCCCGGATACGGAGTGGACTTTCCAGTATTCCCCGGAGAGTTTCACCGGAACCGAGCTGGATTTCGCTGCCGAGGTGATCAATGCCGTTAACGATGTCTGGCGCCCGGATCAGGGGCAGCGGGTGATCATCAACCTGCCGGCAACGGTTGAAATGGCAACCCCTAACGTATTTGCCGATCAGGTAGAGTGGATCTGCGAGAACATCCGCTATCGTGAGCACATCAGCATCAGCCTGCATACCCACAATGACCGGGGCTGTGCGGTTGCGGCTGCCGAACTGGGCGTGATGGCCGGTGCTGACCGTATCGAAGGTACGCTGATGGGTAACGGCGAGCGTACCGGCAACATGGACCTGGTAACCATGGCCATGAACCTGTATTCCCAGGGGGTCGACCCGACACTGGATCTGTCTGGTATGGCAGAAATCACCGAAGTGGTCGAAGCCTGTACCGAGATCTCTACCCACCCGCGTCATCCCTATGCCGGGGAGCTGGTGTTCACCGCCTTCTCGGGCAGCCACCAGGATGCCATCCGCAAGTGTCTGGCGCGCCGCAAAGAAGATGAACCCTGGAACGTGGCTTACCTGCCCATCGACCCGTTTGATGTGGGCCGCCGCTACGAGGAAGTGGTGCGGATCAACAGTCAGTCCGGTAAGGGCGGTGTTGCGTATGTACTGGAGCGTGACTACAACATCAGTTTGCCGCGCTGGTTGCAGATCGAGTTCAGCAAGGTGGTCCAGAAAGAAGCGGAGACCAATGGCGGTGAGATTGACTCCCACACGATTCACCGTTTGTTTGAAGACCGTTACCTGAAAGTGCACAGCGACTGGTCGTTACGGACCTACGATCTGCACCGCCGGGAAGACGGGGTCCAGGCTGAGGTGGTGGTAGGCACTGAAGCTGCACCGGTAACGTTTGAAGGACGTGGATCGGGTGCGGTCGAGGCCGTGTGCGATGGCCTGGCCAAGCGCTTTGGGGTGACCGTTGCGGTGGAAGCCTACGATGAGTTTGCCCTTGGTGAGGGCACCACGGCCAACGCGCTGGCGTGTATCCGCCTGTCTGCGAACGGCCAGTACTGCAGTGCTGCGTCTCTGGCCGAAGACACTACCTCGGCGACGTTGCAGGCGGTGCTGTCGGCGGTCGCGCAGGCGGTGGGGGTTGATATGCCGGAAGCCACCGAAGCCGAAGTTCTCTGACAATAACCCGTCGTAAACAACAAGAACCCGTCGTAAACAACAGGGCCGGCAATTTGCCGGCCCTGTTGTTAATGCCCGTGAGGGGCAACGAACGGTCGATAACCTGCCTTACAGCGGGGTTACGTTTTCCGCCTGCGGGCCTTTCGGGCCCTGGGTTACCGTAAACTGCACCTGCTGGCCTTCGGCCAGAGTACGGAAACCGTTCGCGTTGATTGCACTGTAGTGAACGAAAACGTCACTGCCGCCTTCCTGGGCGATGAAGCCAAAGCCCTTGGATTCGTTAAACCACTTCACGTGGCCGGTTTTGGTATCGGACATCGAATCTTTCCTGTATTCCTGAGTAGTGCCCTCACGGGGCCTTCATTTATTCATTGAGCAGCTGAGACATCCGGAGCGTACTGAGGAAGGGGCAACACAGAGCCTGGGGCAGGACGTTGAAGCGCATTCGCCAAATACCGCTGCAGAGGTTCACAGCAGATTTCAGTATAGACCGACTTTGTAGGGCGTCAATTAATTTATGGAAATAGATTTAAGAATTTTCTTTTTTAAAAACAGTCGGTTGTGTAATAGATGATGCCAGGCCTGCGGCGTCAGTGCAGGCCTGGAGAGTTCCTGGAATAACCGATCGGGGGTTTGAATTATTGCCCGAATTTGCCCCGGATCTCATCAAGAATGGCGGGGTCGTCGATGGTGCTCGGAACCGAGAAATCCTGGCCGTCGGCAATCTGGCGAATTATTCGCCGCAGAATTTTTCCGGAGCGGGTCTTGGGCAGGCGATCCACAACAATAGCCCGGCGGAAACTCGCAATGGCACCGATTTTTTCCCGCACCATCTCCACCAGTTCGTCTTCCAGTTCATCCTGATCGATGGTCGCCCCGTCCTTGATCAGTACGAGGCCGATCGGCACCTGGCCCTTCAGGTCGTCGTGGGCACCGACGACGCAGCATTCTGCAATGGCTGGATGGGACGCCACGACTTCTTCCATCTCGCCGGTCGACAGGCGGTGTCCGGCCACGTTGATCACGTCGTCGGTGCGACCCATGACGAACACATAACCATCCTCATCGATATAACCACCATCGCCGGAGCTGTAGTAACCTTCGATGGGCCGCAGGTAACTGTTCAGGAAGCGCTCGTCGTCTTCCCATACGGTCATCAGGCAGCCCGGAGGCAAGGGCAGTTTGACGGCGATCTGCCCCTGCTCACCCGCAGCCGCCTGACGGCCGGAGCCATCGGCGATTACCTGCACGTCGAAACCCGGTGAGGGTACGGTAGCCGAGCCGGGTTTGGTTGCCATCACTTCGAGGCCCACCGGGTTACAGCAGATGGCCCAGCCGGTTTCGGTTTGCCACCAGTGATCCAGGACGGGCAGGCCGGTGTGTTCCTTAAGCCACGCATAGGTGGGCGGATCAAGACGCTCGCCGGCCAGAAAGATTCGTTTCAGCGAGGACACATCGTAACGCCGCAACTGATCTGCTTCCGGATCTTCTTTGCGAACCGCACGGAACGCGGTCGGGGCGGTAAACAGCATGTTGACCTTGTGGTCTTCAATAACGCGCCAGAAGGCACCGGCATCGGGCGTCCGTACGGGTTTGCCTTCGTAAAGCACGGTGGTACAGCCAGTGAACAGCGGGGCGTACACGATATAGCTGTGGCCCACCACCCAGCCCACGTCTGATGCGGCCCAGAACACATCCCCCGGTTTGGCGCCGTAGACCAGCTCCATGCTGTACCTGAGCGCCACGGCATGGCCGCCGTTATCCCGAACCACGCCTTTGGGCTTGCCCGTGGTGCCGGAAGTATACAGAACGTACAGCGGGTCGGTGGCTTTGACGGGTACCGGGTCTGCGGGTATGGCGGTTGCCGCGATATCCGACCAGTCGTAGTCGCGGTCCGGTATGAGTATTGCCTGGCATTGCGGGCGCTGGTACACCACACAGAATTCCGGTTTGTGGCTGGACTGTTCAATGGCCTGATCCACCAGGGGTTTGTATTCGATAACCCGGTTGATCTCGATCCCACAAGAGGCAGTCAGAACCGCCTTGGGCGTGGAGCCTTCTATCCGCACGGCCAGTTCGTGAGCGGCGAATCCGCCAAACACCACAGAGTGAATCGCGCCCAGCCGCGCGCAGGCGAGCATGGCAATCGCTGCCTGGGGGATCATCGGCATATAGATGATCACCCGGTCGCCTTTTTCGATGCCCCGGTCCCGCAGGGCACCGGCAAAGCGGGCGACTTCGTCACGCAGTTGGTGGTAAGTCAGCGTCTGTTGGGTATCGGTAACCGGGGAGTCGTAGATAAGGGCAGGCTGATTGCCCCGGCCAGCCCGGATATTGGCGTCCAGGGCAACGTCACTGGTATTCAGGAGGCCATCGGGGAACCACTCGCCGTGGCCGTTGTCGAGTGCCCGCCAGACGGTTTCCGGAGGCTGAATCCATTCAATTTTCTGCGCTTGCTCGCCCCAGAAATCATCACGCTGTGCAATCGACCGACGGAATTCGGCATTGTAGTTCATAGGCCCACCTCTGTTGTGTTTGTTGTCCAGGGGTTATTAAACACAACTCTAGGGCGTTTCGGACTGCTGACCAGTAGACCATTGGCGTAGTTTGACCCATCGTAATGATCAGTCGTTGTCAGAGTTGATTTCCGTCACTTTTGCGGTCAGGCTGCCCCGGCCCAGGCGGGCATGGATGGTCTGGCCTGGGGTTAGTTGTCCCGCATCCCTGGCAATTGCATCATTATCATCCCGCACGATTGCATAACCACGGCCGAGGGTCGCCAGAGGGCTTACCACATGGAGTGTCTGGGCCTGCAGCTCAACGCGTTTTTGCTGTTGGGTGAACTGCTGGTGGATGGCTTTCTCCAGTCGGTCATTAAACTGCAGCACACGCTCGCGGGCGCTCTGAAGTGTTCGCCCTGGGGACTGGAGGATCAGGCGCCTGGCCAGGTGATCCGCCCTGGTGTGTTGTCGCTCCAGTTTGCCGGCCATAACCTTGGCCAGGCGGGTTTCAAGCTCATCCAGCCGCTGTGACTTATCCTGCAGCTCTCGTCGGGGGTCCCGGAGACGGGCGCTCAGGTGGCCCAGTTGCTGGTTGAGTCGCTGTAACAGGCGGCGGGCCGAGTGGGCGAGGCGCAATTGCTGTTCGGTCAGGCGGCGTGACCACTGAGCCTGGTCGGGAGACACCTTTTCTGCTGCGGCAGACGGCGTCGGGGCCCGGAGATCAGCCACAAAATCGGCAATGGTGACGTCGACCTCGTGGCCTACCGCACTGACCGTTGGAATCGTACAGGCTGCGATGGCCCGGGCGACGGTTTCTTCATTAAAGCACCACAGATCCTCCAGTGAACCGCCGCCGCGTCCGATGATTAACACATCAGCCACGCCATGCTGCTGCGCACGCTCGATCGCCCGGACAATGTCTGCCGTGGCTGCCTGCCCCTGCACGGCGGTGGGATAGAGGGTGACCGGTATGGCCGGGCAGCGGCGGGCCAGCACCGTCAGAATGTCGTGAATCGCCGCACCGGTGGGTGAGGTAATGACACCAATATGGCGGGGGGTGGCCGGAATCGGTTGTTTGCGGGCCGGATCGAAGAGGCCTTCGGCCTGCAGGCTGATTTTCAACGCTTCAAACGCCTGTTGCAGCGGCCCCAGGCCCGCCGGTTCCAGGTGCTCGACCACGATCTGGAAGTCACCGCGGCTTTCGTAAAGAGTAACCTTGCCCCGGATGCGAATCTGGTCGCCTTCCCGCGGAAGCGTGCGGATGCGCTGATTGGCGCCCCGGAACATCGCACACCGTACCTGGCTTTTTCCGTCTTTGAGGGAAAAATACCAGTGCCCCGAGGAGGGCCGCGAAAAACCGGAAATCTCACCTTCCACCCAAACCTGCATAAAGCTGGTTTCGAGCAGGTGGCGAGCCTGATGGGTGAGTTCAGAAACGCTCAGAGCCCGGGGGCGGGTGTCCGGATAGGGAAGAGTCAAAGCAGATGCTCCGGTTTTTTATAAGCAATAGCCGAAGGAGGCCAGGAAAAATAACGTAATTTCAGGAATATGCAACCAATCCGCAAAAACCCTGCGGTTTACTGTGTTCTGTGACCACCTTATAATAACTCGATTAAGGATTTTGCGTTGTCGCTCCGCCGTGGGTGCGGCACAGGAATTCCCAATCTAGCATTTTCAAAAGGCGGACCCAAATGCTGCGTATTGCCGAAGAAGCCCTCACGTTTGACGACGTTCTGCTCGTGCCCGGATATTCTGAAGTTTTGCCTCACCAGGTGGACCTCAGAACCAAACTGACCAAAGGAATCACGCTGAACATCCCTCTGGTATCGGCGGCCATGGATACAGTAACCGACTCTGAGCTGGCGATTGCCATGGCTCAGGAAGGTGGCATCGGCATTATGCACAAAAACATGTCGGTAGAGCAGCAGGCAGCGGCCGTTCGCAAGGTTAAAAAGTTTGAAAGCGGTATCGTAAAAGATCCGATTACGGTATCGCCGGAGACCACGGTGCGGGAACTGGTCGACATCACCATTGCCAACAGCATTTCCGGCCTGCCGGTGGTCGACGGCAACGATCTGGTTGGCATTGTTACCGGTCGGGATATCCGGTTTGAGAGCCGTATGGAAACCCCGGTCCGGGACATCATGACGCCCAAGGACAAGCTGGTCACCGTTAAGGAAGGGGCCGACCTGAACGAAGTCAAAGAGCTGCTGCACCGGCACCGGATCGAAAAGGTGCTCATCGTTAACGATGAGTTCCAGCTGCGTGGCCTGATCACGGTAAAAGATATCCAGAAAGCCAAGGACTACCCGCTGGCCTGCAAAGACGATCAGGGCCGCCTGCGTGTAGGAGCGGCCGTCGGTACCGGCGGAGACACCGAAGCCCGGGTTGCGGCTCTGGCCGAGGCCGGCGTAGACGTTATCGTGGTGGACACCGCCCACGGGCACTCCAAGGGCGTTATCGACCGCGTACGCTGGGTGAAGGAAAACTACCCCGAGGTGCAGGTGATCGGCGGTAACATCGCCACCGCCGAAGCGGCCATTGCCCTCGCCGATGCCGGCGCAGATGGTGTCAAGGTTGGTATTGGCCCGGGCTCGATCTGTACTACCCGTATCATCGCGGGTATCGGTGTACCCCAGATTTCTGCCGTTTCCAGCGTTGCGGCTGCCCTTGCAGACCGGGGTGTACCCCTGATTGCCGATGGCGGCATCCGCTTCTCCGGAGACATCGCCAAAGCCATCGCGGCCGGTGCTCACTGCGTAATGGTAGGCAGCCTGCTGGCCGGCACCGACGAAGCTCCCGGTGAGATTGAGCTGTTCCAGGGCCGCAGCTATAAAGCGTACCGTGGCATGGGCTCGCTGGGTGCCATGGGCCAGGGCTCAAGCGACCGCTACTTCCAGGACGCCAGCAAGGGCATCGAAAAGCTGGTGCCTGAAGGTATTGAGGGCCGGGTGGCCTGCAAAGGCCCCATGCGCAACATCGTCCACCAGTTGGTTGGTGGTGTTCGGGCCTCTATGGGCTACACTGGCAGCGCGACCATGGACCAGATGCGCACCAGGCCGCAATTTGTGAGAATTACCGGCGCGGGTATGGCTGAGAGTCACGTACACGATGTGACCATCACCAAGGAAGCACCCAACTACCGAATCGGCTAATCGCTGTCCGATCTGATGCGGCCCGGCTTCCGGGCCGCGTTGTTTTTTAAAGCCCGAGGACCCCATGGCTCAGAACATCCACGACCACCGTATCCTGATTCTCGATTTCGGTTCCCAGTACACCCAGCTGATTGCCCGGCGCATTCGTGACATAGGCGTGTACTGCGAGATCAAGGCCTTTGATATTACCGACGACGAACTCAGTGAGTTCAATCCCAAAGGCATCATTCTGGCCGGTGGCCCGGAGTCTGTAACCCAGCTTGGCGGCCCGCGCGCGCCCGACAGCCTGTTTACCCGGGGAATCCCGGTGCTGGGTATCTGCTATGGCATGCAAACCATGGCCGAGCAGCTGGGCGGCCGGGTGGCCAGTTCAGAAAAACGTGAGTTCGGTTATGCCCAGATAAAAGTCCGCGCCAAAGGCCCGCTGCTGGACGATATTACCGATCACCTGACCCCGGCAGGGGACTCGCTGCTGGATGTGTGGATGAGCCACGGCGACAAGGTTGTCGCCATGCCTGAAGGGTTCGAACTGCTGGCCTCTACCGAGAGCGCCCCGGTTGCGGCAATGCAGGATCTCAGTCGCAAGCTCTTTGGTGTGCAGTTCCACCCCGAAGTAACCCACACCCTGCAGGGCAAGCGCATTCTTGAACATTTCGTGCTGGGTATCTGTGGTTGTGAAGCGCTCTGGACACCCGCCAAGATCGTGGACGACGCCATTCGCCAGATCCGTGAACAGGTAGGGACCGATAAGGTTCTGCTGGGGCTGTCCGGCGGGGTCGACTCCTCGGTCACCGCAGCACTCCTGCACAAGGCCATCGGTGACCAGCTCACCTGTGTGTTCGTTGATAACGGCCTGCTGCGCCTGAACGAAGGCGACCAGGTGATGGATATGTTCGCCAGCAACATGGGCGTAAAGGTTATCCGTGCCAACTCGGAAGATCTGTTCCTGTCGAAGCTCAAAGGGGTAAGCGACCCCGAGCAAAAACGGAAGGTTATCGGTAACACGTTTATTGATGTGTTTGACGCCGAAGCAGCAAAAATCAAAGACGTAAACTGGCTGGCCCAGGGCACCATCTATCCGGATGTGATCGAGTCTGCCGCCGCCAAAACCGGTAAAGCCCATGTCATCAAATCCCACCACAACGTGGGCGGACTGCCGGAAACCATGAAGCTCAAACTGGTCGAGCCCCTGCGCGAGCTGTTCAAGGACGAAGTGCGCAAAATCGGCCTTGAACTCGGGCTGCCGTACGACATGGTGTATCGCCACCCGTTCCCGGGCCCCGGCCTTGGCGTCAGAATCCTGGGCGAGGTGAAGAAAGAGTACGCCGATACCCTGCGTCGTGCCGATGCTATCTTCCTCGAAGAGTTACACCGCGCGGATCTTTACCACAAGACCAGCCAGGCCTTTGCAGTCTTCCTGCCGGTGAAATCCGTGGGCGTGGTGGGTGATGCCCGTCGCTACGAGCACGTGATTGCGCTCCGTGCCGTAGAAACAGTCGACTTCATGACCGCACGCTGGGCGCACCTGCCTTATGAGCTTCTGGAAACCGTCTCCAACCGGATTATCAACGAGATCTCCGGTGTTTCCCGGGTGACCTACGATATCTCATCCAAGCCGCCGGCGACGATTGAGTGGGAATGAAATAAGGTCTTTCAGGGACTATCGGCGGCAAGCAGAAACATTTGTCGGTAAAAGCGACGGTATCGCAAATTCCCCGAATTAAGATTCTCCCAATTACCGTCACGCCTTTTTTCGGCATGACGGTAAAACTACGCCCTGATTTATTTTGAAATCAATGGCTTAGGGAAAACATCAGGGCTCCTGACCCTTGACGGTAACAAACCGCAAACACGCAGGAGTAACCTGATATGTTGACCGATACAGCACTACCCAAACTCAAGCCCAAAGCCGCGCCATACAAGGTCTCCGCTCGGGATGGCATGTATGGTGACGGTGTCCAAGGTTGGCACCATTACCTTCCGTTACGACTACCGTCTCAATGGCCGCCGCGAAACCCTCACCCTGGGTCGCTACGGGCCGGGCGGTATTTCCCTGGCCCTGGCGCGGGAGCGTCTGCTGGATGCCCGCAAGGCTGTGGAGGAAGGGCGCTCTCCCGCCCAGGAGAAGCAGCGGGAGAAACGCCGCCTGTCCCGTGCCAAGACGTTCGTGGAATTCACCGAAGTGTGGTTGGAGGCCTCCGGCATGGCCGACAGGACTCAGGCGATGCGTAAGCACGTCATTGACCGCGATATCCTGCCGGCCTTCAAGAACCGCCTGCTGATGGAGATCTCACCCGATGATCTGCGGGCCCTATGCATGAAGGTGAAAAAAACATGGGGCACCGGCCACCGCTATCATGCACGGCGAGAAAGTGCCCAACCCAGCCGAGATCCGGCTGATGATGTATGAGATGGAGACCGTGGCCACCTTGCCGACCATACATTTGGCGGAGGTACTGGATTGGCTGAAGGCGTGAGGGGGCTACCGGATTGATACTGGCATGCTGGAAATCGCGCAAGTGGCGTTAGAAGTGAATATCACCAAGGAGGCAATCCGGGACCCGATGAGCAGTCAGAGCGATATGGAACTGCTGACGGCATAGTTGTTGGCTTAGTCGCTGCCGGTACGCCTCATTGTCAACCGCGATCTGGTGTTACGTCCCTGCCAACCGCTGATCTACCAGTGGGGGACTACGCCATGACCACCAACAAATTGCGGCTGGGGCCGCTGCCGAAGACCGCAACCCTCAAGCTGACCTTCGCCTGCCCCGCATCCTTGAAGGCAGGCCTGCCGATAGACCGACCATAGGGAAAACCATGTCCGATATCGAGCATTGATTGATCGATTCTAACTTTTTGATAAATAAGGGATAAGTATTTGTTCGATAAACGGATTGGGTGCTCCTAGTGCAGGCCCGTCTAGGTAGTCAGTTTCTTGAAGATTTTACCCTGTCATGATACTATAATCCTGACACCTGACGGCTGGAAAGCTATGCAATTAAAGGGTTAGAGTAGATTCACATTAGAGACTATTTGTCAGGATAGAGGCAGTCATGTCTGTTGCTATGAAAGTATCGTCCCGGGTTAATCACATGAAGCGTGGTGTCCCTTTCTCCATTACAGGGTTCTATTTCCTGGGGAGTCGCACATCTGTGCAAAAGGCGATGAGCCGTCTGGCGCAAAAGGGCGTGCTAGAGCGGGTGTCCAAGGGGTTTTATGTGCGTCCCAAGCCCTTGCCGAGTATGCCTTCCATCAAGACAACAGCCAGTGCGGAGCAGGTTGCCAAGGCCTGGGCGAAAGAGCATGGCTATAAACTGGTGAGCCAAGGTCTGGAAGCGGCTTATCGCCTGGGCTTCCAGACCCAAGCACCGATGAAAACGGTCTACTGGAGCAACGGACCTTCCAGGGAGTTCAAGGTTGGAAATCAGGTTGTTGAAGTACGCCATATCAGCCGCCAGAAGCTGCGCTGGGGAAAAACGCCCCAAGGAACGTTGCTGCGAGGGCTTTTGGTGACGCCACCCGAGTCTGTGGAGATTTCTGGGTTGAAGAAGGCCATTCAGCGACTGTCCCTTTCACCAGTGGAAACCCGGTCCGTGCTTCATAAGTTGCGCTCCCTTCCCTTACTGAATACCTGGCAAGGGAAGCTCCAACAGTTGGAGCTGGCATCCTGATGCACATATTGGATTTCTATAGAGGCAGCAAGCAGCGTGAAGAGCTAAGACAGATATTAATGCTGGGTGCCCAGAAGCATGAGGATGGGTTACCCGATTTCTTTCTGGAAAAAGATCTGTGGGTGACGGAGATCCTGCGCTTGCTGTATGAAGAGCGGCTTCTGGGGGACTATGCCGTCGCCTTTAAAGGGGGTACCGCGCTCAGCAAGTGTTGGAAAGTCATTGATCGGTTTTCCGAGGATATCGATCTTTCCATTCATTGGGCCGACCTGGCCGACGCTGAAGATGAAGCGGCTGCCTGGGAGCAATCTATCAGCAGTGGCAGTCAAATCAAAAAATTTCGCAAACGCCAAAGTGATCGGCTGATAGCGTGGTCTGAGAAATTCGTCGAAAGGCTCAATCAGCGCTTGGCGGAATACAGTATTGAAGGTCTCGGTGCCGAGCTAGAGGCGGATTCGGACGGCGAGAAGATCAATGTCCATTTTCCGCGTGTGATCAAAGGCGACAACAACTACCACCTCGATCATGTGTTGCTGGAATTTGGTGGTCGGAACCGGGGACAGCCCACAGAGACTCATACAATTGAAAGTTATCTGGCGGATATCCCCGAACTACAAGCGTTAACGCTCCCAAGAGCGGCTGTTCAGGCCTACGACCCGTCTTACATCATGTGGGAGAAACTGACGGCGCTTCACCAATATTCAACGATGGAAAGGGAGCCGAATACCCATCGTTTGGCTAGGCATTGGTACGATGTTGATTGCATGCTGCAGAAAGGGGTGGTTGACCTTGCCAATGCAAACCAGGCGCGCAATGACGTGGTCGAGATGAAAAGACAGCGTTGGGCAGAGAAGGGCGTCGACTATGAGTTGGCCTTGCAGGGTGGGTTGAAACTTATTCCTGATGCTGAACGTTTAGCGGGCCTAGCCGCGGATCACAAGGCTGCCATTCAGGGGCGGATGTTTTTTATTCGTCGACAGCCTGACGACTTTGGTCAGATTGTTGAGCGGATATCGGGGGCGCAAAACGTTATCAATAAAGCTGCTACAGATGCTTTGAGTAATGGCTCCCGCTGCCATTGGATATGACTCAGCAGGCCTTCTTGGCTCGCAGCAAGAGTGTTCACGAGGTATGGCAACGTATTCCTAACGGGTACCTCAAATCATTGTTGGAGCAGACAGACAGGGTGCCCGAAGTCGGAAGTTCGGGCTCTGGGAAGCCTCAAATTGCTGATGCTCACGAGACGATGGAGCAGTGTCTTGTGACGTTGCAGAGTCTTGGTTTTGATACTGCCAATATCAATGACGGCTATGCACTTGCGCTGGACTTTGTTATGGATGGCGTAATCGATGCCTTAGATAGGATCGCTAATACTATTGGGGACTTGCTGGGTCGTGATTAATTGAGCGCCTGTTGGATAGGGCTGTATCGAGCGTAATACAAGCTTGGGAAAAGATGTTAGCCATTTTTAAATACTTTAACTTCAAGGGGTTAGAATCCTCGTTGATGATTGAGTGGGGGTGCTCTCAAACCTGGATCATTCAGGCACCTGACAGCAAAAAATATCCTGAAGCCCGCATCATTGCGGGCTTTGTTCATCCGTGATCAGGAATATCCGCTCCGACCAGTTTGGCAAGCTGCTCCAGCGACTCCTGCCAGCCCAGATAACAGCTCTCGATGGGAATGAGCGAGGGAATACCTGCCTGGATAATCTGAATCTCCGTGCCGCAGGACACCGGTTTCAGATCGATCGTTACTGGCATTTCACCGGGGAGGTTTTCATCGTCAAACATAACGATCTCCTGTTTGTTGGCTGAGCTGATGAACTCGTTCATACTCAGCGGCTGTTATTCTGTTCCAGTAATTCCCGTATCGGACGGATTTCCACGCAGCCGTAGCGCGCCGGGGGAATTTTTTCTGCCAGGCGCATCGCTTCATTCATATCCCTGGCTTCCAGCATATAAAAGCCCGCCAGTTGTTCTTTGGTCTCCGCGAAGGGGCCGTCGGTAATCAGCGGTTTATTGTCGCGCATACGCAGAGTGGTTGCGGTTTCGGTGGATAGCAGCGGCGCGCCATCAAGAAAGTGACCGCGGCTGGTTAAATCCGCCACGCATTCCATACATTCCCGATTCAGGCTATCCCATTCCGGTTGGGACAGCTGCTGCATCTTCTGTTCGTCGTAGTAAACCAGGCATAAATATTTCATTTTGGGTTTCCCCCGTTACCCTTTTATCGGAGCTGTTATTTTTCGAGCTTCACTACTGGCACAAAGCCTCCGAAAATCATCCGCAGGCCATCGAAGGGCATAGGGTTGGTCTCCTGATTGAAGCGAGGATCGGTTTCCATGGTGGCCATCATTTTTTCCATACCGGCGTCGCGGGTGGCCTTATCCGGCCACTCGACCCAGGAAAATATCACCGCTTCGTCTTCCTCAGCCTGGACCGCCCGGCGGAAATCGGTGATCTTGCCGTCGGGCACGCTGTCTTCCCAGCATTCGAGAACGCGGGTGGCGCCCAGTTCTATAAAGACCGCGTCGGCAACGTCGGCGTGGTGGATAAATTTTTCTTTATTGCCTTTGGGTACAGCCAGAACAAATCCGTCGATATAGCTCATGGTTCAACGCCTCTGCCAGATGGTTTCATCTATTAGTCGCTGGCGAGGCAGCTGTTTCGACAACCTTAAGATAATTTTTAGTTATTTTTGCAGGGAGGCTAAACGCTGTTGCAGAAAACGCTTTTCCGGCTCCTGTTGCGCCAGCTCCAGCGCCTGTTGATAGCAGCGGATGGCGTCCCCGGGGCGGCCGAGACGGCGGAACAGGTCGGCGCGGGCGGCGTGCAGCAGATGGTAGCGCTGCAGTTCCTTGTGATTCATAAGCTTATCGATCGCGACCAGGCCGGCTTCCGGGCCGTCGCGCATGGCAAGGGCGGCGGCACGGTTGAGTGCCACCACCGGGGAAGGGTTGATCCGCAGCAGGACATCGTACAGGCCGGTGATTTCCGCCCAGTCGGTTTCCTCAGCCGTTGATGCCTCCGCATGGACCGCGGCAATGGCTGCTTGCAGCGTATAGGCTCCGGGTGGTCCCGCCTGCATGGCCTGTACCACCAGATCACAGCCTTCACGAATCTGGGCCCGGTTCCACAGTGACCGGTCCTGTTCTTCCAGGGGAATTAAGTCGCCATTAGCGCCGGTGCGCCCGCCGTGCCGGGCATCGTGCAACAGCATCAGCGCCAGCAGACCGGTAACCTCAGCATGGGGCAACAGGTGGTGCAGCAGCCGGCCCAGGCGAATGGCCTCCGCCGACATATCCTGCCGGGTCAGCATACTGCCGCTGGATGCCGAGTAGCCTTCATTAAAGACCAGATAGATCACCGGCAAGACGGCTTCCAGGCGGGCCGGCAGCATGTCGGGCTCCGGTACTTCGTAGGGAAGACCGGCATCGCGAATTTTGTTTTTTGCTCTCACGATGCGCTGCGCCAGTGTCGGTACCGGCACCAGAAAGGCCGCCGCAATCGCCTCCGTGGTCAGCCCGCACACCTCTCTCAGGGTCAGCGCGACACGGGCTTCTATGGCCAGGCTGGGGTGGCAACAGGTAAACATCAGCCGCAGGCGGTCGTCTTCGATGGTTTCGTCGTCCACCAGTGGCTGGGTTTGTGTCTGGGCTTCGAGGCTCTGGGCAAGCGCCATCAGGCACTGGTTGAGGCGTGTGCTTTTTCGTATCCGGTCTATGGCTTTAAAGCGTCCGGTTGAAATCAGCCAGGCCCGTGGGTTCTCGGGTATACCCTCGCGCTGCCATTGCGACAGTGCCGCTGTGAACGCATCCTGCAGAGCATCTTCGGCCAGATCAAAGTCGCCCTGCAGCAGGCGAATCAGTGTGGCCCGCACCCGACTGGATTCGTTGCGGTAGAGGGTGGCAATACGTTCTTCAACAGAGCGGGAGGACATACCACAGTGTATAATCGGTACTAATTATCGTCCAGGCAGACCCTGTTCCCTGATTATAAAGAATAAATATTGACTGTTTGTGGTGGGATGGGCGAGCAGGTTTGCATAACTCACTGACCAGCGAGTAAATTGATGAATACCAGCGAAAAGATCTATTCCGGCAAAACCAAAGACCTCTACGCTCTGCCGAATGACAACATTCTCCTCGTCTTCAAGGACGACGTCACCGGTGGTGAAGACGGTGTTATTGATCCGGGTGCCAACACCGTCATCGGTCAGGTCGAAGGCAAGGGCCGAAAGTCGCTCGCCATGACCGATCATTTCTTCAAGTGCCTCCATAACGCCGGCATTCCTACCCACCTGGTACGTCTCGACCTCGGGCAGGCCAGCATGGAAGTCCGTCGCGCTGAGCCTCTGGGCAAGGATATCACCGGCAAGGGCGGCCTCGAGTTCATCTGCCGCACCCGGCCCTGGGGCAGTTTCCGGCGCCGGTACCAGAACTACATCGGTGACACCGAAAGTAAGCTCGACTACCTGGTTGAGATCACCATCAAGGATGACGAACGCGGTGATCCGCTCATGAACGACGACACCATCGTTGCCCTCGGCCTGCTTTCCCGGCAGCATCTCGAACAGGCCAAGGATCTCACCCGTCAGGTGTGTCGTATCGTCGAGTCAGACCTGGCTGCCAAAGAGCTGAGCCTGATCGACATGAAGATCGAAATCGGCTTCGTCGAGGGCGAGGTTGTGGTCATCGACGAGGTCTCGGCGGATGCGATGCGGGTCATGGATGGCGAAGGCAAGGTGCTGGACCACGCGACACTGTACGAAAAGCTGATCTGCTAGAGTAACGGCCGTGGGTGTGGCTGACACTCCGGGTTTGGCACTCAGCATTTTAATCGCGGCTCTAGCTCTCCCGCGAAGGGTGTTCATGCTGCTGAGCCAGTTGATGATAATGAGCAAGGCGCTCAAGAGCATAGTGGGCGGCGGTGAGCCGAACTTCATTGCGATCGCCGTCAAAATCGCAGGTTTCACTGTACTGATAGGTTTTCTCGCCACAGCGAACGGCCCAGGCAAAGCAAACCCGACCTGCCGGAGTGCCATCGTCACTTGGGGCTGGCCCTGCCACCCCTGAGTTGGACAGCGCAATCGTGGCGTTATTCCTGTTAAGAGCCCCATGCGCCATCTCAAGCGCGACCTCTTCACTGGTAAGGCCGTAACGATCTATCGTATCGAAACTGACGTTCAGGTAGCGATTCTTTGACTCCGGCGAATACACCGCGAGCCCACAATCGATACAGCTGCCGCTACCCGGTACGCGCGCCAGTTCGGATACCACCAACCCTGCGGTGCAGGACTCTGCGGTTGTGAGAACAATGTTATTGTTTTTCAGGTAATCAACAACGGCTTCCAGATTAATCATTGCAACGCTTCCCGCCTGGGGTTTCCGTGCTCCTGCCCAAGATTAAATCACACACCGCAGCTGCGCAAAGCGTAAACGGCGTGCAGGATGAGGCTCATCTGCCGGGGCCGACCCGCACCGAAGGCGCGGTTCAATTGTTGAGAGCATAGCCTGAGTTGCTACATTCTGTGAAAAAGGGCAGTGTCTTGCGAAGCATGCCGTGAGCCTGTCCGGGCATGAACACCTGCGCATGCACACCACTGAAGGAGATCTGACCATGAAAAAAAACACGCTGGGCCGTTCGGGTATTGAAATTGCCCCCCTTGCTTTTGGTGGCAACGTGTTCGGCTGGACCGCCGATCAGGCCCGATCCTTCGAATTGCTGGACCGGTTTGTCGAGCGGGGCTTTAACACGATCGATACCGCTGATGTCTATTCAGCCTGGGCCCCCGGCCTCAGTGGCGGGGAATCTGAGACTGTACTGGGCCAGTGGCTGGCGCGGCGCGGGCGGCGTGACGACATAGTGCTGATGACCAAGGTGGGCATGCTTGAGCAGCGCAAAGGTTTGTCCGCAGCCAATATCGAGGCGGCCCTTAACGATTCCCTGAAGCGCCTCGGCACCGATTACGTGGATGTCTTTTTTGCCCACATTGATGACGAAGACGTACCACTGGAGGAAACCCTCACTGCCTTCGACAAGTTGGTCAAGGCGGGCAAAGTGCGTGCACTGGGCGCTTCCAACTATTCTGCCGGGCGTTTACGGCAGGCACTAGCCGTATCGCAAGAGCAGGGGCTGGCCCGTTATGAGGTTATACAGCCGCTGTACAATCTCCATGACCGGGAAGATTTCGAAACCAGCCTGGCGCCACTGGTGCAGGAGCAGGAGGTTGGTGTGGTCAGTTACTTCTCCCTCGCCAGCGGGTTTCTGACGGGCAAGTATCGTACCCTGGAAGATGTGCAGGGCAGTCCCCGCGCCGATTTCCTGCAAGGCTATTTCAGCGAGCGAGGCCAGCGATTATTGCAAGAGCTGCTGGCGGTGTCTGATGAAGTGTCTGCACGTCCGGCCCAGGTGGCGTTAGCCTGGTTGCTGAGCCGTCCCGGCGTTACCGCTCCCATCGCCAGCGCCACCAGTGTGTCCCAGCTTGACGAAATCCTTGATGCGGTAACGCTGTCATTGCCACAGCCGCTATTGGCCCGGTTGACTGAGGCAGGCCAGAGTTAGTTTTTCCTTATGCCTTGGTTTTAAGAGCTCTCCGAACAAGAGCTATGGTGCTTGGCAGGTGAGAATGGTATTTTCGCTGCGTTTTGTATTCTCACCTGCAGAGCACCTGCAAAAAAGCTTTCATGTAGAGCGGTCATAATGCCAGAGCCAGAAAACAGCGATGAATACTGGATGGGGCGCGCGCTTGAGCTGGCGGCCCAGGGCGCGGCAATAGGCGAGGTTCCGGTAGGTGCAGTGGTTGTTCGTGATGGTGTAGAGCTTGGCAGGGGTTTTAACACGCCGATCACCGGGTGTGATCCCACGGCTCACGCCGAGATACGCGCATTGCGGGATGCGGCAGCCAGGATAGGGAACTACCGCCTGAGCGGGGCCACCCTGTACGTTACTCTGGAGCCCTGCACCATGTGCGTAGGAGCCATTGTTCACAGCCGTATCAGCCGCTTGGTTTACGGTGCCTGCGAACCCAAGGCGGGTGCAGTAGAATCGGCCCGGAGAACGCTGGACGAGCCCCATCTGAACTGGCAGGTTGAGGCCGTCGGAGGCATTCTCCAAGCTGAGTGTAGTCAGATAATCAGTGATTTTTTCAGACGCCGCCGTGCCGAAATCCGGCAGCGGCGTAAACAGGGTCCAGGGAAGGAGTAGTTCCGCATGAAAGTACTCGTTACCGGCGGTGCCGGATACATTGGCAGCCACGTGGTGCGCCAGTTAGCAGAAGCCGGTCATGACATAGTGGTGTTTGATAATCTTTCGACCGGTTACCGCTGGGCGGTCACGGCTGGCGAGCTGGTGGTAGGCGATCTTACGAATGAGGAAGAAATCGAACAGGTTTTTTCCCGGCATGATTTTGAAGCCGTTCTGCACTTTGCTGCCAACATTGTGGTTCCGGAATCTGTAACCAATCCGCTCAAGTACTACAGCAATAACACCCGCAATACCCTGAACCTGCTCAAGGCTGTTGATAGGCACAAAGTGCCGTACATGGTGTTTTCTTCAACCGCTGCAGTGTATGGCATGCCTGAAGAGACAGTGCTTACGGAAGACCTCCCGCTTGCTCCTATCAATCCCTATGGCGCCTCCAAGATGATGAGCGAGCGGATGATGATGGACCTGGCTGCGGCGACCAGTCTTAATTACGTTATTCTGCGCTATTTCAACGTAGCCGGTGCCAACCCTGACGGGCTGCTTGGCCAGGCAACCCCAGACGCCACGCACCTGATCAAAGTGGCGTGCGAATGTGTGACCGGCCAGCGGGACGGAATGAGTGTCTTCGGCACCGACTACGATACCCGCGATGGCACCTGCATCCGGGACTACATTCACGTAGAAGACCTGGCCAGGGCCCACGTTATGGCGTTGGATTACATGGCCCGGGGCGGTGAGTCTCAGGTATTGAACTGCGGGTATGGCCGGGGCTTTACCGTGCGTGAGGTAATCGATGTGGTCAAGGCCGAATCCGGGCTGAATTTCCCGGTGCAGGAAACCGGCCGTCGGGCCGGTGATCCGGCTGCTCTGATGGCCGATAATACCCGCATTAAAGACGTGCTGGGCTGGGAACCGGAGCATGACGACCTGGAAACCATCGTGCGCACTGCGCTGGCCTGGGAAAAGATCTGGCAGCAGAAAAAGGCGGCCGGTTGATCTTGTGTAAACCATTCGGGGGAGAGCAGGGTATGTTCAGGTTACATGAGCGCCTCGCGGCCGACACGCACTCTCTGGGCAGAAGCCGCCTGTGCGAGGTGCTGCTGATGAATGACAGCACCTGGCCCTGGGTAATTCTGGTGCCGGCGGTGCCGGACATCCGGGAAATCTATCAGTTGGAGCAAGGCCAGCAGGTGCGCTTGCTGGAAGAATCGTCGGCGTTAAGTAAAGCCATGATGACGCTGTTTGATGGCGATAAGATGAACGTGGCGGCCCTCGGCAACATGGTGCCGCAACTGCATTTGCACCACATCGTGCGCTTTGAGGGAGACCCCGCCTGGCCCGGGCCGGTATGGGGTAAGCAAGCGCCGGTTCCCTATAGCGACAACGCGCTGGAAGAGATCCGGGCCAGGCTCGCGCCGGTGCTGGTCAGCATGGCCTGAGCTGGCCGGTTTACTCGCGGCCTTGTTGCCAGAGGGCCAGGGTTTGCGAGCCCACCAGAATCATCCGCAATTGGGTCTTGAGCTTGGCTTTCAGCTCCTCCTGCTCCCGGGGCGTGGCGTCCAGCGCCTCGGCACCCCGGTTGAAAACCACCGTCACCATGGCCTCCGCCACCAGGCGTGCATCAGAAAGTGGTTTGTCCTGTTCCTCGGCAAACCGGCGCAGATCGTCGGCCAGTTCTGTCACGAAATGCTCGATTTCGGCTTTCATGGCGGTCCGGAAGGTTTTTGACGCGCCGGTGCGCTCTCTGAGCATAAGCCGGAACAGATTGGCGTTGTTGCTCAGGTACTCCATAAAGGTATCTACCGAGGTGGAGATGGCGCTGCCGTTCCGGACAATCCGCTTACGCGCCTGCCGCATCAGCTGGCGAAGCGCCACACCGCCTTCGTCCACCAGTGCCAGGCCCAGCTCGTCCAGATCGGCAAAGTGCCGGTAGAACGACGTTGGCGCAATGCCTGCTTCACGGGCTACCTCACGCAGGCTGAGGCTGCCAAAACCCCGGTCCGGGCTCAGCTGAGCCAGCGCGGCATCCATCAGCGCACGTCGTGTTTTCTGCTTCTGTTCCGCTCTGCTGGCCAACTCACAACTCCATCCGCCGGTCAAACCATGTATTCTAGCCGCCGGTTTTTTGATAGTCACCTTTACGCACCAATTGCGCGGCCTGATGCCTGATTTTCAAACTCAATATGTTTATAATGACCGGCTTTCATTTATGCGTTTACGCGGCCCCGGTTGTCGGGGCTATGAGCCCGGTAGCGTCAGGTGGGGCGCAGGTTGCTCAGGATTCAGAATCAGAACGCACACATTAAACGTAAAACGTAACGGGAACCGATATGCGCAGTCATTATTGCGGTGGGATCAACGAATCCCACATTGATCAGGAAGTCACACTCTGTGGATGGGTCCACCGCCGTCGTGACCACGGTGGGGTAATCTTCCTGGATCTGCGGGATCGGGATGGCATCTCACAGGTGGTGGTCGACCCGGACACCCCCGAAGGTTTTGCTCTGGCTGAAAAAGTCCGTAGCGAATTCGTGATCAGGGTCACCGGCCGGGTGCGTCGTCGCCCCGCCGGCACCGAGAACAACAACATGCCTACCGGCCAGGTAGAGCTGCTGTGTAAAGAGCTGGTTATCCTCAACGCCGCCGCTACGCCTCCGTTCCCGCTGGATGAGCACGTTGATGTTGGCGAAGACGTTCGCCTGCGCTACCGTTTTGTGGACCTGCGCCGTCCGGAAATGATTAACCGCCTGCGGTTCCGTTCCCGGGTGACCAGCTACATCCGTAACTTCCTCGACAGCCGCGGCTTCATGGATGTCGAAACCCCCATCCTGACCCGTGCTACCCCGGAAGGTGCCCGCGACTACCTGGTGCCCAGCCGTACCCACGAAGGCTCGTTCTTTGCGCTGCCGCAATCGCCCCAGCTGTTCAAGCAGATGCTGATGGTGTCCGGCATAGACCGCTATTATCAGATTGCCAAATGCTTCCGCGATGAAGACCTGCGCGCCGACCGTCAGCCGGAATTTACCCAGGTCGATATCGAAGCATCGTTCGTCGATGAACAGGCCCTGATGGCGCTGAACGAGGAGATGATCCGCTCCCTGTTCAGGGATGTGCTGGATGTTGAGTTGCCGGAATTCCCGCGTATGCCGTACTCCGAGGCCATGCAGCGCTATGGCAGTGACAAGCCCGATCTGCGTATTCCGCTGGAACTGCAGGACGTCGGCGATCTGGTAGAAGACGTCGACTTCAAAGTGTTTGCCGGCCCCGCCAAAGACCCGAAAGGCCGTGTTGCAGCACTGCGTGTTCCCAGGGGTGGCGAGCTGACCCGCAAGCAGATTGACGACTACACCAGGTTTGTCGGTATCTATGGCGCCAAAGGTCTTGCCTATATCAAGGTGAACGAGCTGGCCAAAGGTGCTGAAGGCCTGCAGTCTCCGATCGTGAAATTCCTGGGCGACGACGTCGCTCTGGCCATCATGGAGCGGGTAGGTGCCGAAGACGGCGACATTGTGTTCTTCGGCGCTGATAAAGCCGTTGTCGTCAACGAGGCCCTGGGCGCACTGCGGATCAGGATTGGTCACGACCTGAACCTGCTCACCTCTGAGTGGGCACCGATGTGGGTTGTCGACTTCCCGATGTTCGAAGAGCTTCCCGATGGCGGCCTGACCGCGATTCACCACCCGTTCACAGCGCCCTCCTGCAGCCCGGAAGAGTTGGCCGCAGACCCGGCCAAAGCCCTGTCCCGTGCCTACGACATGGTGCTGAACGGCACCGAGCTGGGTGGCGGATCTGTCCGTATTCACGACGGCAAGATGCAGGAGACGGTGTTCCGCATCCTTGGCATCGAAGAGGACGAGGCCCGGGCCAAGTTTGGCTTTTTGCTCGACGCGCTCAAATACGGCTGTCCGCCCCATGGCGGCCTGGCGTTTGGTCTGGATCGCCTGGTGATGCTGATGACCGGCTCGACCTCCATCCGGGATGTGATCGCTTTCCCGAAAACCCAGAGCGCCACCTGCCTGATGACTCAGGCACCCGGAGCCGTGGACGAGAAGCAGTTGCGAGAGCTGCACATTCGGCTGCGCCGCTCCGCCAAGGCTGCCGACAGCAGCCAGGCAGAAACCAAAGAGTAAAGGCATTGCCGGAGGTGGGTCACCACCTCCGGCCCGGCCAGACTCTCCCATCCCTGAGGGCAGGCGGATGGCAATTATTCTGGGGGTAGACCCCGGTTCCCGCATCACCGGTTACGGTATCATCCGCGTGGAAGGCCGCACGATTGAGTACCTCGACAGCGGCTGTATCCGGGTTGGTGAAAAACCGATGGCCGAGCGCCTGCAAACCATCTTTCATAGCCTTGCACTGTTGATTGGCGAATACCGCCCTGAGGAATTCGCCATCGAGCAGGTGTTCATGGCGCGCAATCCTGATTCTGCACTCAAGCTTGGCCAGGCCAGGGGGGCAGCCATCGTCAGTGCCGCCAACAGTGGTCTGGCTGTGCATGAATACTCTGCCCGTCAGGTAAAACAGGCCGTGGTGGGGACTGGCGCAGCTGATAAGTCTCAGGTTCAGCACATGGTTCAGGCCTTGCTGGGCCTGTCCCGCAAGCCCCAGGCCGACGCCGCCGACGCCCTGGCCATCGCCCTTTGTCATGCCCATATGAACCAGAGTGTCATGAAGCTCGCCCGCGCCGGAGGTAAGGTGAGAGGTGGCCGTGTCCGGCACCGGTAATCGGTGCTAATCGCTACAGGAGTCCTGCTTTGATAGGTCGTATTCGTGGAGTATTGCTGGAAAAGGCCCCGGGCCAGGTGCTGGTGGAATGTGCCGGTGTGGGGTACGAAATCGATATCCCTTACACCACCTTTTTTCATATGCCGGAGGTTGGCCAGGAGGTGGTTCTCCATACCCATTTTGTGGTGCGCGAGGATGTCCAGAGCCTGTACGGCTTTGTGAACACTCTGGATCGCAACCTGTTCCGTTTGCTGATCAAGGTGAACGGCGTAGGCCCCCGGCTGGCCGCTGGCATAATGTCCGGGCTTGAAGCCCGCCAGTTCATACGCTGCATCGAGGCCAAAGACCTGAAATCACTTGTCAAGCTGCCCGGTGTCGGCAAAAAAACAGCCGAGCGACTGCTTCTGGACATGCCGGACCGGCTCAAACAGCTGGAGGCGCAGTTTGAACTGTCGGGGCAGGTGCCGGGTACGGTTGAGGGCGAGTCAGTGGCGGTCGCAGCCCCGGGCGCTGACCCCAGGGATGAGGCCGAGGCGGCCTTGATTGCTCTGGGCTACAAGCCCCAGGAGGCGGCCCGGGCGATCAGCAAGGTGGCTGAGCCGGAGATGAGCCCGGAAACGCTGATCCGGCTGGCACTCAGGAATATGATACCGGCCGGGTAAGCCCCGGCGTTTTATGTCGCTCCATGACATTAATGTGTATAGAGCGTAACGTGACTCGAACCTTGCCCTTTGTACAATTGGTGCAACCTGACCTTCAGGGAGAACCCGTGGGCGCGTTGTTTATTCCCAGCAAGCGGATAATGCCATGATTGAATCGGACCGTCTGATTTCGGCCACAGCCGGGGACTACGAAGAGGTATACGACCGGGCGATCCGGCCTGCGCGACTGTCCGAATATGTAGGTCAGCCCAGCGTACGGGAACAGATGGAGATCTTCATCTCTGCCGCCCGTGCCCGCCAGGAAGCGCTCGATCATGTGCTGATCTTTGGCCCGCCAGGTCTGGGCAAGACAACGCTTGCCAACATTATCGCCAACGAGATGGGAGTGTCGATCAAAACCACGTCTGGCCCGGTGCTCGAAAAAGCCGGGGACCTGGCGGCGATGCTGACCAACCTCGAAGAAGGCGATGTGCTTTTTATCGATGAGATACACCGGCTCAGTGCCGCGGTTGAAGAAGTCCTGTATCCGGCGATGGAAGACTATCAGCTGGACATCATGATCGGCGAAGGCCCGGCGGCCAGGTCGATCAAGCTGGATCTGCCGCCTTTTACCCTGGTGGGGGCGACAACCCGGGCCGGGCTGCTGACATCACCGCTGCGCGACCGCTTTGGCATTGTACAGCGGCTTGAGTTCTACAACACACAGGACCTCACTCATATCATTTCCCGCTCGGCCCGTTTGTCGTCCGTGAGCATTGATCAGACCGGAGCCTTCGAAATCGCCCGTCGGTCCCGCGGCACCCCCCGTATCGCCAACCGTTTGTTACGGCGGGTACGGGATTTCGCTGAGGTCCGTGCCGACGGCAGGATCACCGCAGAGATTGCCGACCAGGCCCTGAATATGCTCAAGGTAGACAGCCTCGGTTTCGATCACATGGACCGGCGGTTACTGCTGGCGATGATTGAGAAATTTGATGGTGGCCCGGTCGGCGTTGAGAGCCTGGCAGCGGCCATCAGTGAGGAGCGGGGCACCATCGAGGATGTCCTGGAGCCGTTCCTGATTCAGCAGGGCTTTATGGTCCGGACCCCGCGTGGGCGGATGGTCACCTCCAGTGCGTATCGGCATTTTGGCGTGATACCGCCGAAGTCGGAGGGGGAGCAGCGTGTTGAGTAAGAGCAGCCCCGACAGCTTTGAGTTACCCATCCGGGTATACATCGAAGACACCGATGCAGGTGGTATTGTGTTCCACGCCAAATACCTGCACTACATGGAACGGGCGAGAACCGAATGGGTCCGCAGCCATGGCGTAGGGTTGAGGGCCGGGCTGAACGATAATATCAGCTACGTGGTGCAAAAGATGAACCTGCACTACCGCGCCCCGGCAAGGCTGGACGACCAGTTGCTGGTGAAGGTTGAGGTCACCGGATTTTCCCGGGTGTGGATGGGGTTCAACGAGAAAGTGCTGAAAGCGGATACCCGGGAGCTGCTGTGTGAAGCCGATGTCCGCGTGGCGTGTGTTGCCCTCGACAGCGGCAAACCCAGACGCTTGCCTGAAGATATGATGGAAATCCTGAAGAACACTGTGTAATAATTTGTTTAATAAGACTATTTCGGGAGTAAATAGTGGAAACAGAACTTTCAGTCTGGCATCTGATTGCCAATGCCGGCGTGCTGGTACAGCTGGTTATGCTGCTGCTGGCGGCCGCCTCTGTGGTGTCCTGGGCCCTTATCTTTCAGCGGCTGCAGGTGTTCCGTAAGGCGAAAAAAGCACAGGTGGAGTTTGAAGACCGGTTCTGGTCGGGTATGGACCTGGGCCAGCTCTACAAGGAGGTCACCGCCAACCCAACGCCATATTCCGGTGTCGAGGCCGTGTTCCGTGCCGGGTTCAAGGAGTTTTCCCGTTTGCGCCAGCAAAGCCGTGATCCGGATGCGGTGATGGAAGGCGCGCAGCGTGCCATGCGCGTGGCCTTCTCCCGTGAGCAGGAGCGGCTTGAAACCCATCTGCCGTTTTTGGCCACCGTTGGTTCAACCAGTCCATACATCGGCCTGTTCGGGACGGTCTGGGGCATCATGAACTCCTTCCGGGGGCTGGCGCAGGTACAGCAGGCCACCCTCGCCACGGTTGCGCCGGGCATCTCAGAAGCGCTGATCGCAACGGCCATGGGTTTGTTCGCCGCCATTCCTGCGGTTATCGCCTACAACCGGTTTGCGGCGATTTCGGATGCCCAGCTGAAAAACTACGAAACCTTTGCCGAAGAGTTCTCCAGCATCCTCCATCGTCGCGTCCACAACAACGACCGGGCAGCGGGTTGATGACTGATATCAGGCAGGGGAGGCAGGTGCTATGAAAGGCATGGGAATGATGCCCCCGCATCGGCGCAAGCCGATGTCGGAAATCAACGTGGTGCCCTACATCGACGTGATGCTGGTGCTGCTGGTGATCTTTATGGTGACGGCCCCGATGCTCACCCAGGGGGTGAAAGTGGATTTGCCCGAGACAACCTCTGAGCCGATCCAGCAGGATAAGGACGTGGAGTCGATTACCGTCTCGGTGGACGCCAACGGCGCCTACTTCCTGGAGGTGGGCGACAGAGGCAGCGACCCGATGCCGCTGAGCGAGCTCACGGAGCAGGTCGGCAAGATACTTTCCGAGCGCGCCAATGCCGAGATCATGGTGCGTGGGGATGAATTTGTGGATTACGGTGTGGTGGTGCGTTTGATGGCGGCCCTGCAATCCGCAGGCGCGACCGGCGTTGGTTTGATAACCGACATGCCCGACACTAACCCGTAACAAGGTGGCAAACGAGCTGTGACAGGTCACGAACGGGAAACACTGGATACCGAGGCGCCGCCATGGAAGTCGCCGGTAGCGCTATCGGTTGCTCTTCATGTGGTGCTGGTGGTCATTGCGCTGGCGGGCTGGTCCTGGAACAGCCCTGTCCGGGAGCCCGAACCGCGGTCTATTTCGGCCCGGCTGATCAGCCCCGAACCAAAGCCCAGCCCGGTGGTGGAAGAGCAGGACCAGCGCGACCGGGATGAGGAGCAGCGCCTCCGGCAGGAGCGCGAACGCGCCGAGGCCGAGCGCCGGAAGCAGCAGGAAGAAGCCCGTCGCCAGCAGGCGGAGGAGCAGGCCCGAAAGCAGGAAGAAGAACGTAAAAAGCAGGAGGCTGAGGCCCGGGAGAAAGCCGAGCAGGCGGCACAGGCGAAAGAAGCCGCCCGCCAGAAAGCCGAGGCTGAAGCCAAAGAGCGCGAGCGGCAGAAGGCCGAGCAGGAGAAGCGCGCCCGGGAAGAGGCCGAACGTCAGGCCGCAGAAGAACGCAAACGCCAGGAAGAAGCTGAGCGCCAGCGTCGCGAACAGGCAGCCCGGGAAGAACAGGAGCGCAGGGAAAATGAGCGGCGTTTGCAGGAACAACAGCTGGAAGCTCTGGCCGAGCAGGCGCGGCAGCAGCAAGAGGCAGACGCCAGGCGACAGCAGGAAGCTGCAGCCGCCCGGGCCAAAGAGGCTCAGATGTTGAGCGAAAGCGAGAAATACCAGGCGTTGATCCGGGAACGGCTGAGTCAGGCCTGGTACCCGCCGTCATCGGCTACCGAGAGCATGACGGCGCGGTTGCAGATCACCCTGCTGCCCACGGGTGAACTCGCCAGCGTGACGCTGGTCGGCAGCAGTGGCAACAGCGCGTTTGATAACTCGGCCCTGGGTGCAGTGCGCTCTTTAAATCGCTACCCGGTGCCGACTGACCGGGATATCTTTGAGCGGTACTTCCGCCAGTTTACGATTGAATTTAATCCGCAGCGCTTGCGGTGAGGCCAGAGATGGATATGACAGCAAAACCGAATTGCCGTAAAACGATTCTCAAAACCCTGCTGACAGGCTGGCTGGCCGTAGTGATGGTGGCCGCTGGCAGCGCCCGGGCCGAACTGCTGATCCGTATTACCGAAGGTGCCGGCTCGGCTATTCCGGTGGCCGTTGTACCGTTTGCCGAAAGCGGGGCCATGCCCCCGGGCGACAAGGTGAGCAGCATCGTGCAGTCGGATCTCACCATGAGTGGCGAGTTCCGGACCCTGGAACCTTCCAAAATGCTCAGCCTTCCTTCCAAGGGCTCGGACGTCTATTTCCGCGACTGGCGTATGCTGGGGCAGCGCTATGTGCTGGTCGGCGAGCTGACGCGTAACGGCGACCGGATTCAGGCCCGCTATGAACTGTTTGACGTTAACCGGGAGCAGCGCATCCTGGGCGAAACCGCCGCCTCCGGTGCCGGCAGTATCCGCTCCCTGGCCCACCACATCAGCGATCGCGTTTATGAGGCCATCACGGGCGAGCCGGGTGTGTTTTCCACCAAACTCGCCTATGTGACGGTGACCGGATCAGGAGACCAGACCCGCTATCGCCTGCAGGTAAGTGATGTCGACGGCAAACGGGCCCAGGTGCGCCTGGAAAGCCGGGAGCCGATCCTTTCGCCGGCGTGGTCCCCGGATGGTAAAAGGCTGGCGTATGTGTCATTCGAGACCGGAAAGCCGGCCATCTATGTACACGAGCTGTCGTCTGGTCAGCGGGATAAAGTGGCGGATTTCTCCGGCCTGAACTCCGCACCGGCCTGGTCGGCTGATGGCCGTTCGCTGCTCATGACTCTTTCCCGGGAAGGCAACGCCGAGATCTACCAGATGGATCTGGCCACACGCAAGACAACCCGGCTGACCAATCACTGGGCCATCGATACAGAGCCGGCCTGGGATCGCACCAGCCAGGGCATCTTTTTTACCTCTGACCGCTCGGGCGGGCCGCAGATTTACTATATGGAGCGCCCTGGCGCAGAGCCTCGCCGGATTACCTTCGGCAGTCGCTATAACGCCCGCCCGAGGCCCGATAACCAGGGCGAATATGTGTATTACGTACATCAGCGGGACCGGGCGTTTCATATTGCCCGTACCCACCTGAAAAGCGGAGACGAAAGTGTTATTACCCGTACAGAATCAGACGAATCACCCAGTGTTTCGCCTAATGGCCGGCTGTTGATCTATGCCACCAGCCAGGGTGGAACCAGTGTGCTGACGGTTGTTTCTGCCGATGGCGGTGCGGCCTATAGCCTGCCGGCAACGGATGGCGATGTCAGGGAGCCGGCCTGGGGCCCGATCACTCGCTGATCGCCCTTGCATCCCAGAGAAGAAGTTGGAAGTTAACCTTAAAAAAGAGGAACGGAAGTATGAAACTGTCATTCTCAAAGAAACTGTTTGCCATGGTACTGTCTGCCGGGCTGGTAGCCGGTTGTAGCTCCACTGGCGAGCACATGGAAGACGATGCCTACGGCTCTGATGTGCAGGCCATTGGCAGCGATGGCTCCACAGTGTACGGCGGCCAGGACGGTGAAGGTATTTCCTCTGGGGCACTGAGCGACGACGAGCGTCGTGCACAGTCCGAGCTGCAGGCCCTGCGGGACATCACCACCTTCTACTTCGACTTTGATACCTCCGAAATCAAGCAGGAAACCCGTGATGTGCTGATCGCCCACGCACGCTTCCTTGCCGACAACCCGCGTCAGAAGGTGCGTCTGGAAGGCCATGCGGATGAGCGCGGCACCAAAGAGTACAACCTGGCCCTGGGTGAGCGCCGGGCAAACTCGGTTGAGCGCTTCCTGATCGTGAACGGGGCTTCACGCGGGCAGATCGAAACCGTAAGCTATGGCGAAGAGAAGCCGGCGGTGCGTGGTGCTACCGAGAGCGCCCATGCGCAGAACCGTCGGGTAGAACTGATTTTCCAATAATGCCATGTAACCGGACCCGTCCATGAGAAAATACCTCATGGCGACCGTGCTGCTTCCGCTGGGCCTGGGCCTGGCGGGAGCTGTTCAGGCGCAGTCGCCAAACCCGTCGTCCCAGAGCAGTGCCGAGCTGTTCTATATGATTCAGCAGCTGCAAGGCGAAGTGCGCCGCATGCAGGGTCGCATCGAAGAGCAGCAACACCAGATCACCCGCCTGCAACAGCAGGGGCGCGACCGCTATGTGGATCTGGACCAGCGCATCCTTGATCTGTCCAGGGCTGTGGATGAGCGGCCAGCGGCCGGGACCCCGGCCCCGGATGATACCGGGGCGGGCGCGGACAGCAACCCGGGCAGTGAGTCACCTCAGGCTCTGCGGGTGTACCGGTCTCCCGGTGCCGAAGAGAAGAAAGCCTACGATGAAATCATCAGTCTTATCCGTAACGATAAAGACTACGATGCGGCGATTTCCCGGCTTTATGATTTTGTTGGCACCTATCCGGAAGGCGACCTTACGGTAAATGCTTATTACTGGCTGGGTGAGGTCTATCTGGCCAAGCCGCAGCCGGAGCAGGCCAAGCAGGCTTTTACCATTGTCGCAACGCGCTATAGTGATCATCGTAAAGCTTCGGATGCGGTCTACAAGCTGGGTGTGGCACTGGACCGGCTGGGCGAGAAGGAAGAGGCCGGGCGTCGCATGCAGAGCGTGGTGGATCGCTACCCGCAATCCTCGGCGGCAGAACTTGCCCAGAAGTACCTCGACCGCAACGGAGGGTAACTAAAATCCCCGGAATTGGTTGCGCGGTGATCAGCTGGCAAAAAAATATTGGGGTTTACGAAAAAAAGGGGTTGATCACCCCGAAAAATTCAGTAATATGTGCGCCTCGTTTGGGTCGTTAGCTCAGTCGGTAGAGCAGTTGGCTTTTAACCAATTGGTCGAAGGTTCAAATCCTTCACGACCCACCAGATTCAGAGTGGCCGGAGTACTCCGGACATTCGCCGGATGCAAGGCCGGCAAAAAAGTGTTATGGGTCGTTAGCTCAGTTGGTAGAGCAGTTGGCTTTTAACCAATTGGTCGAAGGTTCAAATCCTTCACGACCCACCAATGCCCAGAAGTACCCGAAGGGTACGACTGTTAAAAAAGAGCCTGCGGGCTCTTTTTTTTTGGCTGTCTGGCCACCATCTACTCTTCAGGGCGAACCAGGCCCCGGCTGTACCATGAGTATATTGCCTGCCGATGAAATGTGTGGGTAAAGTGATATACTCCCTGGCCGCAAATGTATTTCAGAGATCCCGCGATGACACGAGCAGATGACCGTATCCTTGTTCAGGAACATCTGGCCCACCAGGCCGAGCCAAAGCCTCTGAGCGATAGCGAAAAAGCAGAGCTCGAGGCACGTATCAAAGATGCCCTTAAGGCGAAGGATGCCGTGTTGGTCGCCCACTACTACACCGATCCGGATATCCAGCGGCTCGCTGAAGAGACCGGCGGTTGTGTTGCTGACTCACTGGAAATGGCCCGCTTTGGTACCCAGCACCCGGCCTCCACGATTGTTGTGGCCGGGGTACGCTTTATGGGTGAAACCTCCAAGATTCTCAATCCGGAAAAACGGATACTGATGCCGACCCTCGAGGCTACCTGTTCACTGGACATCGGTTGCCCGGCAGATGAGTTCTCAGCGTTTTGCGACCAGCACCCGGACCGCACTGTGGTGGTCTATGCCAACACTTCCGCTGCGGTAAAGGCGAGGGCCGATTGGGTGGTGACTTCGAGTTGCGCCAACGCCATCGTAGAGCACCTTGATGCCCGTGGAGAGAAAATCCTGTGGGCACCAGACAAACACCTGGGCCATTACGTGCAGAAAAGCACGGGGGCCGACATGCTGTTGTGGGATGGCTCCTGCATTGTGCATGAAGAATTCAAATACCGTGGGCTTGAAGACCTCAAGGCCCTGTACCCGAATGCAGCCGTTCTGGTGCACCCTGAGTCGCCGGATGCCGTTGTGCAGATGGCCGACGTGGTGGGCTCCACGTCACAGCTGATCCATGCGGTACAGACTCTGCCCAATCAGGAGTTTATCGTTGCCACCGACAACGGCATCTTCTACAAGATGCAGCAGCTGGCGCCTGATAAAACCCTGATCGAAGCACCCACGGCCGGGAACGGCGCTACCTGCCGCAGCTGTGCTCATTGCCCGTGGATGGCGATGAACGGTCTGGAGAACCTGCTGCACGTGCTGGAGACCGGCGATCAGGAAGTGCTGGTGGATGCCGCCTTGTACGAAGACGCTCTGCGTCCGCTGCACAGGATGCTGGACTACACCGCCAACATGAACCTGAAGGCGGCAGGCAACGCCTGAGCCGGCACCTGAGGGCGCCTAGCGGGCGCCCTGCAGCCGGTCGGAGATCTCGCCGAGGCGCTGGTTGATTACCTGCCGTTCGGCGGCCCCTGCGGGCAACAGCTCCTGAGCCTGGCGCAACTGGCGCTGAGCGGAGTGCCAGTCCCCCATCAGAATATCGTACTCGGCTCGTGCCCGGTGCACCCCCACAATGTTCCGGGCCATGCCTTCTGCTTCTGCCAGCCTCAGCCAAACGGTTTCGCGGTCGGGATGCTGTCGGCTGATATCCCTGAGCACAGCAGCGGCAGCAGCGCCGTTCCCGTCGCCGATTTCGGCGTTGGCCAGCATCATGCTGATGGGGTAGTTGCGGGGGTTGCGGGTGAGTGCACCGGCAAGCAGTTCCCGGGCATCGGTATGGCGCCCCTGGCTGATGAGGGTCTCGGCCAGAGACACCTGAAAGGTAATTCGTCCCGGGTTGTTTTCAAGCAACTCCCTTAGCAAAGTTTCCGCTTTCTGGTACTGGCCGGCCTTGTGGTAGGCGACGGCCAGCCCATAGCGGATGGCGTCGTTAGGTGGCGCGCCTTCGCTTTTTAGGTAGGCCTCGAAGATGTCGATGGCAATTTCCGGTGACTGGGCATAGTGCACCTGCAACCGGCTCCGGATCAGGTGGTACTCCTGGCCATCATCCACGCGTTCATTCGGATACTGCTCAGCACGGTTGCGGGTATCCGCTACCCGGCTTTGGGTAAGGGGGTGAGTCGACAGGTACTCCGGCAGGCGGTTACCCTGCAGCCGGTTCTGCCGCATCATGATTTCGAACATTTCCGGCATGCCGCGCGGGTCCATCCCGGCGCTGGCGAGGATATCCATGCCCACGCGGTCCGCTTCCTGTTCATGGGCCCGGCTGTACGACAGCATGTTCTGGACCGACAGGGCCTGGGTACCGGCAATCGCCGCGATCCCGATATCAGACTGGGTCACTGCCGAAAGAATGATGCCGGCTATCATTCCGGCAAGGGTGAGGGGGGCGCTGGTTTCCTGCTGTTGCATGCGCCGGGCAAAATGGCGCTGGCTCAGGTGAGCCAGCTCATGCGCAAGCACAGAGGCAAACTGCTGCTCTGTGGTTGCGTGTAAAAACAGGCCGCCGTTAACGCCAACGATGCCTCCGGGCACCGCAAAGGCGTTGATGGCCGGGTTGTCGATCAGTACCAGGCTCAGGTTGCGGTCGTCCAGCGGGGCGAAGGGCACCAGCCGGTAGGTCACCGAACCCAGGTAGTCGTAGATCAGGGGGTCCTGTACCTGAGGTGCAGAACGTCGGATCGACGTCATTACCTGGCGGCCGATATCAGCCTCTTGCTGCCCGGAAATCAGCCCGCCGCTGCCACCGATGCTGGGCAGCGCAGAGTTATCAGAGGCAGCAGGCCCCGGCAGAACGAGCAGTGCGGCGGCCAGCCCGGCAGCAAAGCGAATGTGCGAACGGGCGCTGCGGCGGTTAAAGTGCGTCATGGATCGTGATCATGCCCTGATTGTCGGTTACCAACTCTTGAGGTGCATTAGGGTAACACCACCGGCATAATGCTTGCCTGCAGATTGACGTAATAGTAATGGTAGCTTCTTCTATGTCTGACAGAAAACTCGACGCCAGCGGGCTGCGCTGCCCCATGCCGTTGCTGAAAACCAAACTTGAGCTGAACGCCATGGCTCCGGGCGAGCGCATAGAGGTACTCGCCACCGACGCTGGCTCAAGCCGTGATATCCCTGCCTATATTGCCATGTCGTCGCACCGGCTTGTCAGTCAGTCAGAAAATAATGGTACTTATCGATTTATGATCGAGTGCGGTCGTTAACTCTCGGAGCTCCCCGTGGTCAGAATTCTACGTAGCCTAGCCCATAAGTATTTTTCCGACGAAGAAGCTGTGGTTCTGTTTCTTCTGCTGGTCACCGGCACCGGTTTTATTGTCTGGTTCGGTGCTTTGCTGGCACCGGCCATCGCATCGGTGATTATTGCGTTCATCCTTCAGGGCCTGGTGGTCCGGCTGGGCCGCATGGGCATGCCCCAGACCCCGGCCGTGGTGTTGGTGTTTTTCGTTTTTCTCGGTGTTCTGCTCGGTGCCATCTTCGGCCTGTTGCCGTTGATATGGACCCAGCTGAGTAATCTGACCGGCGAGGCACCCCGCATCATCAGGGAGCTGCAATCCTATCTGGAACTGCTTCCGGAACAGTATCCCCACCTGATTTCGGCCGATGTGGTTAACATGATCTATGCCGAAATCTCTGCCGAAGTCGGGCAGGCGACCCAATGGCTGGTGTCCTTCTCCCTTTCCAGCATTCCTGATCTTGTGGCGCTGCTGATTTATATCGTGCTGGTGCCGATCCTGGTGTTCTTCTTTCTGAAGGACCGCGAACTGATTATCGGCTCCCTTGCGCGGCTGTTACCGCCTCAGCGGACGATGATGGTGCGGATCTGGCACGAGGTAAACCAGCAGTGTGCCAGTTACGTGCGAGGCAAGGCGCTGGAAATCGTTATTGTGGGCGGCGTTACCTTTGTCGCGTTCAAGGTTCTCGGGCTGCCTTATTCTGCGCTGCTGGCGCTCCTGGTTGGCCTGAGTGTGGTGATCCCTTACATCGGTGCAGCCGTCGTCACCGTCCCGGTAGCCGTAATCGCTTTGTTCGCGTTTGGCTGGGGTAGTCAGTTTATCTGGGTCATGGTGGTGTATGGGATTATCCAGGCGCTGGATGGCAACGTTCTGGTACCCATCCTGTTTTCCGAAGTGAACAATCTGCACCCGGTGGCTATTATTGTAGCGGTGTTGTTCTTTGGCGGGATCTGGGGCTTGTGGGGCGTCTTCTTTGCCATTCCGCTTGCCACTGTGCTCAAGGCTGTCTTCTCGGCCTGGCCGGTACAGGACGACGAAGCTGTACCGGCACCGGCTGACTGAGTCAGAGGGACTTGACCGCCTCCAGCACTTCATCGGCGTGGCCTTTCACTTTTACGCCACGCCACTCCTGGCGCAGCACGCCTTCCTTATCAATCAGGAAGGTGCTGCGCTCGATGCCCAGGTGTTCTTTGCCGTACATTTTCTTGAGTTTGATGACATCAAACAGCTTGCACAGGGTTTCGTCTGTATCGGAAATCAGATGGAAGGGAAACCCGTGCCTGGCGCGGAAGTTTTCATGGGTGCGCAGGCTGTCCCGGGAGACCCCGAATATTTCGGTGTCCAGTTCTGAAAACAGGGGCATACGATCGCGGAAATCCTGGCCTTCGGTGGTGCATCCGGGTGTGTTGTCTTTCGGATAGAAATAGATAACGATGTTTTTACCTGCGAGGTCGGCAAGGCGGACCGTCTGCTCGCCGGTCGCCTCAGCCTCAAAAGCGGGGACAGGTTTGTTCAATACTACAGATGACATGAGTTCTCCTTGAATTCCCTTGTGTCGTTACGAGCCCAACATTACCATATCGGTTTTAATCGGACGGAGCTTTTATGATTACGGGTAGCCTTGTCGCACTGGTCACGCCCATGCATCCAGACGGTGATATTCACTGGGAGGATCTGGACAAGCTGGTGGACTTCCATATTGAGAATGGCACACACGGTATTGTGGCTGTGGGTACCACCGGCGAAGCCTCAACCCTGTCCCCTAAAGAGCATTGTGGGGTCATCGGGCATATCATAAAACGCGTGGCCGGCCGAATCCCTGTGATTGCAGGCACAGGTGGTAACAGTACGCGTGAAGCCATCGAACTGACCACCGAAGCCTGTAAACTCGGGGCCGATGCGAGCCTGCTGGTTGTTCCGTATTACAACAAGCCCAGTCAGGAAGGGCTCTATCAGCATTTCAAAGCGATTGCAGAAGCTGTACCGGGTATCAATCAGATCCTGTACAACGTACCGGGCCGGACCTCCTGCGATATGCTGAACGAGACCGTTGAGCGTCTTGCCGATATTCCGAACATCATCGGGATCAAAGATGCCACCGGCAATATCCCACGGGGTATCGAGCTGATCGAAGCCGTTGAAGGGCGCCTGCTGGTGTATTCCGGCGACGACGCCACCGCCGCTGACCTGATGCTGGCCGGGGCCAAGGGTAACATTTCGGTAACGGCTAACGTGGCGCCCGGGGCCATGTCCCGGTTGTGTGAAGCTGCCATGGCCGGCGACCGGGACGAGACCGGCCGTCTGAACGATCTTCTGATGCCACTCAACCGCAAGCTGTTCCTTGAGGCCAACCCGATTCCGGTTAAGTGGGCACTGAATCGCATGGGGATGATTGGCGAAGGGCTGCGTTTACCCCTGACACCGCTCGGCGAGAAGTTCCACGCAGAGGTGGAAGATGCCCTCAGAGCTTCCGGTGTTCTCTGAAGCCGCACGACCCATCCGATAACCGGAGTTGCCGATGCCGTTTTTAGTCACAGCCCGCAGTGCTGCGCTGCCTCTGTCCCGGCCCCTGGCCGGGATGCTGTTTGTTGCCAGTCTGGCAGGGTGCAGTCTTCTGGAAGACCGCTCCCAGCGATACGTTAATGCCCCGGAAGGGACGCCAATCGAAGTCCCGGAAGGGGCTGATCAGTCCCGCTTCTCCGAAATCATGCCGGTACAGACCATCAATACCGACGATACCCGCCGGTACTATGCGTCTTCCATTCCCAAACCTCCGGACATGACCTCTGGCATTCTTGATGAGAACTACGTCATCGAAGAGCTTGATGGTCGGGTCTGGCTGCTGGTCAACGAAGTACCAGGTCGGCTCTGGCCGGTGGTTGGAGGCTGGATGAACCAGTCCGGACTGGGTGTGGCCTATGACAGCCCCCAGCTGGGAGTGCTTCAGAGTGAGCTCGCCAACTTCAGCCTGCGCAGCCGGGAGCTTCTCGGCCTGGATAGCCAGCCCGCTGCCGACGAAGGCCGGGTTTTCGTGCAGGCCAGGCTTGCTCCGGGTATCCGTCGCAAGACCACCGAGATCCGGGTACGGATAGTGGATCTGCCGGAAAGCCCCGACGAACTGGTGAGCTGGAGCGACGCCGCAGCCCGCAGTCCGGAGATCCTTGAGCAGCAGAAAGCCCTGTTGGCGCATCTGGGCGAGTTCCTGAAATCCCGTGAGGACAGTAAATCCTTTTCCCGCGCGGCCTCCGGAATGGTCTCTGAACCTCTCGTACGTCTGCTTTCAGACAACGACGATGTGGCGACAGCGGTCCGGGTAGAGCTGGATTATGGCCGCACATGGTCAGAGGTCAGCCGGTCGCTGGCTGAAATCGACATCCCCGTGATGGACCTTAACCGCAGCGAAGGCTGGCTGCAGGTGGATTTCCGGACCGAAGACGAGCGGTCGCCCGGGTGGTTTTCCTGGTTCAGCAGTAAAGATGAACCGACCCACACCCACACGGTTCACGTTGAGCAACGGGATCAGGCTGTCTACGTGACGGCGGAGCAAGTGGATGGCTACACTGGTGAGTACACCGCCTCTGATTTGCTTACCCGTTTATTTGAGCATCTGTATTGAGCAACGGGGCGGTGAAGGTCGTCCGTGATTGGAGAACTTGATGGAAAAACGCGAAGAACTTTACGCCGGTAAGGCCAAGTCCGTCTACCGTACTGATGATCCCGACCGGTTTGTTCTGGTGTTCCGGGACGACACCTCTGCCTTTGACGGTGAAAAAAAAGAGCAGCTTGATCGCAAAGGCATGGTGAACAACAAGTTCAACGCCTTCATCATGAAAAAGCTCGAAGCAGCCGGTATACCCACCCACTTTGAAGGTCTGCTGTCTGCCACTGAATCGCTGGTTAAAAAACTCGAGATGATTCCGGTAGAGTGTGTGGTGCGCAATATCTCTGCCGGTAGTCTGTGCCGCCGGCTGGGGGTAGAGGAGGGCAGAGAGCTCACCCCACCCACCTTCGAACTGTTCCTGAAAAATGACGCCCTGCACGATCCGGCGATCAACGAATCACTGGCGATCAGCTTTGGCTGGGCTGGCGAACAGGAACTGGCAAAGATGAAAGAACTCACCTACAAGGTGAACGACGTACTGAAAGCCCTGTTTGATGACGCCGGCATGCTGCTGGTGGATTACAAGCTGGAGTTTGGCCGTGGTACCGGGGGGGCAATTATTCTGGGTGATGAATTCAGCCCCGACGGCTGTCGTATCTGGGATAAGGAAACCCGGAAAAAAATGGATAAGGATCGTTTCCGGCAAGGTCTTGGTGACGTTATCGAAACCTACGAGGAAGTTGGTCGCCGTCTCGGCATCAGCTTTGACTGAAGACACGACACAAACGGAAAGGGTGATCTATGCGCAGGTTGATGATCGCAGTAGGTGGTTCTCTGGTTATGGCAGCACCGCTGGCACACGCTGATATTCTCGGTGTCGGTGCCACCGTCAGCTATTGGGATTCTGATTTCTCCGGCGAAGTGGTCAACAAGGGCAGTAGCGTTGATCTCGAGCAGGACCTGAAAATGGGCAGCGACAGTAATGCCAACTTTACGGCCTACTTTGAGCACCCGATCCCGGTTTTACCGAACGTTCGCCTGAGCTACACCGGGCTCTCCCAGAGCGGAAGCGGCACCGTTGGTCCCGCAGGTTTTGACGGCATCGTAAGTGCGGATGTGAATTCCGATCTCGACATTGACCAGTTCGACGCCACCTTCTATTACGAAGTACTGGATAACTGGGTAAACCTGGACCTCGGCCTGACCGCCCGGAAATTTGATGGCGAGCTGGTTGTGCGGGAACAGATTGCCGGTGGCCGGGTGAGTAAAACAACGGTGGATGCGGTGGTGCCCATGGGCTACCTGGCGGCACGGCTCGACCTGCCGTTCAGCGGAGTGTCGGTAGGTGCCGAGGGCAACTTCGTCAGCTACAGTGGCGACTCTCTCCGGGACATCAATGCCTATGCCCAGTATCAGTTTGCCATGCTGCAACTGAGGGCCGGCTACCGTGAAATGGCTATTGATTATGAAGACGATGACGACAAGCTGGATGTAGAACTCTCCGGCCCCTTTGCCAGCGTTGGCTTCATCTTCTGACTACGGATCTTGAGGCGCCCTTGAGGGCGCCATTTTTCAGGGAGAACAGATCTTGAAAATTCTCGTTACGGGAACCGCCGGTTTTATCGGCTCGCATCTTGCCCATCGTCTTCTTGATCGGGGCGATGAAGTCATCGGCGTGGATAACGTCAACGATTACTACGACGTCACCCTCAAGGAGGCCCGCCTCGCCCGGCTGACCGGTAAACCCGGGTTTACCGAAGTGCGTCAGGACGTCGCAGACCGGGAGGCAATGGAAGCCGTGTTCAGGGAACACAAACCGGAGCGAGTGGTTCATCTCGCAGCGCAGGCCGGTGTGCGTTACTCCCTGGAAAACCCCCACGCCTATGTTGATGCCAACCTGGTGGGTTTCATGAATATCCTGGAGGGGTGCCGGCACAACGACGTCCGGCATCTGGTATACGCCTCCAGCAGCTCGGTCTATGGTGCTAACGAGAGCATGCCGTTTTCCGTGCACGATAACGTAGATCACCCGTTGAGCCTTTACGCAGCCTCCAAAAAAGCCAACGAGCTGATGGCGCATACCTACAGCCATCTGTATAACCTGCCCACCACTGGCCTGCGGTTTTTTACGGTATACGGTCCCTGGGGCCGGCCGGACATGGCGTTGTTCATTTTTACCAGGAAAATACTCGCCGGCGAGCCGATCGATGTATTCAACCATGGTCAGCATAAGCGGGACTTTACCTACATCGATGATATCGTTGAGGGCGTGATCCGCACTCTGGACAGCGTAGCCTGCCCCAACGACGAGTGGAGTGGTGCGCAGCCGGAGCCGGGTACCAGCAAGGCGCCTTACCGTATCTATAATATCGGCAGTAATAATCCGGTTGAGCTCTCGCGCTTTATCGAGATTATAGAAGAGCGCGTTGGCAGAAAGGCGCAGAAAAACCTGCTTCCCCTGCAACCCGGCGATGTGCCGGCCACGTATGCCGACGTTGATGCCCTGATCAGGGATGTAGACTACAAGCCGTCAACCACGGTCGAAGAAGGGATTGCCAGTTTTGTGGACTGGTATCGGGATTTTTACCAGGTCTGATACCCGCCGAAATACCAAAAAAGGCCAGCATTTGCTGGCCTTTTTTGGTGGTGCCGGGAGCGGGGTGCTCAGGCAAACCGGCGACGATAGCGGGCAAAGATACCCAGCAGGCCAAGCCCAAGAAGCCCCAATGAAGCCGGCTCAGGCACATCTGAGGAAGGCTGGCACGCAGGGTTGGTTGGGTTCAGCTGGCAGAAATCCAGGGTTTCCTGGAGTTTGGTGTTTGCAAACAGGGTAACGAAGTCTTGCACCGTCTGCTGGTTGTTGGTGTTGAATTGAGTCAGGTCGAACACCGTACCGCCATGATCGGTGATCAGGTCGGTATAGGAGTTCAGGGTCGAAGCGCCGCGTAACACACCGTTGAACAGCGCGTTGTTGTCTGAGAGCAGCATGTCCAGTACCGAGCTGGTCATGGTTGAGCCACCCACGGTGTAACGGTGGTCGCCGTTGGACGGCTCGTCGGTCAGGATGATGATGTTCTTGACCGCATTGTTGCGGAACGAGAACGTGTCAGTCTGGCCATCCAGCGCGTTCAGCGCAAAGCCCACAGCACCGTACCCGGGTTCGGTACCGCCGTTGGTCAGAAGACCTTGTGCGGCGCTGGCGAAGTTTCCTGCGTTGGTAAAGTCGGTCAACATGCGCGGGTTAATTGAACTGGCGCCATACCCCACAAGGCCATATTGGGCATCGACCTGGCCGGTTCCGGTCAGAATGCTGGCGAACAGCCCGATATTGTTACGGAGGTTTGTCTGGACGTTACCCATTGATCCGGACTCATCCACCACAAAAACGATGTCACTCAGAATAGGCGCGGCATGGGCTGGCGCGACAGCGGCCGCGACACTCATGATAACGCCGGAAAGCACGTGTTTGATTTTCATATTAACTACCTCGTCCTGATTGAGATAGAGCACAGCGTGTACTCTGCCAAGGCACCAAGCAGGTGGCGTGCCAGAAGCACAGAGATATTGAGACCCCTTTTGTTTTCAGTAAGATGGGGCCAGAGTTACGAGCTATCTGGCTACCACAATCCCGTAGGTGTTTAGAAAGCTGACACCTGCGGCAGACGATATGTCACGGCGGTTTTGGCGACAGGACAGTGAAAACCAAGCTCAACCGCGATCAGCTGCAGTCCTGAGGCAGATGCAGAGCCGTAAAGCCGGTCTCCGATAATCGGGTGGCCGGCCCCGGCGAGGTGGCGCCGTATCTGGTGCTTGCGGCCGGTCTCGATACGTACGCTGACTTCGCTGGTGTTGCTGTTCTCATCCTGGCTCAGCGTGGTTACCCGGCTGACGGCTGGCTTGCCATCAAGGGCCGAGTCAAGAAGCAGGTTGTCAGCACTTAGTATGCCGTCCACGGTGGCCCGGTATACCTTGGTTACCGTACGGCCGGCAAACAACCCGGACAGCGCCGCAGCCGCTTTGCCATCGTGGGCGATCAGCATCAGGCCGGTGGCGTCACCATCCAGGCGGTGCACCAGGTAACAGGGTTTGTTCAGTTGTATCTCAGCCAGCCGTAGCAGGCTGCAATGATCACCCCATTGTGAGCCCTGGGAGAGCAGCCCCCGCGGTTTGCACCAGACACTGTAGCGGCCCTTGTTCTCCAGCAGCTGCGGCGGCTCCGGAGCGCGGGCAAGAACGTGTTCGTCGTAATACAGCTGGATGCGTGTGCCGGCCTTGAGTTCCCGCTTTGCCTTCCGCAGTCTTACCTGCTTGCCTTTCACCGTCCACCAGCAGGCACCTTTAGCCATCGCATCCTTGATGCGTTGCCTGGACAGGCCAGAGGCTGCGGCCAGCACATCGACAGCGACGGCGGCCTGGTCAACAGTAAGGTCAAATAGTTTGCGCATTGAAAACCCCATAAGCAGCCTTGCCCGCCCTCCGGCGTTTAAGTGTCGGGGCAGGTGGGTGTACACTGATATTAATGATCGGGAGGAGAGATGCTATGCCATTGATCGGATGGCTGTTTATATTAGCTGCAATTGCAATGATTGTCGGGAGTCTTTTGCTGCTCAGGGATACCGCCAATATGAATATCCCGAAGGAAAAGCTTGAGAGGATCCGGCAGCGCAAAGTAGAACAGGAAAAGCAGGAAGAGAAAGAGAAACGAGACTGGTAGGACCACCCAGATTCGAACTGGGGACCTCTACCATGTCAAGGTAGCGCTCTAACCAACTGAGCTATGGTCCTGTCTCGCAACGGGGACGAAATATACGGATTTCTCCGCCGCTGGTCAACCTCTTTCAGGCGGATTTCCGGTTTTTCAGCAGTGTTTTGATACCCCGGCTCAGAGCGCCCCAGCGGTTGACTAATAAAGCAGCAAAAATCAGCGAACATCCGGCGATCTGGAGCGCTGTCATGGTTTCGCCAAACCAGAATACTGCAAACAGGGCGACCCACACCGGTTCCAGCACAAGGATCACGACCCCATGGCTGTGGGCGGCCAGGCTTTGCGCATAGGTCTGTATCAGAAAGCGCCCGGCGGTCGCGATCAGGGCGCTGGCCAGCACCCATACGATCAGCAGCGGGTCCGGGTTGCTCAGGGTTGGCCGCCAGGGTTCGCTGAGTGCAGATTCTGCCAGAATGACCACGCCAACGGTAAGCAGGGCAATGGCCGTGAGCGGCAGCGCCGGCACCCGGTGTTTGAGAACGCTCTCGCCCTTCTTGTTGACCACGGTGCGCTGGTTAGCGGCCCGGGTGTTGAGGGTAAAGTACAGGGCGAAAATGAACGCGGCCGCGACAAAGTAGAGCTGGCCGGGGTCTGGCTGAAAACCGTTTGCCAGGGAAAGCAGGGCAAGACCGGCGGCGGCGATAGGAATGGCCAGCCAGGTACTCAGTGGCTGCGCCTCGCTGAACACAAGACGGGCCAGAACGGGGACAATAACAATGCCGAGGCTGGTCAGGAAAGCCCCTTCGCCCATACTGTCGCTGTGATAAAGGCCCATAATCCAGCAGGTCATCGCGATGCCGAAGACCGCGCCCACGCCGATGCTTCGCCTGAGCTGGTCGGGGCTTAACCGGCACAGGGAGGGCAGGGCGAACAAGGCCAGAAAACCACCCGCAATGAGAAAACGGACCGCCATAAACATGAGCGGTGGCATCATGAGCACGGCTTCTTTGGAGAACATCCAGCCCACCGCTGCAAACAGAGTAACGACAACGAGCAGAAGATCGGATTTGTGGGCATCAGATATCATTCAAGCGGGCCAGGTTCAGAAACGGGAGATTTAATCTATCGTTAGGGCGCTACAATTGGTAGCAGCGAAAACCGAGGGGAGGGGGCAACGCAGCGGCCGGGGTGCTGGGCACACCCCGGCCAAAAGTCACTTACCTTTCTGGTAGATGTTTTCGTAAACGTAATTGGTGGCGTCTACGAACCCGTCGATACTACCGCAGTCAAAACGCTGGCCTTTAAACTGGTACGCCAGTACACAGCCGTTTTTTGCCTGCTCCAGCAGGGCATCGGTGATCTGGATCTCGCCGTTCTTGCCGGGAGGTGTCCGCTCAAGAATGTCGAAGATATCCGGTGTCAGAATATAGCGCCCGATGATGGCCAGATTGCTCGGAGCATCTTCAGGGGCGGGCTTTTCCACCATATCCGTGATCCGGTAAAGGCCGTCTTTCATGGACTCGCCGGCGATCACGCCGTATTTGTGCGTCTCGTCCTGGGGGACTTCCTCAATGGCCACGATCGAACAACGGAATTGGTTGTACAGTCTGGCCATCTGCGCCAGCACACCATCGCCACCTTCCGGGCCCACGCAAAAGTCATCGGCCAGCACGACGGCAAAGGGATTGTCGCCCACCAGGTTGCGCCCGGTAAGAATGGCGTGGCCCAGGCCTTTCATCTCATTCTGGCGGGTGAAAGCGAAGGTATTCTGATCGATCAGCTCGCGAATGGAGGTGAGCAGGTCTTCTTTGCCCGTGCCGGCAATCTGATGCTCCAGCTCGTAACTGATGTCGAAATGATCCTCGAGCGCTCGTTTGCCCCGGCCAGTCACAAAGCCGAACTCATGAATACCGGCTTCAGAGGCTTCTTCTACGCCATATTGCACCAGCGGTTTATTGACGATCGGGAGAATTTCCTTGGGCATCGCTTTGGTTGCAGGCAAAAAGCGGGTGCCGTAACCGGCAACCGGGAAAAGGCACTTTCTGATCATGATCTTTATCCTTCGTTCGAATCGTGCGTGCGAGAGCCTTCCCGCAGAAAGTGGGGCCAAGTGTAACGAAACCGCCCGATGAGTTGGAGAGCTTAACAGGGGATCATTGCAGAGAGTTAACGTCGGGTATTAGTTCAGGGAATTCAAACGCTTAACATTTGCCCACAAAACGCTTTCAAAAGTTAATGTAACTCGTTGATTTTTTATCACATTAAAATTGTAAATTTATGATTCCCGGGGTGGCTCCGGCGGTGACGATCTTTTAAAGTGGCACCACATTAACTTCTTTACACAATTTTGACACTTGTCGGGATTTTATGGCGCGTTCGGCAACTGCGTTCTGGCCTTCAGGCCATATCGTGATTCTCTGTGGCTCCCTGCTGTCCGGTCTGGTTACGCCAGCGCTGGCGGCCGGGTCGTGGGGGTTGTCGGGCCAGGACGCCTTGAGTACCCGCGAAGCCTTATTGCCTGAGGATTCGCTCAAGGCTGTGCAAGAGCACTGGCTACGCTCCAGGCTCAGGTTCTCAGGCCGTACGGACTCCGACAAAGAGCGCCACGCCGGCACCCTGAACGTAAAGCTAAACAGCCTGTTTGCCGTAAACCACCATGCCAGCTTGCGCTACGATGACTCATCAGCCCATCGTACCAGCACCGGACGACAGGTGGTTGGCCTGGGCTATGGCATGCCATTGGGCCAGAATCATCTCAACGTCAATGTGACGAGCACCGCCTATGATGATGTTGTGCGCGCCGACAATGCCCGTTATCAGAAATCCGGCCAGGTGAGGGATGTCAACCTGACTGGCAGCCGGTCCCTGTTCAGCTGGGCGGGCTACCACTTTCTTGGCACGCTGGCCTATAACACCGTTAATGAGGCCTGGCGCCAACAGGACCAGGGCTGGCACAGCCGCGAGTATCAGATCTCCACCCTGGGGTTTGAGGCCCGGGCCCACCACGACCTGGCTGGCGGGGTAAGCCTGACCAGCGGGCTCAGGGCGATGACCGGGGTTGAGACCGAGCTGATGGGCACCGTAGACACCCGCACCCAGGCAAAAGACGATCAGTTTGAGCGAATGCTGTTCAGCGCTTCGCTGGGGCGTGAACTCTACAACTGGCACTGGGACCTGGGCGGGCAGTATCAGCTCTCTTCCGCAGATTTGCCGGGGTCTCAGTATCTCCAGGTTGCGGGCAGCGATCGCTCCAGCGGCTTTAATGGCCAGTCGCTGAGCGTGGCCGAAGGTGGCTGGTTTCGTCTGGCCAGCCAGAGCCCGGATTTTTCCGTTCCTTTCTTCCCGCGGATGTCTTCCAGCCTGTCCTTGTCGTTACATCGCGGCTGGGTACCGGACCACGGCTTTCAGCACGACCAGGCGGGCCATGTTACCGCCGGCGAAATCTCCTTCGGGTTCCGTGCCCCCGAGTTCAGTGCTGGCCTGAGTATCGGGCGGGTACTGGATACCAGCACCACCGCAATTCTCGTCCCCGACCAGGCTGACGTCCAGTTCTCAATGAGTTTGCAGATATAGGGCAGGTTCGCTTAACAACTTGTCACTTGTCGTTTCCCCAAGCCTGAATGCTACATTGATAGGGATAATCGCTACCCGAGGAAGGATCAATGCGCTCAGGGACAGTTTTGCTGGTGATTCTGGGTTTGATGTCGCTCGTGCCCGCCAATGCGGCCGGGTTCCAGTTTGAAGACGTCGTGGAAAAGGCCCGGGAACGGGCGGGTACCGCCTACAGGGCCCCGGCGACCATCCCGGACTTTATGCAGAATCTCAGCTACCACGACTACCAGTCGATTCGCTTTAACCCGGACAAAAGCCTTTGGAAAGACGCCTCATCCAGATTTCAGGTGATGTTGGTGCCGGCCGGAAAATTTTACCGCCGCCCGGTCAATCTCCATGTGGTCGACTCAGAGGGCGTATCAGCGCTCGAATTCGATAAAAGTGTGTTCAATCTGCCCGAGGGTGAGTTGGGCAAGCGTGTGCCCGCGGATCTGGGCTACGCCGGATTTAAACTCACCTTTCCCTTTGATGGGCCCGACATTGCCAATCAGTTTCTGGTATTCGCCGGTGCCAGTTATTTCCGGGGTGTGAGCAAAGACACCGCATTTGGGCTCTCGGCCCGCGGGATCGCGGTAGACACGGGGCTTGCATCGGGAGAGCAGTTCCCCGACTTTACCGACTTCTGGCTGGTCCGGCCCTCAGCGGACAGTGACAGCATGCAGGTTTACGCATTGCTGGATGGCCCGGGCCTTACCGGCGCTTATCAATTTACCGTGCATCCGGGTGATAAGACCCGGGTGGATGTGAAAGCCCGGCTGTTTTTCCGGAACAACCTGGAGTTGATGGGTATCGCTCCGCTCACGTCCATGTTTTTCTATGGCGAGAATACGCCCCGGCCCTCAGGGGAATGGCGGCCTCAAGTGCACGATTCCGACGGCTTGCTCATCCATGATGGCGCTACCGGCGAATGGCTCTGGCGGCCACTCATTAATCCGGCCCGATTGGCCATGAGCTTTCATCACACCGGCCGGGTAGCCGGCTTTGGCTTGCTGCAAAGGGATACCGAATTCCGGCACTTTGAAGACCTGGAAGCCCGCTACGAGCGCCGGCCCAGCGCCTGGGTGTCAACCGGCGAGGACTGGGGCAAAGGTAATGTCGTGCTGGTGGAGATCCCCACCGGGGACGAAACCAACGACAATATTGTCGCATTCTGGAGCCCGGAAACTCCGGTAGAAGCCGGTTCCGAAAGAGCGTTTGAGTACTCCCTGAGCTTTGGCGGGCCCGACGTGGTGGACCATCCCGGTGGCAAAGTAATGAATACATTTGTGGGTGCGGGCGACCGGATTGGTGGGGGCACAGAAGCGGGTGCTTTCCGGATTCTGGTGGATTTCGCCGGCGGGAAACTGGACGACCTCAAGCCGGATGCGCCGGTGGTCAGTAAAGTATCCGGCAGCGAAGGCGTAGAAGTTATCGAGCATTTTGTGGAATGGGTAGAGCCTGCGAACCTCTGGCGGATGTCCATCCTGGCCCGGCCCCAGGCGGATCAGGTGCTTCAGTTGAGAGGTTACCTGTCGGTGGGTGACGAAGCAGCGACCGAGACCTGGAGCTACTCGTTGCCCCCGGGCACCGGGTTGCGGGCTCAGGGCCGGTAAAGGGGGCTGTTGATGGACGCATTTGTCCGCTATCACCTTCTGGGGCGCTTGCTGGTCTATCTGGAGGCTTGTGGCATCACCCCGGATCAGGACACCTATACCACCGCACTCAGAATGCTGTGGGAACTTGATCAGGCCTGCCAGAGTCCGCTCGGGTTCGAGGCTGTACTGATGCGGTTGCCGGAATATTTCCCCGTTCCGAACCCCGCCGTACCTGTGATGGCGCCAACGCTTGCGCGCGCAAGTATCGGATACTACCCCAATGGCTGATCCTGACCAGAAGCCCCCCAACTGGAAATTGCACGCAACTCTCCGGCGCCTGGTACTCTTGCTCGTTGTCGGAGCCCAGACCGTTCTGGCCAGCTACTTCCTGCTACAGGTCTTACCGTACTACGGCGGTACACCGGTGGAAATCGGGATCGTGGTGGTGTTCGCCCTGCTTTATATCTGGATATCCTTTGGCTTCTGGATCGCCTGTTACGGCTTTGTGCTGAGACGCTTTGGTGGTGACCCGTTATCGCTGGCAAAGCGCCACCGCGACGCCGACCTTGAGTCAACTCCGCTCTCGCGTACCGCTGTTGTCATGCCTGTTTATCACGAGCCCGTGGCCTGGACCCTGGATGGACTGAAAGCCATGTATCTCGACCTGAAGCGCTCCGGAGACCTGGATCAGTTCGACTTCTTTATTCTCTCAGACAGCCAGAACCCGGAAGTATGGCTGGAGGAGCAGGCGGTCTGGGCGCGGCTGGTAAAGGAGTTGGGCGCGGAAGGTAAGCTGTTTTATCGCCGGCGTCGGGTTAACCTCAATTTCAAAAGCGGTAATGTGGCGGATTTTCTGCGCAGATGGGGGCGTGAGTACGACTACATGGTGGTACTGGATGCCGACAGTCTCCTGGCGGGCACGACCATCAAGCGAATGGTGCGTCTGATGAACCGGGAGCCCAGCGTGGGCATCCTGCAGAGCGCACCCACCATTATTAACGGCCGTTCGGCCTTCGCCCGGATTCAGCAGTTTGCCAGCCGTTTGTACTCCCCGCTGTTCGCCACAGGGCTTGCCGCGATCCAGCTTGGAGATGCGGTATTCTGGGGGCATAACGCGATTATCCGAACGGCACCTTTTATGGCTCACTGCGGGTTGCGCAAACTCTCCGGGTTTGGAATCTGGCGCGGGCCAATCATGAGTCATGATTTTGTAGAAGCGGCGTTCCTGGGCCGCGCCGGTTACGAAGTCTGGCTTGAGCCATCGTTGTCGCACAGTTATGAGGAATCGCCGCCCACCCTGGATGATGAACTTACGCGGGATCAGCGCTGGTCCAAGGGAAATCTCCAGCATGCCGCCCTGATGCTCGCCGCGCCCAGATTACGCTTTGCCCATCGGCTGGCCTTCCTTAATGGCATTATGGCGTATGGGGCCTCGCCGCTTTGGCTGATATTCCTGATACTGACGACTATTGCGGCGGCCCAGCTTACCCTGGCGCCAATCGATTACTTCCCTGAAGGCCATGACAGCCTGTTTCCCCGGTGGCCGGTCTGGAAGCCGGAATGGGCGCTTGTGCTGGTGACCAGCACCCTGGCGTTATTGTTTATCCCGAAATTTCTCGCGGCCGCCGATGCCATGCTGAAAAGGAAGGCCCGGGATTATGGCGGCATTCCGCGCATACTGCTCAGTGTCCTCCTGGAGATCGCGGTGTCGGTATTGCTGGCTCCGATCCGGATGTTGGCGCACAGCCGGTTTGTGATCTCGGCCATGCTCAACGTGCGCCTGAGCTGGGCAGGGCAGAACCGCACCGAAGAAGTACGCTGGCGTGAAGCCTTGCTTGAGCATCTTCCGGGCATGGTGATCGGCGGAGGCTGGTCGGTGTTCGCCTGGATGCTGGACCCGATGTTCTTCTACTGGTCGTTGCCGGTCTCTGTACCTCTCATGCTGGCGGCACCCACCACCGTCTGGCTCAGCCGGGTCAGCAATGGCGATGCGCTTGCGCAACGTAAGCTGCTCCAGATCCCCGATACCCGCGATCCAATCCGGTTATTGGAACAGGCCCGACAGTTCCGGCAAGAACCCAGGCCGGAGTCGTCCCTTAGCCGGGTGGAACGGGCAGTATTACTGCCCGGCGACAACCGCCTGCATCAACGGCTGGCACGGGCGCCAGCCAGAGGGTACAGAAAGCCCCTGATTGCTGCTGCGGTCGACCAGTGCATTGAAGAGGGCTACCAGAGGGTAGACCCGGATACGCTGTCCTTCATGCTGGAAGACCCCAACGCGTTGGCTGCCTTGCACCGGCGGGCCTGGAGCGCTCCCCCGTCGTCTTTCTGGGGCGTTCGGGTTGATGCCCTCGTAAAACGTCGCCTGGGCAGGCCTGCAGACAATCCATCCACAGAATCCTTGAGTATTGTTGACAATCCGAGCTGTTGAGCGTACTTTTGCCCTCAACAACGCATGGATTGTCAACAAAACATGGCTGAGATTCAAACTCATACCCAAACCCGGGCAGACGAAGCATTTGATTGTCTGCAAACCGCTATCGTAAAGGGTGACCTCGCACCGGGCGAACGGATCGGTGAGGTCGAACTCTGTTCCCGCTTTAATCTGACTCGTGGGCCGCTGCGTGAAGCGCTTGGCCGCCTGGAATCCCGGGGCTTGCTCGTGCGCCGGCCTCATGCGGGGGTCAAGGTGGTCTCGGTGAGTGCCGAGATGCTGCTTGAGCTTTACCAGATCCGGGAAGTCATGGAAGGGCTGGCGGCACGGCAGGCCGCAGAGCGCATGACAGACGAGGAGATCCGTGATCTCAAGGCCACGCTCGACAGCCACGAAAGAATGATCGAGGAAGCCCAGGGCCAGGCGTACTATCAGGCTGAGGGCGACTACGATTTCCATCACCGGATTGCCACAGGCAGCCGCAATGCCAAGCTGGCCCAGATGCTGCTGGGTGATCTGTATTACATGGTGCGAATGTACCGTTACCGGCTAAGCACCTCCTCCGGCCGCCCGCAGATGGCACTGGGAGAGCACCGCCGCATTGTCGAGGCCATCGGCCAGCGGGATGGCGAGCTTGCCGAATTTCTTATGAAAAGACACATCAACGCCGCACGTCAGAATATCGAAAAGAAAATTCAGGAAGGCGTGTTAACAATCTGATCAGAGAGGTAATGTTCCATGGCTAGCAAACTTTCCCCCGGAGCCCGTTTTCGTAAAGCTCTGCAAGAAAATCAACCTCTGCAGATCGTAGGCACCATCAATGCTTACGCGGCCATGATGGCCGAGCGGGTAGGGCACCAGGCGATCTATCTGTCTGGCGGTGGCGTGGCAAACGCCTCCTACGGCCTGCCCGATCTGGGCATGACCAGCATGAACGACGTGGTGGAGGACGTGCGCCGGATTACTGCCGCAGTTGAAACCCCGTTGCTGGTTGATATCGACACCGGTTGGGGTGGTGCGTTCAATATCGCCCGTACCATCCGGGAAATGGAACGTGCCGGTGCCGCGGCGGTCCATATAGAAGACCAGGTTGCACAGAAACGTTGTGGCCACCGTCCTAACAAGGAAATTGTCTCGAAAGAGGAAATGGTAGACCGTATCAAGGCGGCTGCTGATGCCCGTCAGGATCAGGACTTCTTCATCATGGCCCGGACAGACTCGTTCCAGAAAGAAGGTCTCGAAGCGGCCATTGACCGGGCCAGAGCCTGCATCGAAGCCGGTGCCGACGGTATCTTTGCCGAAGCCGTCCACGAACTGAGTGACTACAAAGCCTTCGCAGAAGCCATTGATGCGCCCATTCTGGCCAACATTACCGAGTTTGGCGCCACTCCGCTGTACAACCGGAAAGAGCTGGCAGATGCCGGTGCTGCCATGGTGCTGTACCCCCTGAGTGCCTTCCGTGCCATGAACAAAGCGGCGTTGACGGTATACCAGAACATTCTGGAAAAGGGAGACCAGAAAGACGTGGTAGATATGATGCAGACCCGGATGGAGCTGTACGACTTCCTCAACTACCACGACTTCGAGCAGAAACTCGATCAGCTGTTTGCCCAGAAAAAAGACTGACTAAAACAGAAAATACGGGAGACCAACATGTCTGAAGCAAAAAAACTCGGTGGAGCTGGCCTGCGTGGACAGGTAGCGGGTGAAACCTCACTGTGTACCGTTGGCAAAACAGGCGCCGGCCTGACCTATCGTGGGTACGACATTACCGACCTGGCGGATAACGCACAGTTTGAAGAGGTCGCCTACCTGCTCCTGCGGGGCAAGCTGCCCAATCAGAAAGAGCTGGACACATACAAAGCCAAACTGAAGGGTCTGCGCAGCCTGCCCGACGCCCTGAAACTGGTGCTGGAACAGATCCCCAAAGACGCCCATCCGATGGATGTCATGCGTACCGGCTGTTCGATGCTGGGTAACCTCGAGACCGAGCAGGATTTCAGTGAGCAGGACGACAAAATCGACCGCATGCTGGCAAGCTTTCCAGCCATCATCACCTACTGGTATCGCTTTGCGCACGAAGGGGTGCGGATTGATACCGCCAATACCGAATGCGATTCCATTGGTGGCGTGTTCCTGGAGCTTCTCCATGGCAAAAAGCCAAGCGAGCTGCACGAACAGGTGATGAACGTCTCTCTGATTCTGTATGCCGAACACGAGTTCAACGCGTCTACCTTCACCGCGCGTGTCTGTGCCTCCACGCTGTCTGATATACACAGCTGCGTAACCGGCGCCATCGGCTCTCTGCGGGGGCCGCTGCACGGCGGTGCCAACGAAGCGGCCATGAAGCTGATCCAGCGCTTCAAGACACCGGATGAGGCCGAAGCAGGCCTGATGGACATGCTGGCCAAAAAAGAAAAGATCATGGGCTTTGGGCATGCTATCTACCGCGAGTCCGACCCGCGCAACGCCATTATCAAGAAATGGTCCGGGAAACTGGCCGAGGAAGTGGGCGACACCGTGCTGTACCCGGTGTCTGTACGTTGCGAAGAAGTGATGTGGCGCGAGAAAAAGCTGTTCTGTAATGCCGACTTCTTTCACGCCTCGGCTTATCACTTCATGGGCATCCCCACCGAGTTGTTCACTCCCATCTTTGTGATGTCCCGGGTATCGGGGTGGACTGCCCACGTGAAAGAGCAGCGCGCCAACAACCGTATTATCCGCCCGAGCGCCGAGTATACCGGCCCTGAACACCAGGATTGGCTGGCGATTGGCGAGCGTTCTTGAGAGGTTTTAAAACCATGAATACCGAATTCCGAAAAAACCTGCCAGGAACCGACCTGAAGTACTACGACGCCCGTGCGGCGGTCGAGGCCATTCAGCTGGGTTCCTATGCAAAGCTGCCATACACCTCCAAGGTGCTGGCGGAGCAGTTGGTGCGACGTTGTGATGCAGACTCCCTGACGGCATCGCTGAAACAACTGATTGAACGCCGTCGTGATCTGGACTTCCCCTGGTACCCGGCCCGGGTGGTGTGCCATGACATTCTGGGCCAGACCGCCCTGGTAGACCTGGCCGGCCTGCGGGACGCCATCGCCGAGAAAGGTGGCGACCCCGCCAAGGTTAACCCGGTGGTGCCTACCCAGCTGATCGTGGACCACTCCCTGGCGGTAGAAGCGCCAGGCTTTGATGCCGACGCCTTTGAGAAAAACCGGCAGATCGAAGACCGCCGCAACGAGGACCGTTTCCACTTCATCAACTGGACCCGGACAGCCTTTGGCAATGTGGACGTTATTCCCGCCGGTAACGGCATCATGCACCAGATCAACCTGGAGAAGATGTCGCCGGTGATCCAGAACCGTCCCGATGAAGACGGACACCCGATCGCTTTCCCGGATACCTGTGTCGGGACCGACAGCCACACCCCGCATATCGATGCGCTGGGCGTGATTGCGATCGGCGTGGGTGGCCTGGAAGCCGAGACCGTTATGCTGGGCCAGCCGTCCATGATGCGCCTGCCCGATATCGTGGGCGTGAAGCTCACCGGTAAACGCCAGCCCGGCATCACGGCCACCGACATTGTGCTGGCCATTACCGAGTTTCTGCGTAAAGAGCGGGTAGTGGGTGCCTATCTTGAGTTCTTCGGTGAAGGTGCCTCCAGCCTGACCATCGGCGACCGGGCTACCATTTCCAACATGACCCCGGAATACGGTGCCACCGCCGGGATGTTCTACATCGATGAGCAGACCATCGATTACCTGAAGCTGACCGGGCGTGAGCCGGAGCAGATCGACCTGGTGGAAAAATACGCCAGGGTAGCCGGCCTTTGGGCGACCGACATGGTCGATGCGGACTACGAGCGGGTGCTGGAATTTGACCTGTCCACCGTGGTCCGGAACCTTGCCGGCCCCTCCAACCCGCACCGTCGCGTGGCAACCTCAGAGCTTGGTGCCCACGGTATTTCCGGTAATCTGGAGAAAGCGCTGGAAGAGGAGCGTAAGGGGCTGATGCCGGATGGAGCCGTGATCATTGCGGCTATCACCTCCTGTACCAACACCTCCAACCCGCGCAACGTGGTCGCGGCGGGTCTGGTGGCGAAAAAAGCCAATGAGCTCGGGCTGATCCGCAAGCCCTGGGTCAAGTCATCCTTTGCACCGGGTTCCAAAGTCGCGCGCCTGTATCTGGAAGAAGCCGGCCTGCTGCCGCATCTGGAAAAGCTGGGCTTTGGTATCGTGGGCTACGCCTGCACCACCTGTAACGGGATGTCTGGCGCGCTGGACCCGAAAATCCAGCAGGAAATTATCGAACGGGATCTTTACGCCACGGCGGTACTCTCGGGCAACCGTAACTTTGATGGCCGCATCCACCCCTACGCCAAGCAGGCCTTCCTGGCCTCGCCGCCGCTGGTGGTGGCTTACGCCATCGCAGGTACGGTTCGCTTCGATATCGAGCAGGATGCCCTTGGCTATGACAAGGCCGGCAACCCGGTCACCCTGAAAGATCTGTGGCCCTCGGACGAAGAAATCGACCGCATCGTTGGTCAGCACGTCAAGCCTGAGCAGTTCCGGCAGGTGTACATCCCGATGTTCAATCTGGATGAGGCAGAGAAGGCGGACAGCCCGTTGTACGACTGGCGCCCGCAGTCTACCTATATCCGCCGCCCGCCCTACTGGGAAGGGACCATGGCCGCCGAGCGACAGCTCAAGGGCATGCGCCCGCTGGCCATCCTGCCGGATAACATCACCACCGATCACCTGTCGCCCTCCAACGCCATCATGGCGGACAGCGCCGCAGGCGAATATCTCGCCAAAATGGGCCTGCCCGAGGAAGACTTCAACTCCTACGCTACCCACCGCGGGGATCACCTGACGGCTCAGCGCGCAACCCTGGCCAACCCGAAGCTGTTCAACGAAATGGTTCGGAACGAAAACGGCGAGGTAATTCAGGGTTCGCTGGCCCGTGTGGAGCCGGAAGGCACCACCATGCGGATGTGGGAAGCGATTGAAACCTACATGGAGCGCAAGCAGCCACTGATCATCATTGCCGGTGCCGACTACGGCCAGGGGTCGTCCCGTGACTGGGCGGCCAAAGGGGTAGCGCTTGCGGGGGTCGAAGCAATCGTTGCCGAAGGCTTTGAGCGCATTCACCGGACCAACCTCGTGGGGATGGGCGTGATGCCGCTGCAGTTTGAAGAGGGAACAACCCGCAAAACCCTCAAACTCGACGGCACCGAAACCTACGATGTTGAGGGCACCGCCACGCCGGGCGCTACGCTGCAGCTCGTTATCCGCCGGAAAAACGGCGATGTGGAGCGTGTGCCGGTGATCTGCCGTCTGGATACCGAGGCCGAAGTAGGCGTGTATTCCGCCGGTGGGGTGCTGCAGCGCTTCGCCCAGGACTTCCTGGCCTCCGAAGGCGCAGCTTAAAGAGACTGTTCCCGGCCTCGGAAACTCCGCTGGGTGTCTGCGGGTTCCGGGGCGGGAAGTCGTTTAGCAAGAGACATGACCATGAGTTTTTCGCCACAGATCAAAGTGCCCGCCACCTACATGAGAGGCGGCACGAGCAAGGGCGTTTTCTTTCGCCTGCAAGACCTGCCGGAGCCGTGCCAGGTACCGGGTGAGGCCCGGGATAAATTGTTGTTACGGGTGCTTGGCAGCCCCGATCCTTACGAGAAGCAGATCGATGGTTTGGGTAACGCCAGCTCCAGCACCAGCAAGGCAGTGATCCTGGCGCCACCCACGCAACCGGACCATGATGTGGATTACCTGTTTGGCCAGGTGTCCATCGACAAGCCCTTCGTCGACTGGAGTGGCAATTGCGGTAATCTCACGGCAGCGGTGGGTGCCTTTGCCATCAACAGCGGTTTTGTTGCCAGAGAGCGTATTCCGGACAATGGCATCTGCACAGTACGTATCTGGCAGGCCAACATCCGCAAGACCATCGTGGCCCATATCCCGGTTACCCGGGGTGAAGTCCAGGAAACCGGTGATTTTGAGCTCGATGGAGTCACCTTTCCGGCGGCGGAAGTAAAGGTTGAGTTCATGGACCCTGCCGACGGCGAGGGCGCCATGTTCCCCACCGGTAACCTGGTGGACGAGCTGGACGTTCCGGGCATCGGCACCTTGAAAGTGACCATGATCAACGCCGGCATTCCCACGATTTTCGTCAATGCCGCAGACATCGGTTACCAGGGAACGGAGCTTCAGAGCGACATCAACAGCGATCCTCAGGCGCTGGCAAGGTTCGAGACCATCCGGGCCCATGGGGCGGTAAAAATGGGCCTGATCCGGGATGTCTCCGAAGCCGCGGCACGGCAGCACACGCCCAAGGTCGCGTTTGTTGCGGCACCGGCCGATTACGTGTCCTCCAGTGGCAGGCAGATCCGGGCTACCGATACCGACCTGCTGGTCCGGGCCCTGTCGATGGGCAAGCTTCATCACGCGATGATGGGGACCGCCGCCGTGGCCATCGCCACCGCTGCTGCCATTCCCGGTACGCTGGTTAATCTCGCGGCTGGTGGGGGAGATCGTACCGCAGTTACCTTTGGCCATCCTTCCGGCACCCTTCAGGTGGGGGCAGAGGCAAACGAGATGGACGGGCAGTGGACGGCCACCAAAGCCATCATGAGCCGCAGCGCGCGTATCATTATGGAAGGCTGGGTACGGGTACCCGGCGATACCTTCTGACCTGAACGCCAGACAGGCCGGCCGCGATCGTAACGCCCTGGAAGCCCAGGGCGTTATTTTTTCCGGGGCAGGCTGGCCAGATTGTCCGGCACCTTACTCACCCGTTCGCTGCCATGGTCATCGGGGAACAGCCTGGCGAGTCTGGCTTCGATGCGCTCCAGCGCTGTTGCAATGCGGTCGAGGTTCTGTTCCTGCCGGGTGTGAGAAGCGTTTAACGAGGGTTCTGCCGGTTGCTGAGCATCGGCTACCCTGACGCCCGGATGCCTGACGTTACGAAGAGGCTCTTCACCCAGAATCTCGGTACGAATGGACTGCAGGTCGTGGGGGTCGATAAACGGCCGGTCTTCGGAATAGGCACACATCAGCATGCCGTCGCACAGTTTATTGATCAGCCTGGGGATGCCGTTGCTGATTTTATGAATTTCTTTCACCGTGGCATCATCAAACAGCTTGTTTCCGCCGTGGCCGGATACCAGCAGGCGGTAATCGATATACTCTGCGGTTTCGGCCTGGGAAAGCCCTTCCAGATGAAAAAACAGCTTCACCCGCTGGGCGAGTTGGGGGATCGCAGTAATCGCCTGTCGCAGTTCTGGCTGGCCGAGCAGGATCACCCGCATGGAAGGCCCGCCCACGCTTTCCATTCCCGTCAGCATCCGGATGTCTTCAAGATTCTCGCGCGTCAGGTTCTGGGCTTCGTCAATGGCCAGCACCACCGGCGTACCATTGCGGGCCATCGCCTCCAGGTACTCGGTAATCTGGAACAGCATTGCTACCTTTGTGTCGTTCTTTACGTCCAGGCCCGCCTTGCGCAGGATCAGGGCAAAGAGATCCCGTGCTTCCAGATTGGTATAGGAGATGTTCAGCAGTTTGAGGTTGCCCTCAAGATTGCGGATCGTCTTTTTGAGCAGCGTGGTCTTTCCCGAACCGATTTCACCACTGATGATCACAAAGCCTTCCGAGTTCCAGATGGCGGATGACATGTAAACATAAGCCCGGGAGTGTTGCTGGCTCATGTAAATGAAATCGTCTTCCGGGGTTATGCGGAACGGGTGGCGGTGCAGTCCGAAAAAATCCAGATACATGATGACGTCCTTAGAGTGCTCAGGCCATTCCCAGAATTTGTTGGGTACTGAGGGGTTGCTGATCTGGCCGATAGGCTCGGAAGCTCTCGCTGACGGTGCCAAACCGGAAGTCTTGCACAAGCCTTTCCAGACGCGCTTCACACTTGTCCAGATTGGTGTAGTGACGGAACCGGGAGAACCAGCTTGCGTTGTCAAATCTGGGCTGCCCGGGATCAATTTCCCATGGGTGGAGGTAGAACATCTGCGGCCGCTGGCCGTTACCCGAGGCGTTATTGAACAGGGCTCTGAACACGGGGTAGGGAAACTGCCGGAAATAGCCACCGCCCGCTGCAGGAACCGGCACCCCGAACACCCTGGCAGTGGTCAGCGGGAACTCCTGCAGTACCGCACCGTTTTGGGTCCGGATGCTGTAGGGCGCACGTGGTGAGCCAGGGATGCCGTAGTTGTCGTGGCGGATGGGAAAAATGCTGGAGTCCCAGCGAAAACCGCACTCGGCAAGTATGTCCAGTGCCCAGAGCGAATCGCGGGTGATGGAGTAGCTGGCAGCACGATAGCCATCCACTGGTTTCCCGACGATGTCCTCAAGCAGGGCTTTGGAGCGGTGGGTCTCGTCACGAAACACCTCAGGTGTCTGCCGGTAAATCAACTGGTGGCTGTAGCCGTGGGATGCTACCTCATGGCCGGCCTGGTCAATATCCCGCACCAGCGCCGGATAACGTTCGGCCACCCAGCCCAGAACAAAGAATGTGGCTTTTATCTGATGCCGTTCGAACAGGCGGAGCAGCCTTTGCGTGTTCTGTTCGACCCGGGAGGGCAGCTCCCCCCATTGTGCCGGTTTTATCACACCCGAGAGGGCCGCTACGTGAAAGTAATCTTCCACATCAATGCTCATCGCGTGTAACGGCTTGCTGGACAGCTTCCGGCCTGACATAGGATTTCCTTCCCTGTACGACTATCGATTGATTTTCGCCCAGCAGAGAAGCGAAAACAATCGGTCTCTGGAGAATAGTGATACAGAATCATAAAACAATGTAAAAGATGGTTACAAAACGATACAATCAGCTTGAGCCTGGCAGGTGCCCGGCGCAGAATGATCTATAGTTTAAAAAAGGAACAGTGACGCATTGCGGGCACTGTGAACAGGTTGCGTTGTCGCTGGCAGTATCGGCAGCCGACAAGGAAGTTTAATGTGTCGTATATCCGGTTCCGTAAACACTACCTTCATATACCGTATCTGGTACTAGGTGTACTTGAGTTTGTGGTGCTGCTGGGGATTTTCGCAGTTCTGGCAGCCGTGTCCCCGTTCGGGGCCGAGCAGACGGCATCGTCCGATGTCTCCTCGTCGCTTATGTTCGCCGTTATCCTGAGCCTGGGTACCCTCGCCATGGGAGGCTATGCCGGCATCGTCCAGGAGACCGTACCCCAACTGTATTTCCGCACCCTGGTGGCTTACTGCTTTCTGGGGGGAATCGGCCTCCTTCTGATCTACGCCTTCCTCCCGGGTCTGGACCCCGGCAGTACCAAGCTGTTCTGGGCAGTGCTGTTGTCCTCGCTGGTGGTCATCATGCTGCGCCGCCTGTTCTTTGTGGTTGTAGACTCCGAAAAACTGGTGCGGCGGGTGGTGGTATTCGGTTCCGGCCCGTTTGCCGCCCGGTTACTTGATGAGTACGACCGGAACATGCGGGCGCTCGGCGTACGGATCCTGGGCTGCATCTCTGATTCAGGCACGGTCGATGTGTCAGCCGAGCGGCTTATCACGGCACCGGCCGACATTTACCAGTACTGCAAGCAAAACCGGATTTCCGAGATCGTGGTGCTGCAACAGGAGCGGCGCCGGAGCGAAGGCGGCTGGCTGCCGGTTCCTGAGCTGATGGAATGCAAGTTGCGGGGGATTGCGGTCACCAACGGCATAGACTTCTACGAACGGGAACTGAAGAAGGTAAAGCTCGACCTTGTCCATCCCTCGTGGATCGTCTTCTCGGACGGTTTTCAGACCTCTCGCCGCCAGCAATGGGGCAAGCGCGCAGTGGATATCGCCCTGGCGCTGGTGTTACTGGTTCTCACCCTGCCGTTCATGCTGGTGACAGCGCTTGCCATCATGCTGGAAACCGGCCGCCCGGTGCTTTACTCCCAGACACGGGTGGGCTTGCAGGGCAGGGAGTTCCGGATTTTCAAGTTTCGCAGCATGCGCAAGGATGCTGAAAAAGACGGCAGAGCCATCTGGGCAGCCGCGAACGATTCCCGCGTTACCCGGGTGGGAACGTTTATCCGCAACACCCGGCTGGACGAGCTACCCCAGATCTACAATGTTCTGCGCGGCGACATGAGTATCGTTGGCCCGAGGCCGGAGCGGCCCGAGTTTGTTTCGGAGCTGCGGGAAAAAGTTCCGTTTTATGACACCCGTCATTACGTTCGGCCTGGCCTGATGGGCTGGGCTCAACTTAAATACCCTTATGGTGCATCTGTTGACGATGCCCGGGGAAAGCTGGAATACGACCTTTACTACTCCAAGAACCGTAGCCTGCTGATGGACTTTCTGATCATGATCCAGACCGCAGAGGTGGTACTGCTGGGCAAAGGCGTTCGGTGAATCAAACCGCGATAACAAAAAAGGGAACAGGAGGTTCTACATGAGTACCTTGGTTGTAATCAGAGGCGGCGTGCTGGCCCTGTTTGCGGTGATGATGGCAGCCTGTTCGGGGCTGCCGTCATCCGAGAGTATGCCACCGGCTTCGTCGCTGGAGCCCGAAGCGTACGAGATTGGTGTGGGCGATACCGTCACGGTGCACGTCTGGCGCAACCCCGAGCTGGGCCAGACGATTACTGTGCGGCCCGATGGCTATATCTCGTTGCCCTTGATGGGTGATGTCAAGGCCGAGGGCAAGCGGCCCGAAACCCTGGCTTCGGAAATCACTGAGGGTTTATCGGAATACATCCGTACGCCGGAAGTCGCGGTGATGGTCACCAACCCGGTGAGTAAAGAGTTTCGCAATCGCATCCGTATTACCGGCCAGGTGATGTCGCCCCAGTCTGTCGCGTTTCAGCCGGGCATGACCGTACTCGATCTGGTGTTGCTTGCCGGGGGGCTGACGGATTTTGCTGCCGAAGGCCGTGCAACGCTTACCCGGGTGATCGACGACCAGTACCAGACTTACGGGCTCGACCTCGGGGCCATGCTCAGGGACGGAGACATGAGCCTCAACCATTCCCTGCAGCCCGGTGATGTCATCAGCGTCCCGAGAAAACAGCTGTTTCGTGGTGAGCTCTGATGGATCTCCAGTATCTGATTGATACGGTGCGGGCGGTAAAGCTTGAGCTTTACCGAAAGCGGGTGCTGGCCGCCGTCATTTTTATGCTGGTCACCGCAGGTGTACTGACCATCGCCTTCATGACCCCGAAAACCTACACCTCTCATGCGGTGCTCTATGCCGACCAGAGTAGTGTGTTGCAACCGCTTTTGCGGGGCCAGGCAGAAGTCTCGCAGCTGGACCGTATCAATGAGGCCCGGGAGCTTATTCAAAGCCGGAGCTTTCTGGAGCAGGTCGCCGTGGATACCGGGTTGCTGGCCGGTGCTGCGGATGATCAGCAACGTAACCAGGTGATTTCGGCACTGCGCAGTCAGGTCAATCTTCGGATCACCAACCGGAGCTTTCTGGAGTTGACGTATCGGAGCCGGCAGCCGGATCAGTCGTTCCAGGTACTGAGCTCGGTGTTAAACCGCTTTCTGGAGCGGACCGCCCGTAAAAAGCGCTCAGAGAGCCAGGGCGCGTTTGAGTTTATCGACTCTCAGGTTAAGGCATACCAGCGTCAGCTCGAAGAAGCTGAGCAGAGACTGAAAACCTTTCGTGCCCAGAATCAGGACGGTACCGAAAGCAACGTAACGGCCCGGATCGAGCGCTTGCGGGGCGATATCGAGACTCTGAAACTCGAAATTGAGCAGACAGAATCCCAGGTTAAACTGACCCGCGAACAGCTGAACAACGAACAGCCGGTGCGCCGGATTACCCTTAACCCCGGACAGTCCTCAGCCGAGCGGCGTCTGGCTGCCCTGCGTCAGGAGCGCGATTCGCTGCTGTTGCAATACCATCCCAGGCATCCGGACGTGGTGTCCGTTCTGGCCCAGATTGACGATCTGGAGTATCAGGTGGCTACCCAGCCTGAAGGCCAGCTGGAAGGCGCTCTGACCGAGGTAATGGAGAACCCGGTCTACGAAAGCCTGAAGCTCCAGCTGGCGGAAAGCACCACCAGGCTTGAAGTACAGAAAAACCGGCTGGCATCGCTACAGGGTTTGCTCGACGAAGCGTTTCTGCGGGGTGAGCGGGTTGCAGAGAATCAGGCAGAGTTAAGCGAGCTCACCCGGGATTACGATGTTACCCGGGATGTGTACGAGGATATGTTGCAGCGCCGGGAGCGTGCGCGCCTGACCATGACTCTGGATGCCCAGGGCGAGGGTGTGAGTTACAAAATCCAGGAGCCGGCGTCCTATCCGGTCAGCTGGGATGGCCTGCAGTTATACCAGGTCGGGATCGCCGGGCCTTTTCTGGGCAGTGCCACGGTTCTGGGCTTGCTGGTGCTGCTGGTCATGTTTGATCAGCGGGTCCGTGCTCCGCGTACCTTGCAACTTGCTCTGCCGCCAGCGATTCCTGTTCTGGCCAGTATTCCGCGTTACAACAGTACCTGGAAAGAGCGCTTGTTCCGCAAAGATGTGGTGGCACTGTTTCTGGTATTGGGGCTGTTCATGATGGCTTATCTGGCATTCCTGTTGTTCAGCGTGATGGGCGTAACGCCGGAGCAGCTGCTGAATAAGGTGATGAACCTGTTCGGTGGTGAGGGGCGCTGATGGACGACAACAAACTTTATAAAGCCTTGCTGAAGAGTCAGAAAGAGCGGCGCCAGCAGCAGGTCCAGACGGACGACGATTACCGCAAGGAACGTCCGTTGACCGGCACACGAAGCCGGATTCCCGATATGCCGCCGTTGCTCACCGATACCGCCGATCACCGGCCCATGGTCTATGATCCGACCTTGTCCCTGGAGCTGATCGCGAACCCCAGGCCCTGGACTGCCGAGCAGCTGCAGGAGCGGAAAATTATCTATCCGGGCATGCCCGACAAGCGGGTAATGGACGCCTATCGGGAGATCCGTATCCAGCTCCGGAACCGGGCAGGCAACACGGCGTTTACCGTGATGTACAGCAGTCTCAGCAGCGAGGCGGGCTCGGTGCGCACCGCATACAATCTGGCCGCCGCCTTCGCGATGGACGCTCACACCTCGGCGTTGCTGGTGGATTGCGACCCCTACGATCGGACCCTGCCAGATCTGGTGTCCACGCCGATGGAGAAGGGCGTCACCGATTACGTTGCCCATAACCAAACGGATATCCGGTCGATCCTTTATGCCAGTGGTGTTGACCGCTTAACCGTTGTGCCGGCCGGCACCCGGGTAACGCACGCCGTGGAATTATTCGCCTCGGTCCGCATGCGCGATCTGATGCATGAACTGAAGCATCGATACCCCGATCGTTGCATTATTCTCAACACACCACCGCTACGCCGCAGCACAGAAGCGCGCATTCTGGAACGCTTTGCAGACCAGATCGTCTTTGGTGTGCCTTTCGGGGAGGTTACTGCAGACGCAGTGGCCGAATGTGTCGAAGTGGTTGATCCGCAGAAGTTTGCCGGACTGGTTTTCCAGGAGTGAAGCCATGAAGCATACCGGGGCAGGGTTCAGAAGGGTCAGCGGCCCGATAGTGGCGGGTATGGTGTGTGTCAGTATGCCGGCGCTCGGGCAGTCACTGTCGGATACCGTAGAAAGTATCTCGGGTTCTGCCTCTGCGTATGGCGAGGCGGTGTATACCCAAACAGAGACCCTCACCGGTTCCCGTGACAACACCAAACCCGGAGCCGGGCTCACCGGCCAGCTTGGGGGCGCGCTGCGCAGCGGTGCCAGCCACCTGGCCCTGAATTACGGCGGCACCCTGTCCACCTCCAGGAGCCTGCCAACCGGCGACCAGACCGACTCCAGCTCCATTAATGGCGCCGCAAGATACTCCTGGGCAGCACCCGCCAACCCCCTGGACTTCAATCTTGGCCATTCGGTGCAGTCGGTAAGAAACAACACCGGCTTTGCGCTCAACGCCGGCGATTACGACACCCGCAATACGCTCACTGGCGGGGCCGGCCTTACCTTTTACCCCGGAGCACTGTCGTCCTTGCGTCTGGCAGGCCAGGTGGGCAAAAGTTTCGGAAGCGGTGACCTTGACGATTCAGAGTCCCAGACCGTCAGTGCCGAGTTCATGCGGCAGTTATCCGAGCGCTCCCGCGGCGGATTAGTAGCGCGAAGAAGCTGGGCAGACGAAGACGCGGTAGAGAGCACGATTGATACCGCCCAGTTCACATACGAGCGAGAACTGGAGGCCGGATTCTTCAGCATGGCAGCCGGGCAGAGCTGGTCTGAATCCGATTATCCGGGGCAAACTACCAGGGACAGTGACGCCTTTACCGGCTACCTGACCCGCGTCTGGATCTGGCCTGAGTCCCAGTCATCGATTGAATACCACCGGGAGCTTTCGGACAGCACCACGGATCTCTCCCTTAACCTGCCTCCGATCCTGCAACTTTTTTTCCCGGAAACAATCGAGCTGCGTGAGCTGGTGATCAGCGACGAACTGATTCTTTCGCATTCCACCCGTGGGCTATGTACCGCCTGCAATCTCAGCGTGCTTTTGCGCGGCGAGCGTCTGGAGTCTGAGCTCTCGGGGCTGGAGACCTACAATTACGGTGCGGCGGCCAACCTTGGCGTAGAACTTACCAACCTGCACCGCCTGTACGTGGCGTATAGCTGGCAGGGGGATTCCGATGTCGAGACCCGTGCGATCCGTCAGCAAAGGCACCAGTTGATACTCGGGGTAAGCCGGCAGTTGGCCGAAGACATCAGAACCGGCGTTGAGTTTCGCCAGGCCTGGGTCTTGCGCAAGGCCGAGGATTCGGACGAGCAGCAGTACGCCGTCCGGTTGTATGTTGCAAAGGATTTCAGCCTTACCTCGGTACGCTGAGAGCCATAACGGACAGAAGGGACGCATGTTCGAAAACAGACGGTACATTGAGTGGCCTTCCGAGGCACCTCCGCAGCTGGTTGTGGTGGTCGACACCGAAGAAGAGTTTGACTGGACCGCCGAGCCGGATACGGCGGCCCGACAGGTGACGGCCATGGATTACATCGGCCGGGCCCAGGATATCTTCAACGACTATGGTATCCGGCCCTGTTACGTCATCGATTACCCCATTGCCAGCCAAACTCAGGGGTATCGTAAGCTGCGGGAGTTTGTTGACCGGGGCCAGTGTGAGATCGGTGCGCATCTCCACCCCTGGGTAAACCCCCCGGTCCGGGAAAAACTCACCCGGGCAAACACCTACCCCGGCAACCTGCCTGCACCGCTGGAGCGGGAGAAACTGATGGTCCTGAAACAGACCATTCACCAGAACCTGGGGGTTGAGCCGGTGGCCTACAAGGCGGGCCGGTACGGTTTTGGTCCTCACACCGCGCAGATATTGCAGGAACTGGGATTCAGTATCGACCTCTCGGTTTGCCCGCCTCTGGATTCCCGGGCCGACGGCGGGCCGGACTACCGGCACTTTGATGCGCGCCCGTTCTGGTTTGGTGACCCCGCCAAACCGTTGCTGGAGGTTCCCTGTACCGGAGGCTTCATTGGCTGGGGTAAGGCCATGGCGCTTCCGTTATACGAAGCGGCCACAAAACTTTCGCGTTTCAAGGTACCGGGGGTGATGTCCCGCCTTGGCATGGTAGACCGGCTGATGCTGTCGCCGGAGGGGTTCACCCCAGCCGAACATATCAAACTCACCCGGGCATTGTTTGATCAGGGCGTGCGGACCTTCACCTGGAGCTTTCACAGCCCGAGTGTGGTGCCGGGCCACACGTCTTATGTTCGGAATGAGCAACAGCTGGAGCAGTTCCTGAGCAGTTTCCGGCAGTTTTTCGACTTCTTTTTTACTGATCTGGGGGGTAAGGCGACAACGCCAACCCGCCTGCGGACTCTGATGGAGAGCATGGAATGAAAGTTCTCGGAATTTCCCCTCTGGATAAGGATTCAACCGTTGCTGTAGTTGAGGATGGTGAAATTCTGTTTGCCGCCGGCGAGGAGCGATTTTCCCGCATTAAGCAACAGGATGGTTTCCCCGAGCAGGCCCTGCAGGCAGCGCTGGAATACACCGGCCTGCAGCCTTCCGATTTCGACCTGGTGTGCTACCCCTTCCTGACCTGGGAAAACGAGCAAAAGCTTTTTCACCGGAATCTGGATGAAGAGAAGGCCTTTATCAAGGCGTTTGAACCGTCTGACCTCAACCGGCAGGTGAGGGGGGCACTGGAGAAGGTACCCGATCGCAATCAGCCAATCCACGGCCTGCCACACCCCAATGCGATTATGGAGAAGGGATTCCTGCACAGTTCGTTCTACAGTATGGCGGGGGCTCAGAAACTTGCCTCTAACAATGCTGCCCTCAAGGGCTCCAGGCAATGGGGCGACGCCGCAACCGAAAGTTTTAAACGTTGGGAGAAGGAGCTCAGCGACGGACTCGCGCGTAACGGTTGGTCGGCTCCGTTAAAGCGGATGGACCATCACCTGTCCCACGCGGCCAACAGCTTTCTGTGCAGCGGGTTTGACCGGGCATTGTGCGTCACCCTGGACGGCTATGGCACTGGCCTGGCAGGCTCCATCAGCGAAGCCGGTAACGGCAAGATCAAACGCCTGCACGGCCTGCCTTTCCCCAACTCTCTGGGTACCCTGTACGAACACGTTACCTCCAGTCTCGGGTTCAGGCCCAGTCGCCATGAAGGGAAAATTGTCGGCCTGGCGTCCTACGGCGATCCCTCCATCCTGGGTGATATTCTGCTCAGCCGGATTGACCAGACGCCCGGCGACTTCCGCATTTACGAAGCCAACAACGTGTACTTCTCCCGCTTTCTTGCCTCAAAGTTCCCGAAAATCGATGTGGCGGCCGCTTACCAGTACGTACTTGAAAAGGTGGCGTGCAACTACGTTCGGTACTGGGTGGAGAAAACCGGCATCGACACGCTGGTGTTATCCGGTGGCGTGACCGCCAACGTGAAGCTTAACCAGCGCCTGTTCGAAATCGAAGGCGTTAACCACATCTTCGTTTATCCCAATATGGGGGACGGTGGTTGTGGTACCGGTGCGGCGCTCTATCACAGTTGGCCGGGCGGGGTAAAACCGTCGATCCCCAACGCCTATTTTGGCCCCGACTATCCGGAAGCGCGCCTGGAACAGGCACTGGTGGCCGAAGGCCTGAGCGTTACCCGGCCCGAACATCTGGCCCGGGAGGTTGCCACCCTCATCCACAGCGGGCAGGTGGTGGCCCGTTTTGACGGGCGGATGGAATACGGCCCCAGAGCCCTGGGTAACCGCTCCATCCTGTACCACGCCCGCGAGCCCGAAGTGAACCAGTGGCTCAACAAACGGCTCGGGCGGACCGAATTCATGCCATTTGCACCGGTTACCCTGTACGAAGCCCGGGAGCGTTGTTACCACAACATCAAAGGGGCCGAGCACGCTGCGGAGTTTATGACAATCACCTTCGATTGTACGGATTTCATGAAAGAGAACTGCCCTGCCGCAGTGCATGTGGACGGTACCGCCAGGCCGCAGCTGATTCAGCGCGAGGTGAATCCCGGCTATTACGACATTCTGAAAGAGTACGAGGCACTGAGCGGCATCCCCTGCCTGATAAATACCAGCTTCAACATGCACGAGGAACCCATCGTCAACACACCGGAAGACGCTGTGAGGGCGTTCTTACAGGGCTCGCTGGATTATCTGGTGCTGGGGCCGTACCTGATCAAACACCCCAATCCATGCCACTGAATACGTCCGCTGGCAGGATGCGTTGTATGCGCACGGAAAGGTTAGAGGTTGCACGCTATCCGGTAACAGACCTGGCGCATCTGGGCGCCCGGTGGCAGGACCTGGAGGGCCGCGCGGCTCCGACGGTTTTTCTTTCGTGGCAGTGGGTCGGGCAATGGCTGGCGGTTTACCAGCCCCGGGCTCAGGTTCTTGAAGTGATGGAAGAAGGACGGGTTGTGGGCCTTGGGGTTGTGGTGCAGACACAGGAGCGTCGCCATGGGTTGCTTCGTTCCGACTGCCTGCGGCTGCACCAGACCGGCCAGAGGGAGCAAGACCAGATCTGGATCGAGTACAACGGTTTCCTGGCTGAGAAAGGCCGTGAAAAAGCCGTCGCCGAGGCCTGCCTGCGGTACCTGTGCAACGATCTCCCGGGCTGGGACGAGTTTATTGTAGGCGCCATCGATGCCGGGGATGCCGTCGAGTACGCACGCATTACCGGGCTGGAGCCGCACCTGCGCTGGGAAGCGCCGTGCTACGGCGTAGACCTGGACGCCTTGCGGAGCAGCGGCCAGCACTACCTTGATACCCTGAGCCGAAACACCCGCTACCAGATCAACCGGGCGCATCGCCTGTACGAAGAGCGAGGTCCGGTGCAGTTGGTGCGTCCGGATTCTGTGGACGAGGCCCTGGCAGCGTTTGACCGGATCGGCCCTCTGCATCTGGAGCGCTGGGGGCACGGGCCTGACCAGAGTGGCTACGCGAACCCGGATTTTGTTCGCTTTCATCGTGGTCTGATCCAGGAGCAGTGGCCCAGAGGCGGCGTCGATCTGGTGTCGGTCCGGGTAGGGGACGAGGTGATTGCCTCTTTCTACAATCTCCTTTATGGCCAGAGTGTGTACTTCTATCTGGGCGGAATGAAACCAGAGGCAGATAACCGTTACAAACCCGGCCTTCTGGGACACAGCCTCTGTATTGAGGACTATCGCCAGCACGGCTTCCATTATTACGACTTTATGGGCGGCGCGGAACGCTACAAAACCCAGTTGGGTGTATTCCACAGGCAGCTTGTTCAGGTGTCCCTCCAGCGCGCCCGTTTCAAACTCAAACTCGAAAGCGTGGTGCGCAAGGCCCGTAACCGACTGCGAACAGAAGTGGACGGAAGGGCAAAATGAACAGCATGACGATTGCGGTGGAGAAAAAAAGTACCGGGCAGGTGGCCATTCGGGTTGAGCGGCTGGCGCAGCTGGACAGAGCACGTTATCAGGCGTTTGTTGCGGGGCACCCCTCGGCTACTCCTTACCACAACCTCGCATGGCTGGACGCGATCAGCCAGGCGTATCGGCATCCCTGCTGGGTGGTGAGCGTTGCCGACCCCGGTGGCCTGCTGGCGGTTTTACCGCTCTGCCAGCTGCGGTGCTTTGGCAAAGGCCCGGTGGTATCACTGCCATTCTGCGACCTTGCCGGCCCGCTTTATCTTACCGAAGAGGGCCGGGCCGGCCTGCAACAGGGCGTCTCGAAACTGCTCGCTGAGCTTGGCGCGCGCCGGATCGAGGTGCGTCGCCGTGGCAGCCTTTTTTCGGAGCCGGAACTGCGTGAGTTAGGCAACGCAGGCGCCAGTCCTAAAGTGAGTATGTTGCTTGATCTGCCGGAGACCTCCGGCGACCTGTTCGCCAGTTATAAGCCGAAACTACGAAGCCAGATCCGCAAGGCGGAAAAAAATGGCCTGACAGCGGAAGTTGTCTCTGACGCCGCGGCGATACAGCGTTTCTATCCCGTGTTCGCCGCCAATATGCGGAGGCTGGGATCGCCTGTGCATAGCCGGGCCTGGTTTGAGTGCCTGCAGAAAACCTATGGTGAACGCCTGCTGGTAGGACTGGTCCGGCATAACCATCAGGTGGTCGGTGCGGGTATCGTGCTCTGCCATGGGCAGCAGGCCTGCATTCCGTGGGCGTCTACGCTGTCGGAATTCAATCATCTGGCACCCAACATGCTGTTGTACTGGAGCCTGTTGAGCCACGTTACCGATCAGGGCTGCCGCCAGTTTGACTTTGGGCGATCGTCCCTGGGCGAAGGCACCTACCGCTTCAAAAAGCAGTGGGGCGCGGTGCCGGTCGCGTTAGAGTGGACAACCTGGACGGCAGACGGGGTTGAGACGCCTGCAGAAGCTGCACAGCCCGGATCGCGCAGCTTCCGGATACGAATGCTGGTTGAGAGGTGCTGGCAGCGATTACCCATGGCTCTTGCCAACAGGTTAGGGCCGGTTTTGAGGAAATATGTGAGCTTATGACCGTCGGCGTGTTGTTTGTTACCGTGTTGTGCCTCGGGGTGCCTGTGTATGTCTACGCCGGGTATCCCGCCCTGCTGTGGATTCTGACCCGGAGGTTGCCGGCCCGCACCCATCGGGTGGGCGAGGTAACACCGTCGGTAACGCTGATCATCTCCTGCTACAACGAAGCAGCCGTTATCGGTGCCAAACTCGACAATGCCCTGGCGCTTGATTACCCCTCCGGCAAGCTCAGCGTGCTGGTTGTGTCTGACGGTTCCGAGGATGGCACGGATGACATTGTAGAAAGCTACCAGGCGCTGGGCGTAAAACTGATCCGCCAGGAAGGCCGGCTGGGTAAGACAATGGGGCTGAACCTGGCCATGGAAACGGTGGATTCAGACGTGGTTGTGTTCAGCGACGCCAACGCCATGTACGCACCGGATGCGATCGCCAGGCTGGTGCGTAACTTCGCGGATCCGGAGGTCGGGTACGTGGTGGGTGCCGCGCTGTATACCGATGGCCAGGCAAGTGCCAGTGCCCGCAATGAAAACCTCTACTGGCAGTACGAAATCGCCATCAAGAAAATGGAGTCCCGGTTGCACTCGGTGGTTGGGGGAGACGGAGCAATCTACGGCATCCGCACCTCGCTGTGGGAGCCCTTGCAGCAGAAAGACATCAATGATTTTGTGAATCCTCTGCAAATCATTGCCCGGGGTTATCGAGGCGTCTTTGATGCCGAGGCCCGGTGTTTTGAAGAAACGGCAGGTGAGTTTGACAAGGAAATCGCCCGTAAAGAGCGAATCGTCAATCGCAGTATTCGCGGGCTGATGCGGGTAAAGGCCACGATGAACCCGGGCAAAGTCGGCATCTTTGCCTGGGAGGTGGTTTCCCACAAATTATTGCGCTGGCTGATCCCGCTTTTTCTCGCGCTTGGTGCTCTGGGCAGTCTCGTGCTCGCACTCTTGGGTATCGGCTTTTTCCAGCTTGTTTCTCTGGGGGCGGGCGTGTTGCTTGGCCTGGCGTTTGTGGGCCACCGAAGGGCAGACAAGCACGCCATGCCTTTTTGGCTGGCCACGCCTTACTACTTCGTGATGGTTAACCTGTATGCCGTAAAAGGCATCGTGAAAGCCATGCAGGGCGAGACCCAGGTAACCTGGAGCAGTGCGCGGCCTACCGGCCGGGAGGAGCAAGGCTGATGTCCAAATTTGCCCTGCTGTTTGTGGCGGTGTTTTTTGGCGGCATTATCGTTGCGCTCACCTACAGTGGCACAGGTGCCTTCGTACTGTACCAGCTGGTGTACTTTCTCAATCCTGATAACCGGTGGTGGTCAGCCAGCGTTCCTGGCCTGCGTTATTCGATGATCACCGTGCTGTTGATGATGTTTGTTCTGGTGACCCGTCATCGGGCATTGGCCGCCAAAAGTCCCTGGTCGGCACAGCCTGCCAGCAAATGGATTGTTCTGATCCTGGGCATGTACTACTTCATGTACCTGCACGCCATCAATCCTGTGGCGCACGACAAGTTCACCATGGATTTCACCAAAACGGTCATCATTGTGGCGGTTGCCTACAAGCTGATCCATTCCGAGCGGGCATTACACGCAGTGATGTGGGGCTACATCGCCGGGGCCACCTATCTGGGGTATCTGGCAACAGTGACCGGGCGCAACTCCGGCGACAGAGTCGAGGGCATCGGGCTGGCTGATGGCACCGATGCCAATGATACCGCGATTACCCTTGTTCCGGCGGCGGTCATTCTTATGTACCTGGCCTGGATGGGCAATCTCAAAACCCGAATCCTCTGCGTGGTATGCGGCGGGCTGATTGCCAACGGTCTGGTGCTGATCAACAGCCGGGGAGCCTTCCTGGGAGCGGCCGTCGGCGTCACTGTTTATCTGCTTTATATGTTGTTCTCCCGTTTTCAGAAGAAAGGCCAGAGAGCCATGGCCATCGTCATCATAGTGGGTGGTCTGGCAGGCGCGCTGTATGTTACCGATGACCAGTTCTGGGAACGCATGACCACCATGCAGGATCTGGAAGATGAATCCAGTGGAGCGGGCCGCATGGAATTCTGGTGGGCCACGTTCGATATGATGAAAGACCATCCGGCGGGGCTTGGCATCATGGGATACCAGGAAATCAGTGCGGTCTATATGCCGGCCGACGTGCGGGGTAACGTTGAGAAGCGGGCTGTCCATTCATCCTGGTTTCAGTTGCTGTCTGAAATAGGCTGGCCCGGGCCCATTCTGTTCTTTTTCTTACTTGTTTCGCTGTGGAAGGTAAACCGGAAAGTCAAAAAGCAGTTGATAAGTGAAGGGAGAACGGATGAGTATTTCCGGGTTGTCGCCCTCGAAGTTGCGCTGCTTTCCTACATGGTCTCTGCGTCTTTCATCGACCGTTTCCGGTCGGAAATCCTGTGGTGGATGATCCTGTTTGTTGCAGCCGCAGGTAACGTTTACTACCTGCAGTACCAGGAACACAGGGCCAATCAC
>DATGNB010000052.1:0-29997 GCA_035306945.1 Marinobacter sp.
CACGATGCCCCGTGCCTGGCCCTGGACAACCAGGGTGCCGGAGTAGGCCATGCCGTGACGGTCACCAAGAGAGGCATCCGCAGTCACCGCGTCGGTGGTCTTGTCCACCGGCATGGACTCCCCGGTCAGGGCCGCCTCCTCGACTTTTAAATTCTTCACTTCGATGAGCCGCAGGTCCGCCGGGACGCGGTCACCGGATGCCAGCAGTACCACGTCCCCGGGCACCAGCTCAGCCGCATCGATTTCGCGGCGAACGCCCTCCCGCACTACGGTGGCGTGGGCAGACAGCAGGGTGCGGATGGAGTCCAGGGCGGCCTCGGCCTTGCCTTCCTGGATGAAGCCGATGATGGCGTTGACCAGCACTACCCCCAGCAGCACACCGGTATCCACCCAGTGGCCGAGCAGGGCTGTGATCAACGCCGCGCCCAGCATCACATACAGCAGGATGTTGTGAAACTGCAGGGCAAAACGCAGCAGTGGCCCCCGGCGCCTGGGCGGTGCCAGGCGGTTGGGGCCGTGTTCGGCCAGTTTTCGTTGGGCTTCGGCTTCCGACAGCCCGGCGGGGCCCGTGCCCAGCAGCTGCTCCACGTGCTCCTGGTTTACCGTATGCCAGTCCTGCTTGTGTTGCGTCTGTGTGGTGCTCGTCTTGTGCTGATGGGTCATCTGGTTGGACCTTTTCACAACATGGCTGGAGAGATGTTCTGTATCCGTTAATTAGTTGCATACCCGCCGGATTCAGACCAGACAGCTATAGCTTTTTTATTGATTCATATCACATTCTTTTATAAGAAATCAGTCCAGTCTCAATATAGGGCAATAAGTTCCGACTGATCAATAACCCTCAGGGCTTTGCGTTCGTCGACAATCCCGATGAAGCCCATGGACAGGAGCACGAGCATGACCGAAGGAACACCAAAGCAAAATCCCGACGAGGTACTGGCAAGCCGCTTCCCGACAGCCTATACCGTACTGTTTTTACTGATTGCCGTTATTGCCGCCCTTACCTGGATTATCCCAGCCGGACAATATGACCGTAGCATGAACGAGGAGATCAATCGTGAGGTAGCCGTGCCTGGCACTTACCAGGTCGTCGAACCCAATCCTCAAGGCTTTGTTGATGTCTTGCTGGCACCGACAGCGGGGTTCTACGACCCCGACAGCTATGTCGCCAACGCCATTGATGTAGCGCTGTTCGTGTTGTTTCTGGGTGGTTTCCTCGGGGTGGTGAATGCCACCGAGGCGATCAATACCGGTATCCGGAGCGTCATGCAGCGTCTGGAAGGCCGGGAGATCTGGATGATCCCGATCCTCATGGTGCTGTTTGCCATCGGTGGCACCACCTACGGTATGGCGGAAGAAACGCTCGCGTTTTATATCATTCTTATACCGATCATCATCGCCGCCGGTTATGACGCCGTGACCGGGGTGGCGATCATTCTGATCGGCTCCGGCATCGGGGTGCTGGGGTCCACCATCAACCCGTTCGCAACGGTCATTGCATCCGACGCGGCAGGTATTCCGTTTACCGATGGGCTGCTGCTGCGCTCAGCGATATTGATCGGCGGGCTGATCATCTGCATTGCCTATGTCATGCGTTATGCCGCGCGGGTCAAGGCCGATCCGTCACGCTCGGTTGTGGCCAGGCAACTGGATGCACACCGCCAGGTGTTTCTGAGCGGGCAGGACGATCTGGCAGAGGTATCCCTGAGCCTCACCCAGAAGATTATCCTGATCATTTTTGCGCTTACCTTTGTGGTTATGATCTGGGGCGTGTCTTCCCAGGGTTGGTGGATGGCCAACATGGGTGCTCTGTTCGTCGGTGCAGCCATTGTCATTGGTCTGGTGGGCCGTCTGGGCGAAAAACGGCTGACCGGCAGTTTCGTCGACGGCGCCCGGGACCTGCTCGGGGTTGCGCTGGTAGTCGGCCTGGCCCGGGGGATTGTGGTGATCATGGAGCAAGGCATGATCGCCGATACCATCCTGCACAGTGCGGAATCCAGCCTTGGCGGGCTCTCGGAACTGGCGTTCATCAACCTGATGTTCTGGATCGAAGTGGGTATGAGCTTCTTCGTACCGTCATCATCCGGCCTGGCCGTACTGTCGATGCCCATTCTGGCCCCGTTGGCAGACTTCGCCAATGTGAGCCGGGATCTGGTGGTCACCGCCTATCAGTCAGCCAACGGGCTGGTCAATCTGATCAATCCGACGTTCGCCGTCGTGATCGGTGGCCTGGCCATCGCCAGGGTCTCCTATGACCGGTGGCTGGTGTTCATCTGGCCATTACTGCTGATCCTGACCCTGTTCATCACGCTGGTGCTCAGCATCGGAATCTTCGTGTAAAACCTTCAGCGGACAAGGACTTGTATATGACTGATCATAAACTGGGTGTGCATTCTGAAACCGGCACTCTTCGACAGGTTATTGTATGCAGGCCGGGATTGGCCCATCGCCGGCTGACCCCCAGCAACTGCGACGCGCTCTTGTTCGACGACGTGTTCTGGGTCAAGCAGGCGCAGAAAGACCATGATGTGTTCGTTGCACTGATGCGGTCCCGGGGCGTGGAGGTGCTCGACGTCAACGAACTGCTGGCAGAGACACTGGATATCACCGAAGCGCGGGCCTGGATTCTGGATAACCGGATCACCTGGGATCATGTCGGGGTGGGGATGGTGTCCGAGCTTCGGGCGTGGATGGATGAGTTACCCGGCCAGCGGCTGGCGGAGTTTCTCATCGGCGGGCTGCAGGTCAGTGACCTGCCTTTCAACCCCGGCGGCCTGTTCGGCAATCATCTCGGCCCCTTCGGTTTTATCCTGCCGCCGTTACCCAACTACCTGTTCACCCGTGATAACAGCGCCTGGATTTACGATACGGTATCGCTGAACCCGATGTATTGGCCGGCACGCCAGCCGGAGACGCTGCTGATGACGGCGGTTTACCGCTTTCATCCCAGGTTCGCCGGCAAGGTTGAGGAGGTCTGGGGCGACCCGCTCAAGGACCACGGCCTTGCCACCCTGGAGGGCGGCGACATCATGCCCGTTGGCAACGGTGGTGTCCTGATTGGCATGGGCGAGCGCAGCTCCCCGCAGGCGATCGGACAGTTGGCCAACGCGCTGTTCGAGCGCGGCAAGGCCAACCGTGTGGTGGCCTGTCAGATGCCCAGTAGCCGCGCAGCCATGCATCTGGATACCGTCTTCACTTTCTGTGGCGGCAATGTGGTCACCGCGTTCAAGGAAGTGTCCGACCAGATGGTGTGTTACGACATTCGTCCGGGCAAAAGCGGCAAGCATCTGTCATTCAGCCGTGATTCGCGGCCCATGTTCGATGTGGTCGCCGACATGCTGGGTTATGAATCCCTGGTTGTGGTTCCCACCGGCGGGGATACACCGGCCGAGCGAGAGCGCGAGCAATGGAACGACGGCAACAACGTACTGGCGCTCAGTCCCGGAGTAGTCATCGGCTACGACCGCAACGACGATACCAATGCTGCCCTGCAGGCGGCCGGCATCGAGGTGCTGCAGGTGCCGGGCGCGGAGCTGGGCCGGGGCCGGGGCGGTGGCCGCTGCATGAGTTGCCCGACCATTCGCGATGCAATCTGACCCGGGAGGAACCAACGCATGGCGTTCAATCTGAAGAACCGGCATTTTCTTACGCTGCGGGACTTCACCCCGCGCGAAATCGCCTTCCTGCTGAAACTCGCCGCCGACCTCAAGGCTGCCAAGTACGCGGGGACAGAGGTACCGCAACTGCACGGCAAGGAAATTGCGCTGATTTTCGAAAAGGACTCCACCCGCACCCGCGTGGGGTTTGAGGTGGCAGCCTTTGATCAGGGCGCACACGTTACCTACCTGGGTCCGAGCGGCAGCCATATCGGCCACAAGGAATCGGTCAGGGATACCGCCCGGGTGCTCGGCCGGGTTTACGATGCCATCGAATACCGCGGCTTCGGCCAGCCGGTGGTTGAAGAGCTGGCCCGGTATGCCGGGGTACCGGTGTACAACGGGCTGACCGACGAGTTTCACCCCACCCAGGTGCTCGCCGATTTTCTGACCATGCAGGAGCATGCGGAAAAGCCGCTGCGGGAGATCTCCTATGTATTCATTGGCGATGCCGCCAACAATATGGGCGACAGCCTGCTGATCGGTGGCGCCAAGATGGGCATGGATGTACGCCTGTGCGCGCCACGCAGCTGCTGGCCTCCGGCCGATATCCGCCAGCAGGCTGAAGAGATTGGCCACACCACAGGCGCGCGCATCATGATCACCGATGACATTGACCGCGCCGTCGCAGGGGTCGACTTTGTGTACACCGACGTATGGGTATCCATGGGCGAGCCGGAGGAGAAGTGGGCCGAGCGGATCAGGCTGCTGCTGCCCTATCAGGTCAATGCCGGGCTGATGGCCAGAACCGGAAATCCCCGGGTACGCTTCATGCACTGTCTGCCGGCATTCCATAACACCGAGACGACCATAGGCAAGGACATCGAGGAGAAATTCGGTATCGATGCCATGGAGGTCACCGACGAGGTGTTCGAAAGCCCGGCCTCGATTGTCTTCGATCAGGCAGAAAACCGAATGCACACCATCAAGGCGGTCCTGGTCGCCACACTGGGAGGTTGATCATGCTGGTAGTCGCAGCCCTGGGCGGTAACGCCCTGTTGAAACGCGGTGAACCCCTGACCGCCCGCACCCAGCGCGCCAACGTGCGCATCGCCGCCGAGGGGCTGGCGAGTATCATCCGGGCCGGGCATGACCTGGTGATCACCCACGGTAACGGGCCGCAGGTGGGGCTGCTGGCGTTGCGCACCGCAGCCTACAAGCCGGACGAACCTTATCCGCTGGACATGCTGGGTGCGGAAACCGAAGGGATGATCGGTTACGTGATCGAGCAGGAACTGGAAAATGCGCTGAATCACGAGCAGGCCGTGGCGACACTTTTGACGCAAGTGGTCGTTGATCAGCACGACCCGGCCTTCGATCACCCGACCAAGTTCATCGGTCCGGTTTACGAGCGTGCCGAGGCGGAATCGCGGGCCAGCGACCTTGGTTGGCACATCGCCCGGGATGGCGACAAATGGCGCAGGGTCGTGCCCTCACCCACACCGCTGGAAGTCCCCGACATCCGGGTGATTAAACTGCTGCTGGAGCAAGGTGTGGTGGTGATCTGCGCTGGCGGCGGGGGTATTCCCATCATTCGTCGTGATGACGGCAGCACGCTGGGTGTCGAGGCGGTAATCGACAAGGATGCCGCCAGCGCACTGCTGGCGCAGCAGCTCGGGGCTGACGCGCTGTTGCTGTTGACGGATGTGGATGCGATCTATCGGGATTTTGGCACAGACAACGCGGCGGCCATCCGTGATCTGACGGTAGCGCAGGCCCGGGCCATGGATCTGCCGGCTGGCTCGATGGGCCCCAAACTTGCCGCTGCAGCAGATTTTGCTGAGCAAGGCGCAATCAGCGGCATCGGCCGGCTGGAAGATGCGCTGGGCATTCTGCAGGGCACAGCGGGCACCCGCGTACAGGGCATGCCCCATTAGAGGGGCATGCCTGGTTCACTTCAGGGCTTGATCGCAATCTTCAATACGCCGTCGCGTTGATTGGCGAACAGATCGTAGGCATCAACGATTTTGTCCAACCCGTATTCGTGGGTAACCAGCACGCCCAGGTCCAGGCGGTTGGCAGCAACCACATTCATCAGCCGTCGCATGCGCTCCTTACCACCCGGGCACAGCGCCGTATTGATGCGGTGGTCCCCCAGGCCGGCGGCAAAGGCACCGAGCGGGATACTCAGATCCTCGGCGTACACGCCCAGACTGGACAGCGTACCGCCGGGCTTGAGCACCTGCAGCGACTGGCTGAACGTCAGTTGCGTACCCAGCGCCTCGATGGAGGAATCTGCTCCACGACCGCCGGTGATCTTCATCACCTCGTCCACCACGTCGCAATGGTTGAAGTTAAGCGTGACATCCGCACCCATCTGCCGGGCAATACCGAGACGGTGCTCGTTGCCGTCTACGGCGATGATGGTAGTGGCGCCCAGTAACCGGGCACCCGCAGTGGCGCACAGCCCGATCGGGCCCTGGGCGAAGATAACCACGGTGTCGCCGATGCGGATATTGGCGTTTTCAGCCCCTTTGAAGCCGGTGGACATGATGTCCGGGCACATCAATACCTGCTCATCGGCCAGACCATCGGGAATCGGTGCCAGGTTGGCCTGGGCATCCGGTACCAGAACATACTCGGCCTGGGTGCCATCAATCAGGTTTCCAAAGCGCCAGCCGGCAGTGGCTTTGTAACCATGACAGCCGCAGCGGCCATCGGCGGTCAGATAGCTGCCATCCTGCGAGGCCACGCCGTCCTGGGCGGCATAGGAGTTGAAGTTGGGGCAGATTGCGCCGGCGATAACGCGCTGGCCCTCCTGGTAGCCCTGCACCGCGCTCCCCAGTTTCTCGATCACACCCACGGGTTCGTGGCCAACGGTCAAGCCTCTGGCGACCGGGTACTCACCTTTGAGAATATGGATATCGGTACCACAAATCGTGGTGGTGGTAATCCGGATCAATGCGTCATTGGGACCCACATCGGGGATCGGCTTATCCGTGAGTTCAATGCGCCCGGGCTCGACAAAAACGGCCGCTTTCATCATTTTCACCATGGGTATCCTCCTGACAATTGATAGTAGCAGCCTAGCGGAGCTGCTCTCATCCGGCCTGACCTGAATCAACTTATCGGCTATGGAAATCGTAGCAGCTTCTGATGACAGAACAGGAAATCCGGCGGAATTGATCTCACACACCTCGTGGTCATGCTGTCTGGTTTACGATGAGGTTGGTATTTCAGATTCATACACATCAAGGACTGCAGGTATGGCATCTCCCCTGGTAACCGGCAGGCGCGTACTGGTTTTGGCAGCCATCGCCCTACTGGCACTAGTCGTCTGGTATAGCTGGTCCGAACACACAAGCCGCGGATTTGGCGATGGTTTTGTCGTGGGCAACGGTCGCATCGAAGCCACCGAAATCGATATAGCCACCAAACTGTCAGGGCGGATCGAAGACATCCTGGTCAGTGAGGGTGACTTCGTAAGCAGTGGGCAGGTGCTGGCGCGCATGGGGGTCGACTCCCTGCGGGCACAACACGAGGAGGCGCTGGCCGGTTATCGGGAAGCTGAACATGCGGTGGCTGCCGCCCGGGCACAGATAGCCCTGCGCGAAAGTGATGTGGCGGCGATGGAGGCGGTCGTGCTGCAACGCGAAGCCGAGCTGTACGCCGTCCAGCAGCGTATGCAGCGCTCCGAGAAGCTGGCTGCGGATGCTGTCGTATCTCGTCAGCAGCTGGATGATGACCGGGCCCGGGCCCGCAGTGCCGAAGCGGGTGTGGCGGCGGCCAGGGCTCAGGTACTGGCCGCCCGGGCGGCGGTAGAGGCAGCCCGGGCGCAGCAGACCGGAGCAGAATCCCGCGTCGCGGCCATGCAGGCTACCATCAACCGGATCGAAGCCGACCTGGCCGACAGCGAACTCAAGGCCCCCCGCGATGGCCGGGTCCAGGTGCGCGTGGCACAGCCCGGCGAGGTACTGGGCGCAGGCGGGCGGGTGCTGAACCTGCTGGATCTGGCCGATGTCTACATGACCTTCTTCGTGCCCGAGGCGGCAGCGGGGCGCCTGACATTGGGCAGTGAGGCACGGCTGGTGTTGGATACCGCACCGGATCATCCGATCCCGGCGCGGGTCTCCTTCGTGGCCAGTCAGGCCCAGTTCACTCCCAAGACCGTGGAAACCGCCAGCGAACGGGAAAAACTGATGTTCCGGGTACGGGCACAGGTTCCCCCGGCGCTGCTGGAGCACTATCTGGAACAGGTCAAGACCGGGGTGCCCGGCGTCGCCTGGCTGAAGCTGGACGCCAACGCGCCCTGGCCACCGGAGCTGGAGGTATCGGACGAGCTGACGAAGCTGCTGGCCAATGACTGACTTCGTCGCCCGGCTGCAGGGCGTTCAACTCGACTACGGCAAGGCCCGGGCACTGGCCGGGGTGGATCTGCAACTGCCCAGCGGTTGCATGGTGGGGCTGATCGGCCCCGACGGGGTCGGCAAATCCAGCCTGCTGGCGCTGATCTCCGGCTCCCGGCGCATTCAGCAGGGCAGCGTGCAGGTGCTCGGCGGTGATATGGCCGAGCGCGGCCATCGCAATCAGGTCTGCCCGAAGATCGCCTACATGCCCCAGGGGCTGGGGCGCAACCTCTACCCGACCCTGTCGGTGGAGGAAAACCTGCAGTTTTTTGCCCGGTTGTTCGGACATGATACGGCGGAGCGTCGTCGGCGCATCGACGAGCTGACCCGCGCAACCGGGCTGTACGACTTCCTGAGCCGTCCCGCGGGCAAGCTGTCCGGCGGCATGAAGCAGAAGCTGGGCTTGTGCTGTGCGCTGATTCATGACCCGGACCTGCTGATTCTTGACGAGCCGACCACCGGGGTCGACCCGCTGGCCCGGGCCCAGTTCTGGGAGCTGATCGACAACATCCGCCAGCAACGCCCGCAGATGAGCGTCGTGGTCGCCACCGCCTATATGGACGAGGCCCAGGGCTTTGACTGGCTGGTAGCCATGGACGCAGGCCGGGTATTGGCCACGGGTACGCCCGCTGAGCTGCTGCAGCAGACCGCGACCGCCTCATTGGAGGAGGCCTTTGTGGCATTGCTGCCGGAGGAGCGCAAGCTCGGCCATGCTCCGGTCATCATTCCGCCGCTGGAGGTGGACAATGAGGATATCGCCATCGAGGCAAGGAATCTGGTGCTGCGCTTCGGCGATTTCGTAGCGGTGAAGAACGTCAGCTTTCGTATCCGCCGGGGCGAGATCTTTGGTTTTCTCGGCTCCAACGGCTGCGGCAAAACCACCACCATGAAGATGCTCACCGGTCTGTTACCCGCCAGCGAGGGCCAGGCCTGGTTATTCGGCCATGAAGTCAGTCCGAAGGATATCGATACCCGCCGCCGGGTCGGTTACATGTCTCAGGCGTTCTCCCTCTACAGTGAATTGACGGTCCGGCAGAACCTGGTTTTGCATGCCCGGCTGTTTGCCGTGCCGGAGGCGGATATCCCCGCCCGGATCGAGGAGATGCTCGACCGTTTCGGTCTGAATGAGGCAGCGGACACGCTGCCGGCGAGCCTGCCGCTGGGCATGCGCCAACGGCTGTCACTGGCGGTGGCCATGGTGCACAAGCCCGAGTTGCTGATCCTCGACGAGCCTACCTCGGGGGTAGATCCGGTAGCCCGGGATGCCTTCTGGCGGTTGCTGATAGAGCTGTCCCGGCGCGACCGGGTGACCATCTTCCTGTCCACCCATTTCATGAATGAGGCCGAGCGCTGCGACCGCATGTCGATGATGCACGCGGGCGAGGTCCTGGACAGCGACGTCCCGGCGAAGCTGGTGGAAAAGCGCGGTGCGGCGGATCTGGAAGAAGCCTTCATCGGCTACCTGCTGGAGGCAGGCGCCGGTACCGATCAGCCGGAACAGGAATTGTCCGCCGTGCCGGTGGAGCAGAACCAGACCAGCAGGCCACGCCGCCAGCGCTTCAGCGGGCAGCGTATGCTCAGCTACCTGTGGCGCGAAACCCTGGAGCTGCAGCGTGACCCGATCCGCGCCACCCTGGCGCTGGCCGGGTCGATCATGCTGATGTTTGTGATCGGTTTCGGCATCAGCCTGGATGTGGAAGACCTGCGCTACGCCGTGCTGGATCGGGATGACACCAGTCTCAGCCGTGATTACGCCCTGCAGCTGTCCGGCTCACGTTATTTTGTCGAACAGCCGCCGCTCAGTAATTATCAGGAGCTGGACCGGCGCATGCGCAGCGGGGAGGTCTCGCTGGCCATCGAGATTCCCCATGGCTTTGCCCGCGACGCCCTGGCCGGGCGGCCGGTGGAGATCGGTGCCTGGGTCGATGGGGCCATGCCCCAGCGGGCGGAGACCCTCAAGGGCTATGTCCAGGGCATGCACCAGCACTGGCTGGTGACCCAACTGGGCCAGCGCGGCGGTGCCCTGCCGACCGGGGCCGAAATCCAGACCCGCTTCCGTTATAACCCCGATGTGCAGAGCCTGCCCGCCATGGTGCCCGCGGTCATCCCGCTGTTGTTGCTGATGCTGCCGGCCATGCTCACTGCGCTGGCGGTGGTACGGGAAAAGGAAACCGGCTCCATCACCAACTTCTACGTCACCCCGGTCACCCGCAGCGAGTTTCTGCTCGGCAAGCAGCTGCCCTATGTGGCGCTGGCCATGATCAACTTCCTGCTGATGACCCTGCTGGCGGTCACCGTGTTCGGCGTGCCCGTCACCGGCAGCTTTGCCACACTGGCACTGGCTGCGCTGGTGTTCAGTTTCGTCGCCACCGGCATGGGCCTGCTGGCATCATCCATCACCCGCAGCCAGATCGCCGCCATGTTCTTTGCCATGATCGGCACCATGGTGCCCGCCACCCAGTTCTCAGGGCTGATCGACCCGGTATCTTCGCTGGAAGGGACCGGACAACTGATCGGACAGGTATACCCCGCCACCCACATGGTTGCCATCAGCCGTGGCGTGTTCAACAAGGCGCTGGGCCTGGGCGATCTGAGTGGCGCCTTCTGGGCCATGCTGTGGTCGGTGCCGGTGATCATGGGGCTGGCCGTCATGCTGTTGAAGAAACAGGAGCGCTGACATGAATACCCGCTCGCTGGCCAATATCTACCGCCTCGGGGTCAAGGAACTCTGGAGCCTGTGGCGCGACCCGATGATGCTGGTGCTGATCATCTATGTATTCACCGCCGGGGTGTACACCGCCGCCAATGCCATGCCGGAAACCCTCAACCGGGCACCCATCGCCGTGGTGGACGAGGACGACTCGGCGCTGTCCCGGCAGATCATCTCGGCCTTCTACCCGCCGTACTTTACCGCACCGCAGATGATCAACATGGCGCAGATGGATCAGGGTATGGATGCCGGGCGTTACACCTTTGCCCTGTACATTCCCCAGGGCTTTCAGCGCGACGTCCTGGCCAATCGCAGTCCCGACATCCAGCTCAACGTTGATGCCACCCGCATGGGCCAGGCCTTTACCGGCAGCGGAGCGGTGCAGCAGATCGTCCAGGCCGAGATCAGTGAATTCCTGCAGCGCGAGCGGATTACCAGCCAGCCGCCGGTGGATCTGGTGCTACGCGCCCGCTTCAATCCGGCACTGGAAAAATCCTGGTTCGGCAGCCTGATGCAGGTCATCAACTACATCACCATGCTGTCCATCGTACTGACCGGGGCGGCGCTGATCCGCGAGCGTGAACATGGCACCATTGAGCACCTGCTGGTGATGCCAGTGACGCCCACCGAGATCATGCTGGCCAAGATCTGGTCGATGGGGCTGGTGGTACTGGTGGCGGCGGCGGTGTCGCTGAACCTGGTGGTGCGTGGCATTCTCGGGGTGCCGGTGGAAGGCTCCCTGCCGCTGTTCTTCACCGGTGCTGCGCTGTGCCTGTTTGCCACCACTTCCATGGGTATCTTTCTCGCCACCCTGGCGCGCAACATGCCCCAGTTCGGTATGCTGATGATGCTCACCATCATGCCCCTGCAGATGCTCTCCGGCGGCTCGACACCCCGGGAAAGCATGCCAGAGCTGGTACAGACCATCATGCTCGCAGCCCCCACCACCCATTTCGTGGAGATCGGCCAGGCCATCCTCTACCGGGGCGCCGGTCTCGAAACCGTCTGGAAACCTTTTCTGGCCCTGGCCCTGATCGGTGCAATGATGTTCGCCGGTTCCCTGTTACGATTCAGAAAAGCGATCACCCGGATGGCCTGACAGCCTGAGCCGCTTACTGAAACGGTGCCGGGTCGCCCTTGCCTACCCGGGTAACTTCCGGCGTATCCCCGGTAAAATTCACCACGGTGGTGGCTTCCATACCGCAAAAGCCGCCATCGATGATCAGGTCGAGTTCGTTCTGCAGAGTATCCCGAATCTCGTAGGGATCAGTCATTGGCTCGGTTTCACCGGGAAGAATCAGGGTGCTGCTCATGATGGGTTCACCCAGCTCGCTGAGCAGAGCCCGGACAATCTCATTATCAGGAACGCGCATTCCGATGGTACGGCGCTTGGGGTGCAGAAGACGCCGTGGCACTTCACTGGTTGCGTTCAGGATGAACGTGTAAGGGCCGGGGGTAAAACTCTTCAACAAGCGATACTGGATGTTGTCCACCTTGGCATAAACGCCAATATCAGAGAGGTCGCTGCACACCAGGGTGAAGTTGTGCTTGTCGTCCAGTTTACGGATTCGTTTGATGGTATCAGCGGCCTGCTTGTCGCCCAGATGACAGCCCAGCGCGTACCCCGAGTCGGTCGGATAGACGATAACACCACTGTTGCGAAGTATTTCCACCGCCTGTTTGATCAGTCGTTTCTGCGGATTTTCCGGATGAATCTGAAAAAACTGACTCATGAATCTGCTCCCTGTGACAGTTTATTTGCCATGTTGGGGTCGCCTTTTGAGCCACCCATGCAGTTCGGTGAATCCGGGGCAGCCTGGCCACTGGCCTGCCATTCTTCCGGCGTGTACAGGTGCAGCGCCAGCGCATGCACCGGGCCGGCCAGCTCATCTGCCAACACTTTGTAAACCGCCTGGTGCCGCTTTATTTTCGTCTGGCCTGAAAACGCCGAAGACACCAGCGTCACCTTGAAATGGGTTTCAGAATTCGGCGGTACCGAGTGCCTATGGCTCTCGTTTTCCACCTTGAGCAGCCCCGCCTCGAAGGCCCCGGCCAACCTGGCCTCTATCGCTGTCTGTACTTTCATGCTGTATCAACTCCCGAAGCGTTCTGAATAAACAGTTTACTACACCTTGACCCTTATACCCGAGACCTTGACACCCACCGGGCAAACAGCCACATTCCCCGCCCGACTCAAGACAAAAGAGGCGCCATGCATCTTTATATCGCCGAAAAGCCGAGCCTGGCTCGCGCCATTGCTGCCGCTCTGCCCGGCCCCCATCAGAAAGGCCAGGGCTGGGTCCGTTGTGGCCGGGGTAAAGATGCGATTACCGTGAGCTGGTGTATCGGCCACATGCTGGAACCCGCAGAGCCCGGGCGCTACAACCCGTCCTGGAAGAAGTGGCGTCTTGAAGATCTGCCCATGATCCCGGCGCCGTGGCAGCTTGAACCTAAAGACAGCGTGCGCCAGCAACTGCAGGTGCTCAGCTCCCTGATTCGCCAGGCCGAGTACATTACCCACGCCGGCGACCCGGACCGCGAAGGCCAGCTACTGGTCGATGAGGTATTGCGTTACGTAGGCACGACCGCCCCGGTCCAGCGCGTGCTGATCAACGACCTCACCCCAACCGCCATCGCCAAAGCGATCGCCGCACCGAAAGATAACCGGGAGTTCCGGCGTCTCTCCCATTCGGCACTGGCCCGCCAGCGCGCGGACTGGCTTTACGGCATTAACCTGACCCGCTTTTACACGCTCACCTATCAGAACCAGGGCGAGCAAGGCGTTTACTCGGTCGGCCGTGTGCAGACGCCGGTCCTGGGCCTGGTGGTGGAGCGGGATAACCAGATTGAGCATTTCCAGCCCAAACCCTGGTATCGCATTGAAGGTGAGTTCCGGGCCCGGGAAGAAGACGCAGACCAGCGGCCCTTTACCGCTCGCTGGCTCCCGGATGAACGGTTTCAGGATCACCTGGATGAAGAAGGCCGGCTGCTCAATCAGGAAGTTGCCGGGCAGATCGTTGCCGAGGTCAGTGGCCGCCCCGGCACGATTATCGAATCCAGATTCCGGGACCGGCCGGAAGCACCACCGCTGCCACTGTCCCTGTCGGCCCTGCAGATTGAAGCAGGCCGGCTGTTCCGGATGGCTGCCAAAGAGGTCCTGGATACGGCCCAGAACCTCTATGAACGCCACCAACTGATCACTTATCCGCGGTCTGACTGCCGCTACCTGCCTGAAGAACATTTTGCCCAGCGGGAACCCGTGATCCGGGCCATTTCCCGGGTCGCCCCGGATCTCGCCCCTCATGTCGGGCAGCTGGATACCGAGCGCCGGTCAGCGGCGTGGAACGACAAACAGGTAGATGCCCACCATGCCATTATTCCCACCGTACGTCCGGCACCCAACGGCAAGCTCACGGCAACAGAGCAGAAAATCTACGGCCTGATCAGCCGCTATTACCTGATGCAGTTTGCAGCCGATGCGGTGCATCGTGAAGGCAGGCTGACCGTCAGCATTCTGGAACACAAGTTCCGGGCGACTGAAACCGCCATTCTGAACCCCGGCTGGAAGCAGCTGGAAATCAAGCGACGCGAAGACGCCAGGGAACCTGAGAAACCACCTCTGCCGAGGCTGGAACGCAATGAGCCTGTGATCTGCACCCGTGCCGCGGCAGCCGACAGAAAAACCGTGCCTCCGCAGCATTTCACCGATGCCACCCTGCTGTCGGCGATGACCAATATTGCGCGTTTTGTGGCGAATCCGGAGTTAAGAAAAACCCTCCGCGAAACCGATGGGCTTGGTACCGAAGCCACCCGGGCCGCGATTATCGAAACGCTTTTCAAGCGGGACTACCTGTATCGCGACAAACGGTTCATCAAGGCAACCGATAAGGCGAAAGTGCTCATTGCAGCACTCCCGGACTCGGTACGGACGCCAGACCGTACCGCCCGGTGGGAAGCAACACTCGAAGGCATCCTGCGTGGCGAGGCAGACCCGCGCCAGTTTCTGGAGGGCCTGGCCGGAGAAATAAGCGAACTTATCAATCATCGTCCCTCCAGGACAGAGGACGACGGCCAAACCGCAGCAGACGCGATACATTGCCCCCGATGCCGGGCGCCCATGGTGGAGCGGGATGGCAAATTCGGTCGCTTTCTCGCCTGTACCCGCTACCCGGACTGCAAGGGCACCCGGCGCCTCGAAGACGGCCAGCCCCAGGATGGAACCACTCATAAGCCGGTGCCGTGCCCCCATTGTTTCGCGCCACTCGTCAGGCGACAGAGCCGCAAGGGGTGGTTCTGGGGTTGCAGCCGGTTTCCCGAATGCCGGCAAATCGTTGGCGATAACGACGGCAAGCCTGTACTCACATCAACTAAATAGCCCCTGTGAGCTGCCCGGGGATTGAATTTCTGGGATAATACCCCGACCTTCCTGATGGGTATCACTAAGAAAGGAACACGCTGGATGCGTATAGCGCTTCTCGAAGACGAACACGAACAGGCCCAGCGTATACAGAGTATCCTCTCTGACAAGGGCCATCACTGCGACAGCTTTGCCACCGGCCAGGCGTTTCTTGGCGCTGTGCTGCACCGCAGTTACGACCTGATGATTCTGGACTGGCAGATCCCGGACATGACCGGTATCGATGTGCTGAAAAGCGTTCGTGAGCAGCTGAACTGGCCGATTCCCGCGATCTTTCTGACCCAACGTGACAGCGAATCTGACATCGTGTGTGCGCTGGATGCGGGCGCGGATGACTATCTCGCCAAGCCCGCCCGTGCGGCGGAACTGCTGGCCCGCATCAATGCGCTGGCACGCCGCAGCAACCCCGAGAGTGATAAAGAGCTCCTGCAGTTCGGGCCCTTTGAAGTCAATACCCAACAACGCAGCATGACCCTGCACGGCGAACCCCTGACCCTGACAGACAAGGACTTCGATCTGACCCTGTTCCTGTTCCAGAACCAGGGCCGTCTGCTCACGCGCGAGTTGCTATTGGAGCGGGTGTGGGGGCTGACCAAAGATATCAATACCCGCACGGTAGATACCCACATGAGCCGACTGCGGCGCCGACTGGGGCTAAACCCTGAGAATGGTTTCCGGATCAAAACGATTTATCAGCGCGGTTACAGGCTCGAAGCCATTGCCTGATTTGGCTGACCTTCTTCACTCCGGCACCGGGCGCACGCACGTTACATGAAAAAGCACTGGTTACCAGACAAATTGCCACCCTGGTCCCTGGGGCTTGCGATATTTGGCGTGCTGGCCGGCAGTTACCTCATTACACTGTTCGCTCTTGGCTACGCCTTGTCGGCCACCAGTCTTCTCGCCCTCCCCCTCATCGCGCTGCCGTTAGCGGCAACGGTGCAGCTGACGATCGTTAACCGCGCACTGAACCGCCAACTGGACAGGATGGCCCGTATCCAGACCCTGTCTCTGCCGGCGCCGTCCAGGCGCCAGCCCCACAAACTTCTCGAACATTTCCGGGCTCTGCTGAATCCGGAAGGCTGGCTGCTGGCCGAAGACGGGGATCTTCTGCACAACCAGAACATGACCCTGGGAGAGGCGCCTCCCCTGCCAGAACCCGGCCAGTGGCAGCATCAGCAGCAACAGAGCTGGATCCGGCTGACCCGGGACGAAACCAATTACGTCATCGGGCTCACCCTCCGCAACGACCTCAGCCGGGAGGTGATACAGCACTTTCTTTCCAGGCTGGAACTGGACTCGCCAGCCCAGCAGGCACCCTGGCGCAAACCGCTTGTTATCCAGACCGCCCGACTGCGCAAGGTCATCCTGGCCAGCGAACGTCTGACCCAGATGCAGGCGTTTATTAACAACAGCTTTGAACATATGCCGGACGGCGTGATCGTAACAGACGAGCTGGGCGTCATCCGTTTTGCCAACCGGCATATCGAAAACTGGTTCCGGGAACCCATGCCCAGCCTGACCGGTATGCCGGTCACCAGCCTTCTGGAGGCCCACAGCCCTGACAGCCAGCTACCCTGGCACGAGATTGTCTCGGAAGCACTGACACTCAAAGAAAGCCGGACGCTGGACCTGACCCTGCACGGCAAAGATTTTCTGCTCCGGCTGGCCCCCTTTATCCTGCCCGAGAACGGCCAGTTTGGCATCATCACCAACATTTCCGATATCTCGGAGCTGCGGGCACAACAACGCCAGCACCGGGAAGCAATCGACTTTATCTCCCACGACGTCCGCTCGCCCCTGGTGTCACAACTGGCCCTGATCGAACAACTCAAGCGGGACCCGGCCAGTATCGATGACCTGCACCTGGAACAGCTGGGAATGCTGGCCCGGCGCAGCTATAGCCTGGCCGAGGAGTTTGTCCAGCTGGCCCGCGCCGAGCAACTCACCGAGCCGAGGTTTTATGAATGCGAACTGCTTGCCATTGTGGAAAATGCCCGTGACAGCGTGTTTGAACAGGCCCAGCGTAAACACATCACGCTCCAGCTGATCGGAACCGAAGACCTTTGGCTCAGGGGCAACGCGGAATTGCTGGAGCGGGCAGTGATCAACTTACTGACGAATGCGGTGCAATACAGCCCCGAAGATGCAACCGTGAGTATCCATGTTTACCGCGCGGCCCATCTAGCCTGCCTGGCGATTGCGGATGAGGGGTCCGGCATACAGCCAGAGGAACTGCCCTTTCTGTTTGATCGCTATCATCGCCAGAAACGCAGTGAGCTGGAAGGAACCTTTGGCGCAGGGCTGGGCCTGTCCTTTGTCAAAACGGTGGTAGAGAAACACCGGGGTGAGATTACGGTCGAGTCCCTCCCCGACGAAGGCACCACCTTTACCCTGAAGCTTCCGATTTCGGACCCAATGCTTTAACCACCGCCTCGCAAACCTGCGCCTGCGACAGCCCCGCTCCCTGTACCACAACATCCGCATGGCGGGTGTAAAGCGCGAAGCGCTCATCAAACAATTCGGCCAGCGACTGATCCGGCCGCCGGGAAATACCACGGCTCCCGTAATCGCCAATGCGCTCCAGCACGACGCCCAGCGGAATGTCCAGAAACACCACCACACCATTGGCCCTGAGATGCGCCATGGCGGCGTCACTGTACACCGCACTGCCACCGGTACTGATCACGTGGTCCGCCACCTCCAGACCCAGCAAAACCCGCTCTTCCACCTTTCGCAGGGCCTGATAACCGTCCTGGTCTACGATGTCCTGAAGCGTGCGGCCGGCTTGCTGCTGGATGAGCAGGTCGGTGTCCACAAAGCCCAGCCCCAGCTGTTTGGCGACCAGCACGCCCACGGTGCTTTTGCCGCTGCCGGGCATACCGATAAATACCAGATTCCGGGGCATGGCGGCTTTAAACCTCTTCCTGATGTGCCGCCTGGCAGGCAGCGGCAGTAAACAGGACATCGGTGGAGGAGTTCAGGGCTGTTTCTGTAGAGTCCTGAACCACACTGATCACAAAGCCGATCGCAACCGCCTGCATGGCAATATCATTGGAAATACCAAACAGGCTGGTAGCCAACGGTATCAGCAGCAGGGACCCGCCCGCCACACCAGACACACCACAGGCCGCCAGCGACGAGACAATGCAGAGCAACAGCGCGGTACCAAAATCGACGGGAATAGCCAACGTATGGGCAACGGCCAGAGTGATGACCGAGATGGTAATAGCGGCACCGGCCATATTGATGGTGGCCCCCAGAGGAATCGAGATACTGTAGGTATCAGGGTCCAGTCTGAGGCGCTCGCACAGGTCGAGGTTAACCGGAATATTAGCGGCGGAGCTTCGGGTAAAGAACGCGGTAATCGCGCTGCCCCGCAAACACGCGAATACCAGCGGAAATGGGTTCTGACGGGTTTTCAGGAACACAATCAGCGGGTTCGTCACCAGCGCCACAAACAGAAAACAGCCCACAATCACCGCAAGCAGCCGGCCATACTCAAGCAGCACCCCAAAACCGGTTTCGGCCAGGGTATTGGCCACCAGCCCCAGAATACCCAGTGGTGCCAGGCGGACCACAATATGGACAATACCGGCCACGGCCTCAGCCGCATCCTGCAGCACCTGGCCTGTCACCTCACCGGCGCGGCGCAGCATCATCCCCAGACCAATCGCCCAGGCGAGTATGGCAATGAAGTTACCCTCCGCCAGCGCGGTAACAGGGTTAGAGACAATGCTCAGCAGCAGATCCCGCAGCACCCCGAATATACTGTCAGGGGGGTTACCAGCGACCTCCGGCAGATCCAGTGTCAGCTCGGTCGGAAACAGGAAACTGGCCGCGACCGCGACCAGCGCGGCGGTAAAGGTACCCACGAGATACAGCACCAGCACGCCCCGGATATGGGTGGGCTGCCCCTGCTTATGGGCGGCAATAGCGGCGATAACCAGAACAAACACCAGAATCGGAGCCACCGCCTTGAGAGCCAGGATAAACAGCTGGCCAAGCAGCGACAGAGCCCGCGCCGTCTCCGGAAAAACCAGAGCCAGAATGACACCAATGACAATCGCGATCGCAATCTGGGGCACCAGCCCCAGTTGCAGTACGGGGCGGGCAAACCTGGGTACACCGTTAAACATCAGAAGCTCCGGTCATCTGTTGGGGGCGGAATTGTACGACATCTCATCAACAGGTGTCACAGTTCCCAGGAGAGGGACAAGGTGCCAAAGCTGAAGTTGTCTTTGTGGCGGTCGTCTTCGCCGGTGGTGGCGCGAAAGATCAGGCCGGCGTGTACCCGGTTCCACTGCCAGGCGGCACCGATGCCGAGCTGGCCGATCACCGGGCCTTCGTCGAACCGATAAGGACCGGAATTGTCGTCGATGTAGGAGTATCCGACATACTCAAGCCCCAGCCCTACAAACACCGACCACCCCGAGCCCTGGGTATTGAGAGAAGCCGGCAACGCAATGGTCGACGAGGTGCCCGAATACTCCGGCACAAAATTCACCGGCAGGCGACGGCCAAACTGCCAGATCGCGCCGGTTTTGACAGACGTGCGGAAACTCGACAGCAGGCCGGAACCGATGACGGCTACCCTCTGCTGAAGATCACCGCCAGCACCGGTCTGGAACAGCTTCCGGGCATGGGCCACCTGAAGACCGCCGACGACGTCGGTCCCCAACTGATTGCCCCAGCCTCTGGGCTTTTCGCTACCCGTCGCCTTGTGCACCCACTTCTGGATGGCTTCGGCCCCGCTTTCCGGCCCGATAACCCCGAGATGGCCCCCAAACCCGGTGATTGACTCCTCAGTCCAGCTCCAGAATGTAGTACTCAGCGCCAAATGCCCTACATAGGGAATATCATTGTATTGCGGTTCCGGCTCCGAGATGTCGCCCGGTGTTACCATCAACTGGCGCAAGCTTGCAGTAACGGCATGTTCGGCGTCCGGCGAGCCAATCCCCGGAAGGAACGCCAGTTTATCCCGGGCCGTCGCCATCATCCCCGACAGGCGCTTTCCACGGTCCTTGTCGGAATTCGACAGGTACGCCAGGCGGACACCGTTGGTATAGCCCCGGTCGGTACCGGTCAGAAAGTCATTGTCCCAGGAAAGGTTGACCAGCTCTGCCACAGCAGAAGCAGGCACCACCGCCAGAACCACAGCCACACCTGAGGATAGTAAAAGTCGATGGTTCAAAGCTCTGAGTCTCCAGGCAGATTGCTCGAGAGTCTGGTATCAGAGTAGTTCATACACGCCAAAAACAAAAAAGGCAGATCAGTAACTAACTGATCTGCCTTTCTTTTATATGGTAGCGGGGGCAGGATTCGAACCTACGACCTTCGGGTTATGAGCCCGACGAGCTACCAGACTGCTCCACCCCGCATCAAACTGGTTGTTGGCTTTCGGGGCCAGCCCCGATCAACGTGGCGCGAATAATACGGCCTGAATCCACGCCTGTCAAAGGGTATTACGGTTTTTCCGTAACTTAACGCTCCAGAATGGCCGTTACGCCCTGTCCGCCCGCTGCGCAGATAGAGATCAGCCCCCGCCCACTGCCCTTCTCTTCAAGCAGCTTCGCCAGCGTTGCCACAATCCGGCCGCCGGTGGCGGCAAAGGGATGGCCGGTCGCCAGGCTGGAGCCTTTTACGTTCAGCCTGGCGTGATCGATACGGCCCAGTGGCTTGTCGCGCCCCAGGCGCTCTTTACAGAACACGGGGTCTTCCCACGCTTTCAGCGTCGACAGCACCTGGGCGGCAAAAGCCTCGTGGATCTCATAGAAGTCGAAATCCTGCAGGGTCAGGCCCGCTTTCTCCAGCAGCCTGGGCACCGCGTAGGCCGGGGCCATCAACAGGCCTTCTTTCTTGTCGACGAAGTCAACCGCGGCAACCTCCGAGAATGTCAGCCAGGCTTTCACTTCCATGTTATTGGCTTTCGCCCAGTCTTCACTGGCCAGCAGTACGCAGGAAGCCCCGTCGGTGAGCGCGGTGCTGTTGGCCGCCGTCATGGTGCCATTTTCGCGATCAAAACAGGGCTTGAGTGCTGCCAGCTTCTCAAGCGTCGTATCCGGACGCAGGATATTGTCCTTCTCAAGGCCGGCCATCGGGGTCATCAGATCGTTAAAAAAGCCCTCGTCGTAGGCCTTGGCCAGTTTCTGGTGGCTCTCCCAGGCGAGGCGGTCCTGATCTTCCCGGGCAATGTTCCACTCTTTCGCGGTAACCTGACAATGGTCACCCATGGACATACCCGTGCGGGGTTCGCCGTTTTCCGGGATTTCAGGCATCAGAAAACCGGGACGGAAACGGGCCAGGATCTTCAGGCGGTCTTTGGCGGTTTTGGCGCGGTTAAGGTCCAGAAGCATTTCACGCAGGCCCTCACCCACCCCGATGGGCGCATCGGATGTGGTGTCGGTACCACCGGCGATACCGCACTCAATCTGGCCAAGCGCGATTTTGTTGGCCACGAGAATAGCCGCTTCCAGGCCGGTTCCGCACGCCTGCTGGATATCATAGGCGGGCGTTTCGGGGGCAAGGCCCGAGCTTAACACCGTCTCCCGGGTCAGGTTGAAGTCACGGGAGTGCTTGATCACCGCCCCCGCCACCACTTCGCCCAGGCGCATCCCCTGAAGATTGTAACGATCAACGAGGCCGCGCAGGGCGGAAGTGAGCAGTTCCTGATTGCTGATTTTACTGTATGCGGTATTGGAGCGCGCAAACGGGATACGGTTGCCGCCAAGCACGGCAACACGACGCACAACCTGTGCGGCCGGTGTTTTCCTTGAACTGCCCTGAGTGGTTTTCTTTGCCTGAGCCATACCAGTTGTCCCTTTGATAAGATGCAAATCTGAGTAGTCTGAGATTAATGCAAAGTCTAGTGGATGGCGCCAATCTCTCATTGGCAAACCTGACAATCGCAGGGCTGCATTGAGTCAATCCATTAGCCAGCAGATTCTTTACTCTTTAGGCTGATTTCTAATCATCTCATCCGCACACAAGGAAGGAACCATGTCTGACCTCTACCTCAAGTTTGTGAACACCCCGGTGGGGAAAACAGCCGCCCAATCCCTTGGTTTGCCTTCGCCAGCCCCACTGAAGCGCCTCAAGCGAGTGGATCAGCCCTTTGTCGAAGGCGAGGTACTCACAGGCGCTGCCGGCGGCGCCAGAGCCATTGCCACCCTGGGCTCCATTCTCAGTGCCAGCCCGGCCAGCCTGTTCCACGCTGCCGGGCCCGAGACGCTCACCGACTCCTCCCAGGTTGGCAACAGAGCAAAGGCCTACGAGTTGGGCAACACCACCGGGCAAACCTTCTCCGCGCTGATTTTTGATGCCTCCGGCCTGAAAAAACCCCAGGATCTTCGCGCACTGTACGACTTTTTTCACCCCACCATCCGCAGACTTGCGACTAACGGGCGGATACTGGTGATCGGCCAGGACCCGCAAACCTGCCGCAAAGCGCCCCAGGCGGCAGCCCAGCAAGCGCTGGAAGGCTTTGTGCGTGCGATGGGCAAGGAAGTCGGAAAGAAAGGCTCTACAGCCAATCTGGTGTGGATGGCTCCGAACGCAGAAAACCAGCTGGACTCCACCGTACGCTTTTTCCTCTCTGCCCGCTCGGCCTATGTTTCCGGCCAGGCAGTACGCATTGGCAAGGCCAGTGAAGCTCCCGCAACCAACCCAGTCGCCCCGCTCACCGGCAAGGTAGCCCTGGTGACCGGTGCGTCACGCGGCATCGGTGCCGCCATTGCCCAGACCCTGGCACGCGACGGTGCCACCGTCATCGGCCTGGATATCCCGGCCGCACTGGAAGAGCTTCAGAAAGTGACCGGCGCCATCAAAGGCAAGGCGCTGGCCTGCGATATCACTGATGAGCAGGCACCCAAACAGATTGCAGACTTTATCGAGCGCGAAACCGGCGGTGTTGACCTTGTGGTGCATAACGCGGGTATTACGCGGGATAAAACCCTGGGCAACATGCCCGAACATTTCTGGGACATGACCATCGCCGTCAATCTGACCGCCGAAGAGTTGATTGACGAGGAGCTCGCAGCGCGCAACCTGATGCGTGATAACGGCCGGATTGTGTGCATCTCCTCTATCAGCGGCATCGCCGGGAACTTTGGCCAGACGAACTACTCCTGCGCCAAGAGCGGCGTGATCGGTTACGTAGAAGCCATGGCAAAGCAGCTGAAGAACGGCATAACCATCAACGCCATTGCCCCAGGCTTTATCGAGACACAGATGACCGCGGCCATGCCATTCACCATTCGCGAGGCCGGACGCCGGATGAACAGCCTGTCCCAGGGTGGGCAGCCGGTGGATGTGGCGGAAGCCATTGCCTGGTACTGCAACCCGGCCTCTGCCGGTGTTAACGGCAACGTAGTCAGGGTTTGCGGGCAATCATTGATCGGCAGGTAACGGGCAAAAAAAAGCAGATCCATAAGGATCTGCTTTTTTTGAATTCTGGTGGGTGGTGCAGGGATCGAACCTGCGACCCTCGCCTTGTAAGGGCGATGCTCTCCCAGCTGAGCTAACCACCCGGGAAAAGTTGGCGGAGCGGACGGGACTCGAACCCGCGACCCCCGGCGTGACAGGCCGGTATTCTAACCAACTGAACTACCGCTCCGCAAAATCCGGCATTACCGAATCTGAAGCCCGCTTAAAAGTGGTGGGTGGTGCAGGGATCGAACCTGCGACCCTCGCCTTGTAAGGGCGATGCTCTCCCAGCTGAGCTAACCACCCACTTCGGGACCTTGCTATTACTCAGGTCTAAAGCGGTCACTTGTTGTGCCTGGCATATTTAAACCAGCGTTTAAGCCGGCGTTGCTGCCTCAACCAAGTGAGACGCGCATTTTAAGCGTTTTGCCCACGGTGTCAAATGTTTTCCGGAAAATTCGTGATTTTTTTTACAGCACCGCCAAAACTGGTGAATTATTGATCATAATCAGCCACTTGGCATTAAAAAATCCACCAACCTCCGTCCGAGTCCGCCTTCCGCCTGCGTTTACGTTCCTGTTGCAGCATAGCGTATTCCTGCTCAAGTGCCTGGAGCTTGCGGTCAGACTCCAGCGGTACAGTCGGGCCTCCGCCGAATGGCCAGTACCAGCTGGCCGTGGCATATTTGCCTTCCGCTTTAAGACGCTCTATCTCGATCTCGCGCTCTTCTTCCAGCGCCGCTTTGCGCCTTTCGTAGTCAGCATCTTCATTGGCCTCCACAATTGAAGCACCCGCATGGTTGGGCGCGAGAAGATCACTGTTCAGGAACAGCGTAGAGACAATCTGATCTGCCTGCATGGCGTAGTCACGGGTTACCAGCTGCAGGTCGCCGGTGGCCAGGGGGTGCTCCGGGTCGAGCTCAGGGTTGGGTTCTGCCGGCTCGGTCAGTTCATTGTAGCGCAGATAATAAACCCGCCCCGGCTCAACCTCGAGCGTGGCATCCGCAATCAGGCTCAGGCTGAACGAACCCAGCCCTTCAAGCCCCAACAACGGCCGGCGCATGGCGATATGACGCTCACCCGGTTTGACTTCCAGCCAGGTAAAACTGTTATTGCGAAAGTTGAAGTAATGCTGGTCGTCAATGTACACGCTGGGCGACTCGATCTCGTCGGCCGCCCATTGTGAGTGGGTACGATAGAAATACAGCAGCGCGTTGCTCTGATCCCATTGGTCATTGTCGATATGGACAAAGTCGGGGCCAGACACCGGATGCAGGAAAGCCCCTAAACTTTTGCCGATGGACTGATAGATCGTACAGCCGGATAACATCAGCACACACAGCAGCGCGACACCCGGCTTTACGGAAGGCACTCGGATTTTCATTATTATGCACTCTTCATCCCTTAGCGAGTTGGCTGATCATAACAACTGCCAACTGCAAGAAATGAGAGCTACCGCAAGGGCTGACTACAAACCGTTACACAGGCCGGCAAAAGCCCCGCAGACTTACTGCGAGCGGAGCTGGTTAACCTCGTCTGACAAGCGTACCAGCCGTGATGTCAGCTGGGCACGGGACGCATCAATGGCGTTGACGGCGGTCTTCAATTGCGCCAGCTCGTTACGCAGCGCGGTCACTTCTGCGTCTCCTGCGCTGGCGGCAAGATCTTTCTCAAGGCTGGAAATCCGCCCTTCCAGGCCATCCAGCGTCAGCTTTTGTTCTTGCTGGAACCGGCGTACGCTTTTGCTGATCTGCTCATCCACACCCGCAACCTGTTCCGAGATCTTCTCCAGCTCCTGCCGGAGCGCTTGCTCCGAACGGGCAAACCCGGACTGCAACTGCTCAACCTGGGTCCGGGTTTCAGCCCCACGCTTCTCCGCATCTGCCAGTTTGTTGTCAACCGTATCCAGCCTCGACTGATGCTCGTCCAGACGCTTACGGTTACGGTCGTTTGCCACACCCCACAATTTCCGGATCTCGCTGTCTGCCGTATCCAGACGCTGGGTAGCCGCCGATAACTGTTCTTCAATCGACGCCCCGCGTTCCGCCAGCGATTCACCGGTTTCGGACAGCTCACCCTCAAAACGCGCCAGCGCCAGCTTGCTCTGGCGGGCCCAGTAATCTGCCTCTTCCAACTGGCTCTCCAGCGCCCGGATGCGCTGGTCCTGGAAGTACCCGCTGGCACCTGCGCCGGCCGCCAGCACCAGCAACAGCGCCCACAAGAGCCAGGAGCCGCCACGTCCTCCTGTTTTTCCGGGTTCCTGTGGCGGCGGTGCGCTGGCTGGTTTGGCGGCGCGCGGTTCGGCAGCGCCGAACGGCTCGTCGGCAATCAGTTCGTCATCATCGGGACGGATCGGTTCCATTACGGCTCCTGTATTTGAGGTAACAAGGTTATACGGCAATCAGGACGGATCTGATCATACCGCAAGTTGCACGGTAATTACCCAAACCCTACAATGGCCGGCTTCCCAACTATCACAGGACAGTTGCACATGCAGCCGCTTGTAGGACTCATCATGGGCTCAAAATCCGACTGGCCCACCATGGAACACGCCGCCACCATGCTTGACAAGCTCGGCGTACCCTACGAAACCCGGGTAGTCTCCGCCCATCGCACCCCCGACCTGCTCTTCGATTACGCCAAAACCGCCTCTGAGCGTGGCCTGAAGGTCATTATCGCCGGCGCCGGCGGGGCCGCGCACCTGCCCGGCATGGTGGCGTCGCAAACCTCTTTGCCGGTGCTCGGTGTACCCGTACAATCCAAGGCACTGAGTGGCCTGGATTCGCTGCTGTCGATTGTGCAGATGCCCGGCGGCATTGCCGTCGGTACCCTGGCGATCGGTAACGCCGGCGCCACCAACGCCGGACTGCTGGCGGCACAGATTGTCGGCATCGCTGACGACCGCGTCCGCCAGGCCGTTGATGAGTTCCGTACAACACAGACACAGGCCGTGCTGGACAACCCTGACCCCAAAGACCAGTGAAACCGGCTTCCTGAACCGGGCATACAGCATCTTAGGCGTACAGCGGGCTGCATCAGGCGGGAGCGGAAACAGTGGCAGGAGAAATCACATGAGAATTGGCGTACTAGGCGCCGGCCAACTCGGGCGCATGCTCGCGCTCGCCGGGTACCCCCTTGCCAAAGACTTTGTCTTCTATGACATGTCCGGCAGCCCCAGCGTCGGACTGGGGGAAACCATTGTCGATCGCAACGGCGAATACCTGGACGACTTCCTCAGCAGGGTTGATCGCGTAACCTACGAATTCGAACACCTTCCGGTGGCGATCGCAGAGTCGCTGGCCAGGCACAAGCCGGTCCACCCCTGCCCGCGCGCCCTACAAGTGTGCCAGAACCGGATTGCCGAGAAGACCCTGTTTGGCCAGCTGGGCATTCCGACACCGGAGTGGAAGCCTGCCGACAGCGCCGAGGCGCTCAAGGCTGCGGCGCAAGCCCTTGGCTGCCCCGTGGTCGCCAAGTCGGTTACTGAAGGCTACGACGGCAAGGGCCAGGCCGTTCTGAAGAGCCCGGAAGACGCCGAGCAGGCCTGGGCCAGCATCGGCCACAGCCAGGTGATTGTCGAGAAATTCGTCAACTTCAGCCGCGAAGTCTCGATCATCGCGGTGCGCAGCGAAGACGGTGACGTGGCCTTTTATCCGATTGCCGAGAATGCCCACCACGAAGGCATCCTGCGCTACTCGATTGCGCCTGCGCCCGGTCTCCGGCCCGACGTCCAGAAAGAAGCGGAGCAGTGCATCAAGGCCCTGCTCAATGAGCTGGACTACGTGGGTGTGCTGACACTGGAGCTGTTTGAGACCCCGCAGGGGCTGGTGGCCAATGAGATGGCCCCTCGGGTCCATAACTCCGGGCACTGGACCATCGAAGGTGCCATGACCAGCCAGTTCGAGAATCACATTCGTGCGGTCAGCGGCCACCCGCTGGGCAGCGTTGAGGCCAGGGGCCTGAGCTGCATGATCAATATCATCGGCGAACACGGAGACATTGAACGTATTCTGGAACTGCCCTACGCTCATGTTCACCTCTATAAAAAAGGGGAACGCCCGGGGCGCAAACTCGGCCATGTCAACGTCCTGGCCGACAGCTACGAAGAGCTGGTCTGGCGGGTGCGCAATTGCGTGCAGTTCCTGCCCGGCAGCCCTGAGTTTACAAGTTCCTTAACGGCAAAGGGTTGATTTAACGCAATCCGCCCTTATATTGCACCAACGTACATCCATAAACATAGAGAGACAGGGAGAACGACCTCATGGCATTTGAACTTCCCGCACTGCCCTACGAAAAGAACGCTCTGGAACCGCACATGTCCCAGGAAACCCTGGAGTACCACTACGGTAAACACCACCAGACCTATGTAACCAAGCTGAACGGTCTGATCGAAGGCACCGACAACGCCAACAAGTCACTGGAAGAAATCATCAAGAGCGCCAGTGGCGGTCTGTTCAACAACGCCGCCCAGGTATGGAACCATACATTCTTCTGGAACTGCCTGAGCCCCAACGGTGGCGGCGAGCCTACCGGCGCGGCCAAAGAAGCCATTGAAAAAGCGTTTGGCTCTTTTGAAGAGTTCAAGAAAGAGTTCAACGACAAAGCCGCCAACAACTTCGGTTCCGGCTGGACCTGGCTGGTCAGGAAAGCCGACGGCAGCGTAGCGATCGTGAATACCAGCAATGCTGAAACCCCGCTGACTGGCGAAGACAAGGCGGTACTGACTGTCGACGTATGGGAACACGCCTACTACATCGACTACCGCAACAGCCGTCCGAACTACCTCGAAGGCTTCTGGAATCTGGTTAACTGGGATTTCGTGAACGAAAACCTGGCGTAATCACGACCAGCGCGCCCTGCCCCGGTATCCAGTTCCGGGGTTGAAATGCCCGCCCGGGGAACCGCGCGGGCATTTTTGTATCTCAGGGGCACCAAACCACTACAAACAGATACAAGCCAAAGCACAAAAATTCTATGATATCGGCCATACTTACCTTAAGTAGCAGACGTCCGAACAGTACCAGCCCAGCGGCAGGCGAGTGCCGCGAAAGCCTGCGCCCCCGCGCAGCTCAGCTAAGGCAAGACAAGCAGGATGCATACAGCCTTGAACCTAGAACAGCGCCTGGGGTACCGCATCCTTCGGTGGGTGCTGGCAACGGCTGTCATTTGCGGCGTGATCATCAGCATTGTGCAAGTGACACTGGATGCTTACCGGGTTGCCAACGAGCTCGAACTGCGGGCTCAGCAGACCATCAGCATGGTCAGAGACTCCGCTGCCCAGGCCATTTTCAGTATCGATGAGGTACTGGCGGAACAGGTCCTGGAGGGGTTATTCGCGCTGGAGCCCGTGCACCTCGTGGCCATCACCCATCCCGACGGCGAGCCCCTCGCCTATCAGACACGCCCGCTCCAGAAGAGCGGCTTCCGGCCCGTGACCGACCCCATTTTCGGAGCCGTCAAAACCTACCGGGAGCCCTTACTGCGATCAGAGAACCCCGGTGTGGTCTACGGCCACCTCCAGATTCGCTTTGACACCGCCCCTCTGGCGCGAAGCTGGCTGATCCGGGCAGCCATTACCTTTACCGCAAGCGTGGCACTTGCCCTGATTCTCGGGATCATCATCTATGTGGTGTTTCACCTCTTGCTTACCCGCCCTTTGCTGCGCATCGTCCGATCCGTACAGCGTGTCAATCCCGAGCAGCCTGACGATCATCTGATAGCGCTCCCCAAAGGCCATACTGCAGATGAACTGGGGCTTTGGGTAAACGCCACCAACAATCTTCTGACAAGCATCGGCGAAAGCCAGCAACGCCGGGTGGAGGCCGAAAACCGACTGTCTCAGCTTGCCCGGTACGATCAGCTCACGGGTCTGCCGAGCCGGGACACCTTTCTTGAAGCGCTCAGCGGGGAAATCCCGGCTGCCCGCACACAAAGCCGGATGCTGGCACTGATGGTGTGTGGCATCGACGACTTCAAATCAGTAAACGACCAGTGTGGCTTCCGCACCGGCGACCTGATCCTGCAGACCCTTGCCAAGAGGCTCAGTGCCCATTTGCCCGCCCAGAGGTTTCTCCTGGCCCGCCTGGGCAGTGATCAGTTCGTGATACTGGAGAGGAACCTGAAAAACAGCTTTGAGGCGGCAGAATCCGCCGAAAAGATACTCGCGTGTGTGGCCAGCCCTATCGAGGCTGGTGTGCACCGGCTCTCACTCACCAGTTCCATCGGTATTGCCCTGTACCCTTTGGACGCAGTGAAAGCGGATCGCCTGCTCCAGCATGCGGAACAGACCATGGCGCTGGCCAAGCTCAGCGCCCACAATCATTTCCAGTTTTACGTGGCCAGTATCGACCAGCAGATAAGAGAACGAAAGCAGCTGGAGAAAGACCTGGCCCTGGCACTGATCAATAACGAGTTCCATCTGGAGTTCCAGCCTCAGGTCGAGCTG
>DATGNB010000053.1:0-49599 GCA_035306945.1 Marinobacter sp.
GGTGGCTGGGACCAATACTCCGATAAGGAACTGGCCAGCTACCTTTCGAGTTCCAGCTTTACTCCTGCCCGATTACGAGACCAGCTTGCCACTGGCGAACTGGTGTTGCTGAAAGAGATCCCGGCGGTACCCGTCTTCAGGCGGGTATCCGGGACCATCGTTCCTGCCGAAAGCGCCTCGATCGCTATTGCTGAGAATGCCGTCACCGCTTTCAAAACACGCTTCGGTGACCGGCAAGCGTCGCCTTCCAGAGGCACCGCCTACGATCAATCCGATAGCCTGGCGCCACCAGCGAGGCTCGACTACACGCCGGAACCCCCGGTGATTGAACCGCCCTCCGAGCCTCTACCCCCGCCGGTGGTGATCTCGGAAAACTTTGGGCTTCCGCCCCTGGGCCCCAAGGTCTTCGCCAAGTCCTGCACCCGGCCCTCCGGGGATACCGACAGTAATGAGGGGCCGGAAAAGGCCAGTAACTTTGGCACCGTTGCGATGCTTGCCCCCGCCACGGTCACCAGCCCTGGTACAACCGGCTTGCGGCCCTTGAGTTTGGTCTCCGGCTCGGCAATGAGACTGACAAACGGCTGGGCCATGGCGGCGCGAATGGGTGCCAGCGTAATGAGTACTGCCGCCAGCACCGTGCTTTTGGCATTCTGGCCATCCAAACTGGCTTTTTGGGTTGAAGTAAGTGCTGACGAAGGTATGCGAAGCCAGTTTTCTCCGGCCAATGTTAACCGAATGCGCAAGGGGCGAGCACCGCGAGCTCCTATGATTCACACGGTTGGGGGACGTCGCTCTTTTGAGTTGCACCATCTAAACGAAGTCAGAAATGGGGGTGGCATCTATGAGCTCGATAATTTGCGAGTAAACACGCCAAAAAATCACATACACATTCATCAAGGATAACATTCTGCTATGGAGCCAAAGAATCAGTTACAAGACTACACCAGAAACGAATTTCTGGCGCTGGTGGTAGCCATTTGTGAAGCGGAAGGATCTGACCAGCACCAAGATCGTCTGTTGGAAAATTTTATTGCTGTTTCAGAGCACCCAGCTGGTTCTGACCTGATTTTTTATCCGGAGAATCCAGAGGATTCAATGCCAGAGCGTATTGTTGAAATTGTTGAGCAATGGCGGGCTCAGAACGGGTTGTCTGGTTTTAAATCTGCGGAGTGAGGTTGTCGGTTAGCTCGGCTAAGCACTCCGCTCCGGGCTTATGTCGGGGCGGTGGAATCCGTCAGGAATCAATCTTGGGAAAAACAGGAGGGAAAATGGTCGGCGTGAGAGGATTCGAACCTCCGACCCCTTCGTCCCGAACGAAGTGCGCTACCAAGCTGCGCTACACGCCGATCAACGGCCGGTATTATACGGATTGGCGGGCCGTTTGCCACCCCCATCCCTGGGGAATTTGATCCGTATAATTCCGGAGCCCTCTGTTGGCTAGTGGCCGGAGGGCAACAGGGAGATGTCCGCTACCCGCAGAAACAGGTTGCGCAGGCGGTTAAGCAGTGCCAAGCGGTTGTTGCGCACGGCACTGTCGTCGGCCATCACCATGACATTGTCAAAGAAGGCGTCCACCGGCTCGTGCAGGCTGGCCAGGGAGCTCAGGGCACTGCTGTAGTCGCCCTGGTCGAACATGGGCGTTACCTTTCGGGCCTGCTCGTCGATGTGCCGGGCCAGGTCTTTTTCGGCTTTGTCCTGCAACAGCGCGTCGTCCACGGTGTCACTGATGCCGCTACTGCCCTGTTTGGTCAGGATGTTGGATACCCGTTTGTTGGCACTGGCCAGCGCCTGGGCTTCCGGCCGCTGGCGGAAAGCCTCTACGGCTTTTACCCGGCGATCGAAATCCAGGGGGCGGGTCGGCCGGCGGGCATGAACCGACAGGTACACCTCCGCGCCGATGCCCTGCTCGTCGTAGTGGGCCCGGAACCGCTCCAGCATGTAATCCACCACGGTGCTGGCCGTGTTGGTTTCGGTCAGTACCGTGAAGTTCTGCTCCGCCCATTCACACAGGGTTTGCAGATCCAGCGGCAGCTGGCGCTCGATGATGATGCGCAGCACCCCCAGGGAGGCGCGGCGCAGGGCGAACGGGTCGCGGGTGCCGGAGGGCGGCTGGTTGATGCCAAACAGCCCCACCAGGGAGTCGATACGGTCGGCAATGGCTACCGCACAACCGGTCGGGGTGGTGGGCAGCTGGTCCCGGGCAAAACGCGGCATGTACTGCTCGTTCAGCGCTTTGGCGACGTCTTCGTGCTCACCGTCGTCGGCGGCATAGTACTGGCCCATGATGCCCTGCAGTTCAGTGAACTCCAGCACCATTTCGGTCACCAGGTCGGTTTTCGCCAGCATGGCGGCGCGCTCTGCCAGAGCCGGGTCGCTGCCGATGGCGTCGGCAATTTTCCCGGCCAGCGCAGCTACCCGCACGGATTTGTCGTAGAGGCTGCCCAGCTTGTCCTGAAACACAATGGGTCTGAGGTTGTCGATACGTTCTTCAAGCCGGGTTTTACGGTCGGTCTCAAAGAAGAAAGCAGCATCTGATAACCGTGGACGAATGACTTTCTCGTTACCATGGATCAGCTGGGACGGGTCTTTGCTTTCCAGGTTGGCCACGGTGATGAACAGCGGCAGCATCTGGCCTTTGTCGTTCACCACATGAAAATACTTCTGATGTTCTTTCATGGAGGAGATCAGGGCTTCGGCCGGAACCTCCAGAAAGCGTTCGTCAAAACGACCCATCAGTGGCACCGGCCATTCGTTAAGGGCGGTGACTTCGTCCAGAAGATCGTCGTCAATCACCGCCAGGCCGCTGGCCTCGTCAGCCGCCAGCGCGATCACGCCTTCGCGGATCAGTTCGCGGCGCTCGGCAAAGCTGGCGATTACGTAGCCTTCCTGTTTAAGCACCACTTCGTAGTCAGCCGGGGTAGGAACAATCAGCTCTTTCGGGCAGTGAAAGCGGTGGCCCCGGGTTTTATTGTCTGGCGTCAGGTTCATGACCGGCGTCTCGATCACGGAATTACCGTACAGCAGAATCAGCCAGTGCACCGGGCGGACGAATTCGGTCTTGCCAGCGCCCCAGCGCATCCGTTTGGGGATTGGCAGCGCCGCCAGGGATTTCTCCACCAGCTCCGGCATCAGGTCTGTGGTTGGTTTGCCCTGCTCTACGGTGCGGTACACCAGCCAGGCACCCTTGTCGGTTTCGAGGGTGTCGAGCTGGTCCGGGGTAATGCCCAGAGAGGTGGCAAACCCGGTCAGTGCCCGGGTGGGGTTGCCGGCATCGTCAAACGCGGCTTTAACCGCCGGGCCGCGCTTCTCGACGGACTTGTCCGGCTGGGCGTCAGCCAGATTGCGGATACGGACGGCCAGGCGGCGGGGGCTGGCAAAGCTCTCTACCTCGCCAAAGGCGACGCCGGCTTCTTCCAGGCCTTTGACAATGCCTTGGGCGAAAGCGTCTGACAGCGGCCTGAGGGCTTTCGGCGGGAGTTCCTCGGTGCCCAGTTCAACCAGAAAATCCTGTGTAGCCATGATTATGCGTTCCCCTGTTGCTGCGATGCCTTGTTGGCTTTCCTGCCCTTTTTGTCGGCTTTGGCGTCAGCGGCGTCTGCTGCCGCCAGTACCTCTTTGCGGAGGTGCTCCGGAGCCAGCGGGAAGCCCAGCTTGCGCCGGCTTTCAAAGTAAGCCTGGGCAACAGAACGGGCCAGAGTGCGCACGCGCAGGATAAAACGTTGGCGCTCGGTCACGGAAATGGCGTGGCGGGCGTCCAGCAGGTTGAAGGTGTGAGACGCTTTAAGGACCTGTTCGTAAGCCGGCAGTGGCAGGCCTGCTTCGATCAGGCGGGCACTTTCGCGCTCGTACACGTTGAAGCTCTGGAACAGGAACTCGGTGTCGGCGTATTCAAAGTTGTAGGTGGACATCTCCACTTCTTGCTGATGGAAGACATCGCCGTACGTCACCACGCCATCGGGGCCGTTGGTCCAGACCAGGTCGTACACGCTGTCGACCCCCTGGATGTACATGGCAAGACGTTCAAGCCCGTAGGTGAGCTCGCCGGTGACCGGGTAGCATTCCAGCCCGCCCACCTGCTGGAAGTAGGTAAACTGGGTCACTTCCATTCCGTTCAGCCAGATTTCCCAGCCCAGGCCCCAGGCCCCGAGGGTGGGGGATTCCCAGTTGTCTTCATCAAAACGGATATCGTGCACCAGCGGGTCCAGGCCCAGGGCTCGCAGGGAGTCCAGGTACAGCTCCTGAATGTTGTCCGGGGACGGCTTCAGAACCACCTGGAACTGGTAATAGTGCTGCAGACGGTTGGGGTTGTCGCCATAACGGCCGTCGGTTGGCCGGCGGCTGGGCTGTACGTAGGCGGAGTTCCAGGTTTCGGGGCCGATGGAGCGCAGGAAAGTTGCCGGGTGGAAGGTGCCGGCGCCCACTTCCATATCCAGGGGCTGAAGTACCACGCAGCCATGCTGCGCCCAGAAGTTCTGCAGTGCCAGGATCAGACCCTGGAAGGTCTTGAGATCCGGCGCGGAGTTGATGCTTGCCTTGTCTGTCACGACGGTTGCCTGCTGGTCAGTATGTGTGGCGCCCCGCGGGGGCGGGGCACTCCGGAATTCGAAAACGCGCATTATACGCCGGCTGGCGTTGCATTTCTAAGTGCCCGCTATTGTCTTGAATTGCTTCGCGTCACATCAGAAGAATGAGAGCCCTACCTGGAACAGCTTCTCCACCTCGCGGATGCGGGATTTGTCGACCAGGAACAGGATCACGTGGTCGTCGGGCTGGATCCGCAGGTGGTCGCGGGCCACCAGGACTTCGCTGTGCCGCACGATGGCCCCGATGGTGGCGCCCGGCGGCAGGTTGATCTCATCCAGCCGCCGGCCGACGACTTTCGAGGAACGATGGTCGCCGTGGGCAATGGCTTCGATGGCTTCGGCCGCCCCTCGCCGCAACGCGTGTACGTTCACCACATCGCCCCGGCGCACGTGGGTGAGCAGGCTGCCGATGGTGGTTTGTTCCGGTGAGATGGCAACATCGATTTCGCTGCCCTGGATGAGGTCAACGTAATCCGGGTTGTTGATCAGGGTGAGTACCTTGCGCGCGCCCAGCCGCTTTGCCAGCAGCGATGCCATGATGTTGGCTTCGTCGTCGTTGGTGACGGCACAGAACACATCGGCGTTCTCGATATTCTCTTCGAGCAGGATGTCCTTGTCGGCGGCGTTGCCCTCGAGCACGACGGTTTTCTGTAACCGCTCGGAGAGCATCAGGCAGCGCTCCCGGTCGCGCTCGAGGATCTTCACCTGATACCGGCCCTGCAGGGTGCTGGCCAGGCGATAGCCGATGTTGCCGCCGCCGCAGATGAAGATGCGCTTGTAGGGTCTGGAAAGCGGTTGCAGTTCACTGATGACCGAGCGGATGTGGTCGGCGGCGGCGATAAAGAAGACCTCGTCGCCGTCCTCAATCACGGTGTCGCCCCGGGGCATGATGGCGCGGTCTTTGCGAAAAATGGCCGCAACCCGGGTATCAATCTTGGGCATGTGGGTGCGAAGGTAGGACAGCTCCCGGCCCACCAGCGGACCACCTTCCGTGGCGCGCAGGGCCACCAGCCGTGCCAGACCTTTGGAAAACTCCAGAACCTGAAGTGTTCCGGGGTAATCAATCAGACGGGTGATGTGCTGGGTTACCAGGTGTTCGGGGCTGATCAGTACGTCGATGGGAAAGCCCCGGAGCCGGTCGAGCTCTTTCTCGGTATCGCGGTTATAAAACAGTTGTTTGCGGCCCAGATAGGCGCCGGCGCGCACCCGGCAGATGGTGGTTGGGGTCTTGTACAGCAGTTTGGTCACCTGACACGCCACCATATTGGTTTCGTCGCTGTTGGTCACCGCGATCACCATGTCGGCGTCTTCGGCCCCGGCGTCTTTCAGGATGGTCGGGTACGAGGCCCGGCCATGGACCGTCCGGATATCCAGCCGGTCCTGAAGCTCCCGCAGCCGGATGCTGTCGTTATCGACCACGGTGATGTCGTTGGCTTCGCTGGCCAGATGTTCGGCCAGGGTGCCACCCACCTGGCCGGCTCCGAGGATCAGGATTTTCATGCGTCAGGTTTCTCCAGCACGGCGTAGAAAAAGCCGTCGTGGCTGTCGGGATCTGGCAGGAGCTGGCGGCCGGTGTCCATGTCCTGTCCCCAGCCGGCGTCGATCGCCACATGCTTCGCCTGATCCTGGTGTTTCAGAAAGCGCTGGATAATGCGGTGGTTCTCCTGGGGAAACACCGAACAGGTGGCATACACCAGCCGTCCTCCAGGTTTCAGGATAGTCCACATTGCCTCCAGCAGGCCAAGCTGGATGGCGGCCAGCGGCACGATGTCGGATTCCCGGCGCAGGAGTTTGATGTCCGGATGGCGGCGGATCACCCCGGTGGCGCTGCAGGGTACGTCCAGCAGAATGCGGTCAAACATCTGGCCGTCCCACCACTGATCCAGGCTGGCTGCGTCGGCCTCCAAGAGGGTCGCGTTCAGGTCCAGCCGGTCCAGGTTCTCCTGGACCCGGGGCAGCCGGTCTGCAGACTCATCGATGGCAATCACTTCTGCCAGCTGATCGCAGCTCTCGAGAATGGCGCAGGTTTTACCGCCGGGCGCAGCGCAGGCGTCGAGCACGCGCTGGCCCGGATGCAGGTCGAGCAAGGTGGTGCACAGCTGGGCCGCTTCGTCCTGAACACTCACCGCGCCGTCTTCAAACCAGGGTAACCGGTCGACCGGCACCGGTTGCGCCAGCTGGATGCCATGGGGCGCAAAACGGGTCGCCCGGGCTCCGATACCCGCCTCGGCCAGAAGCTCCAGATAGTGTTTCCGGCTGAACCTCCGGGCGTTGACGCGCAGTGTCATGGGCGCCTGCCGGTTGTTGGCGGTAAGAATGGACTGCCACTGGTCGGGCCAGTTATGACGCAGCTTCTCGATGATCCACTCCGGATGGCTGAAACGACTGCCGGGGTCTGCCGGCTCGGGTGCGCCTTCCCGTTGCGCGGCCCGCAGAACGCCGTTGACCAGTCCGGTGAGGTGGGGTTTACCCAGATCCCGGCAGGATTCCACGGTCTCGTTCAGCACGGCGTAGCTGGCCTGTTCGCTGAACCGAAGCTGGAACAGGGCCACCAGCATCAGGTGATGGACCACCCGGTCCGGTTTGCGCAGGGGTTTTTTCAGGCGCAGGGAGAGCTCGCCATCGAGCCGGTGAAACCAGCGGCAGGTTCCGTAGCACAGGGCCTGCAGCTGTGGCCGCCGTTCCGGCGGCAGCTGGTTCAGCGCCAGTGGCAGACATTGTGATAAGGACTGGCCGTTCTCCACCGCCAGAAGCACATTGGCGGCGGTGGCGCGTAACGACAGAGGCGGGTAAGCCATGATCAGTCCAGCTCCTGGCCGGGCAGCAGAACCTGCTTGCCGCCGTTGATAAGGTCGTTGATGCTTTGCGCCTTGCTGCCGGGCAGCTGGACCGAGGTAATGCGCAGGGTGCCGTTACCGCAGGCCACGTCAACGCCGGCTTTCTCGCGTGCCAGCACGGTGCCGGCGGGCTGATCGCTGGTGCCGGGGAGCGCCTGGGCCTGGTGTAGGCGGATGCGCTGTTCCCCAAGATCGGTAAAGGTGCCGGGCCAGGGGTTGAAGGCACGGATCAGGCGTTCGATCTCGACCGCACTCAGGGACCAGTCGATCTGGCCTTCCTCCTTGCGCAGCTTATGTGCGTAGTTGGCCTGGGCAGGGTCTTGCGGCTCGCCGGCCAGCTTGCCGCCGGCCAGCCGGGCCAGGACCTGCAGAATAGCCTCGCCGCCCATGTCGGCCAGACGGTCATGGAGGCTGCCGCCGGTATCGTCCGGCGCAATGACAGTGCTCAGCTTCAGTAGCATATCGCCGGTGTCCAGGCCTTCGTCCATCTGCATGATGGTGATCCCGGTTTCGGCGTCGCCGGCGGCAATGGCCCGTTGGATAGGTGCCGCTCCGCGCCAGCGGGGCAGCAGCGAGGCGTGGATGTTCAGGCAGCCGTGGCGGGGAATGGTCAATACTGCCTTGGGCAGGATCAGTCCGTAGGCGGCTACAATCATGACGTCGGGCTTGAGGGTGGCAAGCTCCTGCTGCGCTTCCTCCGGTTTGAGGCTGACCGGCTGGAACACCGGGATGCCGGCCTCCAGCGCGACCTGCTTGACCGGGCTGGGCATCAGTTTGCGGCCCCTGCCGGCAGGCCGGTCGGGCTGGCTGTACACGCCCACAACGTTATGCCCGGCGTTGAGCAGGGCGGTAAGGGCGATGGCGGCAAAATCCGGGGTTCCGGCAAAAACGATGCGCACGGTTTTCGTTTCTCTGTGTTGTTGATACGAAAAAACCGGGTCGCAACCCGGTCCTTGTTTCAGCTCTGCACGGTGAGGCCCTCAGGCACTCTGTCTCTGCAGCTTTTCCAGCTTCTTGCGAATACGGTTGCGTTTGAGCTGGCTCAGGTAATCCACGAACAGCTTGCCATTGAGGTGGTCCATTTCGTGCTGAATACACACGGCCAGCAGGCCTTCGGCCTCCAGCGTGAACTCTTCACCCTTGCTGTCCAGAGCAGTGATCCGGCAGTGTTCGATGCGTTTGACGTCTTCATAGAAGCCCGGCACCGAGAGGCAGCCTTCCTGCATGGCTTCGAGCTCACCGTCGAGCACCTCGACCCTGGGGTTGATAAACACCCGGGGCTCACTCTTGTCGTCTGACAGGTCCATCACGATAATCTGCTTGTGGACATCGATCTGAGTGGCAGCCAGGCCGATACCGCTGGCATCGTACATGGTCTCGAACATGTCGTCGATCAGGGTGCGGATCTCGTCGTTCACCTCATCAACCGGTTTGGCGATGGTGCGAAGGCGCGGGTCCGGGTACTCAAGTATTTCTCGAATCATAACGCTTCTGCTTCTCTGAAATGCGACAGCGGTCTGCGCAATATGTCTGTAGGGGACTATCATGGCGCAACGTTGTTGCGTTTATTATCCGCTAAATTACCGATTGAGTACAAACTGATCAGCCGATAGTTAAAATCTTTCGGCGTATCGGGAAAATTTGCAGGAAGAACAAAAGACAAGGTCACAAATCCGTACAGTTCTTCTATAGTAACGGGAATAACAACGTAATAAGCTGCGGTTATACTGCGGCGGTATAACCAACGTACAGATTTCAGGCACGCGAGCAAGGATACAGACAATGAGGAAACTGTTGTACGCTCTGGCAGCCACGGCGCTGCTGTTTAGCTCCTGGGCTCAGGCGCAACCCGAGTTCCGGGCTGACCACCCTGAGCGCTACACGGTCGTTAAAGGCGACACGCTTTGGGACATTTCAGGGCGATTTCTCAATAACCCATGGTACTGGCCGGAAATCTGGCATGTGAACCCGCAGGTGGCCAACCCCCACCTGATCTATCCGGGCGACCGCCTGGCCCTGGTGTATATCGATGGCAAGCCCCGCATTACCAAGGTGGCCACCAGCGATGTGGTCCGGCTCTCGCCCGCGGTGCGGTCTGAAGCCATCGACTCCCCCATCCCGGCGATACCGCTGGACGCCATTGCCAGTTTTCTGACCGACACCCGCATCGTGTCGCCGGAAGAGCTGAATGGCGCGCCCTACATACTCGAAGGCGAGGACAGCCGGATTATTACCGGTGCTGGCGACAAGGTATATGCCCGGGGCGAGAAGCCTGCCGATCGCGTGGGTGTGTTCCGCCGCAGCCAGGAATTCCATGACCCGGAAACCGGGGAGTTCCTGGGGCTCGAAGCCCGCAGTATTGCCCGTGGTACCGTTGCTGCCGAGAGCGGCGATGTGCTGACGGTTAATCTCACCCGGTCCAGCGAAGAGGTCCGTATCGGTGACCGCCTGCTGGTGGGCGAGGATCGTCGTCTGACCACCAACTTCATCCCCAGCGCTCCGGATGAGGAAATCGAGGGCGTGATGATCTCGGTTGACGGCGGCGTTAACCAGATCGGCCAGTACAATGTGGTGGCGATCAACCGCGGTACCCGTGAAGGGTTGCAGCCCGGGAACGTGCTGGCGGTGCTCAAAAGCGGCAACATGGTGCGCGACCCGGTCACCAATGAAACCATCGAGCTGCCCTCCGAGCGTGCCGGCCTGCTGATGGTCTTCCAGGCCTACGACAAAATGAGTTACGGCCTGGTGCTGAAGGCAACCCGTCCTTTGTCGGTGGGTGACAAGGTCATCAATCCCTGAGCCCCTGGTCAGGAAACGGGTAACTGCAATAAACTGAAATGGCCGGACCGGATGTCCGGCCATTGTTGTTTCAAGGATGATGAAATGTCCCATCAAGAGCTGGACCGGTCACTGGAAGGCCAGTGGCTGTTGCTGTCTTTACTGCCGCGCTTTGCGACCCGCGCCCGCAGCCGCGTTCTGGCCAATACCTCCTGTCTGGCGGATGTGCTGGCGATGAACCCCGCCACCCTGGCGGCCCTGGGGCTGGCGCCGGAAACTCTCGCTGCCATCCACGCCTGGCAGGTGGCCGATCTGAGCCACCCGGTTGTTGCCAGGTTTATCCAGATCCGCAGCGAGTGTGAGCGCGCCGGTATTGCGTTAATCGGTCAGCAACACGAGCACTACCCGGAAGCCCTGCGCCATATCCACGACGCCCCGCTGTTGTTATACAGCCTGGGGGACTCCGGCCTGCTGTTGCGGGATCAGCTCGGTGTGGTGGGCAGCCGGAACGCCACCCGGGCCGGGCTGGACCATGCCCGTGCCTTTGCCTCTGAACTGAGCCGGCGCGGCCTGCTGATCACCAGCGGTCTTGCCCTGGGCATTGATGGCGCAGCCCACGTGGGCGCACTGGACGCCGGTTACCCTACGGTTGCCGTGGTGGGTTGCGGGCTGGATCAGTTGTACCCGGCCCAGCACCGTCCGCTGGCCCGGCGTATCCGCGAGCACGGAGTAATCGTGTCGGAGTATCCGCCGGCTACCCGGGTCAGGGCGTCGTACTTTCCCCGGCGCAACCGGATCATCAGTGGCCTGAGCCGGGGCGTGCTGGTGGTGGAGGCGAGCCTGAAGAGCGGCTCGCTGATTACCGCGCGGACGGCGCTGGAACAGGGTCGTGAAGTGTTCGCGATCCCCGGCTCGATCCACAGCCCGGTCGCCCGGGGCTGCCACCAGCTGATCAAACAGGGGGCCCGTCTGGTCGAGACCGCTGATGATGTGCTGGAGGAGCTGGGAACCTGGTGGAGCCTGTCGCCGGATGAGGCGCCCGCGCAGGCGCCGCCGGCCGGCCCTGATCTGAGCGCGTTGGATGGCCGGGAAATCGCGGTGTTTGAGGCTTTGGGGTATGATCCGCAATCTACCGATGCACTGAGCGAGCTGACCGGCCTCCCGGCAGACCAGCTGATGCAGTCCCTGTTGTTGCTGGAACTGGAGGGGCTGGCTCATTCGGCGCCCGGAGGTTATCTGAGGGCAGGATGAGTCGTGCGTTTTGTACCATCTGACCCGATAAACCGGTTTATCTATGACGGCGAAGCAGTCCTTGAATTCCTGGCAGAAGCATGGCGTCCGGCGCACGGTCCTGGCCGGCGGCGTTATTGCCTACCCTACCGAAGCCGTCTGGGGTCTGGGGTGTGACCCCTGGAATCCTGACGCCGTCGAGCGCATCCTTGAGCTCAAGCAGCGGCCCATGGAAAAAGGCATGATACTGGTGGCCGCATCGGTTGATCAGGTGCGCTTTCTGCTGGACCCCTTACCCCGGGTATTGCAGTGGGAGGCAGAGCAGCACTGGCCCGGGCCCATTACCTGCCTGGTCCCGGATGTGCTGGAGCAGGTCCCGGACTGGGTGCGTGGCCGGCACACCAGCATTGCGGTGCGGGTGAGTGACCATCCGGTGGTCCGGGCGCTGTGCGAAGCCACGGGCATGCCGCTGGTTTCCACCTCCTGCAACCCGGCCGGTCGCCAGCCGGCCCGCAACATCTGGCAGGTGCGGCGGTATTTTGGTGACCAGATAGACCGTATCGTGCCCGGAGCGCTCGGCGGCAATCGCAAACCCAGCCGGATCATTGATATTGTGACCGGACAACAGATTCGTTAGGAGTAGCTATGTCTCAGCAGCCGGATATCAGTGTCGTAAAAGCATACCTGCTGGATCTGCAGGAGCGGATCTGCCAGCGGCTTCAGGCTCTGGACGGCCAGGGAGCCTTTATTCGGGACAGCTGGGAACGTCCGGAAGGTGGTGGTGGCATCAGCCGGGTCATTGCCAACGGCGGGGTGATTGAAAAAGGCGGGGTCAACTTTTCCCACGTTACCGGTGCTGCCCTGCCCGGCTCAGCCACCGCCCACCGTCCGCATCTGGCGGGTGCGCCCTGGCAGGCCATGGGCGTATCGCTGGTGATTCACCCCGAGAACCCCTACGTGCCCACCTCCCACGCCAATGTGCGTTTCTTTATTGCCACGCCCGAAACGGGAGAGCCGGTGTACTGGTTTGGCGGCGGTTACGACCTGACCCCCTATTATGGCTTTGAGGAAGACTGCGTGCACTGGCACCAGACCGCGCGGGCGGCCTGCCTGCCGTTCGGTGATGAGGTCTATCCGAAATTCAGCAAGTGGTGCGACGAGTATTTCTATCTCAGGCACCGACAGGAACCCCGGGGTATTGGCGGGCTGTTCTTCGATGATTACAACACGGGCGATTTTGAACAGGATTTTGCCTTTATGCGGTCGGTCGGCGACAGTTACCTTGATGCCTACGAGCCCATTGTCCGGCGCCGGCTGAACATGCCCTGGGGCGATCGCCAGCGGGACTTCCAGCTGTACCGCCGGGGGCGCTACGTTGAGTTCAACCTGGTGCACGACCGTGGCACGCTGTTTGGCTTGCAGTCTGGCGGGCGCACCGAGTCGATTCTGATGTCCCTGCCCCCGCTGGTACGGTGGGAGTACGACTGGAAACCGGAGCCAGGCAGCGACGAAGCCCGGCTTACCGAGCACTTTCTGAGCGGACGTAACTGGCTGGAGTAAGACCATGGCCAACGAACTTTATGCGGTGGTGGGCAACCCCATCAGTCACAGCAAATCGCCCCGGATTCACAGCCTGTTTGCCAGCCAGACCGGCGAGCCGGTGGAATACACCGCGATCCAGGCGCCCCTGGGCGACTTTGCCGGCACCGTGCGCAATTTCTTCCGGCGTGGAGGCAAGGGCCTGAACGTGACGGTTCCGTTCAAGGAGCAGGCCTGGACATTGGCGGAGCACCGTACGGCCCGGGCCGAAAAAGCGGGCGCGTCCAATACCCTGTACCTGAATCAGGACGATGCCCTGGTGGCGGATAATACCGACGGCGTCGGTCTGGTGAGGGACCTGATGATTAACCATCAGGTGGCCCTGAAAGGGCTGCGTATTCTGGTGCTGGGCGCCGGTGGCGCTGTGCGGGGTGTGCTGGGGCCGATCCTGGCGGAAGCACCGGCCCGGCTGACCATTGCCAACCGGACGGTCGCCAGGGCCGAAGCCCTGGTGCGGCTGTTTGCCGATAACGCCGGCGAGGCAGACCTCGGTGCCTGTGGTTTTGACCAGGTGAGCGATCACTATGACCTGGTGATCAACGGCACCAGCGCCAGCCTGCAGGGCGATCTGCCCCCGCTATCGCCCGCCATCCTGGACGATGCGACGGTGGTGTACGACATGATGTATTCCCTGCAGACCACCACCTTTAACCAGTGGGCCCTGGATCACGGCGCTACCCGCGTGTTTGACGGCCTGGGCATGCTGGTGGAGCAGGCCGCCGAATCCTTTTACGTATGGCGTGGGGTGCGGCCGGAGACCGCTGCCGTTATCCACCAGCTGCGTGAGCAATGATCCGGTCAGCCGTTAGTCTGCAGCGTTGAGATACTCGTCTTTGAGCTTCACGTAGTTGGCCGCGGTGTATCTGAAGAAGGACTTTTCCTTGTCGCTCAGCGCCCGGGCTTGCTTGCAGGGGGAGCCGACGTACAGATAACCGGATTCCAGCCGCTTGCCCGGCGGGACCAGGGTGCCGGCCCCGATGATCACCTCGTCTTCTACCACCGCACCGTCCATCACGATACAGCCCATGCCTACCAGCACGCGGCTGCCAATGGTGCAGCCATGCAGCAGGGCTTTGTGGCCGACGGTCACGTCGTCACCAAGAATCAGCGGCCAGCCGCCGGGGTTGAAGTCGCTGGCGTGGGTGATATGCAGCACGGAGCCATCCTGGATGCTGCAGCGGTCGCCGATGCGGACTTTGTGCATATCGCCCCGGATGACGGTCATCGGCCACACGGAACAGTCCTCGCCGGTGATCACATCACCAATCACCACGGCGCTCTCATCTATCCAGGTGCGTTCGCCAAATTGTGGTGTGTTACCCTTGTGACTTCGCACATTCGCCATTACATATACCTCAATGTTGTCCAATTAGGGTGCAGGGTGCAGATTGGTGCAAACTATCTTATTAACGAACAGCTGAGAAGGGGACCTATGAATAACCCGCTACTGACCGACGATCTGTTGCCGAAGTTCGGCCGCATCCGTACCGAGCATATGGAAACGGCGATTGACCAGATTCTCAGCGAGAACCGAGTAAAGATTGCCGACCTGGCACAGCAGGATGATCCGACCTGGGAAACCCTGGCTCAGCCAATGCAGGCGCTGGATAACCGGCTCAGCAATGCCTGGTCAGTGATTTCGCACCTCAATGGGGTGATGAATAACGACGGCTTGCGGAAAGTATACAAGAGCTGCCTTGAGAAGCTGACCGAGTACAGCACCGAAGTCAGCCAGAACGGTGCGTTGTGCGAGGCGTACAAGAAACTGGCCGCACGGGAGGACTTCCGGCACCTGGATGAGGCGCAGCGCAAGTCGGTTGAGAACATCCTCAGGGATTTTCGGCTGGGCGGTGTTGACCTGCCGGCCGACAAGCAAAAGCGCTATGCCGACTTGTCCCGGGAACTGGCCGAACTGTCGAACAAGTTCAGCGACAATGTGCTGGACGCTACCCAGCACTGGTACAAGCATATTACCGATGTGGATCAGCTCTCCGGTTTGCCCGAGTCGGCTCTTGAGGGCGCCCGCCAGGCAGCGCGGCAGAAGGATCTGGACGGCTATGTGATTACGCTGGATTTCCCCAGCTTCTATCCGGTGATGACCTATTGCGATAACCGGGAGCTGCGCCGGGAGGTATACCAGGCCTATGTAACCCGAGCCTCGGACCAGGGTCCGGACGGTGGGACCTGGGACAACACGCCGGTGATGGCGGAGATTCTCAAGCGCCGCCACGCACTGGCCCGATTGCTTGGCTTCGGCAGTTACGCTGAGCGTTCGCTGGCCACCAAAATGGCGCGCAGTGTCGATGAAGTACTGGCGTTCCTGAACCAGCTGGCGGCCAGTTCCCGGCCCCAGGCGGAGCGGGAGTTTGCCGAGTTGTCGGCGTTTGTGAAAGAGGAATATGGCCAGGACAGCCTGCAGGCCTGGGATGTGGGCTATTACAGCGAGAAGCTGCGGCAGCAACAGTATGATATTTCGCCCGAGACCCTCCGGCCCTGGTTTCCCGCCGACAAGGTGGTTCCGGGCCTGTTCCAGGTGGCTGAGCGTCTGTTTGATGTGCAGATTGCCGAGCATCCGGATGTTGAAACCTGGCATGAGGACGCACGGGCCTACTGCGTGAGCCGGGATGGCGAACCCATTGCCTGGTTCTATCTGGACCTGTTTGCCCGCCAGGGCAAGCGTGGCGGTGCCTGGATGGCAGACTGTCGGGTGCGCTGGCGCGATCTGCGCGGCCGGTTGCAGCTGCCGGTGGCTTTCCTCACCTGCAACTTCACGCCACCGGTGGATGGCAAACCGTCGCTGCTGACGCACGATGAGGTGACCACCCTGTTCCATGAGTTCGGCCACGGACTGCACCACATGCTGACCCGGGTAGAAGTCATGGATGTGTCTGGCATCAACGGGGTTGCCTGGGATGCGGTGGAGCTGCCCAGCCAGTTCCTGGAAAACTGGTGCTGGAACCCGGAGTCGCTGGCCCTGATCGCCCGCCATCATGAAACCGGAGAGCCTCTGCCGGAGGACCTGCTGCAGAAGTTGCTGGCGGCGAAAAACTTCCAGGTCGGCATGGGCATGGTGCGGCAGCTGGAGTTCTCGCTGTTCGACTTCCGCCTGCACGCCGAATTCACGGATGAGTCCCCGGTCAACCCGCTGGACATGCACCGCCGGGTGCGGGACGAGATCGCGGTGATTCCGGCGCCGGAATTCAACCGCTTCCCGAACGCTTTTTCCCATATTTTTGCGGGCGGCTACGCGGCCGGGTATTACAGCTACAAATGGGCCGAGGTACTGGCGGCTGATGCCTTCTCGCTGTTTGAGGAAAACGGTATTTTCGACCCGGCCACGGGCACGGCATTCCTGCAGAACATCCTTGAGAAAGGCGGTTCACAGGAGCCCATGGCGCTGTTCAGGGCCTTTCGCGGCCGAGAACCTCAGGTGGATGCCCTGCTGAAACAATCCGGCATCACGGACGACGCTGCCTGATATAACCTGCCCCGGCTGCCTCGCTTCCAGGCAGCCGGGTGTTTCCGGAGTTTAGAGTTATGGCAAGTCCGAAACGCTTCATCGCTGGTGCGGTCTGCCCCCGCTGTGCGGAGATGGACAGAATCACGATGTTCACCAACGACGAAGGTGACCAGATCCGCGAGTGCGTGGCCTGCGGCTATACCGACGCGCTGTCCGAGCAGCCCCAGCCTGGAGAGCCCGAGATCCAGACCCGGGTGAACCAGAAGAGCAACACCGAAGACCATACCGTCAAGCAGGTGGTGTTTTTCAAGTCCGGGGCTTCTGACCCGGAAGACTGACACCGCTCCCCGTTGCCGATGCCTGCCTGCACAGGCATTGGTTGTCGTGCTTCAGGCGACAGGCTCAGAGCACCATGGCGGCCAGCCAGCCGAAGGCCAGCAAGGGCAGGTTGTAGTGCAGGAAGGTTGGCACAACGGTGTCCCAGATATGGTTGTGCTGGCCATCAACGTTCAGACCGGCCGTGGGCCCAAGGGTGGAGTCTGAAGCCGGGGATCCGGCATCACCCAGGGCCCCGGCGGTGCCCACCAGAGCCACAATAGCCAGCGGGCTGAAGCCCAGTTGCAGGGCCAGTGGCACGTACAGAGCGGCAATGATGGGAATGGTGGAGAACGACGAGCCAATTCCCATGGTGATCAGCAGGCCGACCACCAGCATCAGAAATGCAGCCAGGGCTTTGTTCTCGCCGATTGCGGCGATGGAGCCTTCCACCAGCGTTGCAATTTCGCCGGTTTCCCGCATGACCTCGGCAAAGCCGTTGGCGGCAATCATGATGAAGCCGATCATCGCCAGCATTTTCATGCCCTCGGTAAACAGATCATCGGCTTCTTTCCACTTGACCACGCCGGAGATATTGAACAGCACAAAGCCGGCCAGCGCGCCGAGAATCATCGAGCCGAGCCAGAGCTGGACCACAAACGCCACAACGATGGCCGCCAGCGCCATCAGCAGGGTCCGGGAGCTGTACTGGACACTGACCCTTTCGGTTTTTTCGATCAGACTGAGGTCGTAGGTGCGGCCACCGCGATAGCTGAAGAACACCGCAATCAGAAGACCTGTCAACATACCCAGCGCCGGCAGCGCCATGGCCATCATAACGTTGACCTGACTGGCATCGACGCCGTTATCGGCCACGTTGGCCAGCAGGATGTCGTTCAGGTAGATGCCGCCAAAGCCTATGGGGAGGAACATATACGGGGTAATCAGGCCGAAAGTGAGGACACAGGCCACCAGCCGTCGGTCCATGTTCAGCTTGCCCATGACGTACAGAAGCGGCGGCACCAGCAGCGGGATAAAGGCAATGTGGATCGGCAGGATGTTCTGGGAAGAAATGGCCACGGCCAGTAACAGGCCGATAATCACAAAGCGGAGGCCGGTGGTACCGCCGCCATCGTTCTGACGGCCCACCAGTGCCAGCGCCTTGTCGGCCAGGGCATGGGCCAGGCCGGATTTTCCGATCGCCACGGCGAAGGCGCCCAGAGTGGCGTATGAAAGGGCTACGGTAGCGCCGCCGCCCAGACCGGAGTTGAAAGCGTTGATCGTGTCATCAAGCGACATACCGGCGACCAGGCCGCCGGAAATAGCGCCGACTATCAGGGCAACAACAACGTGAATACGGCACAGGCTCAGTACGAGCATGATCAGCACCGCGGCTACAACGGCATTCATGGCAGACTCCGGTCAGAACGTTAGGGTTTACCGGAGACTTTCGGCCACCGGCAGCACGAAAAGTGCGCTAATGTGCAGGAAATAACCGCTGCAGTCAAAGCAGTTGTGTAACGGTCAGTGGTCCTCAATCCGGGCAAAGCGCGGCACCTGCTCCCCGGCAACCTCGACGGTTTCCCGGAACATCAGCAGCGGGCGTACCCAGAGGCTGTGGTCGCCGTACAGGCACCGGTACACCACGAGAGGCTCCTCCGTCTCGCTGTGGTGCGCAACGCCAATAACCTCGTAGTCCTGACCCTTATAGTGGCGGTAGCGGCCTGGAGTAATGGTATGTTTATGGCTGATCATGGTGCCCTCCGTTTCAGTTCTTCAGTTTGTACCGGCCCGGACCCAGGAACAGGACGGCCACGGCGCTGAACAGGAAGAAGCCCTGCAGTTCCAGAGCCCAGCCGCCGTTGCCGGCGAGTGACAGTAATTGATGGCTGTGCACCAGGGCGATAGCGACCACCATGTTGATGATAATGATCACCGCGCCGACGCGGGTGTGGTATCCGAGAATCACCATCAGAGGCGCAACCACCTCACCGATGTAGACACCGAAAGCCAGAATGGCGGGTAGATTGTGACTGGCCAGCTGGCTTTCGATAAAGCCGATGCCGTTAAACAGTTTGGCGATGCCGTGGAACAGCAACAGGCCACCCAGCATAAGGCGGACAATCAGTTTTCCAAGGTCGGTGTTTTCAAACACAGGAACAGCCTCCGGTTCAGGGGTCAGACGACCGAAGGATACAGGGTTTGTAACCAGAAATTCAGTGAAATATCAGCACCGCAACGGTTTAGCGCCCCAGTCGTAATGAAAACCGGATGTGGTTACGTTCAAGGAGGTTTTCCCAGTAATTACGCATCCAGTCCCAGGCCCGGTTATTGAATTGTTCCACGAACGGGTCCAGATCGAGATCGTAATAATCGGGACTGCCGGCAATCTGGAGCACGGTGACCGTGATCGAGTCATCCAGCTCATTGGCAAAAGGCTCACCGATCAGTTCGTGGGCGAGCAGATTGGCCCTGGTGGCTTCCAGGTCGATCAGCTCGCCGGCGCGGATGGACCGGTTGTTATCGTGCATTTCTTCCATCAGGCGGTGGCACAGGTAGGCGCGGATCAGCAGGCCATCAAGCCCGTCGTAACGCACCAGCAGTACGGAGGGCTGGGTAAAGTAGCGGATCGCTGCATCGATAAACGGCTGGAACAGGGGCTTTGTACCGGCCTCGATGGCGCAGGTATCCACGCACTCGATCAGCCGCGGCGCCATTTCAATGTATTCCACCGCAAACTGGAACAGGCAGGACCCCGGTGGGCCGTCAATCACAATTGATGAGGGCAGACGGGCGGCCTTTTCTTTTAGCTGCCGGAGGAAGCAGCCGGAGCGGGCTTCTTTGCGGCGGGCCTGGTCAATAATCTCGAGAACTGCCTGTGGTGTCATGTCAGGAGCTGCCGATGTAGGTACAAAGTGAGGTTGCAAGGCGCCTCCTCCTGTCCGGGAGCAACCAAGCAGGAGCCAGCGGAGCTTACCCGCCGAACAGCCTGACGTTTAAAAACAGTGTAGCCAAAAATTGCTACCGCGCTGTGGTGCTGGGACAAAAATCCGGCAGTCTTGAGACTCAGGGCGACGAGAACCAGACGCCCTGCCGGGTGTAACGCCAGCATAGCCAGCCCATACTGGCTGCCCGCGCCAGCATCAGGGTGATCAGGGAGAACCACAGGCCATGGTTACCCCAGCCTGTGGTCAGCCACCACACCGGCAGATACACCACGAGGGCGGAGAACAACATGGTGTTCTGCATCTCCCGGGTCCGGGTGGCACCAATAAATACGCCATCCAGCAGATAGCTCCAGACCGCTGCAAACGGCAACAACCAGAGCCAGGGCAGGTATTGCCAGGCGGTTACCTGAACCTCTTCAATGCCGGTGAGCAGACTGATCAGCCAGCGCCCCCCGAACAGGAATGCAAGGGTCAGCACCAGTGCACCCCATACCGACCACCGCAGGGCGCTGGCAAAGACGGCCCGGAACTGGCGCCCGCTGCCTTTACCGATGGCTTCACCAATCAGAGCCTCGGCGGCGTTGGCAAAACCATCGAGCGCATTGGAGATAACCAGCAGAAAAGTAATCAGGACAGCATTGGCGGCCAGGATAACGTCGCCCTGGCGTGCCCCCTGGGCGGTAAAGAATGCCAGCGCCAGCAACAGCGCAATGGTGCGCACCATGATGTATCGGTTGACCTGCAGAATGTCCAGGTAGTCCGTCAGGCGACCCACCAGATCCCGGGTCAGGCGTTGTCCGGCCGGCATTCTACGCAGCACAATGGCAATGCCAATGGCCGCGGCGCCGTATTCGGCGATCACGGTCGCCAGTGCCACGCCGCGACTGTTCCAGCCCAGCACCGTGACAAAGAACACATCGAGCAGAATGTTGATGCCGTTGGCAGTGATCAGCATCACCATGGGGCCACGGGCGTATTGGGTGCCGATCAGCCACCCCACCAGCGTGTACTGGCTGAGCACCGCCGGCGCGCTCCAGATCCGGATGGCGGCGTACTCTGCGGCCAGCGCACTGACCTCGGGGCTGGCATTCATCAGCTGCAGGCCCAGGGCGATCAGGGGCCGGTGAAGCAGAATCAGTAACATACCGATACCCACCGCCAGCAGCAGGGACCGCAGCAGCAGGGCTACCTGGGCAAAGGCATCCCGTTTGCCCCAGGCCTGTGCCGCCAGCCCTGTGGTGCCCATGCGCATAAAGCCGAAGGTCCAGTACAGGATGGTAAACAGGTTGGCCCCGACCGCGACCGCACCGAGGTATTCGGGACTCTCCAGGTGGCCAAGCACCGCGGTATCAACCAGCCCGAGCAGAGGAACGGTCAGGTTGGTCAGCATCAGTGGCCAGGCCAGTGCCCAGAGCCGCCGGTCGGTGGGGCGGCGAAAACCCTTATGCAATATGTTTATCAAAACGCCCTACTTATCATCTTTAGGTTTAATCATTTTTTAGCCTTTTTTTGATCTGTGTCTACACTGACAAATGATGTATCCGTGAGCAGGCTTTTGCTTCCGGCAGTACCGACATGCGAGGTCGGCCGCTGTTTCGGAGGAGAATGCAAAATCCGACAAGAATAACACTCTGTGGAGACACAGTATGCGCGTGCATGCCAAGCGGGTGACTGCCCTAGTCGCTGGTTTGTTGTCACCGACGGTTGTCATGGCAGACTGGACCATGAACATGTCGCCGGGCGTGACCGGAATCAGCAACCAGATATACAGCCTTCACATGACCATCCTCTGGATCTGCGTAGCCATTGGCGTCGTGGTATTCGGTGTTATGTTCTGGTCGATTTTTGCCCATCGCAAATCCCAGGGTGCAAAACCCGCTAATTTCCACGAAAACACCTGGGTCGAAATTCTCTGGACGATCATCCCGCTTGCCATTCTGGTGGCCATGGCGATTCCGGCCACGGCAACCCTGGTTGAGATGTACGACACCACGGAGTCCGATATCGATATCAAGGTCACCGGTTATCAATGGCGCTGGCGCTATGAGTATATCAACGATGACTTTGGTTATTTCTCCAATATGTCCACGCCCAGGGCCCAGATCGAGAACCGTCAGGAAAAAGGCGAGAACTATCTGCTCGAAGTAGACAACCCCATGGTGATTCCGGTGGGTAAGAAGGTGCGTCTGCTGATGACCGCCAACGACGTTATCCACTCCTGGTGGGTGCCGGAGTTCGGAGTCAAGAAAGATGCCATACCCGGCTTTATCAACGAGACCTGGACCCGGGTCGACGAGCCGGGCATTTATCGCGGGCAATGTACCGAACTGTGTGGCAAAGACCACGGCTTTATGCCGGTGGTCGTCGAAGTGCTCCCGGAAGATGAATACAACGCGTGGGTGGCGGAGCAGCGCGCGGCGGCTGAAACCGAACGGCAGCTGACCGCGAAAGACTGGACACTGGAAGAGCTTATGGAGCGGGGCGAGCAGGCATACGCCAGCGCCTGTGCCTCCTGTCACCTGGCAAACGGCGAAGGCATGCCGCCCGCGTTCCCCGCGCTCAGGGGCAGTGCGGTGGCCACCGGTAATATGGAAGCGCACATCGATATCGTGGTGAATGGTGTTCCCGGCACCGCCATGCAGGCCTTCGGAAGCCAGCTCAGCGAGGTGGATCTGGCGGCGGTGATTACCTACGAGCGTAATGCCTGGGGTAATAACACCGGCGACATGGTAACGCCAAAAGAAATATTTGATTACAAGAACCAAGAGTAATCGACGCCAGATAACAACAATCACCAGCCATAAAAGACGGCGGTAACGGGGGTTTTCATGAGTGCGGTTGCAGATACCCACAGCCAGGAACATCACCACGGCCCGGCCAAAGGCATCAGCCGGTGGCTGCTGACGACCAACCACAAAGACATCGGGTCGATGTACCTGATCTTCAGTTTTGCCATGTTCCTGATAGGCGGCACCATGGCGATGGTGATCCGGGCCGAGCTGTTCCAGCCCGGTCTGCAGATTGTGCAGCCGGAATTCTTTAACCAGATGACCACCATGCATGGTCTGATCATGGTCTTCGGCGCGGTGATGCCGGCGTTCGTCGGGTTGGCCAACTGGATGATCCCACTCATGATCGGTGCGCCCGACATGGCCCTGCCACGGATGAACAACTGGAGTTTCTGGCTACTGCCGTGTGCGTTCCTGATCCTGCTCTCCACCCTGTTTATGGAGGGGGGCGGGCCTAATTTCGGCTGGACCTTCTATGCCCCGCTGTCGACCACCTATGGGCCGCCCAGCACCACCTTCTTCATATTTGCCATCCACGTGATGGGGGTCTCCTCGATCATGGGCGCCATCAACGTGATTGCCACGGTGCTGAATATGCGGGCACCGGGTATGACTCTGATGAAAATGCCCCTGTTTGTCTGGACCTGGCTGATAACGGCCTTTCTGCTGATCGCGGTGATGCCGGTGCTGGCCGGTGCGGTGACCATGATGCTGATGGACATCAACTTTGGTACCTCCTTCTTTGATGCTTCCGGCGGCGGCGATCCGGTGCTGTTCCAGCACGTGTTCTGGTTTTTCGGGCACCCTGAGGTGTACATCATGATCATGCCCGCCTTCGGGGCGATCTCCCATATCGTCTCGGCCTTTTCCCGCAAGCCCCTGTTTGGATACGCGTCCATGGTCTACGCCGTGGGTGCCATCGGGTTGCTGTCGTTTCTGGTATGGGCGCACCATATGTTCACGGTGGGCATCCCGCTGGCGGGCCAGCTGTTCTTCATGTATGCCACCATGCTGATTGCCGTGCCAACCGGGGTAAAAGTGTTCAACTGGGTAACCACCATGTTCCGGGGCTCGCTCAGTTTTGAGACGCCCATGCTGTTTGCGGTGGCGTTTGTCATCCTGTTCTCGATCGGTGGCTTCTCCGGCCTCATGCTGGCCATAGCGCCGGCGGACTTCCAGTACCACGACACCTATTTTGTCGTGGCCCACTTCCACTATGTGCTGGTGCCGGGCGCCATTTTTGGCATCTTCGCCTCGGCGTACTTCTGGCTGCCGAAATGGACCGGCCATATGTATGACGAGACCCTGGGCAAGACCCATTTCTGGCTGTCCTTTATCGGCATGAATCTGGCGTTCTTCCCGATGCACTTTGTCGGGCTGGCGGGAATGCCCCGGCGGATTCCTGATTACGCCCTGCAGTTTGCCGACTTCAACATGGTATCGAGCATCGGGGCGTTTATGTTCGGGGTCTCGCAGCTGCTATTCCTGTTCATTGTGGTGAAATGTGCCCGGGGCGGTGAGAAAGCGCCAGCCAAGCCCTGGGATGGTGCCGAAGGGCTGGAATGGACGGTGCCGTCGCCGGCGCCCTATCACACCTTTACCACGCCACCGGAAGTGAAGTAGCCGGAGAGGTCCCATGGCCGAGCAGCAACCGCATAAACACAGCAACAACCGGGTCATCGCCTGGTGCATGGCCGGCGTGGTGGGCATGTTCCTCTTCGGCTTTGCGCTGGTGCCGCTGTATGACGTGTTCTGTGAGATCACCGGGATTAACGGCAAAACCAGCGGCCGCTACGAAGTGGCTGCGGCCGGGCAGGTGGACGGCCAGCGGACGGTAACGGTGCAGTTCCTGGCCAGTAACGGGCCCGGCATGACCTGGGAGTTCCGTCCGGTGCAGCGCAGTGTAAAAGTTCACCCCGGGGAGGCCGTGACGGTCAACTTCTTTGCGGCTAATCAGTCGGATCATGCCATGGTGGGGCAGGCGGTCCCTAGCCTGGCACCGGCAGAGGGAACGCCGTATTTCCACAAGACCGAATGCTTCTGTTTTAACCAGCAGCCCCTGGAAGCCGGGGAGAGTGTGGAAATGCCCCTGGTCTTCATCGTTGACCCGGATCTGCCCGAACACATTACCAAGATGACCCTTTCCTACACCTTGTATGACCAGAACCGGGAGGCAAAGGTATCCGGGTCGGGTCCGGGCACGACAACCAATAATAACGGCTAAGCCATCGGAGATAGCTATGGCGGATCATCAGACCTACTACGTTCCGGAACAGAGCAAGTGGCCCATCGTTGCCACGGTCGGCCTTGGGGTGAGCGTCTTTGGTGCGGCCTCCATCATGGTTAACAGCAACCATGGGGATAGTACAACCGGCTCCTGGTTTGTATTCTGGGGCGGCATCCTGATCATGATCTACATGCTGTTTGGCTGGTTTGGCAGTGTGATCCGGGAAAGCCGGGCGGGTCTTTACAGCGACCAGATGGACCGCTCCTTCCGTTGGGGCATGAGCTGGTTCATTTTCTCGGAAGTCATGTTTTTTGCGGCATTTTTCGGTGCCCTGTTCTATATCCGGACCTTTGCCGTGCCCTGGCTCGGGGGTGAGGGTGACCGGGGCAGCAGTAACATGTTGTGGGAAGGCTTCCAGGCCACCTGGCCGCTGGTGAACAATCCAGACCCTAAACTCTATCAGGGCCCGACCGAAACCATCAGTGCCTGGGGCCTGCCGCTGATCAACACCCTGCTTCTGGTCACTTCGTCGGTGACCGTGACGATCGCCCACCATGCGCTCAAAGCGGGCAACCGGCCCAGGCTGAAAATGTGGCTGGGTGCAACGATTGCACTGGCGGTGGTCTTCCTGTTTGTACAGGGTTACGAGTATGCCCACGCCTATCGTGACCTGAACCTTACCCTGCAATCGGGCATCTACGGGACTACTTTCTTCATGCTCACCGGCTTCCACGGCGTGCACGTGATTCTCGGCACTATCATCCTGATAGTGATGTTTCTGAGGATCCGCAAAGGACACTTTACAGCCGACAATCACTTTGGTTTTGAGGCGGCGGCCTGGTACTGGCACTTTGTAGACGTGGTCTGGCTGGTGCTGTTTATTTTTGTCTATGTGCTCTAGGGGTCAGGGCGTGGGGTTCAGGCTCAGGGCGCCGGTCCACACTGAGATCAGGATCAGGGCCAGCAGCAACACGCTCAGGGTTACCCGGACGGCCAGCGAGTTCACAACACGCCGGGTTTTGCCGCCGTCGCGAATCAAAAAGAACAGCCCGCTGAACAGGCTGGCCAGTACGGCCAGCAGCAACACAACAATGGCAGTTTTAAGCATGGGCAGTCCTGTTGACTATGAAAGTGGCCGGGCGTGAGGGGTGGGCCGACAGCTTTCTGGCATTGTAGCAAACCGGTCACAGGGTTGTGGAATGGCTCGACACTGGCATTTTGACTGGCGCCTACTGGTGTTTTGTGGCCTGTTCCTGCCCCTGCTCCTGAGTCTGGGAGTATGGCAGCTTAACCGGGCTGCGGAAAAGAAAGAGCTGCTGACCAGCTGGCAAAGCCAGGCGACGGAATCGACCTGGGCGGAACTGGTGGCAGAGCAACCGATGCCGGGCCGGCCCGTCACCCTGACCGGCCTGTTCAGCGACCGGACCTGGCTGCTGGATAACCGCACCCGAAAAGGCCAGGCCGGGTACGAAGTCCTGACGCTGTTCCTGCCGCTGCAGGGGCCGCCGGTGGTGGTTAACCGTGGCTGGTTGCCGGCACCAAGAACCCGGGACCTCCTGCCCGCCGTCACCTCACCGGATGGCGTAGTGACCCTGGCGGGCCGGCTGGCGGATTATCCCGTGCCTCCGGTACTGGCTCAGTCGCCAGAGCAGGACGGGCAGTGGCCGCGGCGTGTTCAGGCGTTGCCCCGACAACAGGTGGCCATTGAGGTTGTCAGCCCGGCTCCGGTGATCGTCACCCTGACCGACGACGACCAGCCGGGTGCCTACCTTACCGGCCCCGCACCCGACGTGATGGGCCCCCAGGTCCATTATGGATACGCACTCCAGTGGTTTGCGCTTGCCGCTGCGCTGACTATATTGACTGTAGTGGCGAGCTATCGAAAGGCACCCAGTGGCCTTGGTAAGAACCGAAAGACAGGAGCCGATAATGACAACGACAACGGCTGATAACGTGACCCCAGGCACCGACCCTACGCCCGAGCAGGTCCGGCGCGGCCGGCGAACGGCCCTTTTGCTGTTTGCGATCGGGTTTGGCCCGATGCTGGTGGCTACCCTCATGTTTTACACCGGTTGGCTTAATCCTGCCGGGCACGTTAACGAAGGTCGGTTGATCCAGCCGGTGAGCCAGGTGCAGGTCCTGAACCTGGAAAACCGCCATGGCGTTCTGCTGGCTGAGCGTTTTGGTGCTGACCGGGCGGATGCCAGGTGGTTGCTGCTGGTGGCGGCCGAGCGCTGCGACCAGCATTGTGAGCGACTGCTGTATCTGTCCCGGCAGGTCAATATAGCCCTGGGCAAGGATGCCCCCCGTGTGGGCCGGGCGGCGTGGCTGGGCTCCGTGCCCGCTGCGCTCGAGGCCCGCTGGGATGAAGACTACGGATTGATGGAGCGGCTGCGGATCAGGCCGGGCGCAGTGCCCGTGTGGCCCGATGGCATCGAGCCGGCCACTGAGCCCCGGATTCTGCTGGTGGACCCTTTCGGTAACCTCATGATGCACTATGGTCCGGAGCACACCGGCAAGCAGATGCTCAAGGATCTCAAACACCTTTTGAAACTATCCCAGATTGGCTGATCAGGAGGCTCCCGCGGTGACGTCGGAACAGAACACCGGGAACGCCGCTTTGGTGGCTAGAAAAATGATGCGATGGTCCGTGTTTGCCTGCTTGCTGGCTGTGGTTGTGATCATGCTCGGTGCCTGGACCCGGCTGGTGGATGCCGGGCTTGGGTGTCCGGACTGGCCCGGATGCTACGGCTTTCTGACCGTGCCCCAGAGCGAGGCAAGCATTGCGGTTGCTAACGCCCGGTTTCCGGAAACGCCGGTGGATGTCGCCAAAGGCTGGCCGGAAATGATTCACCGGTACGCCGCTGGCGTGCTGGGCCTGGTGGTCTTTGGTCTGGCAGCCGCAGCGGTCCGTAACCGCCAAAGCCGGGTACCGGTAAAGCTCCCGTTGTTCATTGCCGGCTTTATCGTTCTGCAGGGCGCGTTCGGTATGTGGACGGTCACGCTCAAGCTCTGGCCTCAGGTGGTGGCACTGCATCTGCTGGGGGGCTTTACCACCCTGAGCATGCTGTTTCTGCTGACCCTGAGGCTACGCATCCTGGCCCAGGGGAGGTTGCCCGAAGCCGCCTCGCCGCAGGCGCTGGCCCGGTTCAGGCCCTGGCTATACGGCGGCCTGCTGTTGGTGATATTGCAAATCGCCCTGGGTGCCTGGACTGCCGCCAACTATGCCGCCGTGGCCTGTACCGATCTGCCAACCTGCCAGGGCCAGTGGTGGCCGGAGGGCATGGACTTCCGGCATGGGTTTGATTTTGCCCAGCAGGTCGGCCCCAACTATCTGGGCGGGCAGCTGACCGCCGACGGCCGGGTGGCTATCCATGTTACCCACCGGCTCGGGGCCCTGATTGTCCTGCTCTATCTGGGCCTGCTGTTGCTGCGGCTGTGGCAACAACGCCGCGATAGCCGGCTGGCAAGCAGTATCCTGCTGGTGCTGGCGGCTCTGCTGGTCCAGGTCAGCCTGGGCCTCGTCAACGTATGGCTGCATCTGCCCCTGGCCATTGCGGTAGCCCACAACGCCATGGGTGCTGGCCTGTTACTGGCGATGATTCATCTGATCTGGCGCCACCACCATGCACTGGCCGGTGCCCGAACACCCGTATTGTCACATAGCACAAGTCTTCAGCGAGAGGTTACGGCATGAGCGAGCAGGTCAAGGTACTGACGGTCCGGCCCGGTGCAGAATCCGCCCGCGTTGGGATTTCCTGGCGCGATTACCTGGAGCTGACCAAGCCCCGGGTGGTGGCCCTGATGATTCTTACATCGGTCATTGGCATGCTGCTGGCGAGGCCCGGCGTGCCGGACTGGCAGGTGCTGCTGTACGGTAACCTGGGCATTGCCCTGCTGGCCGGTGCGGCGGCTGTGGTTAACCATGTGGTAGACCAGAAAATCGATACGCAGATGGCCCGTACCCGCAAGCGCCCGGTTGCCACCGGCCGGATTGCGCCCCAGGATGCGATTCTGTTTTCAGTGATCCTGGGTGCTGCCGGGTTGGGCATTCTGATGTGGCAGGTGAATGAACTGACTGCCTGGCTGACCCTGGCCTCGCTGGTGGGTTATGCCGGTATCTATACGCTGTTCCTGAAGCGGGCAACGCCCCAGAATATCGTAATCGGTGGGCTGGCTGGTGCCATGCCCCCGCTGTTGGGCTGGACGGCCGTTACCGGTCAGGTCGAAGGGCATGCGCTGCTGCTGGTGTTGATAATCTTTGCCTGGACCCCACCTCACTTCTGGGCGCTGGCGATTCACCGGAAAGAGGAATATGCCAAGGCCGGCATTCCCATGTTGCCGGTCACCCATGGCAACAGATATACCGAACTGCATATCCTGCTCTACACCCTGATGCTGCTGGCCGTGAGCCTGCTGCCGTTTGTCACCGGCATGTCGGGCGTTATCTATCTGGCGGGAGCTCTGGCGTTAGGCTTGCGGTTCTTGCAGTATGCTATCCGTCTGCTGAAAGGCGATGATCGCCGGGTGGCGCTGAACACCTTCAAATACTCCATCACTTACCTGATGTTGCTGTTTGTGGTGCTGCTGGTGGATCACTTTGTTGCCCTGTAGGCGGGTGCAGATTCATTGACGTAAAGGGAGGCCCCATGGGGCGGTCGTTGCGAATTACCCTGTTTGTCCTGTTCCTGCTGGTTGTGCTGGTCTTTGGCATGACCGTTGGCCGTCAGGTCTTCCTCGCCAGCGATGAACCAGAGCCGGCGCCGGATCTGAGCCAGTACAACACCTATGTGTATGACCAGCCCCGGGCGCTGGTGGACTTCAGCCTGATCAACGAGAATGGCGAACCCGCCACCCGGGAGGACCTGAAAGGGCGCTGGACCTTTGTATTTGTAGGGTATACCAATTGCCCCGATATCTGCCCCGCCGCCATGGCCAACCTGCGCCAACTCGACAATCTGCTGCCGGCCGAGCTGCCCCAGCCCGACTATCTGCTGGTCACCGCAGATCCGGAGCACGACACTCCGGAGCAACTGAAGGCCTATACCGGTTACTTTGGCGAGCACTTTCACGGCCTGACCGGAGACCTCGACATGCTGCGCAGCCTGGCGAGAAGCGTCAGTGCAGTGTTTGTGCACCGAGAGGTGGAAGGTCAGCTGCTGGTCGACCACAGCGGCCACTTCGCGCTCCTGAACCCCGATGGCAAACTCCAGGCCCTGATTCAGCCGCCGCACCAGCCTCAGCAACTGGCCCAGGCCTTTGAGCGCATCTACCAGTGGGCCAAAGCCAACCACCCCCGGGCCTCCGGCGCGTAGCGGTATAGGCCAATGTCGCCCTGACAAGCCAGGGTGAGTCCCGTAAACTTCCCGGCTGTCACCATTCTCCACCAGGCACCGGGGGTTTCCATGTCGTCGTCTGAACACACCACGCCCAAGCAACTGTTCACTGTCCTGCTGGCGGGCGGCCTTCTGTTGCTGGTGGTTCACACCCTGGGCCGGTTTATTTACACCCCTTTGTTGCCCTATCTGGTGGCAGACAACCTGTTCACCGCGCCGGAAGGTGCCGCTCTGGCCACCTGGAACTATCTGGGTTATCTGATGGGGGCCATGCTGGCCATCCGCTGGCACCGGATTAGTCAGATCCGGTTCATGCTTCCCGCTTTTCTGGTTGTCCACGTTGTAACCACGCTGTTGATGACCCAGACCGGTGATCTGACCCTGATCTCTGCCACCCGCTGGGTTAACGGCGTTGCCAACGGGGTGGTGTTTGTTCAGGTACCGGCGTTGATTCTGGAATGGCTGGTGCTGCGTAACCGTGCCACCCTCAGCGGTCTGGTGTACATCGGGGTGGGTGCCGGACTGCTGATCTCCAGTGGCCTGGTAACCGGTACGGCGGATTTTCTGGAAGGCCCTCAACGCTGGTGGCCGGCGGCCCTGGTCTCCATCCCGCTGGCCTGGTGGGGCATCGTGCAGTTGCGCAAGCTGGATGTGCCGGACCGCCATTCCGAAGGCGACGAGCCGGTTACCCATAGCACCGCCCTGTTTGATCGCGCCAGCGTCCCGCTGTTTCTTTCGTACGCCGGTGCGGGCCTGGGTTATATCCTGCCGATGACGTTTCTGCCTCTGCTCGCCAAACTGGAACTGCCTGACGGCCACTTCCTGCAGGATGGCACCTGGATGCTGGTGGCGCTGTTTACCATCCCGGCCTCCTGGCTCTGGAACAAACTCGGCGCGGTGATCGGTGACCTGCCGGCTCTGCGCCTGAATTTTCTGATCCAGCTGGCGGGTGTGCTCGCGGTTGTTGTCTGGCCCGGCACCCTCGGCCTGGTGCTGTGTGCAGTGCTGGTTGGCAGTACGTTCCTCGGCACTGTGCTCCTGACCCAGCGTCTCGGCCGCGCGTTGCATCCCCATCAGGGGCCCCGGCTGTCGGCTGCCATGGTCGCCCTGTATGGTTTCACCCAGATGGTGGGGCCGTGGCTGACCAAGCAGTGGCTTGATGCCGGCGGCACGCTGGTGTCTGCCTTCGGTATAGGTGTGGCGGCGCTGGCGTTCGGCCTGGTGTTTGCGTTCTTTGTGCCTCGTCCTGAGGACTGGCATGCGCGTTCCTGATCCTGGCCGGGCGACGCCGATGCTCCCGATCGATGACATACTCCCGGAACTGAATCAAACCCTGAACCAGCACACCACAGCCCTGCTCCAGGCACCACCGGGTGCGGGTAAGACAACACGGGTACCGCTGGCCCTGCTGGCGGCCCCGTGGCGGGGGGACCGGAGGATTCTGATGCTGGAGCCAAGGCGGCTGGCCGCGAGATCGGCGGCGCGGTTTATGGCCAGGCAACTGAATGAGGCGGCGGGCCAGACCGTGGGATATCGCACGCGGCTGGATACCCGGGTATCGGCCGACACCCGGATTGAGGTCGTCACCGAGGGCATTCTGACGCGCCTGATCCAGAACGACCCGATGCTCAGTGATTACGCCGCGGTGGTGTTTGATGAGTTTCATGAGCGCTCCCTGCAGGCCGACCTGGGCCTGGCCCTGGTGCGCGAAAGCCAGCAGGCACTGAGGGAGGATCTGCGGGTACTGGTCATGTCCGCGACGCTTGAGACCGGCCCGATTGCCCGGGTGCTCGGGGATGTGCCGGTCATTACCAGCGCCGGCCGGGCGTTTCCCGTCGAGGTGCTTTACCGGCCGCCACCCCGCAATGCCCGGATGGCGGAACAGGTGGTGGCGGTGGTGCAGGAGGCGCTGGCTGAGCAGTCAGGCTCCGTGCTGGTGTTCCTGCCCGGTGTCGGGGAGATTCACCGGGTGGCGCAGGGGCTGGCCGGGCAACTGCCCGAGGGGACCCTTCTGGCTCCGCTGCATGGTAACCTCAAATCTGACGAGCAGGATCGGGCAATCGCACCGCCGGCGGCGGGTACCCGTAAAGTGGTTCTGGCCACGGCGATTGCGGAGACCAGCCTGACCATTGAAGGTGTGCGGGTGGTGATTGATGCCGGCCAGCAGCGCCGGGCCGTATTCGATCCCAACAGTGGCATGACCCGACTGGTGACCGGCCGGGTTTCCAAAGCCTCGGCGGAGCAGCGTAAAGGCCGGGCCGGCCGGGTTGAGCCCGGGGTGTGTTATCGGCTGTGGAGCGAAACCGGGCAATTCAGTCTGGCGGATTACACCCCGCCGGAGATCCAGGAGGCAGACCTGGCTCCTCTGGTGCTTGAACTGGCACAGTGGGGGGCCCGGTCTGCGGATCAGGTAGCCTGGATTGATCCTCCGCCGCAGGCCCACTGGCAGCAGGCGGTTGAGTTGCTGCAGTGGCTGGACCTGGTAGACAGAGAAGGGGCAATCACCGACCACGGTAAGACCGCCCGGGCGCTCGGTATCCATCCCCGTCTGGCCCACATGGTTATCCGCGGGCGTGCCCTGGGGTTGGGCCAGCTGGCGGCGGAACTGGCGGCACTGCTGGAGGAGCGTGATCTGCTGGGGCCGGGCTCCGGTGCCGACCTGCACGAGCGCATCCGCATAGTGCGCGGAGAATACCGGCCCAGAGGATTGGATAGTGCTCGGGTAAAAGCGGTGCAGCAAGCCGTCAGGCGGCTGTCGGATCAGCCCCCGTCCCGGGACCTACCGACGGCCGCTGAGGTTGGCCGGGTGCTGGCCCAGGCCTATCCGGACCGCATCGCCCGGCGTCGGTCGGGTGAGGCACCCCGTTATCAGCTCAGTAACGGCAAGGGTGCGATGCTGAAGGAGGGCGACCCGCTGGCCCGGGAAGACTGGCTGGTGGCTGCCGATCTGGATGGCCGGGCCCGGGAGGCGACCATCTACCTGGCGGCGCCGGTGGATCTGGCCGATCTGGAGCAGGACCTGGCGCGTCATATCACCGGGCAGGATGAAGCGTTATGGGATGATAACCGGGGCCGGATGGTTGCCCGCCGCATCCGCAAACTGGGTGCTCTGGTGCTGGCGGAAACGCCGTTGGCGCAGGTTGCACCCGAGCGGATCCAGCAGGGCCTGCTGGACGCTGTGCGCCGAAAAGGTCTGGACAGCCTGCCCTGGACTGAGTCCACGCGGCAGTGGCGGGCGCGGGTGCAGCTGCTGGCCCGGGAAATTCCCGACGACTGGCCGGTGGTTACTGAGGAGGCCCTGACCCTCGGGCTGGAGACATGGCTTGCGCCATTTGTGGCGGGTATGCAGCGATGGTCGGATCTGGCCCGGCTGGACTTGCAGGCCGCCCTCAACAGTTTGCTGGACTACTCCCTGCAGCAACGGCTGGAAGCGTTGGCACCCAGAGCGATCACCATCCCTACCGGGCAGAAGGTGGCACTTGATTACACCCCGGATAACGGCCCGGTGCTGGCGGCCAAACTGCAGGCCCTGTTTGGCTGGAGCGACACCCCGACAGTAGCCGGCGGGCGGGTGCCGGTGATTATTCATCTGCTGTCTCCGGCCCGGCGGCCCCTGGCCGTTACTTCGGATCTGGCCAGCTTCTGGCAGAACACCTACCCGCAAGTGCGCAAGGAGATGCGGGGCCGGTATCCAAAACACCCCTGGCCGGAAGATCCGTTGACCGCCCCGGCCCAACAGGGCGCTAAAAAGCGGCCGGTCCGGTAGAGGCTTTTCGTTTCAGATCCAGGGTGAAGGCAAGCGGGAACACCAGGATGGCGTAGGCTACCATCACCATCACGGCATGACGGGGGTCGCCGGTATTGTCGGCAATGAGACCGCCGAGCATGGGGACGCAGAAACCCATGGTGTAGCCCACCAGGAAGGTGCCGGCAGACAGCCGGCCGGTTTCGGCGGAGCTGACGAGTAGCGGGGGCAGGGCCACCAGCAGGATCAGCAGGATACCGGCAACAAAACTCATCAGGGTGGCGCTGGCAACAAACCACCAGCCGTTGAGAAACAGGGTGCCGGTGGTGCCGAGGATACTCAGGGCGGCGCTGATAACGATCAGGGTGCGTCGGCCGATCCAGGCCCGGGCCATTTTGAGCATCACCAGAGAGGCAAACACCTGGGCGATGTTGTACCAGAACAGCGCTTCGGAAAGCATGGTTATCCGGCCCTGCTGCTCCAGCAGGTTACCCATGTAGGCATTGAGCCCGAAGAACATCGACCCCGACAGGCCCAGCAGCAGGCCGATGCGCAGGGTGAGCGGATTTTTCCAGTCCGGGAGCCAGGCCGCACGTTTGACCGGGCGGGCAAGGTCTCGCCTGGGCAGGAACAGGGCGGCTGCCACCAGTAGTCCCGGCAGTGACCAGGCCAGCAGGGTAGCGCGCCAGCTGTGATCGAACAGGGGCATCAGCACGGGCAGAGTCACTCCGGCCCCGATGAATTCACCCATCAGCATGCCGTTCATGTAGATGGCCGAGCCCATGGCAATGTGGTGGGGTTCCAGCCAGCGAGGCAACAGGGCCGGAAGCGCCGGCTGCATCATTGCGACGCCCAGGCCCATGACCGCACTGGCCAGCATCAGGGTGAAGGTGTCAGGCACCAGGCCCCGTCCGGCGGAGCCGATCACCATGATCACCATGGCCATGGCCAGGGTGTTCCGGGGGCCGATACGGGCGATGGCCAGCGAGCCGGGCATGGCACCGACGGCCAGCATCAGGATGGGCAGGGTGGTGAGAGCACCGGTGAGCGTCTGGCTCAGGGCCAGCTCGTCACTGATAAATGGCGCCAGAGGCGGGGCTACCAGTATCGGTACCCGCAAATAAACACCGGCGAGCCAAAGCAACACCGCCACCGGCAGCAACCTGGCTGGCGGTGGCGGCTGGTTCGCGGCGAGGTTAGCGGCCACGTCTGAACGGATCAGTTTTCGCTGGTGTCAGGCATGTAGGCGCCTTCTTCGTCATGTACTTCCTGCCCGGTAACCGGGGGGTTGAAGGCGCAGATCAGGCGCATGTCTTCGGTGCCGCCGTAGAGCGTATGGCGGTCGTGGTTGTCGAGGGCGTACAGGGTGCCGTCGGTAATTTCGTGTACTTCGCCGGTGGCCAGATCCTTGATGCGGCCGTTACCGCCAACGCAATAGACGGCTTCCAGGTGGTGCTTGTACCAGAAAGTGTGCTCGGTGCCGGCCGGGATGATGGTTTCGTGGAAAGAGAAACCCATGCCGTCCTTTTTCAGCAGCAGGCGGCGGCTGACCCACTGTTCGGCGCCAACTTCGCGCTCGGTACCGATAATGTCCTGCACTCGTACGATTTTCATTTGCATTCCTCATTGGGTGATGGAATAGCTCTACAGTATAAACATGCCTGTCAGGCTCTGTTCAACCGCCATTCATTGTAGACCTTCATCGCCTGTTCAATCGCAGAGACCAGATTTTGCCGGTGGGACGCCGACAGGGGCTGGCGTTTCCGGCCCCGGTCCAGGGCCCGCTGGATGTCCCGGCGGCTGGGTTTGTCGAGCTGCTCCAGCCAGTGGTGACTGGTCGGCTCCAGCTCAAGCAGGTCGCGCCCGGCGTGGTTGCGGTGGCTGATGTGCCACCAGTGATCCACGGCGCGCCCCAGGACCACGTAGCCAAACTGGTTATCCTGCACGGGGCCAAAAGTGGCGGTTTTCAGCCCGTCTTTCAGGGGGCCGATCTTCAGGGCTGGCAGGATCAGCCGGTCGCCATAGAAATAACTGCCGGCGGCACCGATCAGGCCGCCCACCAGGGCCCCGGTTCCCAGTGACGAACCAAGAGCCAGAGCATCCAGCCCGGCGCCTCCCACCGCGCCGGCCCCAAAGCCGGCTCCGGCGAGATATTTCCGGCTGACCGCCCAGTGCCTGCGGGTGTCCTCCGAGAACAGGTCGTGCTGATTGGCCCATTCCAGTTCCGGTTCCTGCCGGCGCAGGCGCTGGTGCTGATACAGCTGTTCAATGTCGGCGCGCAGGGTTCGCTCGCGCTGCCGCTGGCGCTGGTACCACTGCTGCCTGAGTGAGTCGGCCAGGGTGGCATCGCTGGTCCCGGTGATCTGGTCCAGGGTCAGCACACGCGTTTCCCGCCAGGAGATCAGATCTTCCAGTGCCCGGGCGATCATGAGCGCGGCCTGATGGCGGCGTTGCTGGCGTTGTTCCGACAGCCGTCGGGTGGCCTCTTCCAGGGGCTCTTCCCAGCCTGGCTCAAGCTGACCAAAAGCCCGAAGAAGGCTGAGATGTTGCTCGAACGGAGCGCGAACGGCGTCGAACTTGCGGACAATCTGAAAGAACTGGCCAAGCGCGGCCTGCCAGATATCGCTGTAATCGTCCGGGCCGATGCTGTTGATCAGGGCGAGACTTGGCCGCCCGGTCCAGCGCAGGATGGTCATCTCGGCTTCATGCTCGGCACTGTAAGGCACGGACCCATCCACCACGTAGATAATGCCGGCGCCGGCAATGATCGGGGCCAGTAACTCGCACTCATCCTGATAGCGATGGTCGTTCTGGTGTTGTAACACGAACGCCTGCACGGTCTCGGCACGGTCGGAGGCAGAAAGGCTGTGGGCTTCGAGCCATTGGAGAACCCGCCGTGGGCGCTGGAACCCCGGGGTATCGACCAGTGTGTAGAGCTGGCGATCATCCACCGCCAGCGGATAGGCCTGGCGGGTACGGGTTGTGCCGGGTTCCAGGGCAATGGCGATGGCGTCGTTCTGGGACAGAGTTGCGACTACGCTGGACTTGCCTTTATTGGGGTGGCCCACCACGGCAAAGACGGGTTGCCGGGTCATGATTCCTGACTCCGGTACCGGACGCTGGGGCCGGGTACATCGGGCCCCAGGGCAACACTGGCAAAGCCCGCGGGTAAGCGCTCGGTAAAGCGCAGCCAGGGCTGAAGATGTTGCGCCAGTGGTGCCTGTCCGGGATCGGTGGCCAATGGCAACAGGACCACGGTGCTCCGGGCCGGCCAACGCTGCCGGGCCAGACTCAGGAAGTCGTACAATTCACCGGTCGGAGGCTCCCAGCTGCGCGTAAGCACCACCACGGAGGGGGCTTGTGCTGTCGCCAGATGCCCGGCCAGCTCGTTAACGACGTGATCATCCTCGGCCAGCGACGCCTGGCCCCCGGCTTTGAACCGGTGGTTGCCCTGAGTCTCCAGGAACGCGGGCAACTCCGGTTCCCCCGCTCCGGCCCAGCAGATCAGGTAGCGGTAGCTGGTCAGCTGGCCCAGCCCGCTGCGTGTACGGGTGTCGGGCATATCGGCGGCGTCGTGATGCTGGTTGCCGGTATCCACAGTGGGGGTGGCCATCCGGTACTGCAGGGCCTTCAGGCCAGGATGCCGCCGCAGCAGCCAACGCGCTTTCTGTTTCAGCAGCCATTGGCTGAGGGCCAGCAGCAGCAGGCGGGGCACCACGACCCAGGTCAGCCATAGCATCATCACGTAGGGCCACCACTGGCCCCAGCGCGCCGGCGCAACCCCCACAGGATCCGGGGCCGCGCGGAAAAACCGGGTGGCCTCAACCAGTTCCAGCGATGGGACGGCCGCCGGCCAGAGCCAGCTCCAGGGGCGGGCGAATGTCATCATCAGCCGGTGAAAACTCTCCGAGGCGGTGGTCAGGGTGGTGCTCCAGCCAAAGGCCAGATCCTGCACCAGCAGTAACACCAGCAGCGTAGCCAGGCCCGCAAGGGCAAACAGGGTGCCACCGATGTGAGCAGCCCGGGCCATCAGCAGGGGCTGGAGCCGGGCCAGCGTTGGCCCGGGTGGCCGGGATTGCAGGCGCCGCTGAAGCCAGCGCCAGGGTTGCCAGCCGATGATCGACTGCACGGTGGTTGCCAGCGCCAGCACCAGCTGCAGCAAAACAAACGCCAGGATCACCGTAAGGTTGATGCGTTGCCCCCCTTCATAAAACAGCAAGCCAGCCATGGTGATCGCCCCGAACACGGCACCAGCGGCTGCAAAGCCGCTGTTGACATGGCGCCAGTGTTGCTGGGCTTCCCGGCCCGGCTGGTGACGGCCACCCGGGCCGCTGAGCCGGTCCATGTGCTCCAGCCACCGGCCGGGGCCGGGTCTGAGCCCTTCGGCCTGACAATCCAGGGCGAAGCGCCGGTCCCGCCGGTGCAGAAATGCGGGGGCCTGATCCTTGTCGTGCCGGATGCGCTCATCAAAGTCCAGCAACAGACGCAGGGGGTGTTGGCTCATGCAGGGTCCTGATGAATTCGGTCGGGTTGGCTTTCCTGTTAGGATATAGCCAATAACGCTAACGACGCCAGCCGGGAACCCCCATGCCCCACCATCTGATGAACCTGCGCCATGTGCCGGACGACGAAGCCGATGAGATCCGCACATTATTTGACGAGCACGAGGTACGCTATTACGAAACGCCACCCAGCCGCTGGGGCATCAGCATGGGTGGGTTCTGGGTGCATGATGATGACGAAGCCGTTCGGGCAAAGGCACTGCTTGATCACTACCAGAACAGCCGGCTTGAACGCCAGCGGAGTATTTATCAACAACGAGTTGCCCGGGGAGAGGTCGGCGGGGTGATATCGATGTTCCGGCGTTACCCGGTACGGACGTTTGCCGCCTGCCTGGCGGTTGTCGTCATCCTCGGTGTCAGTCTGCTGCCCTTCCTCCATCTTGGCTGAGCCTCAGCCGGATTCCGGGCTCCGGTGAGCACGCGCTGGCCGGGGAGGTGTCAGGATTTCCGAACGCCGTCCGAAAAACCGGACACTGCGCGCGAGCGCGCTTTGGTTCAGGCCGGGGCGGTCCGGCGACGGGTTTCCCGCTGTCCGGAATCCCGGATTAGCGGGCGGAGGAATTCTTTTGCACTATCAGTTTCATTCGTGAATTCAATGGTTTGAGTTGTTGGCACAGGAACCGCTAGGTGCAACTGGCCCGTGGGGCCTAAGCAACAACAACAAAACAAGGACCGACCATGAAACGAATGATGCTCTGCACCCTGATGGGTGCTGCTGTCGTTACCCTCACTGCCTGCAAAAAGGATGAGATATTCAACTCGCCGCCGGATTTTCTGGTGAGTGACGTACATCAGATGAGTTATGACGGCAGTACGGATGATCTGCTGACGGCGGGTCTGGGTGCTGATGGCCTGGCCAGTGCCACGCCGCCGGCGTTTGCCGACCCCCTCAACCCGACACCGGCAGACATACGCCGACTGGCTATCTACAACAATTACCGGGGCCTGGTGGATACCTCGCCGGGCGGTGGCTATGGCAGCCTGTTCGGCCCCGCCGTTGGTCATACCAGTGACCGCGTTCCGGGCCAGGAATTTATTGCCCTAATGCAGGTGCCCGGCTCTGCCGTTCCGGTCACCGTGATGGCCCAGGTGCCCGATAGCTTTGACCCGGACTCGTCTTGTATGGTGACAGCCCCGTCGTCCGGCTCCCGAGGGATCTACGGCGCCATTGGTACGGCCGGTGAGTGGGGCCTGAAAAAAGGCTGTGCCGTGGTGTATACCGACAAGGGGACGGGTACGGGAGCCCATAATCTGGCCACCGACACCGCCCAGTCGATCCACGGAGCCCTGACAACCGATCCGCAAGCCACGTTGTTCCGTGCCGACCTGGATGCCGGGAGCCGGGAGGACTTCAACAGCCAGTGGCCGGACCGCTTTGCCTGGAAGCATGCCCACTCCCGGCAGAACCCCGAGGCAGACTGGGGGCAACATGTGCTGCAGTCGATTGAGTTCGGTTTTTATGTGCTGAACACGATTTATGGGCGGGAGCTTGGCCATGGCAAAGTCTGGCCCACGGTCACCCCTGAAAACACGCTGGTGATTGCCTCCAGTGTCTCCAACGGTGGTGGCGCCTCGGTACGGGCCGCCGAACTGGATAAGAACGGACTGATCGATGGTGTCGCGGTGTCGGAGCCCAATATAAACCCGGTCGTCAATCCGGGGCTCAGCATTCGCCAGGGTGATGCGCCTCCGATCACCGGACACAGCCGCAGCCTGCTGGATTACACCACTGCGCTGGCGGTCTATCAGGGCTGCGCTAACCTGGCGCCGGGCATTCGGGAGATGGCACCCATGAATGCGGTGTTCAATCCGGTACAAACCGGTGAAAATATCTGCCATTCCCTGTTCAACAAGGGGCTGGTGTCCGGGGCGACACCGGATGACTGGGCTGCCGACGCCCAGCGCATCCTGAATGAGGAGTTTGCCATCCAGCCGGAGCAGAATCTGCTGGCGCCGATGCACTTCGGCCTGGCCGTGGCCCAGAGCATTGCCATGACCTACACCAATGCCTATGCCCGGGCCGGTGTGGAGGACCGCGTATGCGGCCTGAGTTTTGCCGCGACCGACAGTGCCGGTGCGGTCATGCCTCTGGCGCCGGCGGCTGAGACAGCGCTGTTCTCTGCCAGCAACGGTGTCCCGCCCTCTGCGGGTGTCAATCTGGTCTACGATAACGCCGAGGGCCAGCCCACGAATCTGTCGATGAGTGCGTCCCCAAGCTCCAGCCAGATTGACTACGGCCTGGATGCATTGCTGTGTCTGAGAAGTCTTGCGGAAGGTGTCAACGTGGTTACCGGCAGCCCGCTTGAGGCTGACCAGGCGGCGTTGGCCGAGGCGATTGCCGGGGGCGTGGAGGCTGTTCGTGCCACCGGTGACCTGCAGCGCAAGCCCACGGTGTTCGTGACCGGGCGGGCGGATGCGATTCTGCCCATCAATCACACCTCAAGGCCCTATGTCGCGCTCAATCAGAAGGTAGAAGGGCGCCACAGTAAGCTCCGTTATTACGAAATCCTGAATGCCCACCATCTTGATGTACTCAACGGTTTCCCGGGGGTGGGTGAGCATTACGTGCCACTGCACCACTACTATTTCCAGGCGCTTGATCTGGTGTGGGCACACCTCAAGGAAAGACAGCCGTTACCGCCGAGCCAGGTAGTTCGTACCGTGCCACGGGGTGACCTGGCTACACCCCTTGATCTGACCCACGTACCACCCATTCAGTCGCTGCCGGCTGATGCTGACCGGATTCGGTTTTTTGATGACGAGTTGCTGATCCCGGAGTGATCGCGACGTCATCGCCTTCTTCCCTTAGCGTATTTGCCCCCGTTCCGGGGGCTGCCTATACTCTGATGACGGCGTCCGGAATTCCGGACGCTTGAGGACTGCCCATGAACTCATCCCGACCCGTGAGTACGCGGACTATGAGCGAGTTGTTTACCAACAAGAATAAGAGTGGTCTGACCCGCGATCTGATAGAAGCTCTGTTTCCCATGTTTGAGGAAGCCAGTGCCGGTGCCATTGCCGTAGACCGCGACGCCAACATCACCTGGATCAACAGCAGCTATTCCGAATTGCTGGGCTTGCTGGATGTGTCCCAGGCCCTGGGCAAGCCGGTGCATAAGCTGATCCCCCATACCCGTATGCCGGAGGTTGTTGAAACCGGTAAGCCCCTGTTGCTGGACATCATGGAACACAACAAGCAGCAGTTGGTGGTCACCCGGTTACCCTATTACGACGACGAGGGTGACATTGTGGGTGCTGTGGCCTTCGTACTGTACGACGACCTGCAGCCTTTGACCCCGCTGGTGGCGAAATACCGACGGCTTCACAGCGACCTCGCCGCGGCCCGTAAGGCGCTGGCCAAACAGAACCGGGGTACCCGTTATAGTCTGGGCGATTTCGTTGGTGGCAGCCCGGCGGCGCTGGAGGTCAAGCGCCGGGCCCGGCTGGCGGCCGGCCGCGACATGCCGGTGCTGTTGCTGGGGGAGACCGGTACCGGCAAAGAGGTACTGGCGCAGGCCATTCATGCGGTATCACCCCGGGCCGATAAACCCTTTGTCGGGATTAACGTGGCGGCGGTGCCGGAAAACCTGCTGGAAGCCGAGTTTTTTGGCGTTGCACCCGGGGCCTACACCGGTGCTGACCGGCGTAACCGCGAAGGTAAATTTCAGCTCGCCAACGGCGGCACCATGTTTCTTGACGAGGTAGGGGATATGCCCCTGCCGCTGCAGGCCAAACTGCTGCGCGTCCTCCAGGAAGGTGAGGTCGAGGCTCTGGGCTCGAACAAGGTAACGGCCGTGGATGTCCGTCTGATTGCCGCTACCAGTCGCAACCTGGAAGCCATGATCGCCGAGGGCACCTTCCGCTCAGACCTCTACTACCGGCTGAACGTCCTGGAGATTACCAGCCCGCCTCTGCGTGAGCGCCTGGCGGATCTGGGCGTGCTCTGCGAAACCTTGCTGGGAGAAATCTGCGAGGCTCAGGGTATGCGTGGCGAGATCACCGACGCCGGGATCGCGGCTCTGAGCAATTATGACTGGCCCGGCAACATCCGGGAATTGCGAAACGTGCTGGAGCGGGCGCTGACGATGAGCGAAGACAGCGATCTGCTGGATGCGGATGCGATCTTCAAGGTGCTGCCCCGGGGTGGCCGGCGGCTGGATTCAGCCCAGCCCGCCCGCCCTGTGCGCCCGCTGGCGCGGATAGTCGCCGAGGCGGAAGCCCAGGCCATTGAGGAGGCTCTGGTCAGTTGCCGTGGCAATCGCACCAGGGCCGCCCGGTTGCTCGGCATTTCCCGCTCGGTGCTTTATGAAAAGCTGGCCCGACTGTCCTGAAAACCAGACGTGTGTCCGGTTTCATGGACAGTTGTTTCAGGAAGTGCGCGCTTTGTGTCCGGTTATCCGGACAAACCTCACCAGTCACCATTTCATGCTTTTATTAACTAATTGAATTTAAAGAACTATTTAACTGTGGCACGGTGTCTGCTTTAGCGTATATGCAAGACGTCAGAATAACGCAGGAAAACAAACTGACGCTAAGCCGTTGGACCCGACCGAAGTCAGTACTGGTTTCCTGCGTTGTCTGATCATGTTCAGTGGTAGCCCACCGGCCTGTATGCCGGGGGAGAATGACAACAACAAGAAGGATCCGTTTTATGTCGATCAAGCATAAGCTCTCGAAACTGACCTACGGTATTACCGCTGCTGCCATGATTACCGGCAGTCTGGCCAGTGCTGACGCTGTCGCCGCAGAGAAGGTTCGGTGGCAGGTCCCTCTGGCCTTCCCGTCTCATCTGGTGGGCCTGACGACCCCCGTTAAGCATCTCTCTGAGAATCTCAAGGCAATTTCCGGTGGCGACATCCAGCTGCGCTACTACGAGCCCGGCGAACTGGTGCCACCGTTCGAGATCATGGATGCCGTCAGCAGCGGCAAATATGCTGCCGGTTACACCTGGGCAGGCTATGACCAGGGCACCATTGCGTCTCTGCCGCTGTATTCGGGAGCCCCGTTCAACATGGAGCCGCCGGCCTACCTGGCGTGGTACTACGAGGGCGATGGCCGGGCATTGCTGGAAGAGATCTACGCAGAGCGTAACATTCACCCGATGCTGTGTTCGATCATTGGTCCCGAGGGTGCCGGCTGGTTTGCCCGGCCCATCGAGGGCGTGGACGATTTCAAGGGCCTGAAAATCCGCTTTGCCGGTATTGGCGGCAAAGTGCTCGAAAAACTGGGCGCGTCGGTCACCATGGTGCCGGGTGGTGAGATCTACCAGGCCCTGGAGCGCAAGACCATTGATGCGACCGAATTCTCCCAGCCGGCGATCGACAAGATGCTGGGGCTGGACCAGATCATAAAAAACTACATCATGCCGGGATGGCATCAGACCCTCACTACCTCTCACCTGCTGGTTAACAAGGATGTCTGGCAAAAGCTCAAGCCGGAAACCCGTGCGCTCATCGAAATGGGGTGCGAATCCGCAACGCTCAAGGGTTTTGCCCAGAGTGAGTGGGCCCAGCCTACTGCCCTGCGCGACTATGAGAGTGAAGGCGTGAACGCCCAGACCCTGCCGGAACCGGTACTGCGGGAACTCCAGAAAGCGACCGATGAAGTTCTGGACGAGATCGCCGCCAAGGACGACATGTTCAAGCGTGTGCTCACCAGTCAGCGTGAGTTCATGGAACATCACTCGATCTGGCACTCCAAGGGTTACCTGCCCCGGGATTTCTACCAGTACGACTGATCAGCGGACGATGATCGTGGCAGGCGCCGGTCTGGCCGTCGCCTGCCATCCTCCCTGCATCCGGACTATTCGAGGTTGTTGTGACTGAGACCAATTTCCCCGGGGGTACGCAGTCCCCTCCTGCACGCACTGATTCACTCCCCACTAACGTGTTGTCCCGGCACCTTGACCGCTTTGTGATGGCGGTCGGCCGCCTCGCCTCCTGGCTGTGGATCGGTGTGCTGGTGGTTGTGCTGATCAACGTATTTTCCCGGTACGTGCTGTCCCAGGGCTCCATCGCGCTGGAAGAATTGTCCTGGCATCTGTTCGGGGCTACCACCATGTTGACGCTGGGCTATGCCGTGGTGCATGACGACCACGTACGGGTGGATGTCCTGAAGGAGAAATTCCCGCCACGGGTTCAGGCTTCCATCGAACTGTTCGGCATCGCTCTGCTGGCACTCCCGGTGATCTATCTGATGGTGGAGGTGCTGGTGCCCTATGCCTGGAAGGCCTGGGTCTATAACGAGCGCTCCCAGGCGCCGAGTGGCCTGCCCTACCGGTTTATCTTCAAGAGCATGCTGCCGCTGGGCCTGATCCTGGTAATGATCGCATTGTTCTCCCGGATGTTGCGGTGCGCCACTTTCCTGTTCGGGTTTCCCCGCGCAGTAGTGGCTCCTGACAACGATCGCCAGTCCGCCGGCCATTCCGGTTCCTGAGTTACGAGGCAGACGTCATGGGTGTAGAAGCGATTCTTGTTATCGCGATGTTCGCCGGCTTTATGGTTCTCCTGCTTCTGGGGTTCCCTGTGGCCTGGTCACTCGCGGGTATTGGTCTGATCTTTGCCCTGGTCGGGCATGTCATGGTGGAGTACTTTGATTCGCCGATCTGGTTTACCTGGCAGGGCACGATGGGAGTGCTGGATTCCAGAATCTACGGCATTGTCGCCAATGAGTTGATGGTGGCGTTGCCGATGTTCATTTTCATGGGGATCATGCTGGACCGGTCCGGTATCGCCGAAAAGCTGATGCACAGCCTGGTGCGGGTGCTTGGCCCGATGCGTGGCGGCTACGCGATTACGGTGGTCATCGTCGGTGTACTGCTGGCAGCCTCCACGGGGATAGTCGGCGCCTCAGTCGTCTTGCTGGGGATGTTGTCCCTTGGGCCGATGATGCAGGCCAACTACAACAAACCTCTGGCGGTGGGCACAGCCTGCTCCGTGGGTACTCTGGGTATCCTGGTGCCGCCCAGCATCATGCTGGTGCTGATGGCAGACCGGCTGGGCACCTCCGATGCCTCGGTGGGCAAGCTGTTTATGGGGGCGCTGATCCCGGGCATCATGCTCGGTGCCATGTACATCCTGTACATTCTCATCGCCTCGTTCGTGAAGAAAGATCTGGCACCTGCTCCGGAAAACAGGACACCCCTTAATGCCCGCGCATGGCTGGAAGTGGTGCAGGCGGTGTTGCCGCCAATGGTGCTGATTATCGCTGTACTTGGCTCGATCTTCTTTGGCATTGCGACCACCACCGAAGCCTCGGCCGTGGGGGCCGGGGGTGCCATGCTGATGGCCTTTGTCAGCAGGCGCCTGGACCTGGCGACGCTCAAGGAGTCCCTGTATCAGACCAGTCGGACCTCGGCATTCATCTTCGGTATTTTCATCGGAGCCACGGTGTTTGCGTCGGTCCTGCGGGGTCTGGGTGGTGATGAAGTCATCGAGAGTGCCATTACCGGGCTGCCGTTCGGTACCACCGGTGTGCTGCTGACCGTACTGTTTATCACTTTCCTGCTGGGCTTTTTCCTCGACTGGGTAGAAATCACCCTGATCATCCTGCCTCTGGTAGCTCCGGTGCTGTTCAAGATGGGGGTCGAGCCGGTGTGGTTTGCGATCATGTTCGCCATCTGCCTGCAGACGTCGTTCCTGACACCGCCGGTGGGGTTTTCGCTGTTCTACATCAAAGGTGTATGCCCGCCAGGCATCACCACCCGGCATATCTATCTGGGCGTGATGCCGTTTATCGCGCTGCAGTTGCTGGCGCTGGCACTGGTGTTCTGGTTTGAGCCGCTGGCCACCTGGTTGCCGAACGAGGTGTACGGAGGGCGCTGAGGGCTCTCTCCGGCTGCCAACAACCTTATAAATCCTTAACAGGAGACTGTAACCATGCGTCTTCATAACCAAGTCGCACTGATAACCGGTGCCGGCCGTGGCATTGGCCGCGCCGTTGCTGAGCACTTTGCCCGGGAGGGCGCCCGGGTGGCGGTGGCCGACCTGAGCCTGGAAAATACCGCAGACACCGTCGCCTCGATCGAGCAGGCCGGGGGCACAGCCCTGGCTCTGGCGATGGATGTGACAGATGAGCGGGCGGTCGACCAGGGCATCGCGACCATTGTCAGCCAATGGGGCCGGCTGGACGTGGCCATGGCAAATGCCGGCATCCAGCACATCGACCCGGTGCATAACCTGGACTTCGCCGACTGGCGCAAGGTGATCAGTGTGCATCTGGACGGCGCCTTTCTGGTGACCCGGGCGGCGCTGCGGCAGATGTACGCCCAGGCCAGCGGGACTATGCTGTACATGGGGTCGGTGCACTCGGTAGAGGCCTCGCCCCTCAAGGCCCCTTATGTGGCTGCCAAGCATGGCATTCTGGGGCTGTGCCGGGCGGTGGCGAAAGAGGGTGCCGAACACGGTGTGCGCAGCAACATTATATGCCCGGGCTTTGTACGGACCCCGCTGGTGGACAAGCAGATTCCCGAACAGGCCAGGGAACTGGGCATTTCCGAGGAAGAAGTGATCAGCAAGGTGATGCTCAGGAACACCGTGGACGGCCGGTTCACCACCCTGGAAGACGTATCAGAGCTGGCGGTGCATCTTGCGGCCTTCCCGTCCACGGCCCTTACCGGTCAATCGATCGTTGTCAGCCATGGCTGGCACATGCAGTGACTTTTCTGGAGAGACGGATGAGCAATAAAGAACAATCCCCGGTTGTCTGGGCTCCGGACCAGGCCACCCTCACCCGCTCCCGCATGGGCCAGTTCAAAGCCTGGCTGGAGCAGCAGGGCTTCGGGCCGTTTGCGGATTATCAGGCCCTGCACCAGTGGTCAGTCACCGAACTGGACACCTTCTGGCAGAAAGTCTGGGATTTTTGCGGCCTGGTCTGCGACACGCCCGCCCGGCAGGTGCTGGGGAGCCGACAGATGCCCGGTGCCGAATGGTTTCCCGGCATGAAGCTGAATTTTGCCGCCAATCTTCTGCGTCTGGCGGAGGGTGGGCAGGCCGATAAGGAAGCCGTGGTGGCCTACTGCGAAACCCGCCCGGTACTGCGTAAGACCTACGCCGAGCTGAAAGCCGACGCCGGCGCTCTGGAAGCCTTCCTGCGCAGCAAAGGCATCCGGCAGGGCGACCGCGTGGCGGGGGTGGTCACCAACGGCTACGAAGCCCTGGTGGGTATGCTGGCGGCCACCAGCCTGGGCGCCATCTGGAGCTCCGCGTCGCCGGACTTCGGCATCGGCGCCATTAACGACCGCTTTGGCCAGATCGAACCGTCGGTGCTGATTGCAGTGAATGGCTATGGCTACGGCGGCAAGGTCTTCGCCCGCCAGGGCGACTTTGCGGACTTGATCGCCGGCCTGCCCTCATTGAAAGTGGTGGTCAGCATTGCCCAGCTGCCGGATGACGCACCGATTCCCGGCGAGCTGGTCACCACCTGGGACGACGCTCTGAAGGCGGGCGAAGGCCAGGTCCCCTCGTTCACCCCGGTGGACCCGGACCACCCGGTTTACATTCTCTATTCCTCCGGCACCACCGGCAAACCCAAGTGCATCGTGCACGGCACCGCCGGCCTGCTGGTCAACCACGCCAAGGAACTGATGCTGCACGGCGACCTGGGCCCGGATGACCGCTTTCTGTACTTCACCACCTGCGGCTGGATGATGTGGAACTGGCAGGCCTCCGCCCTGATGACCGGCGCCGCCGTGATCACCGTCGATGGCTCCCCGGGTTACCCGAGCCTCAACTTCCTCTGGGAAACCGTGGCCCAAGAGCGGGTGACCCACTACGGCACCAGCGCCCGCTTCATCGCCGGCTGCCGCAAAGCCGAACTGCAACCGGCCAAAACCCTGGACCAGAGCCATCTGCGCGTGGTCTTCTCCACCGGCTCCCCCCTGCTGCCGGAAGACTACGACTGGATGTATCGCGATGGTGCCCCCGGTGCCCTGCTGGGCTCGATCGCCGGCGGTACTGATATCTGCGGCTGCTTTGTGGGCTCAACACCGCTGTTGCCGGTGCGCCGGGGGGAGATCCAGTGCCGTATGCTGGGTGTTGATGCCGTGGCGTACGACGACAATGGCCAGCCGGTGTCCGACGGCCGGGGCGAACTGGTCTGCCGTCAGCCAATGCCCTCCATGCCCGTCAGCTTCTGGCAGGACCCGGACGGCGAACGCTACAAAGACGCCTACTTCAACACCTTCCCCGGAGTCTGGGCCCACGGCGACTTCATCGAGTTCACCGAACACGGCGGTGCCATCATCTACGGCCGCTCCGACGCCACCCTCAACCCCGGCGGTGTGCGCATCGGCACCGCCGAAATCTACCGCCAGGTGGAAACCGTTGACGCGGTTAAAGACAGCCTCGTGGTCGGCCGCCAGATCGACGGCGACGTGGAAGTGCTGCTGCTGGTGGTTCCGGCCGAGGGCCAGACCGTCACCGACGACCTGATCAAAACCCTGAAAACCCGAATCCGCGAAGGCGCCAGCCCCCGGCACGTGCCCAAACACATCGTGGAAGTGCCCGACATTCCCTACACCCGTAGCGGCAAAAAAGTGGAACTCGCGGTGGCCCGGCTGGTCAATGGCTCGAACAAGATGGACAACCGGGATGCTCTTGGCAATCCGGAAGCCCTGGACCGGATACGGGAGCGGTTGGTGGAGACCGGTTTGCTCGCAAGTTGATTTGACCGGCCAGGGATGGCCATCAATGCAATGTTTCTGGTTGGCGAGGCCGGCTTACGACTTAGGACCACAAGTGTGCAAGACGCAGGCTTGGACTCGCCCGGTAATTCCGGTACATTTTCCAACACTGCAGGCATGGATTATGCCGATTAATACTTTGTGGAAACACGGACGTGACCAGAATAGCAGACCCGCACTCGCTTGCGCTTCACGAAGCGTTGATGATCGAGGGTGGCTGGGACCAATACTCCGATAAGGAACTGGCCAGCTACCTTTCGAGCTCCAGTTTTACCCCTGCCCGATTAAGAGACCAGCTTGCCAGTGGCGAGTTGGTGTTGCTCAAAGAGATCCCGGCGGCTCCCGTTTTCAGGCTGGTATCCGGGCGCATTGTTCCCACGGAAAGCACCTCTACAGCCATTGCAGAGAATGCCATCACGGCCTTCGAAAAACGCTTCGGTGACCGGCAAGCGTTTCCTTCTTCATCTACACGTGGATGCCACGGGGAACCTTCGGGTGGCCGGCTATCA
>DATGNB010000054.1:0-3226 GCA_035306945.1 Marinobacter sp.
ATGTTCAGCGACCGCGCCAAGGCCTATGACGTTATTGAAGCCATTACCGGTTTTCGCATGCACCCGGCCTGGTTTCGCATTGGCGGCTTGGCCGCTGACCTGCCCCGTGGCTGGGACAAGCTGGTGCGGGAGTTTGTCGACTGGCTGCCACCACGGCTCGACGAATACCAGAAGGCAGCCGTGGACAACGGCATTCTGCGCATCCGCAGTATCGGCGTGGCCCAGTACAACACCGAACAGGCCCTGGCCTGGGGCGTGACCGGCCCGGGCCTGCGGGCCACCGGCCTGAACTACGACCTGCGCAAGGCGCGGCCCTACTCAGGTTATGACAACTTCGACTTCGAGGTGCCCCTTGGCCACAACGGCGACGTCTATGATCGGTGCCTGGTACGGATCGAGGAAATGCGGCAAAGCCTGCGCATTATCCGCCAGTGCCTGGACAACATGCCCTCTGGCCCCCACAAAGCGGACCACCCGTTAACCTGCCCGCCCCCCAAGGAGCGAACCCTGCAGCACATCGAGACCCTCATCAGCCATTTCCTGAGCGTTTCCTGGGGCCCGGTAATTCCGCCCGGGGAAGGCAGTTTTATGATCGAGGGCACCAAGGGACTTTACAGTTACTACCTGACCAGCGATGGCAGCACCATGAGTTACCGAACCCGGATCCGCACCGCCAGCTTCCCCCATTTGCAGCAGATCCCGTCGGTGATCCGGGGCAGCATGATCGCGGACCTGATTGCCTACCTGGGCAGCATCGACTTCGTGATGTCCGACGTGGATCGTTAGGGAGAAGCCGGATGATCATCGCCAGCGACCGTCAGCCTCAGTTTGAGCTCTCACCACAGGAGCGCGACGAGATCGAGCATGAAATGGCCCATTACGAAGATACCCGTGCCGCTGTTATCGAGGCGCTCAAGATCGTGCAGCGCCACCGGCGCTGGGTACCGGATGGCGCTTGCGGTGCCATTGGCGAGATGCTGGGCATCTCCAGCGCGGATGTGGAAGGGGTGGCCACGTTCTATAACCTGATCTTCCGCCAGCCGGTGGGGCGCCATGTGATCAAGGTCTGCGACAGCATCTCCTGCTTTTTGACTGGTTATGAAGAGGTGATGTCGACCCTGCAGCGGGAGCTGGGAATCCAACCGGGACAGACCACCGCCGACGATCGCTTCACCCTGCTGCCCATCTGCTGCCTGGGTAACTGCGACAAGGGGCCCACCCTGATGATTGATGACGACACCCACGGCCCTCTCACGCCCGAGGCCATTCCCGCCTTGCTGGAGCGCTATCCATGAGCCCTGAAGCCCGCGCCGAGCGCCAGCCCCTGACCTACCGCATCCGCCCCGGTCAGCCGCCGGATCTCAAGGCCTATCAGGCGGAAGAGGGATACGCGGCCCTGCGACTGGCGCTTAAAAAACTGACACCGGGCGAGGTGACCCAGATCGTCAAGGACGCCAACCTGCGCGGGCGTGGCGGCGCGGGTTTCCCCGCAGGGGTGAAATGGAGCTTTGTCCCCATGGGCCCGGAGGCGCCCCGGGAGAAGTATGTACTGTGCAATGCCGATGAGATGGAACCCGGCACCTTCAAGGATCGCCTGCTGATGGAAGAGATGCCCCACCAGCTGATCGAGGCCATGATCATCGCTGGCTATGCCATCCAGGCCCACCGGGGCTATATCTTCCTGCGCGGTGAATACGTGCTGGCGGCGGAACGCCTGAACCGTGCCCTGGCCGAAGCCCGTGCCGCCGGTTTTCTCGGCGACAACATTCTGGGTTCCGGCTGGAGCTACGAGGTCTTTGTCCACACTGGTGCCGGGCGCTATATCTGCGGCGAGGAAACGGCGCTCATCAACTCCCTGGAGGGTCGCCGCGCCAACCCGCGGGCCAAACCCCCCTTCCCCGGGGTGGCCGGTGCCTGGGGCAAGCCGACGGTGGTGAACAACGTGGAGACGCTCAGCTGCGTACCCCACATCGTGCTGCGGGGCGCTGACTGGTTTCGCGGACTGTCCCAGGGCAAGAGCAACGACAGCGGCACCAAACTCTATGGCGTGTCCGGACGGGCCCGCCGGACCGGCATCTGGGAACTGCCCATCGGCACCAGCGCCCGGGAACTGCTGGAAGAACATGCCGGCGGCATGGCCGAGGGATTGAGCCTGAAAGCTTGGCTTCCGGGCGGCGCATCAACAGACTTTCTGTTACCGGAACACCTGGACCTGGCCATGGATTTCGACACCATCACCCAAGCCGGCAGCCGCATGGGTACCGGATTGATCACGGTGATCGACCAGCGGCAGAACATGGTATCGGTGGTGCGCAACCTGGAGGAATTCTTTGCCCGGGAGTCCTGCGGCTGGTGCACACCCTGCCGGGACGGCCTGCCCTGGAGCGTGAAAATCCTGGAGGCGCTGGAACGGGGTGAAGGCAGGCCCGGGGATCTGGAGATCCTGGAGCAGATGACGCGCTTCCTGGGGCCTGGCAAAACTTTTTGCGCCCATGCGCCGGGTGCCATGGAACCCCTGCAGAGCGCCCTGAAATATTTTCGAGAGGAGTTTGAACGGGGCATTGCGACGCCCGCAAGCAGGCATGCAGTCGAGGCTAACTGAGTACCTGACTAAGCACCTGCGCAAAAAATATCCTGACATCGTTATATGTGGCTTGTAGGGGCAGACCTGCGTGTCTGCCCTGGGCGGACACATGGGTCCGCCCCTACATTTGGTTCCCGCGTGATCCTTGACCGTTCACGGGGACCATCATCTTTCTGGGCAGGTGCTTATAAATTTCCGCCAACACAGGTACAGGGAATGGCGACGATTCATATCGATGGCAAGGAATACGAGGTCAGCGGCGGTGATAACCTTCTGCGCGCCTGTCTCTCCCTCGGGCTGGATATTCCGTACTTTTGCTGGCACCCGGCCCTCGGCAGTGTTGGGGCCTGCCGCCAATGTGCCGTCAAACAGTATGCCAATGCCGACGACCAGCGCGGCCGTATCGTGATGTCCTGCATGACGCCAGCGGCCGATGGCACCTACATTTCCGTCAACGATGAAGAGTCTCGTGCCTTTCGCGCCAGCGTGATCGAGTGGCTAATGGTGAACCATCCCCATGACTGCCCGGTGTGCGAGGAAGGCGGTCATTGCCACCTGCAGGACATGACGGTGATGACCGGCCACAACCGGCGCCGCTATCGCTTCACCAAGCGAACCCATCAGAACCAGGAACTCGGCCCC
>DATGNB010000055.1:0-10555 GCA_035306945.1 Marinobacter sp.
ATATCCAGAAAATGGTCGGGGTAGAGAGATTCGAACTCCCGACATCCTGCTCCCAAAGCAGGCGCGCTACCAGACTGCGCTATACCCCGTTAACTGAACAACAAGTGCTTCAGCAAAGTTGGCGCGCATATTACCGGCGCCGGACGGGCCCGTCAACACTCATTTTCAGAATCATGTACATAACCCTGAAAATAGTGACCCCGCCGCCCCGCCCGATTCCTCAGAACAAGGCCGGCAGGTCCTGCCCGCATTGGCGCGAACCCCGAAGCATGAGACAATGCGCGGCTACTATTCTTCACCATTTCATGCCAACCCACAAGACGGACACATGAACGCCAAACTGATTAACGGAAAAGAGATTGCTGCCCGGGTGCGCCACCAAGTCGCCGCGGGCGTAAAAGCCCGGCAAGATAAAGGCCTGCGCGCGCCCGGCCTTGCCGTGGTGCTGGTGGGCGATGACGCAGCCTCCCGGGTATATGTAGGCAATAAACGCAAAGCCTGTGAAGAGGCCGGCATACTCTCGTTGTCTTATGACCTGCCAGAGGATACCTCCCAGACCGCCCTGGAAGCCCTGATCGACGAACTGAACGACAACCCTGCGGTAGACGGCATTCTGGTCCAGCTCCCCCTGCCACCGCACCTTGATGCAGACCCGATCCTCATCAAGATCCGCCCGGATAAAGACGTGGACGGCTTTCATCCATACAACATCGGCCGCCTGATGCAACGCAAACCCGCGTTGCGCCCCTGCACTCCGGCGGGCGTCATTACCCTGCTCGACTCCGTTGGCACTCCTTACAAGGGCCAGCATGCCGTGATCGTGGGTGCATCCAATATCGTCGGCCGCCCAATGAGCATGGAATTGCTGCTCAAGGGTGCAACCACAACGGTCTGCCACCGCTTTACGGACAACCTGGAGCGCTTTGTCAGCGACGCCGATATCCTGATCGCGGCGGTGGGCAAGCCAGGCCTTATCAAGGGGGAATGGGTCAAGCCCGGCGCCACAGTGATTGATGTGGGCATCAACCGCATGGCGGATGGCAAACTTCGCGGTGATGTGGACTTCGAAACCGCAGCCAGGCGGGCAGCCTATATCACCCCGGTTCCGGGTGGGGTCGGCCCGATGACCATCGCCACTCTGCTGGAAAACACGCTTTATGCCGCAGACGTGCTGCACACCGATGCGTGAGCCGGCCTGAGGTGCAAGCCGGCGGATGCCGGCTTGCTATCTGTCTACAGCCATTACTTCCGGCCGAGCATCCCCTTTTTCAGATCTTTCTGGACCGGGTTCTCTGACAGCCAGATACCAAACAGGGCCTTCTTGAACTCCAGGTCGCCCACGGTGTCTTTGTAGTCACCGTTTTTGAGCACACGGATACCTTCGTCCGGGACATACACCAGATCGAAGACATCCCCTTCCCTGATCTCTTCCTGGAACACCGCCATAAACTGATCAACATCGGCCTGGATCGCAGACAGGTCACCACCGGTGGCCGCCCTGAACCCGTCCATGGTGGCGTCCGTCATGCGCTCACTGGTAATCATGCCGGAGGTGATATGCAGCGTGATGGCCTGGGGCTCATTGGCATTGATCACCGCATTGCCATCACTGACCTTCTGCGGCACATACAACCCGCCTACATAGAGGTCCATAAACCACTTGGAGCGAGTGCCGGCACCATTGAGCTGGAGCTCCTGCCCCTCCGCCGGATAGGTCTCAGGTACATCCACGCCGCTGACAGTCAGTGCATGTGCAGGAGCAGCCAGGGTGCCGGCCAGAATGAAAGAGGCCAATCCTGCGGTAAGAGTTTTCTTCATGTCCTGTCCTTCCTTAAGATCGTTGTTACTGAATGCTTCATTGGTAACGGGTCGACACCCGAACGCTGCCGGTCCCGGTATTCTAGCAATGAAGCCCCGATCACATTCACCACCTGGTTCTCATTTGCACCCACATTAAACAGAAAAGCCGGCCATGCGAACATGACCGGCTTGCCTGTAGTGAGTGTCAGATCTGTCTAGTTAAACAGAAGGTTACCTGACAGGCCATCTTTCTCCAGGATCTCCCGAAGACGACGCAGTGCCTCTACCTGGATCTGCCGTACCCGTTCCCGGGTGAGGCCGATCTCCTGACCAACTTCCTCAAGCGTACTGACCGGATACCCTCTCAGGCCAAAACGCCGGGAAAGTACCTCCTGCTGCTTGTCGGTAAGCTGGTCGATCCACTTCTCGAGGCTGGACGAGATATCGTTTTCCTGCAGCACCTCAGCCGGGTCGGTCGCGCCTTCGTCAGCAACGGTATCCATCAGGGACTTGTCGCTGCCGGCACCGATCGGCGTGTCTATGGACGCCACCCGCTCATTCAGCCCAAGCATTCGCTTGACGTCGGCGACCGGACGCTCAACCAGGCGGGCGATATCTTCGGCGGTGGGCTCGTGGTCAAGCTTTTGCGCCAGTTCCCGGGCCGCCCTCAGGTAGAGATTGAGCTCTTTAACCACATGGATCGGCAATCGGATGGTGCGGGTCTGATTCATGATCGCCCGCTCGATAGTCTGGCGGATCCACCAGGTCGCATAGGTCGAAAATCTGAAGCCCCGCTCCGGATCAAACTTTTCGACCGCCCGGATAAGGCCCAGGTTTCCTTCCTCGATCAGGTCCAGAAGGGTCAGCCCACGGTTCACGTAACGCCGTGCGATCTTGACCACCAGCCGGAGATTGCTTTCAATCATGCGCTTGCGGCCGGACTCCTCCCCTTTGCGGGCCAGGCGCGCAAAGTAAACCTCTTCTTCAGGGGTCAACAGGGGTGAGAATCCGATTTCGTTGAGGTATAGCTGGGTGGCATCCAGCTGCTTGGTAGTGGTGTAATATTTGCCTTGCGTGGAAAAGTCGCCCTCGGCTGCGGCCTCGCCGGTCGCCGGTTTTTCAGACTTTTCCTCACGGAACAGCTGATCGTCTGCGTCTTCCATATCGGCAATCCGATCAATGATGATGCCTTCTTGCTCTGCTGACATTTCGTTACCCCGCCTCTCAATAATCCTGGTTTCGCCCGATACTTCTTGTTATTGCGGGCTTTCAGTGCTGATTTTCTTCAGGACAGTTGCTTGCTGGCTGGCAATTACGCTTGCCATTCTTGTTCTTGTACGTGCGGTTTCCGATCAGGACCAGGGATAATCTTACAGACAACTCCTTACGCCCGTATTTCAGCGGCTGGGCAGGTAGCGGGACGGGTCCACAGGATTACCATTTCTGCGGATTTCGAAATGCAACATCGGTTTGTCTGTCCCTGTACTCCCCAGCTCGGCGATTACCTGTCCGGCTTTTACATCCTCCCCTTCTCTAACCAGAATTTTCCGATTATGGGCGTAGGCGCTGAGGTAGTGCTCGTTGTGATTAACGATAATCAGGTTACCGTAACCGAGTAAGCCACTGCCTGCGTAGACCACGTTACCATCGGCGGCTGCTTTCACAGCATCCCCCGGATTTCCGGCGATATCAATACCTTTATTGACCCGTCCGGCATCTGAATAGGTAGCAATAACGGTGCCATTGTGAGGCCAGTGCCAGCGTACATTGGCGACGGTCTGGCTGGTCGAGACTGGTTTCCGGGCCGGGGAGCCGGCACGTGGAGCCTGGGCTGAGGGGGCGGATGTGGTTGCCGGCGGCTTTCGTACCGACGCCTGGGGAGGCGGCGCACTGGCCGTGGTTCTGGCGGTTTCAGGAATACGCCCCTTCCTGTCGAGCCTCAGTACCTGCCCTGCCCGAAGTTTCCAGGGCGGGGCCAGTCCGTTGGCATTCCCCAGCTCACGATAGTCACGCCCGTACCGCCAGGCGATGCGGTACAGGTTCTCGCCTTTTTTGACCACGTGGGTTCCCCAGTAGACCGGCGGGTTATACAGGTCATCCTGGTAGATCGCGCTGGTATTACACCCACAGAGCAGTAGCATCAGAGCAAGCACAAGTGGGAGCGCCACTGCGGAGCCCGGGCGCCCGTCGCTGGCCGGAGCCCTGACTCTGGCACGGAGGTCGTCCTGATGGCGCCCGCTGAGTAAAGTCATGTATAAAACACGCCTGCTTATGAGAATTTCGTATAAGAAACCGCTCCGGTGAAACGCAATTTCTCAGGTTTCCGGACTAACCTGTTAATATAGTGCACATTTTCTGAGACGCTCCAAGTTACCTTCTGCACTTGTTTGTTACCTTATGAAACATCCAAACTGTGCGCCAAGTAACACTTTCTCTGTTTACAGCTGCCCGGCTGTCTGCTTCCGCGCTGAAAGTTCGCCCACATGTTCGAGCACGAGTACCAGCGCCAGACCCGCTAGCGCCATCAACACCGCCAGCCCTACCTGAGGATCCTGACCGTATAACGACGCCCACGCATCGGGCCCTACCGGGATCTGGCCAAGCGGTATCTGATCGCCGGAACTATTGGTTCGCCAACTCAGGGTTTCCTGCCAGGGCCAGACCTTGCCCAACGAGCCCACCATAAAGCCCGTGAGCAATGCCAGAACAGGATTGTGAAAGTGACGGAAGGCAAAGGTAATCACCCGCGCCACCGAGAGCAGTCCGACCAGGCACCCGGCAACAAAAAGACTGAGACTGGTCACCTCAAACGATTTGACAGCGGCCAGAACCGGCCCATACATGCCGATGATGACCAACAGGAAGCTACCGGAAACACCCGGCAGGATCATGGCACAGATAGCCAGGGCACCGGCACCGAAAAACGTCAGGTGGGAGGGTACCACCTCGCTCGCCGGCAGCATGGTGATCCACCATGCAATAGCCATCCCCAACCCCAGGGGCAGCAGCAGTACCGGCGGGTAAGCGTCGGCCTGGCGCCCTACATGCCAGACTGACGCAACAATCAATCCGAAGAAAAAGCTCCAGACAAGGATCGGATGCGCAACCAGCAGCCAGGAGATCACTGAGGCCAGGCTGACCACACTGGTCAGGACTCCGGCCAGTAATGCGAGAAGAAAGGTGCCATCAACAGAGCGCCAGAAACCGATGAAGTCGCCTTTGAGCAACTGACGGAAAAAAGCGACCGGCGCGGCGCTGATCGCTTCGAGCAATCGGAAATATATACCGGTAATAAAGGCGATGGTGCCGCCAGACACACCGGGAACAATATCAGCGGCCCCCATCGCCATGCCTCTCAGGAACACAGCCACCGGATGGTGGCTGTGGGTTACCGATACGTCTGGTTCTGGGGTCATTAACGGACCACGCCTCCCAATAACGGAACAAAGCGCACGGGCTCAAGCTCGCGACGCTCAAAATTTTCACCTTGCCGGACAATTTCGACCAGAACCTGAGTCTCTTCACCAACCGGAGCGATCAGAACCCCACCGTCAGCCAGTTGATCGAGCAGCTCTGCCGGCACCTCGTTGGGTGCCGCCGTTACAATAATGCCGTTGAACGGCCCCTTATCCGGCCAGCCCATGCCACCATCCGCGTGCCTGAGCATGACATTGCGCAGGTTCAGTTGCCTCAACCGCTCCCGGGCCTTGTCCTGCAGCGGCCTGATACGCTCCACGCTGTAGACGTCCCGGAACAGCCTGGACAATACCGCGGTCTGATAGCCTGACCCGGTTCCTAATTCCAGCACACGCTCCGGCTCATGGGCCAGTAACAATTCCGTCATGCGGGCGACAATGTAAGGTTGCGACAGCGTCTGGCCGTAACCGATTGGCAGGGCTGTGTCTTCGTAGGCGCGATGGGCCAGCGCCTCATCCAGAAAAATATGGCGCGGCACCTGAGCAATCACGTCCAGTACCTGCTCGGAGTGAATTCCGGATTCCCGCAAACGCTGCACCAATCGCATGCGGGTACGGCGCGATGTCATGCCAATGCCTTCCAGGGGAGCATTCATCCGGCGGCCTCCCCGTCGAGGTCGAGATCATCCACCCACCCTTCCAGCCTGGAGATCGCTTCGTGGCGGGTCATGTCGGTATGGACAGGGGTAACAGACACGAAGTTATTCGCAATCGCATGGAAGTCGGTGCCCGGGCCGGCATCGCCGCCACCTCCGGCCGCGCCAATCCAGTAACGACGCTTGCCTCTCGGGCAGGTGACCGGCACCACACCCTCGGCCTTTTCCCGGTGTCCCAGGCGGGTAACCTGAAAGCCCGCCAGCTCGTGCCACGGCAGATCGGGGACATTCACATTAAGAATCGAGCGTGGGCCCAGCGCCAGATAGCGTTTGCTTGCCAGCAGAACCCGCACCACCCGGGCAGCGGTCTGGTAGTGAAAGCGCCCCTGATTGACCAGCGATACGGCGATGGCGGGCAGTCCCAGATGACGCCCCTCCATCGCTGCCGCAACGGTACCGGAGTAGATAATATCGTCACCCAGATTGGCGTGGGTGTTGATACCGGACACCACCCGATCAAAGGGTTTGTCAAACAGACCGTTCACCGCCAGATGAACACAGTCGGTCGGTGTACCATCCAGGGACCAGAAACCGCTCGGGTGTTTCTCAACCGTCAGTGGCCGGCTCAGGGTCAGGGAGTTACTTGCTCCGCTGCGATCGCGGTCGGGGGCCACCACGGCAAGATCCCCGAGCCCTTCAAGCCCCTCAAACAGAGCCATCAGCCCAGGCGAATGCACGCCATCATCATTGGACAATAGAATACGCACAGTGCTCTCCGCTTGCTTCTCAGTCTTTATTATGACGGCTGAGGCTCATGTCCTTCAGCTCAAAAATATCGGATAGTATCGTGGTGGCATATTGCCCCGGAGGCAAGGAAAACCTGAGTTCCAGGCTGTCATCATCCGGCCAGCGCCATTCCAGGGCGTCTGCCCGGGCTACCAGAGGCCGCCGCTCCGGACCCATCCGGGTTGCCTGGAACAGGCGCTCGAACTCGGGCGACTCCGCGACAACCGAACGTTCCAGCCGTTCCTGCTCACCCGTCGCTGTGGTCCCGCCGTCGCCCCATAACGGGCCGGTCGGACCGGCTTCAGGCCCGGGCTCCCCAGGCAGGTTGATCGACCAGTTACCAGCCACTACCCTTCGGGCAAGTACTTCGTTGAACAGCCAGGAACGGGCGGCGGAAAAATACAGCACGTTTTTAGAGGCACTCCGGCCGCCCCCGTAACGCCGGCCTCTTTTTCGGTTGAGACTGGCAACATCAAGCCGAACCGCCTGTTCCAGGTTGCCGCCCCCGAGCCCGAACCGCTGAGGACCAAAATAGTTAGGGGCACCCGTTGCCGCCAGCGTCGCCAGGGCGACATTCAGGCGCTCACGATCGCCGGCAACCTGCCTCAGTAGCAGGTGAAAACCGTTGGACAGATGCTCGCCCCGCTGTAACTTGCGAGCGTGCCGGCGCCAGCCCTTGATCGTCCAGCGGGCTGAGATCGCCTCCCGCACCGCGGCGTCGGCAGACTCCCGTCCCGGGCAATACAGACTGAACCACTGCCGGGTAACCGCATGGCGATCCTTGAGCCCGCAGAAACCCACCTCGAAGGGTTTGCAACCGGCGATCCCCGCCAGTTCCCGGGCCACATATTCAGTATTGTCCCCGGTCTTCTCGAGCCAGACACACAGATGCTCACCGGAGCCTTTATCGTCGCAGACGCCCGTCTCAGCATCCGGCCAGAGGCTCTCGGTCACCCGGAAATCCTCCGGTGTCGTCTTCAGGTGCGCCACGGCGAGCCGCTGTCCGGCCGATACCGGCCAGTCCAGACGCCAGTTGCCTGCGGTCTCCGGCCCAGTCATCCCTGCACCGGCTCAAGCAGGCACACCGCCTGACACGCAATACCCTCGCCCCGGCCGGTGAATCCCAGCTTTTCACTGGTGGTGGCCTTAACACTCACACGACTCACCGGCACCCCCAGGTCTTCGGCAATATTCATACGCATCAGCTCTACATGGGGCGCCATCTTCGGAGCCTGTGCGATGAGTGTCGCATCCACGTTAAGGACCGCAAACCCTTCTTCTCCCACCCGGGCGATCACTCGCCGGAGCAGGTCGCGGCTGTCCGCACCTGCCCACTCGTCACTGGTATCCGGAAACAGATGCCCGATGTCACCGAGAGCCACCGCGCCCAGCAGCGCATCCGACAGCGCATGCAGTAGCACATCGCCATCGGAATGGGCTTTCAGGCCGTGGCTAAAGGGAATTCTGACACCTCCGAGAATGACTTCGTCACCCTCACAAAAGGCATGGACATCAAAGCCCTGACCAATACGCATGATTGTCTCCGACAAACAGTGATGAACAGATCGCAGATAACCTCAGAAGTGCCCCAGAATAAACTCGGCCAGTGCGAGGTCCGAACGCACGGTAATTTTCAGATTATCCCCGCGCCCCTCTACCAGAGCCGGTATCTTACCGGAAAACTCCATGGCAGAGGACTCGTCCGTTACCGGATGCCCCTGTTCAAGGCACACCTCAAGAGCCGACCTGAGCGCACCGTAGCGAAACATCTGCGGCGTCAGGGCGCGCCACAGCCGGCGCCGGTCAACGGTATGAGCCACCCCGGCCGGCTCCTCCTCAGTCGCCAGCTTGAGCGTATCCGCCACCGGTGCGGCCAGCAGCCCACCAACCGGATGCTCACAGAGCGAGGCGACCAGGTTGTCCAGATCCTCCGGGTGCAAACACGGCCGGGCCGCATCGTGCACCAGGACCCAGTCGTGATCAGCCGCCTGTCCCGCCAGCGCCTCAAGGGCTGCGAGCACCGAATCCGCACGCTCTTTGCCACCGGTACAGGTCTGAATACGAGGGTCCTTGGCAGACTCACTTTCCGGCCACCAGCGATCCTGCGGATTTAACGGCACCATACACCCACTGAACAGCTCATTAGCCAGCAGACGGGACAGTGTGATATCGAGGATAAAACGGTGACTGATCCTGAGGTACTGCTTGGGGCATTCGGCTTTCATACGCTGGCCGATGCCGGCAGCGGGAACAACAAGCCAAAAGGATGGTTTATACATGATCGCACGCACAATATTTGGAGAAGTGACGGGGGGCGTCTAACTCCAGAACTAATTCTCGACGACCAGAAAGAAGGTCTCGTCCTCACGAATCAGGCCAAGATTCATCCGCGCCCGTTCTTCGACAGCTTCCTGCTCGTTACGAAGGTTGCGGACCTCCGCATACAACCGGCCATTCCGGGCTGCAAGGCCATCGTTCTCAGCCCGCTGCTCGGCAATCGCGTTGTTCAGAGACCACACTTGCGCAAAGCTGCCCTCCCCGACCCACAGGCGAACCTGCAGCAGGAGTATCAGTACAACAAGAATGGCCCAAAGCGATTTCATACCGGAATTGCTCAGTTATTAATCAAAATGCCACAACACGTAGCCGGTCAGTATAGACGCTCCAGTAGAATAGCAACAAATTCTTCCAGGTTGCTGTAAAAAAAGGCCATCGTTTCCAAATTTTCATCTGGAACGCGATGGCCTTGGCACTGTGGCGCCCCGCCGGACCCTAGACTGGCAGGCGGGTTATTCTGTCAGGATCAGCCCTGCCCCTTGATCTCACGGAGACCCAGGTAGGGAGCCTTACCTTCCAGCGCCTCTTCAATACGCAGCAGCTGGTTGTACTTGGCAACCCGGTCTGAGCGGCACAGAGAACCGGTCTTGATCTGGCCGGCACAGGTAGCCACGGCCAGGTCAGCAATGGTGGTGTCTTCCGTTTCACCGGAACGGTGAGAAATCACCGCCGTGTAGCCGGCGTCCTGAGCCATCTTGATGGCATCCAGAGTTTCAGACAGGCTACCGATCTGGTTGAACTTGATCAGGATGGAGTTACCAACGCCCTTCTCGATGCCCTGCTTCAGGATCTTGGTGTTGGTGACAAACAGATCATCACCAACCAGCTGCACCTTGCTGCCCAGCTTGTCAGTCAGGATCTTCCAGCCATCCCAATCGCTTTCGTCCATGCCATCCTCGATGGACACAATCGGATAACGCTCACACAGGCCTGCCAGGTAATCGGCGAAGCCTTCGGAATCAAAGCTCTTGCCTTCACCAGACAGCTGATACTGACCGTCTTTGTAGAATTCCGAAGAGGCACAATCCAGCGCCAGGGTCACATCTTTGCCCAGCTCATAGCCAGCGTCTTCAACAGCTTGCTTGATCGCAGCCAGGGCCGCTTCGTTGGACGGCAGGTTCGGCGCAAAACCACCCTCGTCGCCCACCGCTGTGTTCAGGCCCTGAGACTTCAACACTTTCTTCAGGCTGTGGAAGATTTCCGCGCCGACACGCAGAGCCTCTGCAAAGCTCTTCACAGCAACCGGCTGAACCATGAACTCCTGGATGTCCACGTTGTTATCCGCGTGCTCACCACCGTTCAGGATGTTCATCATCGGTACCGGCATGGAGAATTCGCCGGGCGTGCCGTTGATATCAGCAATGTGCGCATACAGCGGCTTCTTCAGAGAAACAGCAGCCGCCTTGGCCGCTGCAAGGGAGACGGCCAGAATGGCGTTGGCGCCCAGGTTGGCCTTGTTCTCGGTGCCGTCCAGATCCAGCATAATCTGGTCCAGACCACGCTGATCCGCAGAATCTTTACCGACCAATGCATCACGAATCTTGCTGTTTACCGCATCAA
>DATGNB010000056.1:0-14940 GCA_035306945.1 Marinobacter sp.
GAACGTGACAAGATCCGCCAAGGGGTCCTGGAGGGGTTGGGCTGGACGTTGTTTCGAGTGTGGTCCACAGACTGGTGGACGAACAAGCACAAAGCAATGGAAGAGTTGGACGCGGCTCTCTCGGAACATCTGAGACTCTCACGCGAGGGGTCCCGGGTAAACCAAGCTGAAAATGAAGAGATTGGATCCTAGGCAGAGTTGAATAAACGAAAGGGTCACTTACTATAAAAAAGGCAGATCAGGATTAACTGATCTGCCTTTTTTATTGGCACTCTTTTCTGTAAAAAATATCGGCGAAACCATAAAAAGTGTAAATAAAGTAGAATTAGTGTAGAAAAAGTTCTGGCGGTCAGGAAAAAGGGAAAACATGCAGTACGCAGGATATGCACATCTCATTAGTCAGGACAATCTCCCGGCTATAGCGCCGGCGATATCGGTGGAAGTGCGCCCGGTCACCCGGAAGGAAACCATTGGAAAGACCATCGCCGTGCCCGCAAAGCTGGCCCCGGCCCCGGATGATCGGCTGGGGCACGTTCTGTTTGCCATCAAACACGAAGGCATTAATTTGCAGGTACTGGCGCAGACGCTACCGGCGATTTCTGAGCCCGAGATCCGGCAGGCTTTCGATGCTTCTCCGAACAGCCAGTATTTGCGCAAGGCCTGCTTCCTGTGGGAACACTTTACCTGCGAGAGGATTCAACGCGCCACAAAGAGCATCCAGCAGGCTTACGTACCGTTGTTTAACCCTGAAGCTTACATCACCGGTCAAGGGCAGAAGAATCCCCGTTGGCGAGTGATATTCAACGGCCTGGGTACCCTGGATTACTGCATCACTGTGCGACGAACCGGAGAGCTTCAGGCATTGCTTGACGAAGGCCTGCTACAAAAAGCCACTGAGTTTACCGAGTCACTGCCGAAAGATATCCTTAGCCGCACGTTGGCGTGGGCCTATCTGCACGAAACCAGGGACTCCTACGCAATTGAAAACGAAGCGCCTTCGGAAGACAAAGCCACTCGCTTCGTGAACCTGCTGAAACAGGCCCACAGCCCTCGAAAACTGGATGAAGACTACCTGGTAGACCTGCAGAACGCCGTTATCAGCAATGTGTTCTCCCAGGCGGTGTCTTTCCGAACGGAACAGAACTACCTCAGTAACGGCCTGCGCGGTGCGCTGGGGGTTACCTATGTGCCGCCGGCCCCGGAACTGTCCCGAACGTTAATGGACTGTTTGATGGAACTGGCAAACCAGCCACCGGACGAGGTGGACCCACTGGTATTGGCAAGCATCGTATCTTTCGGCTTTGTATTTGTTCATCCCTTTATGGATGGCAACGGCCGCCTGTCCCGGTTTTTGTTTCACCAGGTACTGTGCCAGCGCGGAGCCCTTCAGGATGGTCTGGTGTTGCCGGTATCCATCGTGCTTCGCCAGAATGAATCGGAATACCTGAGTGTGCTCCAGGCGTTTTCGGAGCAAGCAAGGCAGTACTGGGATGTCATGTTTATCGACGAAAACCAGTTTCAGTTCGAATTTACGGGCCATGACGCCCTTTACCGATACTGGGATGGTACTCAGTGCGCCGAGTTCATGGCCCGGGCAACGAAACAGGCCATCGAGCAGCACCTGAAAGAAGAAACCGTCTTCCTCACCCGGTACGACGAAATCTACCGGCGCATAGACCAGGCCTTCGATATACCCAACACCGACCTTTCCAGGCTGGTGATGTTCTGTCTGGAAAAGAACGGCCGGCTCTCCAGGCGCCGGCGCAAGCAATACCAGCACAGGGTGCCGGAAGAGGTCTTTGATGCGCTGGAACAGGTCTATCAAAGCGTGGTGGCCGCCTCATGAACAGGCATCACCGCCAAAAGCACCGAGCCCGTGGTGCTGGGCCAAACGCAAAAAGGCAGATCAGGATTAACTGATCTGCCTTTTTAATTGGTAGCGGGGGCAGGATTCGAACCTACGACCTTCGGGTTATGAGCCCGACGAGCTACCAGACTGCTCCACCCCGCATCAAACTGGTGTTGATTGCCGGGGGTAACCCCGATCAACGTGGCGCGAATATTACAGATGCATCAGGGGCTTGTCAACCCGGTTTCGAAAATAAGCTATCTGCCCAGGATGATGGCGGCAAACGCCTCAAGCGCTTCGATCCCGCTCACATCGTCTTCAAGCAGTGGCAAGCGGCACTGGGGCTGATGGCCGAGCATGGCATCGATCTCTTGCAGCCGGCTTTTCTGGCGCTCGTAGCGGGCCCGCCAGAAGCTGCTGTTATCGGTTTCCGGCATCACCCGGTTTACCACCACGCCAGCCACGGGAATCTCGGCATCCGCCAGAGCCGAGATGGCGCGCCCGGTTTCCAGGATCGGGAGTTTTTCCGGTGTCATCACGAACAGAAAGGCCGTGTGTTCGGTGTCGTTCAGGCGGCGCCGCGTGCGCTGGAACAGCCGTTGCCGCTTTAACAGGGTTTCGGTCAGTTCCTTGCTGCGTTTGTCCATCCCTTCAACCGGGTTTTCTTCAGGGCCCCGGAGCGGATTGTCGAGACTGCGGGCAGGGGTCAGGTGCGACAACGCCTTGCCGAGTTTTTCCGAACGCTTGTTGTGCCGGAGCAGGCCGTCGGTCCAGGCGGCCATGATCTCCGGCAGGGTGAGCAGTCTCAGGGTATGGCCGGTGGGGGCGGTGTCGAATACCAGCAGGTCGTAGTCGTTTTCGCTGTTTTCGATCAGGCTGGCCATGCGCTCCAGAATAGCGGCTTCCTGTGCCCCCGGGGATTGCGCACCCAGGCGCAGCTGGCGCTGGAGTTCGTTGATCTGGTCTGGCCCGGCAAACCGGCGCATCTGCTGCATGACCCGGTCCAGATAGGCCGCAGATTCTGCCTCGGGGTCCAGTTCAAGGGCGTCAAGGTTGGGTGCCATTCGGGTGATCTGGCCACCAATGCTCCGGTTAAATGAATCACTCAGGCTGTGGGCCGGGTCGGTAGAGATTAACAGTACCCGGCGGCCGGTATTGGCGGCGGCAACGGCGAGGGCAGAGGATACGGTGGTTTTGCCTACCCCGCCTTTGCCGCCGACCATAATCAGTTTGCGTTCAGTAATGAGTCTTGAGATATCCAGAACAGGATGTTCGGCCATGCGTACCTCAGCAGCAGCGGAAATTGTCCAGCGGCGAGCGCTCCATGCCCATGCGGGTGTGCCAGTCGTGGAAACGTTCCATCAGAAGCGGCTGTAATTCCATGCAATACCAGCCGGCAGGGTTGGGGATACCCATCATTTCGCTGAATACCAGGAGCATGAAAAGATCATCTTCTTCGCGCTTGGCGCGGGCAATCGCGGCCCGGTAGGGCGCGTTGTAGTATTCGGTTCCGGCCTGGCTGGCCTTCTGGTAGAGAAACTTGAGCCTGGTCAGTGTGGTTTTCATAAAGTCCCCGGGGAAAGCATGGCTGGCCAGGGTTTACCCTGGCCAGCATCACCTGCAGGCAGGCTTAGTCTGCGGCCGGAGCTTCGCGGACCTCGGCCCTGGCGCGCTTGAGCGCGGCTGCACATTCGAGTGTTACCAGAATGGCGGCCACCAGGATCACCGCATCCAGACCCAGCAAGAACCAGTCACCTTTCTGGTAAAAGCTGTTCAGCTGAAGGATCAGCGCAAACAGGGTCATAACCAGAACGAAGACCAGTGGTGCAAGGGTGTAGATGGAGGGTGAGCCACGACGTACCAGCATCACGGTGATCACCAGCAGGGTCAGGCCTGCCAGCAGCTGGTTGGTGGTGCCGAACAGAGGCCAGATCAGCAGGCCACCGGAGCCATCTGCGCCGCCGGCACCAAAGGCCAGGGCCAGACAGGTACCTACAGACAGCAGGGTGGCTGGCAGTGGTTTCGCGATCCACTTGATATTGTAGATCTCGCCCCACTCCTGGAAAATGTAGCGCTGCAGGCGCAGGCCGGTATCCATGGTGGTGCCGGCAAACAGAGCGGCCATCACGGTGAGCATGGTGGCGGCCACAGCAACGTCCAGACCCGTACCAGCACTCAGGATGTTTGCGCCGCCCTGAACAAAGGCCAGTACACCGCCCTGTCCGAAGGAGTGGTACATGGCCTGCCAGTCGGCCAGAGAGGCAAAGCCGGCGGTCGCGGCGATGATGGCCGCGAGGGCGAGGGCGCCTTCACCGGTGGCACCAAAGTAACCGACAAAGCGGGCATCGGTCTCTTTATCGAGCTGCTTGGAGGTGGTGCCGGAAGACACCAGGCCGTGGAAGCCGGAGATTGCGCCACAGGCGATGGTCACAAACAGCAGCGGGATCATGGACGGTGTACCGGGGGGCACATCCACGTTAATCATCGGGGCAACCACCGTTGGGTTGCCGATCAGGATGGCGGCGTAGAGCGCACCCAGGCCCACGAACAACTGCAGGCCGTTGATGTAGTCGCGAGGCTGCAGCAGTACCCACACCGGCAGCAGCGAGGCGATGGCGGCATACACGAACAGCAGGATGATCCAGGCGGCACTCGGCGACAGGCCGGCCACACTCTCTGGCAGACTTACCGGCACGGATGGTCCGATGAAGATCAGCAGATACAGGGCGACCACACCCACCAGAGAGACGATCGGCAGGCTCAGCTTGAAGCGGTAAATCGCCTGGCCGATCAGCAGGGCCACAACGATGGCGCCCCACACAGGAACCACAGAGCCCGGGTTGTTGATCAGCAACCCGGCGATGACCACGCCGAACACGGCGTTAACCATCAGCAACACCAGGAAGATCACGATCGAGAAGATGGCGCGGGCGCGGGGGCCGACCACTTCGCCGGTCAGAGTGCCCACGGATTTTGCCTTGTTGCGCACACTGGCCCAGATAGCACCGGCATCGTGAATGCCCGCGAAGAAAATAGTACCCAGGGTTACCCAGAGAAAGGCCGGCAGCCAGCCCCAGATAACCGCGATGGCAGGGCCCACGATCGGAGCAGCGCCTGCTACAGAGGTAAAGTGGTGCCCCCACAGAACAAATTTGTTGGTGGGGACAAAGTCAACGCCGTCTTCGAATTCGTGGGCTGGCGTACGGAAGTTTTCACTGAGCTTGAATACAGCAAGTGCCAGGAACTTCGAATAGATGAAGAACCCCAGCGCCATGCCGCCAAGCCCAAGGACCATCAATATTATCGCGCTCATCGATGTTTACCTGTCTGGATTGTCGTTTATTGGCCGCAGCCTCATTATTGGCACCGGCAAAACTGCCGGTAAGACAGAGAGCTTGCGCGGAAGGCAAGCATAGATAGGATGGTAGCAGAGCTCAGACACCGTAAGTTTCTAAAACTGCAGAGACTACGACTAAAGTCTTATGATAAGGGATTTCCATGTCTCGATTTTTACATACGGCAGACTGGCAGATCGGCCGGACCTACAGCCGCTTTGAGGCGGAGGATGGGGCAGCCCTGGCCGAAGCACGATTTGAGGCCGTGGAACGGCTGGCACAGCTGGCCACTGAGCGTCAGTGCCAGGCCGTGCTGGTGGCCGGCGATGTGTTTGATGCGCAAACCGTCTCCGATCGCACCATCCGGCGCCTGTTCAATGCCACCGCCGGGTTTTCCGGCCCCTGGGTGATGTTGCCGGGCAACCACGATGCCGCGCTTGAAGAGAGCGTGTGGAGCCGGGCCCGGCGGCTGCAGGCGGTGCCGGAGAACGTGCATCTGGCGTTGTCCTTTGAGGCGATCGAGCTGGAGGATGCAGGGCTGGTGGTGTTGCCCGCCCCCCTGACTCAGCGCCACACCTACGGTGATCTCACCGAGCACTTCAGCCAGTGCCAGACCTCACCGGGCCTGCTGCGTATCGGGCTGGCCCACGGCAGTGTACAGGGCGTGCTGGCGGCGGGAATCGATTCGACCAACCCGATCGCGGCTGACCGGGCGCGGCTCAGCAGTCTTGATTATCTGGCCCTGGGCGACTGGCACGGCACCCGCCAGATCGACGAGCGCTGTTGGTATAGCGGTACGCCCGAGCCCGAGCGTTTTCGCAACAACGAAGCCGGCAATGCGCTGGTGGTTGAGATCGGCGGTCCTGGCCAGATACCACAGGTTGAGGTGGTCAGCACGGCGCGGTACCACTGGCATCAGTGGGCACAAACTCTGGCGGTGGCCTCGGATCTGGATGAGTTGCTGGCACGGCTTGAGTCGCTTCCGGAAGCGTCGGTGGTGGATCTGCAGGTGGAGGGCGAAATTACCCTGGCCGGAGAAGAGCGCCTTAGCCAGGGTTTGTCGGTTGCAGAGGCCCGGTTCCGCAGTATCCGGTGTGACCGGGCGGGCCTCCGGCTGGTTCCGACGGATGAGGATATTGCAGCTTTGAGGGCGGATGGTTATCTGGGGGAGGTTATTGAGATCCTGCAGACGCGTCAGGGTGAAGAGGGCGGCGAGACGGCCCGGGAGGCCCTGAGCATTCTGGCTTCCATGTTGAAGTCATCGGCGGAGGAGTCGGCCAGATGAAACTCCGGAGCCTGAAAGTGGAACAGCTGCGGCAGTTTCGCCAGCCTTTTTTACTCGACAACCTGCAGCCCGGCCTTAACCTGATCCACGGGCCCAATGAGTCGGGCAAAAGTACACTGGTGCGGGCTATCCGTGCTGCCTTCTTCGAGCGCTACCGATCCCAGGCCGTGGATGACCTCCGGCCCTGGGGAGACTCCGCCGCAGCGCCCACCATAGAACTGGCGTTTGAACATCAGGGCCGTCAGTGGCGGCTGATAAAAAGCTTTCTGAAACGCACCCGCTGCAATCTGGTGGTGGGCACTGAAGCCTGGAGCGAGGATGAGGCAGAAGAAAAGCTGGCGGAACTACTGGGCTACCAGTATCCGAAACGCGGTGCCAGCAAGGCCGAGTTCTGGGGTATTCCAGGCCTGCTCTGGGTGGAGCAGGGCACAGGCCAGGATCTTGAGCAAGCGGTTGAGCATGCCGGCGACCACCTGAAATCGGCCCTGAACGCGCTGGTGGGTGAAGTCGCCAGCAGCGGCGGCGATGCGGTGATTGAGGCGGTTAAATCCCGGCGGGACACCCTGTTAACCGCCACTGGCCAACCCCGTGGAGACTATAAGGCGCTGCAACAGGAGCAGGTGGAGTTGCAGGCGCAGGTTAAGGCGCTGGATGAGCGGGTTCAACGCTACCAGGAACAGGTGGACCGGCTGAGCCGGCTGGTGCAGGAATTTGAGCAGGCTGAACAGGACAAACCCTGGGAGGCCGCGGCGCAACAGCTGGAACAGGCGCGTGAGCAGCTCACCCGGGCAGAGCAGCTGGAGCATCAGCAGGAGCAGGACCGCGGCACCCTGGCCCGACTGGTGCAGCATCAGGATCTGCTGGAGCAGGCGCTGGCCCAGTTGCAGCGACTGGATGAGCAGAAGGCGGCCCGGCAAGCGGAGCTGGAGCGCCTCAGGCAGCAGCTCAGGCAAGCGGAACAGCATACCGCGGCCGTCACCTCGGCCGTGGAGAAAGCGCGGTCCGACTATGACAAGGCCGACGCACAACTTAAGCTGGCCCGCCGGCTCGAAACCCGAAGCCGGCTCGAAAACGACCTGCGCCAGCTGGGCTTGCGGGCGCGGACAGTGAGCGACAACCTCAGGCAGGCGCAGCAATACCAGGGCGAGCTGGATGCTGCGCGGGCACAGCTCAGGGCCAATCAGATTGATTCCCGGGCGGTGGCCGATCTCAGGCGCACGGCTCTGGAGCTGAACGAACAGACCATCCGGTCCGGTGCCGTGGCCACCCGGTTGCGCTGGCAGCTGGAGGTTGCCGGCGCGATGCAGCTGGATGGCCAGGCCCTTGACGGCGCGGGTGAAAAACAGCTGTTTGACGTTACCAGGGTAGAGATTCCGGGTGCCGGAATGCTGGAAATCACTCCGGGGGGCGATGAGCTGGCCAGCACCCGGCGCAAACTGGAGCAGTTAACGCAATCCCGGGACGAGCAGCTGCGGGTACTGGGCGTGGACTCTGTGGAAGAAGCCGAGCGCCGGGCCTCTGCCTGTGAGCAGGCAGGCCAGCAGGTAGCCCACGCTGAAGCGCTGCTGCGCTCCGTGGCGGCAGACGGTGTCGCCTCGTTGCAGCAGGCCGCCGAAGAACTCCGGGCAGAACAGCAACAGCTGACTGAGAAGCTCAGGTCTGAGCCTGAGCCGGACCATGCCGAAGACATTCCGGACGTGGCAACGGCGGATGCCGCGCTGGCGGCCGCATCCGGACAGCTGGCGTCGGCGGAAGCGAGGGAGCGGGAGCATCAGGCCCGGCTGCTTTCGGGCCGGCAGGCCTGCGATACCGCTGAGGCGGAATGGCAGCGTCTGGAGCAGGAGGCGGGCAGTACCGGGCATCAGGCCCGGCTGGGCAAACATCAGAGCGACCTGGCTGAGCTGGTCCGGCAACGATCCAGGCTGGAACACGACATCGCCCACAGGGAACAGGTTCTCCGGGAGGCCCGGCCTGACATACTGCGTCAGGATATTGAGCGTTTTGAGCGCACGATTACTCATTTGCGGCAGGCGCAGGGTGAGCGCGACCGGGATATCCGGGACATCCGGGTTCGGCTGGACGCCTGGGGCGCAGAAGGTCTGGAGGAGCAGCTCAACGAAAAACGAGGCGAACTGGAGCAGTGCCAGCGCCGTCTGGGTGAGCTCGACCGCCGGGCCGGTGCCCTGACGCTGCTGTCTGATCTGCTGACAGACAAGCGTCAGGCGCTGACCCGCAAGCTGCAGGCCCCGTTGCAGGGCCACCTCAGCCACTATCTGTCGCTGTTGTTTCCCGGCGCGACTCTGGAGGTGGACGACCATCTCAAGCCGGGTACCTTCAGCCGGGGTAACGAGCTGGCCTCCCTGGCGGAGTTGAGCTTTGGTGCCAGGGAGCAGATGGGGCTGATCACTCGTCTGGCTTATGCGGATCTGTTGCAGGAAGCGGGGCGGCCGACACTGGTTATTCTCGATGACACCCTGGTGCATAGCGATCAGCATCGGCTGGATGACATGAAGCGTATCCTGTTTGATGCAGCGCGCCGGCACCAGATTCTGCTGTTTACCTGTCATCCGGAAAAGTGGCAGGACCTGGGTGTGCCGCCGGTGGACCTGGTGGCCTTAAAAGGATGACTCAGCCTCATCCTCGCTGGGCCTGAGCGCCTTGACGATCCGGTCCCGGGTGCGAAGCAGGGCCGGGAGGTACTTTTCGGCGGCTTCGTCGATGGTCATGGCTTCAGCGATGTAAACCAGGTTGAGGCAGGCAAGCACTTCCTCCTGCCAGATGATCGGGACGGCGATGGAGGCAATGCGGTGTTCGGCGTCCCAGTCCTGAAAGTTCTCCCCAAACCCTTTCCGGCGGGTACGGAGTAACAGGTTGGTCAGGGCTTTCTCGTCCCGGGCGATTTCACCTTCCCGCCCTTGCCGGCGGGCGAGCAGTTCGATCAGCTGCTCGCGTTCGTTATCCGGGCAGTAGGCAATGTACGCCAGGCCACTGGCCGTCTCCAGGATCGGCAGCCGGCGCCCTACCATGGAACGGTGAAACGACAGGCGGCTGAAACGGTGGGTGGTCTCCCGCACCACCATGGCATCCATATCCAGAGTGGTCAGATCCGTAGGCCAGACCACTTCGTTCAGCAACTCCCCGAGCAGGGGTGCCGCCACCGATGATATCCAGTGATCATCCCGGAACCCTTCGCTCAGCTCCCTTACCTTGATGGTCAGCCGATAGCTGTCGTCAGACGGGCTGCGGCGCACATAGCCGTCGCTCTGCAAAGTTTCCAGCAGGCGCCGCACGGTGGTACGGTGAATGCCGGTGATTTCAGACAGCCGGGATGGCGTGGCACCCACGAGTTCGCGGTTCAGGGCATTGAGGACGGTAAGGCCACGGGAGAGCCCGCGGACGGTTTTATAGCTGGCGGTTACGCTTGGTTCCATCTGAATCTGACCTGAATCAACGGTGCACTGTGTGCACCGATAGAGTGTTTTTCATTGAGAGCGCGATCGGCTGATTTTTATACTGCCTGATATTCGGAAAATGACAATTGACAATTCCCGCGAATTTCACGACTACCTGTTCAATAAGGTGCTTCCATGACCAGTACCCAAAATACCAACACGAATGTCATTGATTATACCTGTAAAGTCGCCATTCTGGGCGCAGGCCCGGTAGGCCTCACCATTGCCAACTATCTCGGCCAGGCCGGCGTTGATGTGATTGTGGTCGAGCGGCTGGATGAGTTAATCGATTACCCCCGTGCGATTGGCATTGATGATGAGTCCCTGCGTACCATCCAGTCTGTCGGGCTGATTGAGGAGGTTCTGCCTCATACCACACCTCACCATGCGATGCGCTTTCTCACGCCGAAAGGCCGCTGTTTTGCCGACATCCAGCCGATGACCGATGAGTTTGGCTGGTCGCGCCGTAACGCGTTTATTCAGCCACAGGTAGATGCCGTGCTCTACCGGGGCCTGAGTCGTTTCAATAACGTGCAGGTGCTGTTCTCGCGGGATGTCCAGGAGTTTACCCAGGACAGCACCGGCGTCACGCTGATCGCCGACGCCCCTGAAGGTAAAAAAGAAACCATTCGTGCGGATTACCTGATTGCCTGCGACGGCGGTAACAGCTACGTCCGTCGCAGCCTGGGCATCAGCTTTGACGGCAAGACCGCACCTAACCAGTGGATCGTGGTGGATATCGCCAACGATCCCCTGGCCACGCCCCATGTCTATCTGTGCGCCGATCCCGAGCGTCCTTATGTATCTGCAGCGCTGCCCCACGGCATCCGCCGTTTTGAGTTCATGGTTATGCCGGGTGAGACTGAAGAACAACTGAACCAGCCCGAGAATATGCGCAAGCTGCTGGAAAAAGTGATCCCGAACCCGGACAACGTGGATCTGATCCGTTCCCGCGTATACACCCACAATGCGCGCCTGGCCGGTGAGTTCCGCAAGGGTCGGGTGGTGCTGGCGGGTGATGCTGCCCATATCATGCCGGTCTGGCAGGGGCAGGGTTATAACAGTGGTATGCGCGATGCCTTCAACCTGGCCTGGAAGATGGCTCTGGTGGTTCAGGGCAAAGCCGGCGAGGAATTGCTGGATACCTACGAGGTGGAGCGTCGCGATCATGCCAAGGCAATGATCGACCTGTCGGTGCTGGCGGGCCACGTGCTTGCGCCACCCAAACGCTGGCAGGGCATGCTGCGTGACGGTCTCTCCTGGGCCATGGGTTTTGTGCCCCCGGTGAAACGCTACTTCCTGGAGATGCGCTTCAAGCCGATGCCAAAGTATGAGCAAGGTGCTCAGGTTGAGGTGAAGGAGAAGGTAAAAGATTCGCCGGTAGGCAAAATGTTTATTCAGCCGAAAGTGCTGACCGAGCAGGGCACCGAAGTACGGCTGGACGATGTGATCGGCTCCGGCTTTGCCATCATCGCCTGGGGTGCGGACCCCACCTGGGGCCTGACCGAGAAACAGATCGCCGCGTGGAAGGCTCTGGGTGTCACGTTTATCCAGGCTCTGCCCGCGGTACAGATGCGCAACGAGCGCGAGGTGGTGGACGGTGTGGTACGGGTGGGTGATGTTCAGAACCGCCTGAAGGAATGGTTTGCCCGGTACCCGGCCTCTGTCGCCATTATCCGTCCTGACCGCTTTGTGGGCGCGGTAGCGATTCCACAGACCGTAGGCCATATCGGGGATGAGTACCTGAGAGTACTCAAGGCAACCCCGGCCGGCACCAAAGCAACCGATTCCAGAAAAAAGGTGGCATGAGATGACGGCATTAATGCAGTGTTTGTCCCACACTCCGCTGGTGGGCCACGTAGATCCCGAGCAGGCAGTTCTTGATGAAGTGAACGGTGTGATTGCGACCGCCCGTAAACGGATTGAAGAGTTTGATCCGGAGCTGGTGCTGTTGTTCTCGCCGGATCACTACAACGGTTTCTTTTATGACATCATGCCGTCGTACTGCATCGGCACCAATGCGTACGCCATTGGCGACTTCGGTACCACAGCGGGTGATCTGCCGGTACCGACCGGGCTGGCTGAACAGGCGGCTCAGTTTGTGATGGATGCCGGTGTTGACGTGGCACTGTCCCACAAGATGCAGGTGGATCACGGCTTTGCCCAGCCGCTGGAGTTTTTGCTCGGCAGCATCGACAAAGTGCCGGTGATCCCGGTGTTTATCAACTCGGTGGCGGTACCTCTGCCGTCGTTCCAGCGCGCTCGCCTGCTGGGCGACGCGCTGGGCCGCTGGGCCGCGTCACTGAACAAGCGGGTACTGATCCTGGGTTCCGGCGGCCTGTCTCATCAGCCTCCGGTGCCGGAGCTGGCGACCGCCAACGACCATATGAGAGACCGCCTGCTGGGCAGTGGCCGCGAACTGCCGGCGGCAGAGCGCGAGCTCCGGACCACGCGCGTCATCGAGGCGGCCCGCAAGTTTGTGGAAGACCAGAATTCCCTGCGCCCGCTCAACCCGGAATGGGATCAATGGTTCCTGGAGCTGGTAGCCAGCGGCAAGCTGGCCGAACTGGACAGCGTGCCTAACCAGGAAGTTTCTGAGAAAGCCGGCAAGTCTACCCACGAGGTCAAAAACTGGGTGGCCGCTGCTGCTGCTATGGCCGCGTTCGGAAACTACACCGAAGCCGCCCGCTATTACCGGCCGATCCCGGAGTGGATCGCCGGCTACGGCGCACTGACGGCCGTTCAGGCCTGACTGATCAGGCCCAATAAAACCAATCAAGCTGAGGGGAACGAATATGACACAGCAATGGACCGAAGAAGGCACCAGCAAGTTTGTCACCATCCGTGAAGGTGATACAGACCTGAACATCCACTACAACGATACCGAGTCCGGTAACGAGGTGGTGGTGATGCTGCACGGCTCTGGTCCCGGAGCCAGTGGCTGGGCGAACTTCAGCCGCAATATTCAGCCGCTCACCGATGCCGGCTATCGTGTAATCCTGCTTGACAGCCCGGGCTGGAGCAAGAGCGACAGCATCGTGAACGAAGGCTCCCGCTCGCACCTGAACGCACGTATTCTGAAAGGTCTGGTCGATGCACTGGGCCTGAAAAAGATCCATATCATCGGTAACTCCATGGGTGGCCATAGCGCAGTCGCCTTTACCCTGGAGTACCCGGAATTTGTCGACAAGCTCATCCTGATGGGCGGTGGTACCGGCGGTGGCAGTCTGTTTACCCCGATGCCGGCCGAAGGCATCAAGCGCATCGGTCAGCTGTACCGCAACCCGACGATGGACAATCTCAAAGAGATGATGGCGATCTTTGTGTATGACACCAGTGCGCTGACGGAAGAGCTCTTCCAGACGCGGCTGAACAACATTCTGGCTCGCAAGGATCACCTGGAAAACTTTGTGAAAAGCTCCCAGGCCAACCCCAAACAGTTCCCGGACGTGAGCCCCCGCCTGGGCGAAATCCAGAGCGAAACCCTGATTGTCTGGGGCCGGGATGACCGGTTTGTGCCCATGGACACCGGCATTCGTCTGGTTAACGGTATTCCGCGCTCCGAGTTGCATATCTTCAACCGCTGTGGTCACTGGGTACAGTGGGAGTATGCGGACAAGTTCAACCGCATGGTGCTGGACTTCCTGAAACACGGTATTAACTGACTGCCGACGGTGAGCCCTGAGGAATAGAGAAATGAGTGTAGATCAGCAAGTTCTGGAACAGTTGGCAGAGCAGCTTCGCCAGGCAGAGGCAACCGGTGAGCCGGTGGCGCCTCTGCGGGACATCCTTGGTGAGGATAACGCCGAAGCCGCCTACGAAATCCAGCGTCTGAACGTTGCCCACGCCTGCGCCAACGGCGCCCGCATTGTCGGCCGCAAGATCGGGCTGACCAATCCCAAGGTCCAGGCCCAGCTGGGTGTCAATCAGCCGGACTTTGGCACCCTGTATGCCGACATGGCCTATGGCGATAACGAAGAGATCCCGATTGGCCGGGTGTTGCAGCCCAAAGTCGAGGCTGAGATTGCCCTGGTACTGGGGGCCGATCTGCCCCGGGAAGACCTTGGGCTGGCCGAGCTGGTGGCTGCGGTGGACTGGGTCATGCCGGCTCTGGAAATTGTTGGCAGCCGGGTAGAAAACTGGAACATCCATTTTGTGGATACCGTGGCGGATAATGCCTCCAGCGGCTGCTTTGTGCTGGGTGGGCCGGCGCGTCGTCTCGACGGCGTGGACCTGCGTAATGCCACCATGACCATGACCCGTAACGGTGAGGAAGTCTCCGCCGGTGATGGTTCCGAATGTATGGGCAACCCGTTGAATGCGGCCGTGTGGCTGGCGCGCAAAATGGCCAGCCTGGGTGAACCCCTGCGTAAAGGCGACATTATTCTGAGCGGTGCTCTTGGGCCCATGTCTCTGGTGAATGCCGGTGACCGCTTCGAGGCCGTGATCGCCGGTATTGGCCAGGTTGGCGCGTCGTTCAGCGCTGAATAAGCCGCACCGCCCCTTTTTAGGAAGACAAGTATGAGCAAAAAACTGAAAGCCGCGATCATTGGCTCGGGCAACATCGGCACCGACCTGATGATCAAGATCCTGCGCCACGGCCAGAATCTTGAAATGAGCGTGATGGTGGGTATCGACCCCGCCTCCGACGGCCTGGCCCGTGCCAGCCGCATGGGCGTGGCCACCACCGCCGAAGGCGTGGATGGCCTGGTGAACATGCCGGAATTTGCCGACATCGACGTCGTCTTTGACGCCACCTCCGCCGGCGCCCACACCTACAACGACACCCTGCTGCGCGAGCGCAAGCCCGGCATCAAGGTCATCGACCTGACCCCGGCCGCCATCGGCCCCTACTGCGTCCCGGTGGTCAACCTGGAGCAGCACCTGAACGAAGGCAACGTCAACATGGTCACCTGCGGTGGCCAGGCCACCATCCCCATGGTGGCCGCGGTGTCCCGCGTGGCCAAAGTGCACTACGCCGAAATCGTGGCCTCGATCTCCAGTAAGTCCGCCGGCCCC
>DATGNB010000057.1:0-11130 GCA_035306945.1 Marinobacter sp.
CGCCCGTATTCTCGCGCGGTCGGAGTTGCCCGAAAATCAGCAGCGGCATTTGCAGGATATCGAGCTGCAGGTAAACCGCATGACCGCCATTATTCAGCAGTTACTGGACTGCTTCCGCCATGTGCCGGACTCCCGTCGCCAGCTGGATCTCGCCGTCGTTCTGGCCGATGTGCTGGAACGGGTGGCGGAAGACAGCCGGTGCCAGGAGGCGGCGCTGGAGGCCGGCCCGCTGCCGGTGGCCATGCCGGTACGGGCGGAGCCGCTTCGGGTCGGCCTGGCTTGCCTGAACGTGATCCGCAATGCCTGTCAGTCGGCCCGGAGCCGGGTCCGGGTTTGTGTCCGGGATGCCGGTGAAGCCTGGCAGGTATTGGTCGAGGATGACGGGCCAGGCATTCCCGAGGCGCTGCGCGAACAGATTTTCGAGCCCTTCTACAGTACCCGGGCGGCGGGCGAGGGCACCGGGCTCGGGCTGGCGGTCGTCAACAGCGTGATGAAAGAGCACGGCGGATGGATAGAGGTGGGAGAAAGTGACATGGGCGGATGCCGGATGAGCCTCTGTTTTCCGAAGGAGGCTGGATAATGGGACCTGATGAAGCGCTGATCCTGCTGGTAGAAGACGACCCGAGCCTGGGCCAGTTGCTGGCAGAAGAGCTGGAGGCCGATGGTTACCGGGTGGCGCGGGGGGCCACGGTGCAGGAGGCCAGGCAACATCTGCAGACGCAGCCGCCGGCCCTGATTGTTTCAGACCTGCGGTTGCCGGACGGTGATGGCCTGCAGGTGCTGGCGCTTCAGCAGGCGGAATATCCCGGCATTCCCTTTATCGTCATCACGGCCTTTGGCACCGTGGATCAGGCGGTGGATGCGCTCAAGGCCGGCGCCGATGATTTTCTGACCAAACCGCTGTCTACCGATCACCTGCGGCTCAAGATCAGACGTCTGCTGGCTCAGGCGGACGTTAACCGCCAGCTTGCCGAAATGCAGTCCCGGCAACAGGGCCAGCAGGATATGGGGCTGGTGGGGAACAGCCCGGCCATGGAGCATCTGCGTACGGAAATCCGCCAGGTGGCCCGGAGCCAGGCCGCGGTACTGATCCATGGCGAAAGCGGAACGGGCAAAGAGCTGGTGGCCCGGGCTATCCATAATCACAGTGACCGGGCCGGGGGAGGGTTCCTCGCGGTCAACTGCGCCGGCATCCCGCCAGACCTGATGGAGAGCGAGTTTTTTGGCCACGAAGCGGGGGCCTTTACCGGTGCCCGGCAGCCACGCCGCGGGCTGTTTGCCGAAGCCAGCGGCGGTACCTTGCTGCTCGACGAAATCGGGGAAATGCCGTTGTCCCTGCAGGCAAAATTGCTGCGGGTGCTGCAGGAAGGCGCCATCAAGCCGGTCGGCTCAGACCATGAAGAACGCATCGATGTCCGGGTGCTGGCGGCGACTCACGTCAACCTGCAGGAAGCCGTAGCGGCCGGTAATTTCCGGGAGGATCTGTACTATCGTCTTGAAACCCTGGCCCTGCGGGTGCCCCCCTTGCGGGACCGGGGCGAAGATGTGGAACTGCTGGCCATGCATTTCCTCAATCAGGCCCGGCAGCGTCACAACCGGGGCTTGATCAGATTCAGTGAGGTGGCGCTGCGCGTCCTGGGCGATTACGCGTTCCCGGGGAACGTGCGGGAGCTGTCCAGCGCCATCGAGCGGGCGGTAACCTTCTGTGATGGTGATACCATCCAGCCGGAGCATTTGCCGGAACGGGTGCGCAAGCGTCAGAACCCGCGTGGCACGGTTGGCGTGGTGGCACAGCCCGACCCGGCTAATCTGTCGCAGTGGCCCACGCTGGAAGCCTTGCAACAGGATTACGTGCGCAGGGTGATGGCGGCGGCCGGGGGAAACAAGCAGCGTGCAGCCCGGATTCTTGGTATAAACCGGCGTACGCTGTACCGCTGGCTGGAGTCGACCCCGGAGCAATGACCATGAAAAATCAGAAGCAGGCCATGCTCTATGGCACGGCCACGGTGCTGCTCTGGTCGACGGTAGCCACGGCATTCAAGCTGGCGCTGGCCGATCTGGCGCCCGTGCAGATGCTGCTGGTGGCCTGTGCCGCCTCGCTCGTCGTCATGGCGGTGGCGCTGAAAATCATGGGTCGCTGGCAGGAGGTGTTCCGGTTATCCCGCCGCCAGTACCTGCAGTCGGTGGGCATGGGGCTGATCAATCCTTGCCTGTATTACTTTTTCCTGTTTGGCGCTTTTGACCGCCTGCCGGCCCAGGAGGCTCAGCCCCTCAACTACACCTGGGCCCTGGTTCTGGCGTATCTGTCGGTACCGTTTCTGGGCCAGCGCCTGCGGCGGACCGACATCCTGGCTGGCCTGGTGTGTTACGCCGGAGTGGTGGTCATTGCCACCCGGGGCGACGTGCTGGGGCTTCAGTTTTCGAACCTGGCCGGTGTGGCACTGGCGTTAGGCAGTACCCTGATCTGGGCCTCTTACTGGATAATTGCCACCCGGGATACCCGGGACCCGGTGGTGGGGCTGTTCCTGAACTTTGTTTTCGGTCTGCCGGTAATCGCACTGATCTGTGCCTTCACGGCGGGGCTGGCCATGCCGGTGGGCCGGTCGCTGGCCGCGGCGCTGTATGTGGGCATTTTCGAGATGGGCATCGCCTTTGTGCTCTGGTCGCTGGCGATGAAAAAGGCAGAGAACACCGCGAAAGTCAGTAACCTGATCTTTATTTCACCGTTTCTGTCACTGGTGTTCATCTATTTCATTCTGGGCGAGGTTATTCTGCCCTCCACCTACGTTGGGCTGGTGCTGATCATCACGGGCTTGTGGCTGCAGCAACAGAAAGTGAAGGAGCGGGAGCGGGTGTTGCACAATGGCTGATCGCTGGCATCTGTATCTGGTGCGCACCTCCTCGGGCGCGCTCTATACCGGCATTACCACGGATGTAAACCGGCGCTTTGCCGAGCATCAGTCCGGCTGCCGCAAGGCGGCCCGGAGCCTCAGAGGCAAAGGGCCGCTGGAACTGGAGTTTCAGGCCCCCGCCGGCGACCGCAGCCGGGCCCTGAAACTGGAGTGGCAGGTCAAGCGCTGGCCCCGGCAACGGAAAGAAGCGCTGGTGCGCGGCGAGGTCAGTCTGCCAGATGACGTGTGATGTGGTCCGCCGCCCCGGCCAGCGCATCCGTGGCCCGCTGCAGCTGGCCACAATGCACCTGGAAGACATGCCAGAGGCTGTTATGGATTTCGAGGGTTACATCCACGCCGTGTTGTTGTGCGACACTGGCCAGGCGGGTGGCATCGTTGAGAAGAATTTCCTGGCTGCCCACCTGGATCAGCAGCGGCGGCAGCCCCGACAGATCCCCCAGCACCGGAGAGATCATCGGGTGGGTCAGGGGCATGGCAGCGCCATACAGCCGGGCAGCTTTCCTGGTCCAGCCGGCGTTCAGCACCGGTTCACAGTCGGGCTGGTAAAGCTGCTGTTGGGTAAGATCGGTCCAGGGTGAGAAGCAGGTGATGGACGAAGGCAGCGGCTGGCCGTGCTCGCGCAGGCGCATCGCCAGCACCAGGGCCAGCCCTCCCCCGGCAGAGTCGCCGGCCAGGGCCAGGGTGCCGGAGGATAGCCCGCGGCCCAGCAGGGCCAGGTAAACCGATTCGGCATCGTCTGGCGCTGCAGGGTAGGGGTGCTCCGGCGCTAGCCGGTAATCGGGAATAATGATCTCGCAGCCGCTGAGTTTGGCGAGATAGCCGGCAATGCCCTTATGGGTGGCCGCAGAACCGATGATATAGCCGCCGCCATGAAAGTAGATCAGGGTGCCCCGGCGGGGGCCGGAAGGTACCGCCCTGAGCACCGGGACATTGCCCAGATCATCGCGGCTGAACCGGACATCGCCAGGCGGCACGGAACTCCGGTAGGCTTGCCGTACCAGCCGGCGCTGGAGGGGAAGCGGCACGCCCGGGGACAGCATGGGCCGCACAAAACGTTGCATTGTCTGGCGTAAGCCTGCTTCAAGAAGCGGCTGGAACATCTGTGTTCTCCCTCGTGAATGCGTTACGATGATCACCAATTATTGATTCATGACAGGCGTTTAACTCTACGTGTACTGGAAAACAGATACCATAGAAATACCCAATTGGGACCGACATTCCCTGCTGGAGAGGCTGGACCCGTTTGATCCGGCCACGCCACGGAAGCTCAGTGCCGAGATGGAAGCCTATTGCCGCTTTTACGGGCTCGACCTCTGGGTAGAGTACCCGCAGGTGGTTTATCACCAGGGCTACGTCCAGGCTGACCGGCATGAGGTGATGGTGCATTACTTCCGCTTGCCGGAGTCGGCACAGAACCGGGGCACGGTGTTCATTCTGCACGGTTACTTTGACCATGTCGGACTGTATACCCAGCTCATTGACCGTTGCCTCGGGGCCGGTTTCGATGTGCTGACGTATGACCAGCCGGGCCATGGCCTGTCCAGCGGAACACCGGCGGCGATCGGGAGCTTTCTTGAGTACCAGGCCGTGCTGCTGGAAGTCATGGCCGAGGTGCAGGACAAGACCCGCGGGCCCTGGTTTGCGGTTGGGCAGAGCACCGGTGGCGCAATTCTGATCGATTACCTGTTATCAAATCATCATGATCAGGAGACCTCAGCCTTCCGCAGGGTAGTTTTGCTGGCGCCGCTGGTAAGGCCCATGGGGTGGCTGGGTGCACGGGTACTGCACAGCCTGGTCAAGCCATTCCTGAACCGGTGGAAGCGCGCGTTCAACGAAAACAGCGGCAATGCACGGTTTCTGAGGTTTTTGCGGGAACACGATCCGCTCCAGGCCCGGGCGGTTCATGTGGATTGGGTAACGGCCCTGAAAAAGTGGGTGCCCCATATCGAGTCTGCCCGGCCGGTAAACTTTCCGATAACCGTGGTGCAGGGCGAGAAGGACACCACCGTTGACTGGCAGCACAATTTGCGGATCATCCGTAACAAGTTTTCCGAGGTGACCGAGCGGCGGATACCCGACGGTCGACATCATCTGGTAAACGAAGCCCGGGATTTGCAGGCAGCGGTGTTTAACACCATCATTGAAACATTCACGGATTGAGGCCGGCGCCGGATCTGGCAGGGCCGCACAAAAACCGACGCAGGAGAGACCTATGAAGAAAACCATCCTTGCTTTTGCAGTAGCAACCATGGGCCTGAGTGGCTGCATGACCTACGACCCCTATACCGGTGACGAGAAAACCTCAAGCGCCACCAAAGGAAGCATCATCGGTGCCCTGGGCGGGGCAGCGGTGGGCGCGGCGACATCCAGCAAAAGTGACCGCGGCAAAGGTGCGCTGATCGGTGCGGCCGGTGGCGCTGCAGTGGGTGGTGGTATTGGTTATTACATGGACCGCCAGGAGGCCCAGCTGCGCCAGCGGCTCGAAGGCACCGGCGTGCGGGTGGTGCGTAACGGCGACCAGATCGATCTGATCATGCCGGGTAACATCACCTTCGACACCAACCAGACCAGCATCCGCACCGGCTTTAACAGCACGCTGGAATCGGTGGCTCTGGTACTGAACGAATTCGATAAAACCATTATTCAGATCGAAGGCCATACCGACAGCACTGGCTCAGACAGCTATAACCAGCTATTGAGCGAACGCCGGGCATCGTCGGTACGCGACTTTCTGCTGAACCAGGGGATCGAACCGCGCCGGACCCGGGCGACAGGCTACGGTGAGCGTTATCCGGTGGCCTCTAACGACACAGCCTCCGGCCGTGAACAGAACCGTCGGGTGGAACTGACGCTGGTGCCCATGCAGTAACACCGGCACAACGTCTGAAAAAAAGCCCCGGCTCAGGCCGGGGCTTTTTTGTGTCAGAACAATACCCGACAGCGAATGGTGCCTTTCACCTGCCGGAGTTTGTCCAGCGCCAGTTCGCTATACGCCTTGTCGACATCAATAACCACGTAGCCGATATCTTCCTTGGTCTGCAGATACTGGCCGCAGATGTTGATGCCGTTGTCGGAAAACACGCGGTTGATCTCAGACATCACGCCGGGCATGTTCTCGTGGATATGCAGCAGCCGGTGCTGGTTGGGGTGCGACGGCAGCGCCACTTCCGGGAAGTTCACAGAAGAGACGGAGGTGCCGTTATCACTGTACATGGCCAGTTTCTCGGCGACTTCGCGACCGATGTTTTCCTGGGCCTCGATCGTGGAACCACCCACGTGCGGGGTCAGGAGACAGTTGTCGAATTCACGCAGCGGTGACACGAATTCCTCTTTGTTGGACTTGGGCTCAACCGGGAAGACGTCGATCGCGGCGCCCAGCAGCTTGCCTGAGCTCAGGGCCTCAGCCAGGGCATCAATGTCGACCACAGTGCCACGGGATGCGTTCATCAGGATGGAGCCGGGCTTCATCTGGGCAAACTGCTCGGCCTTGAACATATATTTGGTGGCCGGGGTTTCCGGAACATGCAGGGACACCACGTCAGAAATGTTCAGCAGTTCCTGCAGCGTACCCACCTGGGTGGCGTTACCGATCGGCAGCTTGGAGACCACGTCGTAGAAATACACGTGCATGCCCAGGCTCTCAGCCAGCACGCTGAACTGGGTACCAATGTTGCCATAGCCAATAATGCCCAGGTTCTTGCCGCGGATTTCGTAGCTGTCCTTGGCCGACTTCAGCCACTCACCACGGTGTGCCTTGGCGTTCTTTTCCGGTACACCGCGCAGCAGCAGGATCGCCTGTGCCAGCACCAGTTCTGCGACAGAACGGGTGTTGGAGAAAGGTGCGTTGAATACCGCCACGCCGCGGCGGGTTGCCGCCTGGAGATCGACCTGGTTGGTACCGATACAGAAACAGCCCACCGCCACCAGTTTCCTGGCGGCTTCAAATACTTTCTCAGTCAGCTGGGTGCGGGAGCGGATACCGACGAAGTGCGCGTCGGCAATCTTCTCCATCAGCTCTTCCTCACCCAGAGAGTGGGTCAGGTACTCGATGTTGGTATAACCTGCAGCGTTCAGGGTATCAATGGCAGATTGATGCACGCCTTCCAGCAGCAGGATCCGGATTTTGCTCTTTTCGAGAGACGTATTTGACATGGGCTTGCTTCCGAACCTTTCGTCGCGTGAAATCACCGCGGCCGGGAATGGTCAACCCGGCTCACAGAACAGGGCCGGTATGATACCATAAACGGAGATTATCACAGCGCGCCGGTTCACCTGAATCAACTCTTCGTGAGCCTGTTCCTACCTGTGGCGCTTAACCTGAGAGATAAACACACTCATGAATTCAGAACAGATCATTGCTTCCCTTCACGAACTGGTCGCGGGCGGCGAGGCACCCGGCAAGGTTCTGACCGATCCGGCCGACCTGGACAGCTACGGTAAAGACTGGACCAAAGTGCTGCCGCCGGCGCCTCTGGCCATTGTGCTGCCCAAAACGACCGAGCAGGTGCAGGCTGTTGTCCGCTTTGCCAACGAGCATAACATTGCCCTGGTACCCTCGGGTGGCCGTACCGGCCTGAGTGCGGGGGCCGTGGCCGGCCACGGGGAAGTGGTGATCGCGTTCGATTATATGAACCGGATTCTTGAGTTTAACGCCAACGACCGTACCGTGCGCTGCCAGGCCGGCGTGGTTACCGGCCAGCTGCAGAACTTTGCCGAGGAGAACGGCCTTTACTATCCGGTCGATTTCGCCTCGTCCGGTTCCAGCCAGCTGGGCGGAAACATCTCCACCAACGCCGGCGGCATCAAGGTTATCCGCTACGGCATGACCCGGGACTGGGTCGCCGGCCTGAAAGTGGTCACCGGCAAAGGCGATATCCTTGAGCTCAACAAGGAACTGGCCAAGAACAACACCGGGTACGATTTGCGCCACCTGTTCGTGGGCGCTGAAGGCACCCTGGGCTTTATCACCGAAGCCACCATGAAACTGACCCGCCCGCCCGAGAACCTGACTGTGCTGGTGCTGGGCCTGAGTGATCTGGGTACCACCATGGAGGTGTTGCAGAAGTTCCAGAGCAAGCTGGACCTGACTGCCTATGAGTTCTTCTCCCATGAGGCCATGGGCCACGTGCTGGCGCATGGCCAGGTACAGGCGCCGTTTGAGACCGAAGCTCCGTACTATGCGTTGCTGGAGTTTGAAGCCACTTCTGAACAACTGATGGACGAGGCCATGGGCCTGTTTGAGCAGTGCGTCGAGGAGGGCTGGGTGCTGGATGGTGTCATCAGCCAGAGCGAAACCCAGGCCCACAGCCTGTGGCAGTTACGGGAGCGTATCTCGGAGTCGATCGCACCGCGCATCCCCTACAAGAATGACCTGTCAGTCGTCGTGTCCAGGGTTCCTGAGTTTCTGCAGGAAATCGACCGTCTGGTGGCTGAGCACTACCCGGATTTCGAGATCATCTGGTTTGGCCACATTGGCGACGGCAACCTGCACCTGAACATCCTCAAGCCGGTGGATATGGATAAAGAAGAGTTCTTCGGCAAGTGCCAGCAGGTCAATAAGTGGGTGTTCGAAATCGTCGAGCGCTACCGGGGCAGTGTCTCTGCCGAGCATGGCGTAGGGCTCACCAAGAAGCCGTACCTGCATTACACCCGCAGCGAAACAGAAATTGCCTACCTGAAGGCCATCAAGCAGGTGTTCGATCCTAACGGCATCATCAACCCGGGGAAAATCTTCGACTGATACACCCTCACCAGCGCCGGGCCGGCATGGTCAGCCCGGCGCTTCGTCAAGGTATTTCTGCAGCTCGGCACGGAAGGCAGCCTGCACACCCAGCCGTTTCAGCATCCAGTAGTGCCCGGCAATCATCCGGTCAATAAAAATGCTTTCCACCGGCGGCTTGAAGTAATCCAGGTACTTGAACACCGTGCTGGTCTTTGCGGCCACATGCTTGTGAATATCCGCCTCGGCAAAATCGTAAGGCTCGTCGTTCAGGAACGGGGTGATCAGGATGTCCCGCCACATGGCGTAATAGGCTTCATCCACCGCCGGCTGGTTATCCACCCGGGCTCCCAGGTCGATCAGGTACTGATCCAGCGCCTGGTAATCTTCCTCCAGTGCAGCAATCAGTGCCTTGCGGTAGGCCTCGACAATCTCCGGCTTCAGTTTTTTTACACAGCCAAAGTCATACAGGATGATGGTGCCATCGGGCCGGTAGGCAAAGTTGCCGGCGTGGGGGTCGCCGTGAATGCACCGAAAGCGGAACAGCTGATCCGCCATCACGGTAAACGTACGGTGGCCGATCAGGTTCAGGGTTTGCTGGCTGTAGCGCTCCGGCGTTACCTGGCTCACGTGGTCACCCTCCACCAGCTCCAGGGTCAGCACCCGGCGGGTGGAATGGCTGTCGATCACGTCGGGGATTCTGATCCACGGCTGATCCCGGTGAAAATCCCGGAACAGCCTGAGATTGCGCGCTTCGTTCTCGTAATCCAGTTCTTCTTTCAGACGTTCGCGAATTTCGCCAAACAGTTGGTCTACCGAGGCCTTTGGCATTTTCAGCAGGCCACCGAGCCTGAGCGCAAGGCGTAGCTGCTTCAGGTCGGAATCGCAGGATTCATCCACCCCGGGGTACTGCACCTTGACGATTACATCGGTGCCGTCCGGCAGGCGCGCACGGTGCACCTGCCCGATTGAGGCAGAAGCATAGGGGGTCTCCTGCAGGTATTCAAAGAGTTCGCTGATCGGTTTGCCCAGCTCAGTTTCCACCTGCCGGAGGATCACCTCAAAAGGCATGGGCGGAGCTTCTTTCTGCAGTTTTTCCAGTGCCTGGGAGAACTCCTTGGGCAGAAAATCCTGGGTCTGGGAGGCGATCTGGCCTACCTTCATCACCGCACCCTTGAGCTCGCCCAGAGTATCGGTAATCTGGTCAGCCATGCGGGTATAGCTTTCGCTTTGGGCACCCTCGTCGTTTTCAGTGCCAAACATGCGCCGGGCCCGCTGCCCGGCGTATTGCCCGGCCACCGAAGCCGTCATACCAGCAAGCTTGAAAAAGCGACCTGTACGTGAGGTTACCGGTTTCTTTGCCATGGTGCTGTGTATCACCCGAAACGGAGAATGTATCTGGGTACCCGGCTCAGGCCGGCGTGTTACACCACTGTGGTTGCCACAGACAGTCTGTCTTCCAGCTCCAGGGTAAGGGTCTGGCCGGAAGTCAGCGGCCCGACACCTTTGGGTGTTCCGGTCAGGACCAGGTCCCCCGGCTGCAAGGTAAACTGGCTGCTGATATGGGCAATCAGCGGCACGATGGGGTTCAGCATATCACGGGTATCACCGGTTTGTTGCCGGTGGCCATCGATATCCAGGGTGAAATGCAGGTTACCTTTCGGTAACTGATCAACGGGCACAAACGGAGAGAGAGGGCAGGCGCCATCGAAGGCTTTGGCGCGCTCCCAGGGCTGGCCCTTTTGCTTGAGCCGGTTTTGCAGCTCTCGCAAGGTCAGGTCCAGAGCCAGGCCGTAACCGAGAATGGCGCTTTCGACCTGGCTGGCCGACGCCCCCGTTAGCGGCCGGCCGATCAGCACGGCCAGTTCGGTTTCAAAATGGACCTCGCCCTGATCCCGGGGAAAGTCCAGGGGGCGGGTGAGGTGCACCGCTGCCGTGGCAGGTTTGATAAACAGCAGCGGCTCGTCAGGAACCGGATTATTGAGTTCCCGGGCATGCTCCGCATAGTTGCGACCAACGCACACGATTTTGCCCAGGGGCAGATGAACGGGTGAACCGTCTTTCCAGTGGTGCTGATAATCGGGCATGGTCGCCTCCTGAAACTGTGGTTATTCTCCGTCGAACGAGCACACAGTATAAACCTGCAGGCCTTCCTCCTGCAGCTTGCGGGAACCGCCGAGGTCAGGCAGGTCAATCATCGCTGCCACCTCAACAATCTCTGCGCCAATGCGGCGGATCAGGCGGGTGGCGGCCAGCATGGTGCCGCCGGTGGCGATCAGGTCGTCAACCAGCACTATCCGGTCGCCCGGCCTGAACGCATCCTGATGCAACTCAACCGAGGCGGTGCCGTATTCCAGTTCGTAGTCTTCCACAACGGTGTCAAACGGCAGCTTGCCCTTCTTGCGCACCAGCACCAGCGAGGCGTTGAGCTCATAGGCCAGCGGCGAGCCGATAATAAACCCGCGCGCGTCTACGGCGGCGACGGCGTCGATATGCTGG
>DATGNB010000058.1:0-42833 GCA_035306945.1 Marinobacter sp.
ATTTACCTCTGCCAATACCGACCACGAATCCAGTGATGCCGCTGGTGATTTCCTGGGCAAGCCCGAGAGCAGCTTCTGGCGGGACCACCAGTCCTCCAAGGTCAATGCCATTCGCACCAAAACCCTGCTTGAACAGTGCGACCTGGCGGTTATCCGCTTTGGCGACAAATATAAACAGTGGAATGCGGCATTTGATGCCGGTTACTGTGCCGCTATGGGTACGCCTTATATCACGCTGCACGATGACGACATTGTGCACCCGCTCAAGGAAGTTGACGCGGCGGCCATGGCCTGGGCAAAAACCCCGGAGCAGGTGGTTGAGCTGCTGAAATATGTGACGGCGTAAGCGCCGGGCTTAAGGTCCGGGCATTCACAGGACGTAACAGGGCAAAGGATCATGCCAGTATTGTTGACCAGCCGCGTCAGAGCCCGGGCTCTGGCGTGGGTTCTGCTTAGTATTTCCCTTCTGTCTGCTTTTGCGGTCTCTGCCAGGGCAGAGCCTCCGGCGATCCCCCTCGCCAACGACTATCATCCGGGCGTTAATCTTGACGACTACTGGCTCAGCGAAAAGCTCGACGGTGTGCGTGCTTACTGGGATGGCAAGCAGTTAAGTTCCCGGGGCGGCCACGTGTATCAGGCTCCGGACTGGTTTGTCCGTCAGTTCCCGGGCCATCCCCTGGATGGCGAACTCTGGAGTGGCCGGGGCCGTTTTGCCGAGCTGTCCGGGGTGGTGCGTAAGGCCGAGCCGGTGGCACGGGAGTGGCAAAGCGTGCGTTTCCACGTGTTTGATCTGCCGGTGCGGGAGCTGCCCTTTGCGCAACGCTATCAGCGCCTGAAAAACCTGGTGGCGAGGTCCGGGTCACCGTATCTGGTGCTGGTGGAGCAGGCTCCGGTGGCCAGCGAGCAGGCATTGATGGCCGAGCTGGAACGGGTGGTAGCCAAGGGTGCGGAGGGCCTGATGCTCAAGCGTAAGGCCGGTCTGTATCTGGCGGGTCGCTCAGACGACCTGCTCAAGGTAAAGCCCCACAGCGATGATGAGGCCACGGTGATCTCAGCGTTGCCGGGCAAGGGCAAGTACACGGGGATGATGGGCGCACTGGAAGTGGAACTGGATAATGGTCGCCGGTTCCGAATCGGCACCGGTTTCAGCGATGCCGAGCGGCGTAATCCGCCGCCCCCGGGGTCGGTCATCACCTTCCGTTATCGGGGCATGACGGCCTCAGGCCTGCCCCGGTTTGCCAGCTTTCTCAGGGTGCGGGATGAGGAGCCGCGGTGATCAGGCGGATATCGCCTTGTGGCTCTCGGCCAGTTCTTCCACCGTGCTGTATTCGCATTCGTTGTCCACAACGAAGCTGGTCCGGGAGTCGGTCAGGATGTTGTCAGTGCTTAAAAACCGGCGGCCCAGCAGGACCGGGTAGGAAAAACGCCCGCGATCAGTGAGTGAGAACTGCGTTTCATGGGTTTTGCCGCCCAGGCAGAACGCCATTTCAACCACGTAACGACGTTGCGAATCGGCACCTTTACGCTTGATCAGCACCGTCCGGTGTACCGGGCGCTCAAACTCAAGAATCACCTCCTCATGTTCGACGTCACCTTCGCTGGGCTGGTCTTTGTGATCGCCCAAAGGCAGCTCAAACCGCACCCATTCCTCATTGTCCTTTTTAAACGGCTCTATATTCACGGCATGCAGCGACGACGTCATGGCACCGGTGTCGAGCCGGGCTTTAAGCCGGATACCGGTTTCGCTCATGACTACCCACTCCACAAACCCCATCACCTCGGCCTCATGAGAATGCGCTTCGGTGGCGGCAGCGCCGGCAGGGGCGCCGGCCAGCGCGACGGTAAGGGACAGGGCGGTGATTGCTGAGCGCATGGTGAAACCTCTCTTCTTGCATAAAACCTGAAGCATATCAGGGCAGGCCTGAAGCCGTGCTTGCCGGGGCGTTACCGTTTTTTGACGTTGGCTGGGCGGCAGAACGGCCGGAAAAGTGAACCAAATATGAATAATTCTTAGTCCCGTTTTAACCCAACACCAAAAAAAATCACGTTAGGCTGGGTTTACGCGATCGGGGGAATGATCAGCCCGATTGTTCGTTTTGACGAATGGAAATCCGACCACAGAGGAAAACGCGTTATGAGCTATAAAGCCAGTTTTGCGTGTGCCACCGTGCTTAGTGCCGCCGTATTCACCGCTCCCGCTGTCTGGGCGCAGGATAGTGTCAGTCGTGATCAGTCCGGACTTTACATCAGCGGTAGTTACGGGGGGTACAAATCCCACGGTGGCGAGTTCGACGATGACAACGATCTGATCGGTGCGGCCCTGGGATATCAATTCAACGAGTTCTTCGCTCTGGAAGCCAAGTACATCGATTTCGGCAACTTTGGTGACGACGATGTAGAAGGCAAGCTTAAAGGCGGGAGTCTGGGTGTTGTTGGCCGCCTGCCGTTAACCCAGAGCTTTGGCGTGTATGCCAAAGCCGGTGCCTTCGCGTCTGCCTTTGATGTTGAGGCATTCGAGGAAAGCGAGACCTACGACGAGGTCAGCCCGTTTGTCGGCGCAGGTGTGGACTTCCGGGTTACCGACAACCTGACAGCTTTTGCCGAGTACAACCGGTATAACGTAGACATCGATGAAGATGACTTTAACGGTCAGATCACCAACGATGGTCCGGACTTTGATACCGGCTCCGTCGGCCTGAAGTTCCAGTTCTGATGTCGGAGCGCCCGTCTGACGAAAAGCGCAGCCCGTGTGGCTGCGCTTTTTTTAGAGAGCCAGAGAATTACTGCTGGTTCTCCAGTTCGCCAAAAACATCCGAAAACAGGACCGTCGACAGGTATCGCTCAGCGGAGTCCGGCAGAACAACCACGATGTTTTTGCCCTGATGTTCGGGCTGCCTGGCGACTCTTACGGCGGCGGCCACTGCGGCACCGCCTGAAATCCCACACAGAATCCCTTCTTCTTTCATCATCCGGTGTGCCATGGCGATGGCGTCGTCATTGCTGATGGTCTCAACCTGATCCACCAGGTCCATATCCAGGTTGCCCGGGATAAACCCTGCGCCAATACCCTGGATTTTATGGGGGGCGGGCTGGACCGGCTGGCCGTTACGGACCTGGGTAATCACCGGCGAATCGGTCGGCTCTACCGCCACCGTGGTGATGGCTTTTCCCCGGGTCTGCTTGATATAGCGGGAGACGCCGGTGAGCGTACCGCCGGTGCCCACCCCGGAAACGAAGATATCGATTTCCCCGTCGGTGTCGTTCCAGATCTCGGGCCCGGTGGTCTCTTCGTGGATGCGCACGTTGGCGGGGTTTTCAAACTGCTGGGGCAGATAGTGGGTCCCGGGGTCGTCCGCAACCAGCTCTTCCGCCCTGGCGATGGCACCCGCCATGCCTTTGGCCGGCTCGGTCAGTATCAGCTCTGCACCCAGGGCCTTGAGTACCTTGCGACGTTCCAGGCTCATGGAGGCCGGCATGGTCAGAACCAGCTTGTAGCCACGGGCTGCGGCAACGTAGGCCAGCGCGATGCCGGTGTTACCACTGGTGGGTTCGACGATAGTCATGCCGGGTTTGAGGATGCCACGCTTCTCTGCGTCCCAGATCATGGCAGCGCCAATGCGACACTTCACCGAGTGCGCCGGGTTACGGCCCTCGATCTTGGCCCAGATCGTGGCCCCATCGTTTACCCGGTTCAGTCTGACCAGCGGGGTGTTACCGATCGACAGCGAATTGTCATCATAAATGCGTGCCATGGTTTACTCCAAGTGTCTGTTAAGGTTTAAATCCTACCTTTACAGGAGCGGCGAAGGCCAGCTCATCGATCGTCTTGCTGAGAACAAATCGGAGTAACCTTATGGGCGATGCACCTTTTGACTGGTCCCGCATACCGGCAGCCGTGTGGCGCCGGTATCGGTCGGGGCTAAGGGCAATCCGGCGGCTGGACCCGGTCACCTGGTCTGACCTTACGGGGATTGACCGGCAGAAGCTGGAGCTGGCCCGCAATACCGAGCGGTTTCTGGCAGGGGAGCCGTCTAATAACGTGCTGTTGTGGGGCGCACGGGGGACCGGCAAGTCGTCGGTCATCAAGGCCTTGCTCAACCGTTATCGCGACAGCGGCCTGCGAATGATTGAGGTAGACAAAGACGATCTGGTTAATCTGCCTGAAATCGTGGATGACATCTCCGAGCTGCCTTACCGTTTTGTGATTTTCTGTGATGACCTGTCCTTTGATGCCGGTGAGTATGGCTACAAGGCGCTCAAGAGCGTTCTGGAGGGCTCGCTGGAACTGCCACCGGACAATGTCCGGGTGTATGCCACTTCTAACCGCCGCCATCTGATGCCGGAGTACATGAGCGACAACGTAAACAGCCGGATGCAGGGCGGTGAACTCCACCCGGCAGAAGCGATTGAGGAGCGGGTGTCGCTGGCCGACCGGTTTGGCTTACAGCTGTCGTTCTACCCGTTCTCACAGGAGGTGTATCTGCAAGCGGTGGATGCGCTATTTCCGTTGGCAGCTGACCGGGATCAGCTGCACATGGAAGCTGCCCGGTTCGCAACGGCCAAAGGTGTGCGCAATGGCCGTACCGCCCAGCAGTTCTATCGCCAGTATGCCGGTGATCCCAGGTTTACCTGACCGCTCTTACGGGAGATCGCCGGCCGGGCTGGCGGGCCCGGGCAGAACCATGCGGAAGCACACCCCGCTGATGCCGTTCTCCTGCTGATTGAAGGCTTCGACGCGACCACCGTGGTAGTCGGCGATCAGGCGCACGATCAGCAGGCCCTGGCCCAGATGGCCGTCGGACTGGCTGCTGCGGCTGCTGACAAAGGCTCCGAAGATATCCACGCCGTCACGATCCGGCAGCCGGGAGCCTTCGTTGAACACCTCCAGCCGGTAACCGGTGGCGTCGGGGATCAGGCGAATCTCGATAAGACCCCCGGTCGGCGTGAAGTCCCGGGCGTTATCCACCAGTTTGTCGAGCATCTGGACCAGCATGTCCGGGTTGCCCGAATACGGGCAGCCGGTCTCGGGCCCCCGGTAAGCAATCCGGTGCTGCGGATCAAGTTGCTGATAAGCAGCACTGGCCTCAGTGAGTACCTCAGCCAGATCAAACCGCTCTTTCTCGCTGTCCTCAAAACTCTGCTCCAGGCGGGCGGCTTCGCTCATGCTGGTCAGGATCCGTCGCAGCCGTTCGGTGGCGGCGGCGGCCCGGTCCACATAGGCCTGGCGCTCGTCGGTCGAGGTGCTGTGGGCCAGGTTTTCCAGAGACGAACGCACCACGGCCACCGGGGTTTTTAGCTCGTGGGACAAACGCCGGGAGAAGCTTTCCAGGTAGCTGTTGTAGCTTTTCAGGCGATCGACCATCTGGCCAAAATGTTGCTGGAGCTGCCCCAGTTCGTCGGTGGTCCGGGCAGCGGGTACCGGGCCCAGGATGCGACCGTCACGGTCGACGCTGGCACTAACCAGCCGCTGCAGACGGGTAATTCGCCAGGACAGCCAGCTGGCGTAACCCAGCAGCACCAGTGTGAGCACCAGAATGATCAGCAGCGAACGAGCCAGTACGCTGCCAAGAGCCGAGCCAGACACGCTCAGTAACTGGTCCAGGGACTGCTCCAGTATCAGGGTGCGGCCGTCAGACAGCGGGTGTACCGAGGCCAGCCAGAGTGAGCCGTCCGGGTGTTTGACCAGTCCGTTATCGGGTATCTGCTCAGCCTGTAGCCGGTAGCGGTTGCCATCCACAGAGGCTGGCCGGGGCTGATACCAGCGCACCAGTGCCCGCAACCCGTTGAGCATCACGGTATCAACAATCTGTGTCGCAGAGAGCGCTTCAAACTCCGGATAGGCGCGTCGTGGCCGGTTGGCACTGGCCCGTATCCAGCCGCCCGGCTCGGTAATGGTGACCTGCTGGCCAGAGCCAAGCTGGCGGCCCAGGGCCCGTTCCAGTTGCGGCTGCCGGTAGACCAGCGCCGGCAGGGGCGCTGTGCCTGTGCCGTGGATGGTTGCCCCTGTGCCCGTGTCGACAACCTGGAAACCCAGCCGGCTGCCGGGGGGTGGCAGGGGCATCTGTACCTCCAGTTGCCAGTGATTGCTTCTGATGCGCCAATGGGTGTGCACCAGGTAATCCGGTTGTTGTGGCTGGTCTGCCCGGGTCGCCCGTACCTCATCGGGCTTTACCAGCCAGCGTTGGGGGCCGTCCGGCCGTTCCACTTCACTGGCAGGCGCTTCGAGCCACAGTTCGAAGCGGTCATGGGGCTGTTGTGGGCGGGCCGGATTGAACGGTCTCGGGTGGTGGTCGCGCACGTCTACCAGCAGGTAGAGCGAGCGGCCGTTGGTGGCGGCTTGCCAGCGCAGGGCCGGAGTGCTGTCCGAGGCTGTCGGGGCCGGGCTTTGCCAGGGCTGGCCGTGGCCGTAACCCAGGTCCTCAGCACTGGGCCAGACGTAGGTCTCACCGGTGGTCTGTACCGGTCGGGCGTAAATCGCGGCACGGTCAGCAACGGCTGGCAGCCCCAGCAGAAACTCATCGGCCTGCTCAGTCAGCCGGCGGCTCTGGATTTCCAGTTGATGCAGGGTCTGCTGTCGCAGGGCGGAGTCAAGTTCCAGTACAAAGCTCAGTCCGGCCCAGGGAATCAGCAACATGAGCAGGCTGGCAGCGAACAGCTGGCGTTTAAGGCTCACACGCTATACCTCGCGGGCATTCCAGCGATAACCCATGCCGTAGGCTGTCTGTATTCCGTCAAAGTGTTCGTCGTGCTGCAGAAACTTGCGGCGGATGCGTTTGATGTGTGAAGTCACCGTGTTGTCGTCCAGCACTGTGCTGGCCGCATCCATCAGCTGGTCCCGGGTACGTACGTGGCCGGGGTGCTGTACCAGGGAGTGAAGCATCCAGAACTCGGTGACGGTGAGGTCCACCGGCCGGTCGTCCCAGGCCACCGTCATCCGGTCCACGTTCATGGTCATCCGGCCGCGCCGGATCACTTCGTCTGGTTTTTGCAGGGCTTCGGCCCAGGCCTCGGCACGCCGGAGCAGGGCGGTAATACGGGCCAGCAGGTGGTCCAGGCTCATGTCTTTGGTGACGTAGTCATCGGCGCCCAGTCTCAGCCCGTGCACAGAATCGATGTCGCTGTCGCGGGCGGTCAGAAAAATAATCGGCAGGGTGGCCGAGCGCGCCCGTAAATCCTGGCAGAGCGTAAAGCCCCCCTCCGGTTCATCCCCCAGGCCCACATCAATGATGGCCAGGTCCGGCAGGTCCTGGCGCAGCATCTGCCAGGCTGACGGGCGGTCGGCATAGGTCGAAACCCGGTACCCGCGGCGCTCAAACGCGGCCCGGTAGTTGTCCCGGATACCGGCTTCGTCTTCGATCAGAGCAAGGTGTTTTTTCATGGCATTGTCTGTCACTGCAATTTCCTGCCATTAAACCATGCCCCGGGAGGGGAACAAGCATTGTTCGGCAGGATTACCACAATTCATCACTTTTTATCCTCACCTTGCCCGCTTCTGCCACCGGCAGGCCGGTTCCGGCTGTTGCAATGGCGCCACAACATTCAGAAAAAAGGATTGCGTGATGATATTGCTATCGCTCCGTGCCTGTACGGCCTCCCGGCCTGAATCCCACCGCCTGTACCCGGGGTCACCGGGACCGGGTCATAAACGCTGGCTGCGCGGTGCCGAAGGCGTAAGCCTCTGGCTGGCGGTGCTGCTGATGTTATTTGTCCACCCGCTGTATGCCGAAGCGGGTTACGCCCGGGACGACCAGCCGGGGCAGCTGTACCTCACCGACACCGGGGGTGGGGGGCAGCAGCCGGCGCTAATACTCGACAGCAGGTTTGAGGTTGAGGTGACCGGCCTGCTGGCCCAGACCCGGCTGGTCCGGGATTTCCGGAACACCAGCGGCCGCTGGCAGGAAGGGGTATTCGTCTTCCCGTTACCGGATCAAGCTGCGGTGTTCGGGCTTACCATGAGGGTGGGTGAGCGGCGTATCGAAGGGCACATTGAGCCCCGCGCTCAGGCCCGGGAAACCTATGAAAAAGCCCGTGCGGCCGGCCAGGCAGCGGCAACGCTGGAGCAGCAAAGGCCGAATCTGTTTACCAGCCGGGTAGCCAACATACCGCCGGGTGAAACCGTTCGGATCGAAATCAGTTATCAGCAGCCGGTGAGCTATCGTCATGGCCAGTTTGAGCTGAGCCTGCCGACCACCCTCACGCCCCGGTACATGCCGGGTGAGCCGGTTCAGACCCCGGATCGTCAATGGCAGGCCGGCTGGGCTTCGGCCACCCTTCAGGTGCCGGATGCGGCGGAAATCAGCCCTTTCACCGTGCGTTCGTCAGACCTGAATCCGGACAGCCATCGGGCCCGGGTCGACCTGACGATTGACAGCGGGATGCCCCTGGCGGAAGTGACCAGCCCCAGCCATAGCCTGGTTACCCGTGCCGATGGCCATCGTATGCGGGTGCAGCCTGAGGGCCACGCCATTGTGATGGACCGGGATCTGATCGTGCGTTGGCGACCGGCAGCGGGGCGTGAACCCACCGCAGCGGTGTTCCATCAGCAGTGGCAGGGAGAGGATTTCCTGATGGCCATGGTGTTGCCCCCGACAGCTGCCGGCCCGGTGCTGCCGCGGGAGTTGCTGTTCGTGATTGATACCTCGGGTTCTATGGCGGGCGAATCCATGGTGCAGGCCCGGTCGGCATTGCTCAAAGGGCTGCAGACACTGCGCCCCGGGGACTATTTCAACATTATCCAGTTCAATAGCCAGGCCCACAGCCTGTTTGTCCGGCCTGTGCCGGCGGAGGGCCATTATCTCTCAAGGGCGCGGCAGTATGTTGCGGGCCTGACTGCCAACGGCGGGACCGAAATGGCCGGCGCGCTGTCTTTGGCCATGGCCATGGAGCCGGCTCCGGGCGAAGGTCGGGTACAGCAGACGGTATTTGTCACGGACGGAGCGGTAGGTAATGAAGTCGCTCTGTTTGAGCAGATTCGCAGGAATCTGGGGGAGCGCCGGCTCTTTACGGTGGGTATTGGTTCGGCGCCCAACCTCTATTTCCTGAGGGAGGCTGCCCGATGGGGCCGCGGCGAGTATACCTCGGTGCACAGTGCCGCCGAGGTTGATCAGGCCCTGAAGGGCTTGTTTACCGCGATGGAAGCGCCGGTAATGAGTAATCTTGCGGTGCGTTGGCCTGGCGATAACACGGATCTGACGCCCGTTCCGGCCCGGCCTGGCGATCTCTTTCAGGACAGTCCGCTGATTCAGATCGTGAAAGGCGTGCCCGCCTCGGGTGAGGTGCAGGTATCCGGCCAGCTGCCCGGCGGACAGAACTGGACAACCCGGATGGACCTGAACCACGCCGCTCCGGGCGTGGGCCTGAACCGGCAGTGGGCGCGGGGGCGGATTGATGAGCTGGTGGATATGGCACGCCTGAACGGTAGCCAGCCGGATGAGTCCGCCATTGTCGGGTTATCGGTAAAGCATGGCGTGATCTCGCCGTTCACCAGTTTTGTTGCGGTTGAACAACAGCCCCGTCGGCCGGATGAGCAGGTGCTCGGTCATGAGGCAATACCAACTCTGTTGCCGGCGGGCAGCCATGGCGACATGCTGCGTTATCCGCAGACCGCCACCGCCTGGCCACTGATGGTGGCTCTTGGCGTTGCGGGTTTGTTGCTGGGATGGTTGCTGCTGACGCTGAACCGGAGGCTGGCATGATCCGCCGCTTGCTGCTGCTGGTGTGTGGCCTGTGCTCGGTGGTACTGATGGCCGGGCTCTGGATTCCGGTCAAGGCGGTACTGGCTCAGGAGATGCTGGCACTGGCCTGGGCCGAAAGCCAGGCGCGCCAGACAGAAACGCGGCCCTGGCCCTGGGCAGACACCTGGCCAGTGGCGCGTCTGGCCTTGCCGGAACAGGGGGTGTCGATGATTGTTCTGGAAGGCCTGCATGGCGAAAGCCTGGCTTTCGGGCCCGGCAGGATGCTGGTCGGTGAGCGAGGGCCACTGATTCTGGCCGGCCACAGGGACACCCATTTCCGGCACCTCAGGCACGTGGAGCAGGGCCATCGGGTACGGCTTCAGGGTCTCGATCAGCGCTGGCAGGAGTACCGGGTGACCAGGGCCCGGGTGGTGGACAGTCGCCGGGAGGTCATTGACACCGGTGAGTTCGGCCCCGGTACCCTGCTACTCGTCACCTGCTATCCCTTCGATGCTCTGGAAACCCAGGGCCCGCTCCGGTTTGTGGTCGAAGCCAGGCCGGTTAATGTGCAGGTACAAAACGATACTGTTGCTGCCCTCTGATTCTGGCGTACACTTGTGCGCCAGAATCGGGAGCCACGGTAAGGTAGTATGGCAATTGCAAGAAAAGTTCTGGCCTGGTTGAGTGTTCCGGTGCTGTGCATGCTCGCACTGATCGGATACCTCGCCCGGCCCTTTAATCCGGATAACAACCGTTACCTCGGGTGGATTCTGGCCCGTGTCGGGCGCGGTCTGCTGGGGATGAAGCGCCCGCTCTACGGGGCGGAAAACATGCCCCGGAATCGTCCCACCGTGATCATCGCCAATCACCAGCAGAACGATGACCTGTTTGTCATGGGCGACCTGCTGCCGCCGCGAACGGTGGCAGTAGGGAAATCGTCTCTGGTCTGGGTGCCGTTTTTTGGCCAGGTCTTTCTGTTAGGCGGCAACATCGTGCTTAACCGGCGTCGCTCCGATCAGGCTGTCGCCGCCATCCAGGCCACCAGTCATGCCATCCGCCAGGAATCCAAAAGTATCTGGGTGTTCCCTGAGGGAACCCGCAGCCGCGGCCGCGGCCTGGGCAGCTTCAAAAAAGGTGCCTTTCATATGGCCATTGAGGCGGGAGCACCTATTACCATGGTGTGTGCAGGTGAGTACCATGGCCAGGCCTCTGGCTGGGCCGGACGGCGTGCTCCCGTGCCGGTTCGGATACTGCCTCCGGTCGAAACCCGTGGCCTCACCAGTGCTGATGTGCCGGAGCTGATGGCACGCTGTCATCAGCAAATGGCTGAAGCGATCACAGGCCTGGGCGCAAGCGGCAGAACTTCTTGAATGCCGGCCGGAAACAGGGCAGTCTTTCGACAGGATTCAATCGCTTGCAAAGGGAGTGATACATGAGCCTTATCTGGTTTCTGATTATTGGCGGCCTGGCCGGCTGGCTTGCGGGCCTGATCATGAAGGGCAAAGGATTCGGCGTGCTGGCCAATATCGGCATCGGCATCGTGGGGTCGGTTATTGGCGGGGTGTTGTTCAGCATGCTGGGCCTTGCAGTCAAGAGCATGGTGGGGGAGCTGGTCACCGCGACGGTCGGTGCGGTGTTGTTGCTGGCGGTCGTCAACAAGATCAAGCAGGGTTGATATGATTGTACCTGTCACTGCCGTATTCGCAGCCGTTATCGGCTTGTTGCTCCTGGTGCTCTCGGCACAGGTGGTGAAGTATCGCTACAAGTACCGCCTGGGGATGGGTGTAAATGATGATCCCGGGTTTGAGGCCGCCGTCAGGGCTCAGGCCAATCTGGTGGAGTACGCGCCGGTTGCCCTGATCATGCTGGCGATTGCCGAACTGAACGGAGTACCCAGCGGTCTTATCTACTGGACCGGGATGGTGTTTGTTGCCGGTCGTATTCTGCATGCCTGGGGCATGATCAATGGCAAGGGCGGGCCGCACAAGGGGCGGATGATCGGTATTCTGCTGTCCTGGCTGGCGATTCTGGTCGCAGCCCTGCTGCTGCTCTGGAATGTTTTGCAGGTATACGGCTGACCGCACGAACAGATTCAGGCAATCGAGGTAACGGGGCCGGCAGGGCCCCGTTTCTGTTATCGGAAGGGGTAAAAATCAGAGCGCTTTTGCCATCTCCTGGCTCAGGTATTCCAGCTCGACTCTGCGGTTGGCCGCATGATCTTCCGGCCGGGCCAGCGGCCGCTCGGAACCCCAGGCCGATACCAGGATGGCGTTCGGGGCCACGCCTTCGAGAACCAGAAGCCGGTACACAGCGTGGGCCCGTAACCGCGCCAGAAAACAGCTGTACTCCTGCGAACCAAAACAGTCGCTATGCCCATGAACTCTTACCTTCATGCCCGGGTGGCTTTTCAGGTAGGCTGCGTGCTGTTTCAGCATGGCCAGATCACTGCTGTCCGGGGTGTGCTTGTTATAGCCGTAATGGAATCGCATGCGATGTGGGCGGCCGGTACCAATGCCCATCGGGTCTGCCAGCCCGCCGTGGAGCCGGGTGGCCTGTGCCAGCATTTCAGGATTGTCCAGAACGAGTACCGTCATGTTTTGTGTCCTTGAGTGCAGTGTCAGGTTCTTCTTGTTGTTACCATCGTACTATTCAGGTACGGCGTGGTAACAACAATAGGCTAATAGTCGATAGCGCCTGACAGGGTTTCCGGTCACTGATTGAAAGGTATTTGTGTGACCTGGTGATGACATTAGACCGGGAAAAGAAAACGACGCTGTGGTAAAAAGCAGCTTTTCAGGGACAGATTATGATGAATTGTGACCAGCCATGCTGATTATCCCCGCCGAGAATGCCGTTAACTGGAAGCGCCCGCCCTGGGTAACGCTGGGGCTGATGCTGGCCTGCATGCTGGTGTTTCTGTTTTATCAGGGCGCTGACGACCAGAAGTTTGAAGGGGCGCTTGAACAGTACCTCGACGCCGGCCTGCTGACTCTGGAAGGGCCCGCCTATGAGGACTACCTGCAACGCAGGATCCGTTTTGACGGGGATCAGCAGAGCGTCCTGGATCTGCAGCAGTTCCAGGCCCTGGGGGACGAGGGTGAGCAGGAGTGGCAGGCCGCCACCTTGCTGTTTGACCGGGATTTCTATCACTACCTGCAGGACAACAGGGAGCTGATCTGGTCTGTTGCCGAGCGTCAGCAGTGGTCTGAGCATCGAGACGCCATCGAAGCGCAGTGGATCAGTCAGATGAGTGCCTTCGAGCTCGGGCTGGTGCCTTCGGATCTTTCACTCTACACCCTGATCAGCTACCAGTTTCTGCACGGCGGCTGGGGCCACATCATTGGCAACCTCCTGTTTTTGTTTCTGCTGGGCTTTACGGTGGAACGTGCCCTTGGGCCCGGGAAATACCTGATTGCCTATCTGGTATGCGGCGCGGTCTCGGGGCTCGTTTTTACCGCCTTTTCGCTGGGCAGCCAGATCCCGCTGGTGGGTGCATCAGGGTCTATCTCGGGCCTGATGGGCATGTACGTGGCCATCTATGGCCTGCAGCGAATCCGGTTTTTCTATTTTATTGGGGTGTACTTCAACTACTTCCGGGCACCGGCCATCGCCATGTTGCCGGTGTGGCTGGGTAAAGAGATTTATGACTACTGGTTTGCCGGTGCGACCGGCATCGCCTATATGGCCCACGCCGGCGGGCTGGTAGCGGGCGCCGGGCTGGTGTGGTTGCTGGGCAAGAGCTGGTTGCAGGTTACCGAAGAGTTCTTCGAGCCGGAGCCAGGCCAGGAAGATGTGCAGTTTACCAAAGCTTACGGTCAGGCGATGGCCAGCATTGGCCGTATGGAGTTTGCCCTGGCCAGGCAGCAGTTTGAAACCTTGCGGGCACAGTATCCGGATCGCCCGGTTCTGCTGGAACACCTGTATCAGCTGGCGAAACTGCGTCCGGATCAGCCCGGCTACCGGGAACTGGCGCGTACCCTGATGGCAGACGCCATGAGCCGTCGCCAGCCCGAGCAGATGCTGGCGGTCTGGAATGAGTATCTGAGCAAGGGTGAGGGGCACCACCCCCTGGCACCGGAAGATCATAACCGGGTGCTCTTCGCGAGCCTCAAAAACCAGGACCTCAAAGCGGCCGAAAAAGCCTTTGAACGTATGCGTTCGCAGGCTGAGCCGGAGATGGTTCATGAGGCCTGCCGGTTACTGCTGGCAGAATTCGAAAAACTGCAGATGGAACCCCGGGCCCGGCATTACCGGCAGCTGCTGCGGGATTATTGATCCGGCAGTACAAAGCTGGCTTTGGGGCCTTTCAGGGGCTTGCGGTTGTGGGCCTGCTCCAGCCACACCGCAATATCTCCGTGGATCGGATGATCGGTGCAGCGTTTCTGGATAAAGGACAGAAACGCAGAGGCCTTTTCCCACTGCTGCAGGCCGTTGGCCAGAGCCTGGGCCACAATCAGGTAGGCCGGTGCCAGCTGATCGCTGTCCGGAAAACGTTTGTGGAAATCCTGCAGCAGACGGATCGCGTTCTTGGGGTAGCCCCGGTGATACAGGGTGCTGGCGCAGGAGACAGCAAGCTCGGGGTCATCCAGACGGAATGCGGGCTCCACCTCAACCAATGTATCGATCAGTTGGTTCAACGCCTCACCATCCTGTTGTTCTGCCAGCCGGGCCATGATTCTGGGATGGTAGCGGTAGAGCTCACGGGTATCGCCCCGGGCCGTGGCGAGCTTATACAGCTGGCCGATCCGTATCGGGTTGTCGCGGTCGTTCTTCAGTGCCTCCGCCAGCATGCTGTGCACCCGGTCGTAGTTGCCATCCTTCAGGTTCATGTCCAGGTCTGCCTCAAAGCGGGCACTGCGGTCACGCTGATGGTGGTCGGTGCTGTCATCCTCCTCCTGCTGGTCGGACGCAAACCCAAGCTCTTCCTGATACTGGAACAGCAGGTAACCCAGCATGTGGAACAGGATGAGCGTGAAGGTGCTGTTCAGAAAGCCGGCCAGTGGCTGCGCCACCCACAGGGGGAAATGGTTAACCGCGAAGTCCTGGGCAGCGCCCGAGGCCAGCGTCAGCAGAATCAGGTAGCCATACAACAGGAAGTAGGGGGTGCCGATGCGGGAAATCAGCACCGCCAGATTGATCGGATTAACCGCCGGAATAACGCTCCGCTCCATCGCCAGAATCATGATGCTGGCGGGTAGCGCCAGCACGGCAAAGGCCAGGGCCAGCATCATCAGGATCGGCCCGCCCACCGCCGCCGCAAGGGAGATCAGCACCCCCAGCAGCACAAACACCAGCATCTGAAGGATAACGATACTGAATCCGGGGCCCGAGAAGGCAACCGAGACCGGCGGTGGCTTGAGGTGCCCTTCGGCGGTGTGATTGATCACCGCATAGGTGTATTTGAACAGAGCCAGCGCCAACACGATCCAGATAATCAGCCCGGTCAGGTTTTGTGGGGCGAGCAGTGGCACCAGGGTGCAAACGGCAATGACGATCAGGGGATCGCTGTGAAACGGGTAGCGGAAGAACGCACCGATCCGTTGCCAGAACGGAACGATTTCGCTGCTGGCGCCCAGGTAGCGCATGGCCCGGTTGCAGTGCGGACAGAGCGCCCGGCGCTTGCGGGTATCGGCATCCGGCATGCAGCGGGTGCAGTAATGGATCTGGCATTCACCACAATGCCACTTGGCAGACTCGCCCGGGTGGTAATGACAATCGTGCTTCACAGAAAGGGGTCCTGGTCCGTCAGAAATCAGCCGTTAATCATGACAGAAGTAAGCGTAACCCGCAGCCTTTCTGTTCACATCTGTGACACGTCATTCACCCGGTCAATAGCGGGTATTTGGCCGCCGGAGGTTGAAGTCTGGGTATTCGCTGCAATAGTAAAAGGACATCTGTGAAAGACGGAGGCACCCTATGTCGAGTTCATCCCTGAGCCAGGACAGTCTGAGTTCCCTTTCCACCCTCACTGCGGCCGGCAAGACCTACCATTATTACAGCCTGCCCAAAGCATCTGATACGCTGGGCGATCTGAACCGACTGCCATTTTCCCTCAAAGTGCTGCTGGAAAACCTGCTGCGTAACGAAGACGGCACGACCGTTGACCGTAGCCACATCGATGCCATGGTTCAGTGGCTCACCGAGCGCACTTCTGCCACAGAAATCCAGTTTCGCCCGGCCCGGGTGCTGATGCAGGACTTTACCGGGGTGCCCGGTGTTGTGGACCTCGCCGCCATGCGCGAGGCGGTCAAGCGTGCCGGCAAGGACCCGGCCCTGATCAATCCCCTGTCGCCGGTGGATCTGGTGATCGACCACTCGGTGATGGTAGACCGGTTTGGCAATCCGGCGGCGTTCAGGGACAACGTCGAGATTGAAATGGAGCGCAACCAGGAGCGCTATGAGTTCCTGAGGTGGGGCCAGAAGGCCTTTGATAACTTCCGGGTGGTGCCGCCGGGCACCGGTATCTGTCACCAGGTAAACCTGGAATACCTGGGCAAGACGGTCTGGCTTAAGGAGACAGACGGTAAAACCTTTGCCTACCCCGACACGCTGGTGGGTACCGACTCCCATACCACCATGATCAACGGCCTGGGCATTCTCGGCTGGGGTGTTGGTGGCATTGAGGCTGAGGCCGCGATGCTCGGCCAGCCGGTGTCCATGCTGATCCCTGAGGTGGTCGGGTTCAAGATCAACGGCAGGTTGCGTGAAGGGATTACCGCCACAGATCTGGTGCTGACGGTGACCGAAATGCTGCGCAACAAAGGCGTGGTGGGCAAGTTTGTCGAGTTTTACGGCGACGGCCTGAAAGACATGCCGGTGGCCGATCGCGCCACCATCGCCAATATGGCGCCGGAATACGGTGCGACCTGTGGCTTTTTCCCGGTTGATGAACAAACCATCAACTACCTCCGCCTCACCGGCCGGGAAGAGCCGCAGCTGGAGCTGGTAGAAGCCTATGCCAAGGCTCAGGGACTGTGGCGTGAACCGGGCCATGAGCCGGTCTACACCGACACTCTGGAGCTGGATATGGGGGATGTAGAGGCCAGTCTGGCCGGCCCTAAACGGCCCCAGGACCGGGTTGCCCTGCGAAACATGAAAGCGTCGTTCGAACTTCTGATGGCCAGTTCGGAAGGGGTTGATGAGCGCCGGGAAGGCAAGCTCGAGTCAGAAGGCGGCCAGACTGCGGTGGGCGTAGACAACAGCTATGAGCATCGCGCCAGCCAGGTACTTGACCTGCACGGGCGCCAGGTGCGGCTTGATCCGGGTGCCGTGGTGATTGCCGCCATTACCTCCTGTACCAATACCTCCAACCCCAGCGTGATGATGGCCGCCGGCCTGGTGGCGAAAAAGGCGGTCGAGAAAGGGCTGACCATCAAGCCCTGGGTCAAAACCTCCCTCGCGCCCGGCTCCAAGGTGGTTACCGATTACCTTAAGGTTGCCGGCCTGCAGGACGATCTGAACGCGCTTGGTTTTAACCTGGTGGGATACGGATGCACCACCTGTATCGGTAACTCCGGCCCTCTGCCCGACGCTGTGGAAAAAGCCATTGTGGATGGTGATCTCACGGTAGCCTCGGTGTTGTCCGGCAACCGGAACTTTGAAGGCCGTATCCATCCTCTGGTGAAAACCAACTGGCTGGCGTCACCGCCTCTGGTTGTGGCCTATGCGCTGGCAGGCAACATCCGGCTGGATCTGACCAAAGAGCCGCTGGGCACCGGAAACGATGGCCAGCCTGTGTATCTGAAAGACCTCTGGCCCAGTCAGCAGGAGATCGCGACTGCGGTGGAGAAGGTGAAAACCGATATGTTCCGCAGGGAATATGGCGCGGTGTTTGACGGCGATGAGGTCTGGCAGGCGATCCAGGTGCCGGACAGCAAGGTGTACGACTGGAATTCCGATTCAACGTATATCCAGCATCCGCCGTTTTTCGAAGGTCTGGGAGAGGAGCCTGATCCGGTTGACGATATCCGGGATGCACGGATTCTGGCCCTGCTGGGCGACTCGGTCACCACCGACCACATCTCACCGGCAGGTTCGTTCAATGCCGAGTCACCGGCCGGTAAGTACCTGCGGGCTCACGGTGTTGAGCCAAAAGACTTCAACTCCTATGGCTCCCGTCGTGGTAACCATGAAGTGATGATGCGGGGAACGTTTGCTAACGTCAGGATCCGTAACGAAATGCTCGACGGGGTTGAAGGCGGGTTTACCCGGTTTGTGCCCACCGGTGAGCAGATGGCCATCTACGATGCCGCGATGAAATACCAGGAACAGGGGACACCCCTGGTGGTCATTGCCGGTAAGGAATACGGCACCGGATCAAGCCGGGACTGGGCCGCCAAGGGCACTCGCCTGCTGGGTGTCCGGGCCGTGGTTGCGGAGTCCTACGAGCGGATCCACCGCTCCAACCTGATTGGTATGGGTGTTATTCCCCTGCAGTTCCCGGAAGGGGTAAATCGCAAAACCCTGAAGCTGACCGGTGAGGAGACCATCACCATTGAAGGGCTGGCGGGTGAGACAGTTCCGGGCCAGACCATGACCCTGACGGTTACCTATCAGGACGGCTCAACACAGCGTTGCGAACTGAAGTCCCGGATAGATACGGCCAACGAGGCGGTATACTTCCACCATGGCGGTATCCTGCACTATGTGGTGCGGGAGATGCTCCGCACGGCCTGAGGGAAGAGAGGCGGGGCCGCGCCATGCGGGCCCCGTGTCCTCACTGGCGATTTCAGGTAAGCTGGCGCCCGTTTCATAACCCTCTGTGAAGAAAGGTGCCATGGCGAACTTTCCCGACGACCTCAAAGCAAAACTCAACCTGGAAACCTCGCGGATTAACTGGCACGAATTGCAAACCTACTACGCCCGTGGGCAGGTGGTTCGGGTTGCCGCAGAACTTGATCTGCTGCAGGTAGCGGTCGAACTCACCGCTGATAACAAGCCGCTGTTCGAACAATGGATGAGATCGGGGCAGGTGGGTGAGGTGGAGCCTGATCTGGCGCGGGCCTGGTACGAGCGCAATGCCGAGCTGTGGGCGGTGGTGGTTGCGCCCTGGATTCTGGTGCAAGACCGCGCCCTTTGAGGTCAACATGTTTACCGATGCCCTGCTGATTCTTGCCCCGTTGTTTCTGGGCTTTACCATCGCCCTGTCTGAGCGGCGGTTGATGACCGTGATTCACTACTCCGTCGAAGGGCTGGTGTATCTTATCCTCGCGTTGCTTGGCCTGGGTCTGGGCCAGATGGAAGGCCTGCTGACTCAGCTGGCGGCCATGGCGGTGCAGGTGGGTATTCTGGTAGTGACGCTGCTGGTGCTGAACCTGGCCGGATTATGGCTGCTCCACCGCTGGGCGCCGCTGGATATCGGCGCCGGCTCAGGGCAGGAGCGGCCGGGTTACCGGAGGTTGTTTCTCGCCGCATTGAAACCACTGCTGGCGGTGTTGCTGGGCACCTTGCTGGGTTATTTCGTGTTGTCCTCTCTGCCGCTGGTGGACGAAGTGGCAACGGCGGCGCTGATGCTGCTGCTGTTTCTGATTGGTCTGCAGTTGCGGAATGCGGGCCTGTCCCTGCGCCGGTTACTGATGAACCGTCAGGGCCTGGGGATCGCCCTGACGCTGGCCGGCAGTTCACTGATGGCCGGGCTTGTTCTGGTGCCGGTGCTGGACCTGCCCTGGCATCAGTCCCTGGCCCTGGCCTCCGGTTTTGGCTGGTACTCGTTATCGGGAATTGTCATTGGTGACGCCATGGGCCCGGCCTGGGGCGGGGTGGCTTTCCTCAATGATGTCGCGCGGGAGATCATTGCCCTGGCCCTGATCCCGCTGGTGATTACCCGGCGGCCGGCCATGGCCATCGGGTATGGCGGAGCCACCTCCATGGATTTTACCCTGCCGGTAATCCGCAGCAGTGGCGGCCTGGCCTGCGTGCCGGTGGCGATTGCGTCCGGGTTCCTGTTGTCGTTTCTTTCTCCCGTGCTGATGGGCGTGCTCCTGTCTCTGGGCTGAGCCGGTACGCCGGGCAGGGCGAAGATCGCAGACATTACCGCGCGGGGAAAAAGGTCCTCAGGCTGTTGTGATACGTGTGGTGCAGCACCTGCTCAATCGGCAGCGCTTTTACCTCCGCAATTTTTTCAGCCACGAAGGGCAGGTAGAAGGGGGCATTCTCCCGCCCGCGATAGGGCACCGGCGTGAGAAACGGGGCGTCGGTTTCGAGCAGAATCTGCTCGATGGGAGCCATCCGGACAATGTCCCGTACGTTTTCTGCCTTGTTGAAGGTGGTTATGCCGTTAAAGCCGAGGCACCACCCCTGGTCCAGTGCGTATCGGGCCAGCCCCGGGCCGGAGGTAAAGCTATGGATAACGCCGCGCCGTTTGAGTGAGGTTTCAAACTCCCCGAGAATGCTGATGGTGTCATCATCCGCGTCGCGGCTGTGGATAACCACGGGGCGGTCATGGTCGCAGGCGATCTGGAGCTGACGACGGAATACGTCGCGTTGCACCTGCCGGTCGGCGTGGTCGTAGAAATAGTCGAGGCCGATCTCGCCGATGGCAACGATCTTGTCATCGCCGGCGTGTTCGCGGATCTCGGTTTCTACGTCGTTGGTATAGCGTTCCGCCTCATGAGGGTGGATACCCTGGGTGCCGTAGACCCAGTCTGCGTTCTGGCTCAGCTCGCGAACGGTAACCAGATTGTCCGGTGCCACGGCGATGGTGATGACTTTCTCGATATTGACCTTACGGCTCTGGTCGAGGATGTCGGCCAGCGGCTGATCCTTGAGATAATCCAGATGGCAATGGGTCTCGATGATAGGCTGGTCAAAAACCGGGATGTCGCGACGTTTTTTACTCATACTCGGGGACTGGCTCCATCGCAGCCGGTACAGGCTGCTATCCTGAACGTTAGTACTCCGAGTTTACCAGCTTGGCTGCAGGTTGACCTGCCTGACAGGATTTAATGGAGGTAATCCATGCATATTGTCGTTGTAGGTGGCGGGGTTGTCGGCGTGACCACCGCCCGGGAGCTGATCAGGAGAGGGCACCGGGTGACGGTGCTCGAGCGTCACCCGGTGGCGGGTAACGAGACCAGTAAGGGTAATGCCGCCCAACGCTCCTACGGCGTGGTGTACCCCTGGGCCGACCCTGCCATGGTGCCCAGGGCCATCCCCTGGCTGTTCCAGCAGGATGGCCCTCTGAAAGTGCATCTGCCCCCTTCCCTGGACGCATTGCGATTTATGTTTGCCACTCTTCGGTATGCCTGTTCGCCCGGGTTGTTCGGGCTGAACAAGCGGGCCATGCTCCGGCTTGGAGCGTACAGCCGGGAGCGCTTCCTTGCCCTCGAACAGGAACATGGCCTGGCGTTTGATGGTGAGCATAAAGGCCTGCTGCATCTGGCAAGCACACCCGGGATGATGGAGGAATATCGTCAGCTTCACGGATTACTGGACAGCATGGGCATTGCCTCAAGCCTGCTTACACCCGAACAGGTTCGGGAAGTCGAGCCGGGAATGACGGGTAGCGGCCCCCTGTACGGTGCGCTGCACTATCAGACTGACGGTACCGGAGATTGCCACCTGTTCAGCCGGCACCTGGCGGATGTCTGTCAGGAGCTCGGCGCGGTATTCCGGTACGAAGTGGAAGCCGAGGCACTGCTGGCCGACAGCCACCGGGTGAACGGTGTGCAGATCCGGGGCCTGGATGGCCGCTCCGAGGTGATCGAAGCCGATGCCGTGGTGGTGAGTGCCGGCTGCTGGTCTCCGGCGCTGGTGCGGCCGCTGGGGTTGGCACTGCCCATCTACCCGATCAAGGGCTACAGCATCACCGTACCGTTGAGCGACCCTGAGCGGGCGCCGGTCAGCACTGTCCACGACGATAACATCAAGGTGGTGTCCACCCGCCTTGGTAACCGCTTGCGGGCCACGGGTTTTGTTGAGCTGGCCGGCTTTAACCGGGATATTCCCGCGGCCCGTATCGCCACCATCAAAAAATCGGTGGCGTCCCGCTTCCCGGGGTGTGCTGATCTGGACGCCGCAGAAACCTGGACCGGGTTCCGGCCAATGACACCGGATGGCCCTGCGATTATTGGCCGGGGCCCGCGCGAGAACCTGTTCCTGAACACCGGCCATGGTACCTTTGGCTGGACCCTGGCGGCTGGCAGTGCGGCCGTGATTGCCCAGGTCATCGATGGCGAACCGCCGGCGATCCATCTGGATGCTTTCCGGCCGGAGCGCTTCAGCCTCACCACATGAAGCCCGGCAAAAAAGCACCGGATTCTGCAACAAACAGCACAGAGACGAGTTTGATGACTTCAGTTTCCGCGCCGGAACCGCAGCCACCGGCGCGAACCTTCCTGTGCCACTGGCAACAGCTTAACAACTGGCTCGCCGATTACCGGCCGCTGTGGCAGCCCGTGCCGTTTACCGAGCCCGAACCCGACTGGAAATCCGGTTATCCGGCGTTGTGGCAATGGCTCGATACGCTGTCGGATGACGCCTGTGACGGCTTTGAACAGAGCCTGGACCAGTTTGCCCGGCGGGTCGCGGCGTTTGAGCCTGGCCTTGGCCATTACACCGCGTTGGTCACAGTGCCTGAATTGCTGCCGGCAGGTGCCGGCCCGCAGACTGCGCTGCCGGAATCCCGGGCTGTCGACATGCCAGGCCGGAAGCGTCTGCAGGCGGGAGCCTTTACCGCTGCCATTCTTCCGCTGGAGCACCCGCTACTGGACTGGTGTTGTGGCAAAGGGCATCTGGCCCGGACCCTGGCCTGCCAGGGGGATGTTGAGGTGCTGGGCTTTGAGTGGAATAGCGCGCTGGTGCAGGATGGCAACCGGCTTGCGGGACGTTATGACGATCCCGTGCACCTGTGCCGCCAGGACGTGATGTCTGCGCAACTGGGCTGGCCCCGCCAGCCACGACATGGTGTCGCGCTTCATGCCTGTGGGGATCTCCACCGGCGGCTGATGCAGTTAAGTACCGAGGCCCGGGCGCCCCGGCTGAGTTTTTCCCCCTGCTGTTACCACCAGACCAGCCAGGACCGCTACCGGCTGATGGCGCACGCCACCGGGACTGATGCCCGGGCCCTTGAGCTGGACCGGAGTATTCTGCGCCTGGCCGTGCAGGAAACCGTGACAGCGCCGGCCCGGGAGCGCAGGCAGGGGGTCCGCCTGCGGACCTGGAGGCTGGGTTTTGATGCGCTTCAACGGCATCTGCGGGGGGTGGATGAATATCTGCCGGTACCCTCACACCCGCCGGCTCTGAATAGCGGTGATTTTGAGGGCTTTTGCCGCTGGGCTGCACAGCGCCGGCATCTGGTTCTGCCAGAGGGACTGCACTGGCCGTACTGGCTGAAACGGGGTGATGAGAGGGCTCGGCAGGTACGCCGGCACGAGCTGTTACGCCACCTGTTCCGGCGACCTCTGGAGCTGTGGATGGTCCTCGATTACGCGGTGTTTCTGGAAGAGCAGGGCTACCGGGTGCGGTTGGGTACGTTCTGTGAGCGGCAACTGACACCCCGAAATCTCTTGCTGGATGCGGTCCGACGCCCGGCCTGAAAATAAACAGGGCGCCCGAAGGCGCCCTGTGCTCCTAACCGGCCAGCCGGATCAGCGGCGAACCTGGATGCGGGCTTCAACGCGGCGGTTCTGGGCGCGACCGGCCGCCGTATCGTTACTGGCAATAGGCTCTGCCTCACCGTAGCCGACAGCGGTGACCCGATCCGGATCAATGCCCAGCACTGACGTCAGACGGTGAGCTACGGCTTCAGCACGACGCTGGGACAGGAACCGGTTGTACTCGGCTTCGCCCACACTGTCGGAATGGCCGGCAATTTCTACCGTGGTGCCCGGATGCTCTTCCATGAAGTCGGCCGCTTTACGGATTTCCAGATCGTATGTAGCGTCGATGATCGAGCTGTTGGTGGGGAACTGAACCCGCAGGTCGATGGTTTCTATGGTCTCCGTTACGCCTTCGCAGCCATACTCATCCACTTCTACGCCGGCGGCAGTGTTCGGGCAGCGGTCCTTACTGTCCACCACGCCGTCATTATCGCTGTCCAGCTCGCAGCCACGGCTGTCTACAGCGGCTCCCCTCGGGGTGTTGGGGCACTGGTCGCGGCTGTCGGGCACGCCATCGCTATCGGCATCGAGCTCACAGCCACGGCTGTCTACCTGAACACCGGCCGGAGTCCCCGGGCATTGATCCCGGGTATCGGGCACACCGTCGTTGTCGGTATCCGCCGGGGCGGGTTCGGAGGTGTCGCGGTGGAAGGCAAAGCTCAGCCCCAGCGACACCATGGTGTCGAAGGTGCTTTCGTCGATACCATGGAATTCGCGCAGGTCGCCACGCAGGGAGATGTTGTCACTGATGTTGTAACGCACCCCGGCACCCAGGTTTACCCGGGTTTCGTCGTGGTTGGTGCCCGCGGTAAACACCGGGCCGCTGCCAAAGTCTGCGTGGCCGGCGCCGAAGGCGAAGTATGGGTTCCAGGCCGAATCCTGGCCTCGCAGATAGTACAGGCCATCAAGCCGAAGCTCATCGAATTCGGAGTCGCCACTAACATATTTGCGGTCTGCGTCCGCGCGGGAGTATACGGCTTCTACGGCCCAGCGGGGGGTAAACCGATATTCCAGACCCACGCCGTAGGTGTCGGTTTCACTCAGATCCCGTTTGTCGCCAAAATACTGATAACCGGCAAACGGATTGAGGTAAATGGTTTGTTTATCTGCGGCGAGGGCAGGTGCGGTAAAGGATGTAGCGAGAATGGCCAGAGCGACCGGGCGCATGATCTTCATGCAGAACCTCCTGTTTGTTTCTTTGTCTATTCCTGCAGAGCTAAAAGCGGGACTGCTGAGTTTCTCCGCCAGATCACCGCGTTACCGGAAATCTAGGACACTCTGCGCAAAAATACAAAAAAACACACTTTGCCGGGGTCCGCAATTGTACTGAGAAAAACCCTGAAAAATCATTAACCTGTCGGTGAAAAGTACAGGTGCGCGCTCTTTTTACTAAAGTTTAAGGTATCGCCATTCGTAAAGCGTACCTCGAAAGAGCTCTCATCTTCAGCGGTTACCTCACCGGTACCGAGAATGGCATGGACCAGCCTCGAATGATGCCATACCGGCGTTGACGGTGCCTCGGCGCCGACCGGAGCCTGGCCATCAAGAGTAATTCTGGCCCGCTCGGCATAGCGGAGGCTCACCGGCGTGAGTGGGCTTTTCAGAGTCACGGGCTGGTCCGGCCCGGCTTCCTCCTTATCCAGAGCTTCCCCCAGTTCCTGGGAGAGCGCAAAGCATAACTCGGCCACAAAGCGGCTGGGGCCCTGATCACCGTCCAGGTGGGGCTGCCGGCTCTCGGGCCGGGTAATCAGATGCAGTTGATGGCGGCAGCGGGTCATGCCTACGTACAGCAGGCGTCGCTCGCTTTCGAGCAGGGCCCGGGCATCCTCCTGGGGGCGGGGGCTGTAGGGCAGGTACTTTTCCTGGAGCCCCGGAATGATCACGATCGGCCATTCCAGCCCCTTGGTGCGGTGGATCGTCGACAACAACACCCCGCTGGCCTGCGGTTCCCCGGCCTGTTGTTTGAGGGCTGTGAGGTGCTCAAGCGCACCCTCGGCATCCACGTCCAGGCTTTTCAGGTAATCCCGGAAGCCACGCAGGGTGTCGATCCGTTCTTCGGCGCTGTCGTGGGTCAGGGCCAGGCTGCGAATGCCTTCGTAGAGGTCGGTATGCTCTGCATAGACCGTGATCAGCCCCGCCACCGGGCCTTTGTATGCGCGCAGCTGCATCAATACGTCGCCCAGCTTTTTCAGTTTGCGTCCGGCCATGGGGGCGAGAGCGTCGAAATCCATGGCCAGCAGGCGCTCATGCCAGTGGCTGTCGAAGCCTGCCAGAAACCGGGCCAGATTCTCCAGCTCCGCCTCTTTCAGGCCGACGTGAGGAAACCGGAGCAGTTGCCGGGCAATGTCCAGCCGGTCACTCTCGGGCAGCCGTTGCAGGCGCCCCGTGACCACCATCAACAACGCGGTAATGGCCTGGACTTCACGACTGAACAAAGCGCCTTTTCCGGTATCGATACGATAAGGAATCTGCCGGGCCAGTAATTTGAGTTCGATCGGCACACTCTGGCTCCAGACCCGGAACAGGATGGCCGTCTGGCTGACCTGTCCGGCATCCAGCCCGGACAGCAGCCGCAGTACCTGATCGCTGTCGTTGTCGCAGCGGTGCAGCCGGGCCGTGGTTGCGGGGGTGGAGTGATGGGCGTGGCAGAGTACATCCTTGCGGCCGGTGTTGTGGCAGATCAGGTGGTTGGCCAGCAGCGCTACCTGATGCCCGTAACGAAAGGTGTAACTCAGGGATTGCTCCCGCGGGCTCTCAAACTCATCACTGAACCGGCGTAGGATAAATTCCGGCCGCGCTCCGCGAAACTCGTAGATGGTCTGGTCCGGGTCTCCGACCACGGTTACCCTGGCCCGTTCGCCAGCAACATAGCGTAGCAGCAGGTGCTGGATTTCGTTGGTGTCCTGATACTCATCCACCAGAATCAGGTCCATTTTGTTTCCCACCAGCCGTTGCAGGGGTGGATTCTGATGAATCGCCATCACCGGCTCGTAGAGCATATCGGCGTAGCTGATGCGGCTGTGGCTTTTGCGCCACTGTTCAAAGCTGTGGAACAGGTCGATAAGGTAGTTGTACTTGTCGGCGTAGCCCAGCTCTTCAAAGACGATGTCGGCCGGTGACAGGCCGGTCTTGACCAGGTCGATAAAGGCGGTCCCGGTTTCCACAAACTCCTTCTTGTTGCGGCGCACCTCATCGGCCAGGGAGTCCGGCACCAGCCGGCGGGTAAGCAGCCACACCTGGTAACCGATCTCCTGATCCGACAGGGGTTTGTCGATAAACCCCGGCAGGTAACCGTCCCGGACAAAGCGTTTGTACAGGCGCAGCCCCATGGCGTGATAGGTACGGACCTCCGGCAGGGCGAGGCCCGAATGGCCACACACCTGCAGCAGTTTCTGCTCAAAATCGAGACGAGCGCTCCGGTTGAACATCAGTACCAGCATGCGCTCCGGGTCATGGCCCTGTTGGAGCAGATAACGGATGCGCCAGGCCAGAGTGGAGGTCTTGCCGCTACCGGCCACAGCGGTAATCACCGAGTGCTCGTAGCCGGCGGTAATAATGGCTCGCTGCTCGGTGGTCAGGTAATCGGGCAGGTAACTGGTATCTGGCTGGGGAGGGTGGTTTAACATGACCGTCATTGTACTCGGCTGCTGGCAGCGGGAGTAGCCGTGCCGCATAATCGGGCGGAAGTTTTGCCCTTTACCCCCAGCATCACCCCGGAGTGGAGTAACAACACACGCCATGTCTTCCGTTCAGTCACAGGATTGGTCGCGTTTTGCGCAGCAGCTGGCCCGAAGGGGGCAGCGTCGTCTGGTGCTGGTTGAGGGGCAGCCCGGCTGGGCCTGTGCCTGGGTAACCGCACAACTCCGGACGCTGTCGGCGGGTTCGGTGCTCTGGGCAGGCCGGGTTGAGGATGCGGAACGAGCCTGCGCCGAGCCGGTGGAGGCCGGCAGGTACAAACGTTGGCTGGGGCAGGAAACCGGGGTGATCGTCTGGGATGGCTGGCAGGGTAACTCGCCGGACGCCTTTGCTGCGCTGGCCGGAACCCTGAAGGCGGGGGGCCTGCTGTTCTGGCTGATGCCGCCACTGGCCCGGTGGGGTGAGTGGGACGACCCCGATTACCGGCGTACCGGTCTGGATGAGGTGCCGGCACACCCGTTTGCTGCCCGGCTGGCGTCGGTGTTAGCAGAAGATGAGGATGTGCTCCGGATCCGGGAGGGTGAGGGCGAACCGGCGCTGCCGGAACTACAGAGAGAGGGTACGCCGTTCCGCCCCGGGGCCACACAGGAGCAGGAGGCGCTGGTGGCCCGGCTGGTGCAGTTCGGGCTGGGTCGCCGGCGTCGCCCGCTGGTGGTCACTGCCGACCGGGGCCGCGGCAAGTCTGCGGCGCTGGGCATGGCGGCGGCAGAGCTGGTACTGGCTGGCCGGCAGCAGGTGATTGTAACGGCCCCGGTTGTGGACAGCCTGCAGAGTTTCTTTCATCACGCGGCCATGGTGCTGGGGGCGCAGCTGCAGCGTCGCAGTGCTGGCCTGCTTGTGCTGCACGATGGCCGCAGGATCCGCTTTGTGCCCGTACCGGAGCTGCTCGCGGAGCGGCCCGGTGCCGAAGTGGTGATGGTGGACGAGGCGGCCGCCATTCCCGCTCACTGGTTGCAGCAGATTCTTACCGGCTGGCCCCGGGTCGCCTTTGCCAGCACCGTCCACGGCTATGAAGGAACCGGGCGCGGCTTTGCGATCCGCTTCCGGCAGGTGCTGGACCGGATCACACCGCACTGGCAGGCCATCACCCTGAATGAGCCGGTACGCTGGGCCGCGAACGATCCCCTTGAGCGGCTGCTGTTTCGTCTGTTTCTGTTGACGGCCTCTGGCCCCGGGCTAACGGATGTGCCCTCCGGTGAGCTGGCGGTGGAGGCCTGGTGTCCCGCCCGGGCTGACGACACAGAACTGACGGAGACCTTCGGTTTACTCGTCGATGCCCACTATCGCACCACTCCGGCCGATCTCAGGCAGTGGCTGGATGCCCCCGGGGTCCGGTGCTGGCGTGCCCGGATTGGTGGCCAGACGGCAGGGCTGCTGTGGGGCGTGCTTGAGGGCGGTCTGGATGAGGCGGTGGCCCGGGAAGTGGCCATGGGCCGGCGGCGGATCCGGGGGCATCTGTTGGCCCAGTCGCTGGCCAGTCACGGCGGGTTGGCCGAGGCCGGCCGCCAGCGGTGCCTGCGGGTGGTTCGCATCGCGGTTGCCGAACCGGCCCGGGGCCGTGGGGTGGGCCGGGCGTTGGTCGCCGCGGCCGTGGCCTATTGTCAGCAGCAGGCGATTGATACTCTGGGTACCAGCTTTGGGGGTGAGGCAGGGCTGTTGCGGTTCTGGCGGGCCTGTGGGTTGTTACTGGTACGCATCGGGCTCAGTCAGGAAGCCTCAACCGGCGAGTTTCCCCTGCAGTTGCTGCGCGGGGTGACACCGGCGGGCGAGGCGCTGACCCAACGGTTACGGCGCCGGTTTGCCCGCCACTGGCAGGTGTTGATTCCGCGCCATTGGGCTGACCTCGACCCTGACCTTCTGGGCAGTCTGGCAGCCGATCTGCCAGCGGTTCATGGTCCGGAGCCGGACGACCGGCAGGATCTGCTGGGTTTTGCGGAAGGTCATCGCGGCTTTGAGCTGAGCTTGCCACTGCTGGTTGAGATGGCTGGCTGGCCGGGTTTCATGGCCTGGCTGGTGCGCCAGGATGAGGCCGGGCTCTGGTGCCGGGTGGTGCTGCAGCGCTGGAGCTGGCAGCGGTTACAGGCGCTGGGGCTGGTGCAGGGTAAACGCGACGGTGAACGTCGCCTGCGACAGCTGATGGCCGACTGGATGGCGCATCAGCCTGAGTTGTGACCGGTTCGATTTAATTCCCGGCACCCGCCCCGCAGAATAGCGACAAAATGCGAAAAAGAGAGTCAGGACAATGGGCAGGGAAGCACGCGGTGGGTTGCAGTACGTAATCTGGCTGGCGCTGGTATTGCTGGCCGGCTGCAACAGCGCCGGTCAGGTGCGGCATGAAGGGGCTACCGGTGCCGATCTGCTGGCTGCCGTCATGGCAAACGAAGACCGCAAAGTGCTGGAACTGTTGTCACAAGGCGTAAGCCCCGACCCCAGGTCTGCCTCGGAAAAAACGCCGTTGATGCTGGCGGCGGCCGAAGGTAACCGGCGCATTGTTCGCTTGCTGCTGGCGGCGGGGGCCGATGTGAACAGCGAAGACGGGAGTGGCTATACGCCGGTGATCCATGCCGCTGAGAGTGGCCATCTGTCGGTAGTACGCATCTTGCTCGCGGCCGGTGCCAACGTAAATGTCAGCCAGGACGGAGACTCGCTGCTGATGAAAGTGGTAGACGTTGGAGATCTGCTCACCGCCGAGATGTTGCTGGCGGCGGGGGCCGATGTGCATTTCCGTCGCGCCGATGGTACCACCGCTCTGGATATCGCCCGGGCCCGCAACAATCAGGATCTCGAAATGCTGCTTGTGCAGGCGGGTGCTGCACGCTGATCGCGGCCGGCGTCACTCCAGCTGCATGGGGTCGCTGGTGTCGTCCCACACCGGCTGAAAGTGCCTCGAAACCACCGCTTCCGGTACCTCTGCCACGGTTCTGAATGACCACTGGGGCGTATTATCCTTGTCCACCAGCAAGGCCCGGATGCCTTCCGCCAGGTCGGGCCGGCGAGTGCATTCCAGGGCCATCGCCAATTCCATCCGGAACACATCCTTCAGCGACATCTGCTGCCCTTTTTTCAGCTGGTGCCACACCAGCCAGGCGGTAACCGGACACCCGTTTTTCAAGGTCTGGGTGCAGCTCTGCCACCAGGGGTCGTCAATCCCGGCATTGAGAATCTGATCGACCACGGCGGGAAGCTCACTGCCTGCGGTCAACCGGGCAATCGACCGTTCATGCTGTTCCAGGTGGCTGGCGGCAAGGCCGCGATAGTCCAGGGACTCGGTTTTATTCAGCAGCCGGAACAGCCGGTTGTCATCGGCAGCGGGCTCTCCGGTCCAGCGTTCTTCCTGCAACTGCGCCAGCAGAGAGTCAATCGCTGTCCCTTCGATGACCAGATCGGCCAGGCCCACCCGCAGAGCGTCGGTAACGTTCAGCCGGGCGCCGGTCAGCCCCATGAACAGCCCGAGCCGGCCCGGCAGGCGGTTCAGGAACCAGCTCGCTCCTACGTCCGGGAACAGGCCGATACTGATTTCCGGCATGGCCAGCATGACATCGGGTGTGACCACCCGGTAACGGCAGGCCGAGAGCAGGCCCAGGCCCCCGCCCATGACAATGCCTCTGGCCAGCCCGAGCACCGGCTTGGGGAACCGGTGAACGCTGTAGTCGAGCCGGTACTCCCGTGTAAAAAATCGCTCCGGCGCCGTGGTATCGCCTTCACCCTTCAGTGCCTGGTACAGGCTGCGGATGTTCCCGCCGGCACAGAACGCCCGCTCGCCACTACCTTGAACGATAACCAGACAGATTCGGTCATCGGTGGCCCAGCGATCCAGGCTCTGCTGGGCTGTGATCACCATTTCCTCGGTCAGTGCGTTGAGGGTTTTGGGGGAGTTCAGCGTGAGCAGGCCGATATGCCCCTGGCGGCAGGCGAGTTCCTGAACGACTAACGACATGAATACAGTCTCCGGTGTGCGGACAGCGTTTACAGAGTGAACCGTACTTAGCGGTTTGTCCGTAGTGTGTTGGTGACCTACTCTCTGTAAAACAACTGCTGGAGTGGTCGATAATCCTTGATCTATCACATTTGAGCGTTTTCCGGGCTATGTTATAAGTAAACCCGAATCTTGCTCCTGGTTTCCGAACCGGATTGTAACCCCTAACAAATGATGAGAGGACCCGCTGTATGACCCTGAAACACTTTGCCGTCGCCGGCCTGTTCGCTTTGGGTGCCACTGTACCTGCCGCTGCCATGGCGGCTGACGCAGAAGCAGGGAAAGCCAAGGCAGCTGTATGTGCTGCGTGCCACGGACAGAATGGTATTTCTCAGATCCCGATTTATCCCAACCTGGCGGGCCAGAAGGAGCAATATCTGGTTTCCTCCATGAAGGCCTACAAGGCTGGCCAGCGCCAGGGTGGCCAGGCTGTGGTTATGCAGGGACAGGCAACCGCCCTCAGCGATGAAGACATCGCCAATCTGGCAGCGTACTACGCGAGCCTGCCGGCTGGCGGGAACTGACGCGTTCAGGACTAGTGCGGCTCAGGCCGCACTAGTCACAATCCGGTAGCTGGGCCGGTACGCAGCTGAGCCTGGCAGTTTCATCCTGTTCTGGGCGATGAACTGCTCCAGCATGGCCTCCAGTGGCCGGATCAGGGTAGGGTCGCCGGCAATCTCAAACGGCCCTTTCTCCTGCACCTGCCGAATTCCGCTCTCCTTGACGTTGCCCGCCACAATGCCGCTGAATGCCTTGCGCAGATTGGCCGCAATCAGATGAACCGGCTGGTCCCGGTGCAGTTCCAGCGCCCGCATACTCTCATGGGTGGGTTCGAAGGGCAGCTGAAACACCGGGTCGATCTTCAGCATCCAGTTAAAGTAATAGGCGTCCTGCATGGCGCGCCGGAACGTCTCTACTTCTTTGGTGCCCCGCTTGATGGTGCGGGCGACGCGCACCGGGTCATCGATAATGATCTCGTATTTGCCGGCGGCTTCTTCGCCCAGTGCGTTACGGATGAAGTTATCGATCATTTCAAAATAATCCGCGTTCTCTTTTCGTCCGGTAAACACCACCGGAAACGGCAGGTCGGCGTTGTCCGGATGCAGCAAAATCCCGAGCAGATACAGGATTTCCTCCGCAGTGCCCACGCCACCGGGGAAGACGATCACGCCATGGCCACAGCGAACGAACGCTTCCAGCCGTTTTTCGATGTCGGGCATGATGATCAGCTCATTAACAATCGGGTTGGGCGCTTCAGCCCCGATAATGCCTGGTTCGGTAATGCCGATGTAGCGGGCGTTCCTGATGCGCTGCTTGGCGTGGGCAATGGTGGCCCCTTTCATCGGGCCCTTCATGGCGCCCGGGCCGCAGCCGGTGCAGATGCTTAACCCGCGGAGCCCCAGTTGGTGCCCTACTTCTTTGCTGTACTGGTATTCCTCAGAGCTGATGGAATGACCGCCCCAGCACACCACCAGGTCCGGCTGCCGGCCTGGCTCCAGGGCGCGGGCGTTGCGCAGGATATGGAACACCAGGTGGGTAAGGTCGTCCGGATTGTCGTTGCGAAAGCCGAGAACCGAGGTTAACTGGGAGTGGCTGTAAACAATGTCCCGCAGCACCGAAGACAAGTGCTCCCGGATGGCTCGCAGCATCTCGCCATCCACAAACGCGTGGGCCGGGGCATTGATCAGTTCCAGCTTCAGCCCCCGGGGTTGCGGAATCAGGCGCACATCAAAATCCTTGTGGGCATCCATCAGCTCTTTGCCGTCGTCGGTCTGGATACCGGTATTCAGCACCGCCAGCGCGCACTGGCGGAATAAACGGTATAAACCACCTTCACCTTTGTCCTTGAGCCGGTTGACCTCGTAGGTGGAAAGAATCTCGAGGCTGCCCTCCGGTGATACCAGGGCATTTACGGTGGATACAGTCATCAGTGTTAGAGCTCCTGCAGTTTCGGCAATGACGGATTTTGAGCCAAAGTAATGAAAGGGTACACTAAGCGCTTTCCGCCTTTAGCGCCACCCGACGTTTCTCCGACCGAAGCCATTTTTATGAAATTACTGATTCGCCCCGCCGCCGAAGTAGCCATCAAAAGCAGACCTGTCCGCCAGCAGCAAATGCGCCAGCTCCGGCAGAATATCCGCAAACTTCTGGTACGCCTGGACCCGGACATTCAGGTGGATGGCAGCTGGGACCGGGTGGATGTCAGTGTGCCTGAGCATCGGGGCCTGGCTGGCCTGGTTATTGATGAGCTTGGCCGTATCCCTGGTATTTCCACCATTCAGGAAATCGGCGTGTTCCCGCTGGTGGATCTCGACGATATCGGCGCCAGGGCGGTGGCCGCCTTTGCTGATCGCCTTGAGGGTAAAACCTTTGCCGTACGCGCCCGGCGACATGGCCAGCACGATTTCCGGTCTCTGGACGTAGAGCGCTCGGTGGGTGCAGCCCTGTTCCGGGCCGCCAACCCCCGGGGCGTCGACCTGAAAAACCCCGAGGTGGAAGTTCGTATCGAGGTTAAAGACAGGCAGTACCACATCGCTCACCGGCGCCACAAGGGCATGGGCGGGTACCCCCTGGGCACGGTGGAAACCGTTGTTACCCTGATCTCCGGCGGCTATGACTCGTCGGTGGCGGCCTACCTGATGATGCGCCGCGGGATTCGCAACCACTTCCTGTTCTTTAACCTGGGCGGCACCGCCCATGAGGTGGGCGTACGCCAGGTGGTGCACTACCTGTGGCAACGCTACGGCGCTTCCCATAACGTCAAGTTTATTTCTGTGCCGTTTGAAGGCGTGGTGGCAGAAATCATGCGTTCGGTAAACCACCGCCACTGGGGTGTTGTACTCAAGCGCATGATGCTCAAGGCCGCCGCTGAGATCGCCCGGGACTACACCGCCGCCGGCCTGGTGATGGGCGATGCGGTGGCGCAGGTGTCGAGCCAGACCCTGACCAACCTGAACGTTGTAGACCGCGCCAGTGACGAAGTGGTCCTGCGCCCGCTGATTGCCATGGATAAGCCTGAGATTATCCGGATTGCCCGCGAGATCGGGACTGAACCCTTTGCCCGCACCATGCCGGAATATTGTGGTGTGATTTCCAGCAAGCCGGTCACCCGTGCCAGGCTGTACCGGGTAGAGGAAGAAGAAAGCAAGATGGATGCCGGAGTGCTGGCGGATGCCATCACCAACCGCCAGGACACCAAGGTGAGCGAGCTGCTGGATAGCGTGGTGACGCCGGAAGAGGTAGAGCTGGTGCAGACTCCGGCCGTGGACGACGTGATTATTGATGTGCGGCACCCATCGGAAGAGGAGCGGGCTCCGTTAACACTGACCAATAACAAAATCCTGAAAATCCCGTTTTATGAGCTTAACCAGCAGATCGCCAGCCTGCCTGCTGACTGCCAGTACCTGCTGTACTGCGACCGGGGCACCATGAGCCGTATGCATGCGGGCCACCTGAAGGCCGAAGGGCGCGGCAACATCAAGGTTTACGCGCCGTAACGTTCGGTTAACGCCGGGCTCGAAAAATAGTGAAGAACTCAAGTTAGTGACTGATTTCTCAAAAAACGAGATTTTAGATTATTGGGGCTTGCTCAGTTGTCATTAATTGCATGTAATGATCTTACTGGCCTTGGCCTCCCTTAGTCTTCTGTAGATGTAGAGATTCGGATTGTTCTCATTGAGCGGTTTATTTTGGGGGGGTGCATGGATTGCACAATAAACCTGATAGGAAGCCCCCATGGCACAATCACGCCTGTATGTCGCCTTTTCCGTTCTTGCGTTGTCAGCTCTTGTATTGATTTTATCTCCTGTTCCCACGGCTCTTTCCACACCGATGCAAGCGGAGATTGTTGGTACAGAAAACAATGATTTAATTGTCTTCGGTTCTGAGGATACCCAGATTGTTTTAGGAGCCGGTGATGCGTTGATCATTGGTGGTTCTGGAAATAATACCTATTACGTTGATGAAGGCATTGGGCATATTACGGTCATGGAGGTGGCCGGACAGAATATAGTGGAGTTTGGTTCAGGTATTTCCTTTTCGGACATTGCCAGCGGATTATGGCGCTCCGGAGATGATTTGCGATTGGTGGTAGGACATGAAGACCGCACACTAACTGTTCGTGAGTTCTTTGCTGTAAAACACACTGTTACTTCATTTTCTTTTCAGGACGGACAACAACTTTCTGCAATTCAGTTGTTCCAGGTATTTGGCGAGTCACAACCAAGTGCCAGTGGGGTGTCCCCGCAGCTTGTCCAGGCAGGTGATGGTGATAGCGTAATCGTGGGATCGAACCAGCGCGACATCTTGGTTCCATCCGATGACACGCAGGTGGTAAAAGGCTTGCCAGGCAACGACTACTTGATTGGTCGTACATCTCCGGTCACGTTTGAAATATACCCTGGTGATGGTCAGGATGTGATCATTGCCTCGTCGGGCCATCACGAAGTCTTCTTCCGTGGGGGAATCACATTTAACGATGTGGCGACCCAATTGCAAAAACGGGGTGATGACCTGGTGCTTGGTAATCGCACTAGCGATGATGAAGTACGTATCTATAAATTCTTCACCCTTGCCAATACGGTTGTAAACATTCGGTTCGAATCTGGAGGTCAGCTTCAGGCAGATCAACTGTTTGAGCTGTTCGGCGTAGCCTCACCCGAAGTGGAAGCCGAGTACGCCCTCAATGTGGAGGGCGTACTGCTGGACGCAGGAGGCTCCGGCGACGGTGGGAGCGATGGCTGTAGTGATGGGTGCACTGGCGGAGGAGGAAGCCCCGGTGATGGTGAACCCGGTGATAGCGGCCCAGAATTACCGGAAGATTTTCATTGGCTTATTGGAACATTTACTGATGACCTGATATACGCAGGGCTTGGAGATAACCTGATCATTCCTCTATCAGGTGACGATTATATTTTGGGTGGGCCAGGAAATAATCTCTACTATTTTGCGGCGGGCTTTGGGGACAACGTTATCGTTGAAACCGAGGGCTTCAACGTTATCGAATTCGACGAATCCATTTCCTATTCCGACGTTTCCCAGGCATTTGTAAAGTCCGGGGAGGACCTGTTACTTCGCATTGATTCGAAACAGGTGAGAATTACCGTTAGAGACTTCTTTGCTGTAACTGACACAGTAAGTGAGTTGAGGTTTTCTGACGGTGCCTCTCTGACACATTCCAATCTATTTCAGATTTTTGGCGCAGAGGTGCCTTCGCGGGTTCAACCTTCCCGATCATTGGTAGTAGGTGCCGGCGATTCGGACGCTATGTCAGGTTCGGACGGTAGTGAGTTTTTGTTGCCCAGAATGGGTGTGCGTACAGTAAAGCCAGGCAAGGGCGGTGATTATCTGGTAGGCCGCCTGCCAGGCGGGGAAACGCGTCGATATGGGAATGATGGAATAACGTTTGAGTTGCGCCCCGGTGATGGTAACAAGGTTATTGTTGCCGACAGCGCCCTCAACAATGTGAGATTCACCGGAGGCATTGAACGCCAGGATATTGCCTCGAATATGATTCGGTGGGGAAATGACCTTGTGCTTCATAGTGGTAGTCATGATGTTGGAGTTCGGGTTGTTAATTTTTTCTCGCGGCGAGATGTCATAGGCAATATCGTTTTTGGTGACGGGGAAGGTGGCTCCCAAAGCATCCTGAGTGGTCAGGCAATATTAGACAGTTTCGGAGTTTCACCGGATACCGACTCCCGCATGAATATTCTGATCAAGGGAGCCTCTGTTGATAGTTGCGACGCAGAGGGTGTGGATGGTTCGGAAGGCTTTGGCCTGACGCCTGAACAGTTGTCCGAGGCCAATCAGGCCCCTGAAATCACCTCTGTTCCGGGTTCAGATGCTTGGTATGCGAGCACATATATTTACCAGGTAAGAGCATCTGATAGTCAGAACGATGACCTCTGTTTTCACATCACAGGCCCTGAGGGTGTTGAGATTGATCAATATGCGGGTTTGCTGTCTTGGAGGCCACAGCGTCATCAGCTTGGCGACAACTATTTTGAAGTTCGCGTTGTGGATGAGCGGGGGGCTGAAACCCTGCAGATGTTCCACTTAACGGTACAAGATCCCAACCGGGAACCTGCCTTTACGTCTTGGCCTTTGCAGAACACGGTTGCCGGTCAGAATTATGTCTATTCACTCCGGGCATCAGACCCTTTCGTTGCGGATAGTCGCCTATCGTACTCGCTCATCTCCGGGCCGGAAGGAATGCTGCTTGAGGACGATGAGCTTCAATGGACTCCAACTGATAGCCAGATCGGTGATCACGAAATCTCGGTTAAAGTCACTGATCCCTATGGATTGAGCGATACGCAGAGCTTTTTGATCAGTGTTTCGCCGCTTGTGACCGTGGACGAGGTTCAGGAGGGGCGCTCTAAGATTCCGAGAACTGGCGCGAGAATCAGTCGTTATTCCGGCGATGATGGAAGTGCCAGGATTGGAACGGATCGCTTTTTTGTTCGCGATGATGAGCGGGAAGTTGTTGTTGACCAGGTTAACGGTCTTGTCTGGCAAGATAACAGCGATGTAATTCTCAACGACTCGAAAACGTTTAGTGGGGCCGCATCGTATTGTCGTAATCTCGAGTTGGGTGGCGAGACTGAATGGCGGCTTCCTAACCGTCTGGAGCTGGTTTATTTATTTGATCACAGTGAAACTGCGATTGAACAAGTTTTCAAGCATCAGGTCGGGAGTCGGTATTCCCATAGATGGTTCTTTGCAGAGCCCGAGTTACAGGGCCGTTCCCGGACACCCGGCGTGCAAAGCTGGAAAATTATGGTGGACTTTAAAGACACCATGATTCTGCCTGCGGACTATGACAAAGACGGAAGTGTGCGTTGTGTTAGTGGTCCACAGCGCTTCTTGCCGGCGCTTCATCGGTTAGATGACCACGATCTCGTGGTTGACCGTGCTAATCGGCTGATGTGGCAAGATACGCCCGAGGCACTTCAGGTGAGTGGTAACGTTGAAGATAACTTGAATTACTGTGAGTCCCTGACACTAGGAGGCTTTTCAGACTGGCGTCTACCTAACTTCAATGAATCCCAGCTGCTGGTGCGAGAGTTTGAGTACTTCGTGTTTGATGGCCGTCAGTGGAGCCCAAAATACTTTACAAACGTTCCCGAGAACAGGCGTTGGCTCTCATCTACCCTGGTAAACGACGACCCCACCCGAGGGTACCTGTTCCGGTATCAGTATGATCCCGAATCTAATTATCCTGGGAGTTGGGTGGCTAATGCCAACCACCAGGTGGTTGGGTTGAGCGGTGATACCTATTCTCCCCGCTGTGTCCGTAGTTATGCAGAGCCCACCGCCAGCCTGGCTGATATGCCCCTGCACGAGGTGGATGCCGGTCAACCTATCGTGTTTGATGGTTCCGCCAGCCATCACGCTGATGGAGAAATCTTGGCCTACGAATGGACTAATTTGACCACAGGTGAATTGCTTGGACATAGCGAGGTTCTTGAAACTCAGTTCAGTGAAGCAGGCACGTATGAGGTCCAGCTAACCGTCACCGATCAACTTGGGTTGAGTCAGTCTTTGGAAGAACCCATTCCACTGGTGGTATACGGACCGCCAATAATCCAGATTTCAGGCCAGACATCACTTTGGGTGGGAGACACGCTTGTATTGGATGGGAGCGGGACCGAGGACGTAGCGGGTGTTTCAGGCTTTGTGTGGAGTGATGTGGCAGATGACCGCGTTCTCGCTACCGGTCCGCTCCTTGAAATGGCAGGGCTCAATGCGGGTGAACAAACCTACAAGTTGACGGTAACGAACACGAGAGGGTTTGAGGCGACACAAGAGGTCTCGGTTGCAGTAATAGAGCGCCCGGAGATCGTTGTTGACGGTAATGCGGATGTCAACGTGGGTGACGCCCTGACGCTCGAGGCTGGTTCTCAGGCATCAGACCCTTCAGTAGAGTCCATCCAGTGGTTATCAGAAGATACAGGTGAAGTACTTGGCGAAGGGTCGACCCTGGTTCTGGAGGGCTTGCCGCTCGGTCAGCACCACATTGTACTATCACTCACTTACGTAAACGGGCTGACTCACCAACAGGTGATTGATGTATCGGTTAACGGGCACAAACCAGTCGTTGAGCTGGAGGGTGTTTTCCTGGCAGCAGTGGGTGATAGCGTTGCCATCAGTGCCCAGGCCAGCCACGTACCTTTGGGAGAAGTGGCTGCTATTCGTTGGTATGAAGGTGATAATCAAGCGCCTTTCAGTAGCTCTGCATCCATTACGTTAACTGGGCTACAAGCTGGGAGTTGGCCCTACCGTGTTGAGGTCGAATCGGATGCTGGCCAGGTTGCCTCCAAGACGCTGGTGGTGGACATCGGGCATGCACCGCAAGCTATTCTGCCTGAGGCGCATTACATCTACGAACATGTACCGATCACGCTCGATGGGTCAGGCAGTTCTGTCCAGGAAGGTGTGCTTGAGTATGAATGGCGACTGCAGGATGACGTGGTGTCCAACAGTGCCATCACCAATCTTCAAGGGCTGCCGGCAGGAGAATATCAGGTTCGATTGACAGTAACGACGGAGCTTGGTCTGACCGATACGGCGGAACTGAGCCTCACTGTCGAGCCGACGAGGGAGCTGATGGTCTGCCCCTTGCAACCTGTCGCAAGTGATAAACACGTAACGCTTCAGTATCCCGAAAACGATATCGAGTGGCGAGGAAATCAGGTCGAAACAGTCGACGATATTGCCAGGGGCTTCAACTATGCCCGCTCTCAGGACCCATCGGTTTTCCAGTTCCTGATCATGCCTGATCAGGCGACCTGGGACGCTATGAGTTTTCAGGAAAAAGGGCTCTATCTCGTGAATGCCGAGCGTACGGCACGAGGTCTCAAGCCCTATCAAGGGGTTGCCCAGGAAATAGTGACGATTGCTCAAGACTACGCTGACTACATTCATGATCGTAATCAGGTCATTGGGCACTATAACGATGGCCTGAGCCCAAGTGATCGTCTCGATTCAAACGCTTATCTGGCAAATCATCGCGATGCCCACGTAAAGAATGAGTCGTTGGCCTCTGGCGCCGGCTACTTCCAGGTACCAACGGCCGACCAGGCGCTGGTACTGGCCATTTATGGTTGGCTGTACCAGGACAAAAGCTGGTTTGAAGACTTTGAGTGGGCAACTGGCCCCGCCTGGGGGCACCGGGATCACGTTTTGCAGACGGGTCTTGATGAAAACAGTGGCATCGAATCTGAAGAAGGGTTGATTGGCTTTGGCACTGCCCGAGGTCTGTATGGTCCGGGACAAGCATCCCCGTCCTCCTATGGTTATGTAACGGTCTTCCAGACTGTCGATCAAAATGAGCAGTGGGACATGTCCGGCATCACCTCGGTAGATGTGTCCGCCGCTCAAGGCTGTAATACCGCCCATATTCTTGAGATTGATGAGTCTATGGTGGACAACAGCGGGCTACGAGAGATCCGCGTAGCGCCCAACACCCTGATGATGGTTCCGGGGGAGTCACAGGCGCTTCAGGTAGAAGCGCTATACGAGAACGGAAATGAATTGGACATTACCGCTTACTCAAATTTCATAGCGGACAGCCGGTCTATTGTTTCCGTTGAGGGCGGCATGCTCACCGCAGAGCGTGTAGGGAATGCGCAGGTCTTTGCCCGCATCAACGGGGTCGAGTCCAACCGCATCTTCGTGCGGGTTAGGAAAGCCACAGATACAAGCAACCTCCAGGGCACACCAGCACAAGCATACTCAGAGTATGTGCCCGACAACGCAACCATCAGTGGATATGATCCCATGGCCATGGCGGTTTATACCGGCTTGGTCCGGGGCCGCGACGGACAACCACTTGAAGGCGTTCAGGTGTCGTACCTGAATCAGCCCGAGTTGGGGTCGACGACAACCAACAGTGAGGGGCGATTTATTGTCGCAGGTCCCGCGGGCCAGCAGACCATTGTCTACGAGCAGCCAGGGCGCGTGGTTGTCCAGCGTACTACGATAGGAGCTTCCAACGCCTGGTCAAATCTGGACGATGTCATGCTCCTCCCACGTGACACAAAACAGACGCGTATAGATCTGTCCACCGGCGAACCCCAGGTTCACCAGTCGTCCACCATCAGTGACGAATACGGTGAACGTAAGGCGACTGTGGTCTTTAATGGCATAACCACCGCGACGGTTCTGTCGGCAGACGGCAGTCAGCGCGAGCTGGAAGAATTCCTGTTTACGGCTACCGATTTCGAAACGCCGGAGTCCATGCCCGGAGAATTGCCCCCGGAAGTTGCATTCACGTTCGCAAACGATCTACATGTTGCCGGCGTTCATTACAGCGATACGGTTGTTTTTGACAGTAATGTGGTGATGTTCATTGATAATTTCCTCGGCTTTGATGTCGGTGAAATTGTCCCTATCGGTTACTTTGACCGCTTGGGCAACGAGTGGGTGGCTTCCTCCAACGGGGTTGTTGTCCAGTTGGTAGATACCAGCGGTGATGGCGTAGTGGATGGGTTGGATTATACCGGCGATGGCCAGCCGGACGATCTGAACGGGAATGGGCAAACCGAAGATGAGGTGATCGGTCTGTCCGGATACAGCGCCGGTGATACCCTCTGGTGGGGCAGCTTTAATCACTTCACTCCATTTGATTACAACTGGGGTTCCAGCGAAGACGAAGCGCCTACGGAGCTGGCGCTTGATCTGGAGCAGGAAGATGAGCAGAACGAAGAGCTTGAATGCACGGGGTCATACGTTAAGCCTTATCAGCAAACCTTCCACGAAGACATTGCCATCGCGGGCACGAACCTGACGCTTCACTACTCCAGCCAGAGAACTGAGGGATACAAGCACAAGGCGCGCATTAAAGTCAGCGGTGCCGAGATTCCCTCAACGCTTGAGAAAATGATCGTGAAGCTGGAAGTTGCCGGCCGGGTGTTCCAGAGAGAGCTGGCGCCGGCAACGAATACCGAAGTGGAGTTCATCTGGGATGGTACCCGGGTGGATGGTGTTCGCCCTGCAGGGATTGTGAGTGGCCGGGTGAGCATTGGGTATGAGTACAAAACCCAGTACATCAGTGCCGGCAATGCCGCTGAAGAACAGCGGGAGCTTTCGGAGTTCCCGGTGGCCTGGGCTACGGTGGGCAATAACGTGACGGAAGTACCCGGCCGCCAGAACTACATCAGTTGGCAAACCCGCGGCGTCTCCTTCAAGAACAGTTTTGAACGCCAACTGGCCAATGGCTGGTCTTTGTCCAACGTCCATGAATACGATCCCGCAGGCCGAGTGTATCTGGGCAGTGGCAGCGTCGTGGATGTGGAAACTCAGTCACTGATCCTTAAAACCGGCCTTACCTACAGCCTGGTTGATGGCGATGACGGCTATTACCAGAGCGGGGGCAGCAGCATCGATTACACCGTGAACGATGAAGGTGTGCTTGTTGACAAGGTGACCGGGCTGGAATGGCAGTTTACCGATCAGCCGTTCGAGACTCGCACTAAGGCAGGGGCTCAGGCGTATTGCGCCAACGATGCTATGCCGAAGGGAACAGGTTGGCGTTTGCCAACGGCCAAAGAGATTGGCTACACCCTTGAGAAGTCGGGCGGGAACATCGGGCCGGCCATTTACAGCGTATCCCGTGCCCGAGGTCTTTGGCGCACGTCGGCGGCGAATCCAGAGAGTGCCCTGAAGCCCGTCATGTGTGTTCGGGGAGAGTCTATTGATGAGCGATACACCCAGAACCTGAAACGTGACGCGGCCAAACAGGTAGTTGTCGATAATGACAACGGCCTGATGTGGCAGGATGCGCCCGAGAACGCCAGTACCAAGTTGGATTGGGCTTCCAGTATCCAGCATTGTGAGGCCTCTACGTTTGCTGGCTTCAGCGATTGGCGACTGCCGAACATCAAC
>DATGNB010000059.1:0-10165 GCA_035306945.1 Marinobacter sp.
CCCACCGACATAAAGTGGCGGTCTTTATCGCCGTCGCTGTTATCCCAGGCCAGCACCTTGCCTTTTACCTGCATGTCCCAGGGCAGCCAGCCGCGCGGTGTGCTGGCACCCACGCCCACGCGGGCGTCCTGACTGTCGTGCTCGGCGATCAGGTTGAGCCAGGGCAAGGGGCGGTAGCTGACCGCGCCAAAGGCGCCATCCAGGTAACGGCCGGAGTGCTCCGGCCGGCCATAGCCAACCGCCAGCTCCACGGGGCCAAGCTGTTTGCCGGCCACCAGGTAATAGGCTTCGAAGTCGCCGGTTTCGCCGCCCAGGTCCTGTACGCCGGCGGCCAGGGTAAACCAGTCTTGCGGGATAAGCGGTGCCTGCACTTTTACGTTGGCCGAGAGGTCGCGGATTTCGCAATCGTCTATGTAGCAGTTGTTCTGGGTGGTGTCCCACACCATCCGGCCGCCGACTTCAACAAAGGGGAAGACACCAAAGGTGCCACTGACGTTGTTGTAGTGGCCGTAACCTTTGTTACTGCGCCGGCTGATAAAGGCCTGATCTGAATACTGGACATCCGCCTGGCCGTGATTGACCACCGTGGCAGAGGGTACGTTCAGAAACCCGCTGTAACCGGGGAAGGCCAGGTCTCTTTGAGGCTGGTACGCATGGCCGGGGGTTGAGATCAGGCACGCTACCGCCCCACCAACCAGGATCCAGTGCTTTGAGGTCATAGGAAGACTATCAACGTTGGGACAAGGGGCGCTGGGCGGGCCGGTAAGGGGGGATAACCCAACTGACTCCTTGTCAGGGTTTTTACGATCAGGGTTGTTGCGACTTACTTTCAGGTGGGGGTGATTTTACGGGTTCCTACATTACAAGCAAGTGACAGCTTGGAATAAAAGAAAAGTTCAAGGACCTGCGTCGAGAAAAGCCCGTAAAAATTTGTAAAATTCGTAACGGAGTGTGGACAGGCACTCTTACTCCCATGGACAGGCACTCTTACTCTGGGCGAATGGCGGCCACGGGCACACTTACAATCTGTTGGGTTTGCATAAAGTTAATCAGCACGATCGCGCGTTCGTCGCCGTCGTAGGACTGGAATACCGCGCCCAGTCCTTTGAAGGGGCCGCTGTCCAGCTCGACGGCCTGGCCGGGGCGGATGCCGCCCTGCTCTGCCACTTTATCGATGCTGGCTTTGATCTGATGGATAACGTCGTCGCTGATGGCCGCCGGTTTGTTGGCAAAACTCACCACGCGGATCACGCCCCGGGTGGAGCGCAGCTTGGCCCACTGGGGGTCTGTCTGGTCCAGATTGACAAAAACATACCCGGAAAACAGAGGCTCCAGCTTTTTAATGCGTTTGCCCCCGCGGATTTTTTCGACTTCTATCTTCGGGTAGAAACAGGCGATCTCCTGATTCTGCAAATGCTGAACCGCCCGGTCGCCCTGCGCCGGTTTATGTTGAACTGCGTACCAGGTCATCCTGTTCCCCATGTATCGAAAGCGCTGTCAGAAGTACCACGCACCCGCGGCGATAAAATGCGGGTTGAGCAGGTTTTCCTTGCCGTACACCACCGGTGTGCCGTCCGGAGTCTGTATTTTTCCGCCGGCCGCCAGCAGCACGGCATGGGCCGCGCCGGTGTCCCACTCACAGGTGGGGCCCATGCGGGGGTAGATGTCGGCGTGGCCTTCGGCGAGGCGGCAAAACTTGAGAGAGCTGCCGGCCTGCACGGTGGTGTGCGGGCCGAGGGCCTGGATAAAGGCGCGGGTGTCTTCGTTCAGGTGGTTTTTGCTCGCCACTACGCGCAGCGGCTGTTGCGGCCGGGCGACCTGAATGCGATGGACGCGGCCATCCCGGCCCCGCTTGTGGGCGCCCTCTCCCTGCGCGCCCCAGAAGGCTTCGTTGAGGGCGGGCGCGGTGACCACTCCGAGCACCGGCACGCCATCGTGGATCAGCGCGATGTTTACGGTGAATTCGCCACTGCGCTGGGTGAAGTCTTTGGTGCCGTCGATCGGATCGATCAGCCAGAACCGCCGCCAGGTTTTGCGCTCATCCCAGGGGATGGACGCGCCTTCTTCTGACAGGATCGGAATATCCCGGCAGAGGTTGCGAAGGCCCTTTACGATGATCTCATGGCTGGCGATATCGGCCGCGGTGATGGGCGAGTCGTCTTCCTTGTAGTTCACTTTGAAATCAGACTGGTAGATCTGAAGCACCCGCTGGCTGGCTTCGTCTGCGATTCTGATTACGTCTGTGAGCATTGAACTGGTGTCCATGCCTGTCTCCCGCCCTGCTGTTTCGGCCATCTTACCAAACTTTGACCGCTGAATTTGGACGTTGCGGTCAGAGCAGGTCTTTACGCAGTTGCTCGGGGGTTTTCGGCGACAGCAGGCCTGGCGGTACGTCGAGCACCGAACGGGCACCGGTTTCCCCTGCCCGGGCCAGTTTGTAGACGGCGCGGGTGTAGGCCACCAGCACGCTGGCGGTAAACTCGGGGTTACTGCCCAGGGCCAGGGAGTACTCGATGGTTTGTTTATTGCGAGTGCCTGTCCCTGTATTGCGAGTGCCTGTCCCTGTATGTGTGCCTGTCCCTGTATGTGTGCCTGTCCCGGTCTCGCCGCTGCGGATCACGAAGCCGCCGTGGGGCATGGCGGTGTGTTCTGCGTTGAAGGTGGCTTCGTCGATAAAGTGTACGGTGGTGTCGAACGGTTCAAAGTAGTCCGGCATGGTGACGATGGCGTTGCGGACGGTGTCGGCATCGGCGCCGTCTTCGAGCACCACAAAACACTCGCGCACGTGTTTTTCGCGGGTGGTGAGTTCCGGTTGTTCGCCGCTGCGTACCCGGGCGATGGCGTCTTCGGATGGCAGGGTGTACTGCACGCCTTTTTTAACACCGTCTACCCGGCGCACGGCATCGGAGTGGCCCTGGCTCAGGCCTTTGCCCCAGAAGGTATAGGTTTCGCCCTGGGGCAGGATGGTTTCGCCAAACAGGCGGTTGAGGGAGAACAGGCCGGGGTCCCAACCCACCGACATCAGGGCGAGCTTGCCGGCGGCCCGGGCCGGTTTGTCCAGGGCAGCAAAGTATTCGTTTACCCTGGCGTGGGTGTCAAAGCTGTCGACGGTGTTGAAGAACTGCGCCAGGTAGGGGCCCTGCTCCGGCAGGTCGGTTTTGGAGCCGCCGCACAGGATCAGCACGTCAACCTCGTTCTGGTGCTGTTCGATGTCGGCCATGGCATGCACAGGCACACGGCTGTCCCGCAGGGTTACGCTGGCTGGGTCACGGCGGCTGAATACGCCCACCAGCTGCATGTCCGGATTCTGCGCCAGTGCGGCTTCTACACCCCGCCCCAGATTGCCATAACCGGCAATCGCCACTCTGATTTTGTCTGCCATGATCTTGACCCTGTTCGTTTAAAGAATTGCACAGGCCTGCCCGGCGATAAACCGCAGGCCCCGTGAATGGGGAGAATGGTGACGAGCGCGACCGGGTGCGTCAAGGGGTGTGGCCCCCTGCCCCCTGGGGAGTTCAGAACGTTTTTGTCACCGTAAACTCGGTGCCAGACGGTGTGTCGGACATCTCAAATGAGATCGCGAACCCGTTGATTGGCTGCGGGGCTCCGAGGGCGACGGTGACTGCGGCGCGCTCTCCGGGTTCCAGCGTGGGGCCACCCCAAAGACTGGAGTCCGGTGACGAGTTGAGCAGAGTGCTGCCGTTGGTAAAGTTGACCTTATGGATGTTGAAAGGCCGGTTAGAGGTGTTGGTGATCATGGCCGTGAACTCGCTCCCCGGCAGTGCCTGTCCACCGCCTCCCCGGATTATGGCGATGCCGGTAGCGCCGATCACCTCGGCGAACGAGGGCACCACCCGTACGGAGACTTCGTCGATCGCGATGGTGGCCGGGACTTCTGCAATGATGGTGTAGTGCCCGGGCGTGGTGCTGGTTACCTCGCCCTCTACCTGGCCTGCAACGGTGGTTCCGCCGGGGCTGTCAAATGCCAGGCCGGTGCTGTCTGGGGTGAAGGTGACGGGGGTACCGTCTGCGATGATGGCGGCCGGATCGTTGGCCTGCACGGTGGCCCTCAGTTGCGCGGTATCGGTGCCATTATCCAGTATCACATTGGGGATGGCCTGCAGCGTGAGCGCACCGGGCAGTTCCGGGGCTGAAACAATCTCCACCACCGTGTCGGCATTGTGGATGCCATATCCTGCCGAAATGGTGACCGACCCCGGCGCCAGGGCAGACAACAGGCCCGTTGAGCTGACCGAGGCCATGGAGGCATCGCTGGCCGACCAGGCGGCTTTGCTGGTGACATCGGCGGAAGACGCATCGGCATAGCCGGCTGTGGCCGTGAGCTGCGAGATCGTGCCCTGCAACACCGAGGGCTGGGCGCTGGTGACGGTGAGCGAGGTTAATGCGGCACCCGCCACGGTAACCGCGGCTTGTGCGTTAATGCCGTCCAGGCTTGCGGTAATGTCGGTTGCGCCATGGGCGATGGCGGTGACCACGCCTGTGCTGCCCACGGTTGCGATGGCGTCGTTGGCCGATGCCCAGCTCATCTGATCTGTTACGTCTGTAGCAAGGTTACCCTGGTAATGGCCGGTGGCGCGTATGGATTCTGTTTCACCCGGCGCAAGCGTTACGGTGTTGGTGGAAAGCGTGATCGACATCAGCTCGGGCGAGGTAATGGTCAGCTGCGTTGCCCCGCTCACGTTGCCCATTTTCGCGGTAACCGGCACCACACCTTCGGCTTTGGTTATCAGGGTATTGGGTGAGCCGGGATCGAAGGCCGCCAGGGCAGGATCGCCGGATTCCCAGGCCACCGACCGGGTAATGTCGGCCGATGACCCGTCCTGATAGATCGCCCGGGCCTGAAAGGTGACCGTCGCATGGAGCGGAATCCGGCTGTTCTCTGGCGAAATCCTGAGTTCCTGTATGGCCTTGCCGGTGCCCAGCCCGCCACCGTTGCTGTCGCCGCCACTGCCGCCACCCCCACCGCAGGCGGCCAGAAGGGCCAGAAGGGCCACCAGCACACTTAACAGCACAGATTTTATTGTATTGGCGATCACTGCCATCGGTTTGTCCCTTTGCGTTTCTGCGCAATAAGCATAGCTCACCAAGGGCCGAAAACCAGCGTTCGCCGGCGTCAGATCTCCACTTCTTCGAACAACTCGGGGGCTTCGGCCGTCCAGCCGAAGGTTTCGGTAATGCGTTTGCGCATTTCGTCGCTGGCGAGCATTTCGCCGTGGGTGATGTAAACGCGCTCGGGCTTGAGGCTGCCCTGCTCCAGCCAGGCGAGGAGTTCCTGGTAATCGCCGTGGGCACTCATGGAGTCGAGGTTATGGATCTGGGCCTTTACCGGCCAGTATTCGCCGTGGACCTTAACCTGAGCGGCGCCGTTTACCAGGGCATCGCCGCGGGTGCCCGGAGCCTGGAAGCCGGCAAAGACGATGCTGTTGCGGGGGTTGGGCAACAGGGTTTTGAGGTGGTGGAGTACCCGGCCACCGCTGGCCATGCCACTGGCCGACACGATGACACAGGGATAACGCACGGAGTCCAGCTGGATGGATTCCTCTACGGTGCGCACAAACTGGGTTTTATCATCGATCAGCTCGCACTGGCGGGGGTTAAGCTTGTGCTCCTGGTGGTATTTGCAGAAGATTTCTGTGGCCTTGATGGCCATGGGGCTGTTAAGGAACACCGGCATCCGGGGCACCCGCCCCTCGCTCATCAGCTTGTGGATGACATACAGCAGCATCTGGGCACGGCCTACCGCGAACGCGGGCAGCAGCGTGATGCCGCCCCGGCCGGCGGTTTTGGTGATGATGTCTGCCAGATCCTGCTCGGGATCGGTCTCGCCATGCAGGCGGTCACCGTAGGTGGACTCGCACACCAGAACATCGGCGTGCTCTATGGGCTCCGGCGGGCGCATGATAAGGTCGGTCTGCCGGCCCACGTCGCCGCTGAACACTACGGTGCGGGCGGCGCCTTTGTGGTGGACATGCACACAGGACGAACCAAGGATGTGCCCGGCGGGGGTAAAGTGCACCTCCATCCCTTTCACCGGCTCAAACTTCTGGTGGTAGCCAACCGACTCAAAATGTTTGAGGGCTTCCCAGGCGTCTTTTACGGTAAACAGCGGCTCGGGCTTTTCGTGCCGGGAGAACTTTTTACGAAAGGCGTACTTGGCGTCTTCTTCCTGCAGGTAACCGGCATCCGGCAACAGCACCCGGCACAGCTCGTGGGTGGCGGGGGTGCAGTAGACCTTACCCCTGAACCCGTTTTTGACCAGCGCCGGCAGGTAACCGGAGTGGTCGATGTGGGCGTGGGTAAGCACAACCGCATCGATGCTGGCCGGATCAACAGGAAAGCTCGCCCAGTTACGACGGCGCAGGGTTTTGACGCCCTGGTACATGCCGCAGTCTACCAACAGACGGTGATGATCATCAGAAAGCAGGTAGCGAGAGCCGGTAACCGTGCCGGTGCCGCCGAGGAAGCGAAGTTTCATTGGCGAAGCGTCCTTATCGTATGGGGTGTGCCCCCACTATATTCCAAAATATGGGGTGTGCCTGTCCATGCCCGTCATCAATCTGCGTCGCCTTCCCAGCGGCTGATTTTCTCACGATCGATTTCGGAAGCCATGGGCGTGTCAAGCACCTGCTGCTGAGGCGGTACCAGGCCCTGGGCTGTGAGGTCGCCTGTGCGGCGGGCTTCCTGTTCCTGGCGGATGTAGTCGAGCCGCTGTTCTTTGTCGGCCCGTTTTTCGTTCTGGATTTCTTCGTTTCGCCGACGGAACTCGTCTTCAAGGTCGCCCATTACGCTGCTCATGAAGCCGTCGCAGGCACTCAGGGACAAGACGTAGCGTGGCTGTTCCAGGTTATGTTGGCCAGACACCGCAAAGGTGGAGCTGACCGCATCCGCCGCCAGTGCAAAGTACGTGGCGTCGAAGGTGAACACGTCCTGCTCGCTTGAGGCGCTGTGGCGGTCTGCCCCCCGGTAATGGGTGGCGCGCATTACGGTGCCCTCGCAGTGGAAATCGAAGATCTTTGAGCGGAAGAAAATCTCGGCCCAGAATAAATGGCAGATTCTGTCCAGAGTGCGGCCAAATCCCATCAGCAGCAGAGCGGCAATCAGCAAAGCCGCCGTGCCACCCGCCGGCACGAGTAACTGGCTGGCCACCGTTTCAAACCCCGCGTTCCGGGACGCCAACTGATCCGACGTTGTCATGTGGGCCAGGACGTTTTCAGCACCCTGCCAGAACATAATGGCACCGATCAGCATCAGCACCTGCGCGGTGATGGTGCCCGCGATCCGGGTATAACGCATCACGGTGGACTCGGTGACTTCCTCAACCACGGGCTGGATCTCGGCGATCAGGTCGCCATTGAACTGCTCGTTATCGCGGTTTGCCTGGCCGGTATCGTTATCGTCCAGATACATCCGGTTGGGCAACTCCTGCTCCCGGCGCTGCATCAGTACCAGGTCTCTGAGCGTGGTGAAAATCTGCCGCGGGTGCAGGTCAAAGCGCCAGCTGCTGTTTTTCTCGGAACTGCTGGTTCTGATTTCTACCATGCGAATACGGGCGCGGATCAACACCACAGCCAGCGCGGCCAGAACGGCAGCCCCCAGAATGGTCAGGGTGAGCAGTGTGCCTGTCCTGAATATCGGCTCCAGAATGGGCAGCACATTCACAAGGATCTGGCGGTCTGCCGAGTTCTGATTCTCCCAGATTGCGATCCAGCCTTGCGCCATCAGCAACGGGATCACGATGGCACCGATGATCACCAGCGCCAGCCCTCCGCTGGAGTAGGTGTGCAGTTGGGTCATATTTCCGCGTGCCAGGGGGTTGCCCAGCTTTACCCAGACGAGGCCAAGATAAAGCAGTAACACCATCTGAAACGCCAGCGAAATCACCGCATTGCCGGCTTCGCCACCTTCTGAGCCGGAAAACACCATCATCACCACCAGAGAGGCTATCGCAAACGCCCCCAGCGCGATGAGGCTGCGCGTTATCTTCATCACCAGCGTTTTGGCAGTATTGCGGATAGGCCACGGCGTTACGATCAGCCCGGGGAACACCGAATGCACCGCCCGCGCAAACCAGCCCTGCGGTTCGGTAAACGTAGGGTTGCTCTTGTTCATCAGCATGTTATGGATGGTTTGCGCCGTGTAGAGCGTTGGCTCCTTTTCCTGAACCGCTTCTCTGGCAACATTGGTTGTGAGCGATGCCGGCGCCGCGCGGCCAACAAAAAACCGCATCGCCTGGAACAGACCAACACCCAGCGCCTTCAAGCCACCAAGCACGAACACGCTGCCAATCGCCAGACTCAACCATGCCTGCGCCTTGTTCGTGGCGAGCAGGGGCTGAATCTGCAGCAACAGATAAACACCGATTGCAGACAGCACCACCCCACGAACAGAGCGAACTAACCCTTCAAACCGGAAGGGGTTCCGGATGTTGAGTTTCTGGATACCGTATTCAAATGCCATGCATCAGTTCCTTAGCGAAGTGGCCCGATTTTTTATTGCCGGAGTTTAACGCATATGCCGGGATAAGTGGGTATATGGCTGAGTGCCTGTCCATACATCACTTTTTATCATTGGCTGAGTGCCTGTCCATACATCACTTTTTATTGATCTTTGGCAAGAACTGCCCGCGAGCATGACGATACCCTGTGCCCTTTTCAGGTGGCGGAGGGTGAGATGCTGCGGACGTTGTGTGCAGGTGGTTTGATGGTGGCCGGAATGCTGGCGGCACCCGTCGCATTCAGCCAGTCTGTTTATCAGGCGCTGGGTGAGCTGGAAGCGATCATGGCCGACGATGACCGGCGCGACGCGGCGTATGCGGCGGGCCAGGAGCGCATCCGGTTTTGTGGTTACTGCCACGGCGAAGATGGCAACAGCAAGCGCGATTACATTCCCAACCTGGCCGACCAGCACCCGCTGTATCTGTTTAACCAGTTTGAGAAATTCGGCAATGGCCAGCGCGAAGACTACGTGATGAGCCAGCTGGCGCAAACGCTGACGGTGGAAGAGCGCATCAACATTGCCATCTACTACTCCCAGCAAGAAGCCAACCCACGCCCCAGCCCTGCCCCTCAACTGGCCGAGGCCGGCCGCAGGAAGTTCCAGGCCAGGTGCTCTGCCTGTCATGGCCGGGATGCGGAGGGCTTTCGGGATATGCCCCGCCTGGCGGGCCAGCCGGCGGAATATATCAAGCTGGCTCTGAAGCGTTTCAAAGACATGGACCCCACCGCGCAGAGCTCACCGATGATCGGCATCGCGGCGCCTCTGACAGCCGAGGATATGGACGAGCTGGCCGCGTTTTTAACCACTTTGTGATGTGATAAATGTCGGGGTTGGATGGGGATGCTATAATCCGCGCCTGAGGACAAACACGACGCAAAGGATGCGACATGAGCAAAGCAGCTGTGCTTCTCGGAGACCTGGGCTCCGATCATGAAGGTTTCCCGCCCACGCCGGTGATTGCCGGCTCCCCCGATGTTCTGATCGATGGCAAACCCGCCGCCCGGGTAGGCGATCCGCTGGCGCCCCACTCCAAGCCGAAACACTCCTCACACCCCCGCAGCATTGCCGCCGGCTCTGGCACGGTATTAATTAATGGTGTCCCCGCCGCTGTCACCGGTGGCGCGATTTCCTGTGGTGGCGTGACGATTGGTTCCGGGTCTGTGGTTATTGGGGATTGATTGGGCAGGAGGTCAGGGGTGTGCCTGTCCAGGGGTGTGCCTGTCCATAGTGACCTCTGGTCCGTAGTGACCTCGCTAATCTACGAGGTGCGTAATCGTGAATGAGGAGGTTCGGGTTTTAGCGGCATACGTTGTGTGCGGGGGAATACTTTTCAGTCTTTTGTCAATCTTTGTGATGATCACCTACGGGTTTAAGTATGTCTGTCAGGTTGAAGAACTTGTCTCGACGAGAAAGGGAAGTATATCTAGTGTAAGAGAAATCTGGTCAGGGGGAGTGATTGGCCGTTTGGTAAGAGTCAGTCATGTGTTTGCATACTTAATACTGCGTAATTCTGGTTTGGCCTTTTTTAAAAAAAGAGCCGCTTTACTTGGCGATCCAGAGGTGCTCATACCTAATAGCTGGCAGGCTTGGTGCCTGATACCTGCGTTGACTATGTACGGCACTCTTGCCGTTGTCCTGATTGCCGGAG
>DATGNB010000060.1:0-20654 GCA_035306945.1 Marinobacter sp.
CTTCGCTCCCGCTAAGCCACTGAGATAAACCCTGTTTTCTCCTGGCTGGCGATTATCGGGGCGTAGCGCAGCTTGGTAGCGCACTTGCATGGGGTGCAAGGGGTCGTAGGTTCAAATCCTACCGTCCCGACCAGAATTCCCTACAAAAAAGGCAGGCACTTTTCGAAAGTGCCTGCCTTTTTTGTATCTGGATGAGCAGTTACAGACAGTCCGGAGAGCTCGCTAGGCAAGACGCCGGCGGATAGGGACCACGGCAGCGGCAATCAGCAGGCCCGATAAACCGAAGGCCAGCACAAAGCCACCGAGTTCCAGTAGCGCACCGAAAAACAGCGGTGCCACAAAATGGACGGCCCGGTTAGCCATCAGGCGCATTCCCAGAGCGCCGGAGCGCTGCGCCCGATCCACACTCTCGGCCAGAATGACCATGGAGAGCGGCTGCGTAAGCCCGGAGCCGATACCCATCAAGATGGCCAGAACCGCCAGCATAACGGTCTGCTCGAAAAAGCCCAGCAACCCGATACTGACCGCCACACCCCCCAGCGACAGCAACACGGCATTCTCCCGGCCACCGGCCATACGGATCATTTGCGCCATGAACGGACGAATCAGCATGGAAACCGCAGAACGCAGGCTCACCAGCACACCGATGAGCACCGGTGTAATTGCCAGGCTCTCCAGATACACAGGCAGATAACTGCCATAGACCCCCAGCCCGAACATCCCGAGTATGGTGACCAATACCGAGAGCTGCACCCCCACATTCACCCGCATCAGCGCCCACTGGCCCCGGAACCCCGACTTTCTGCGATCCACCGCGACCCGCTGCCGGGCAGTCCCGGTAAGCCTCAGGCCGGCGAGCGCGGCCAGTATCGCCATCCCGGCCATCACCAGAAAGATTGAGCGGCGGCCGGCTGTGCTCGCCAGCAAGGCACCCGCCAACAGGGGCCCCACCACCTGCCCCGCGGAGAGCCAGGTGGAATACCAGCCAAAGTACTTCTCCAGCCCCGGCCCGGAGCCCAGGTCAGAAATGATGGTCTGAGCGGACAGCACCATCTGCAGATGGGCCAGGCCCACCAGCAACTGCCCGAACACAAGCCCTGCATAGCCGTACCAGAGGTGCATGGATAACAGACCCGCCACCATGCAGATCCCCCCGGCGATCAGGGTGGCCCGTCCGCCGTAACGGCTGACAACACCGCCCAGGGGAATCGCCAGCAACAGGGGCAGCAGGTACTGGGCACTCAGGATGGCACCGAGTACGAGGGGAGACGCCCCAAGTTGCAGCCCGTATACCGGCACCGTCACGATCAGCATGGAATAGACCACAAAGCAGAACGTCAGCGAAAGACACACTGCAAAGAAGTTGCGGGAATCGTCTGGAGGGGTCAAAGCGTTCAAAGAGGGTCCTGAACTGCCGGGTGAAAGATAACAACACAGAACGTGTATCTTAGCGCCCCGGCAGCAGGAGTTAAAACCGTGCCCACCACGGGGTGGGCACGGGACCGGCTATTCGGCCGAAGCGATCAGGCTCGCGTTACCGCCAGCAGCGGTGGTATCGATACACAGGTGGCGCTCGATCACATAGCGCTGATCGAGCTGGTGTTCGGTAATCAGTGGCAACAGGGCACCATCCCGGCGGGCCAGAGCCTGGCGGTACTGCCTGAGCAGAGCCTGCCCCGCCACGCTGACCACAGCATCGTAGCCCGAGAGCTGAAGCAGGGCGTCGGGGTCCAGCAAACCATCCACAGCCGCCACCGGCAAGCCTGCCCGAATGGCGTCGGCAAGGCGCTTTTCGGCCCCGGGCGCGACCACCACCACCCTGTTACCCTGAGCGAGCGCGGCTACGGCCTGCTCTATGGCTGAGTCGGCATCCGGGCCAAGGCACAGCACCAGCCCGCGAGCGTGGCATGACAGGTGATTCTGCTCACCGGTTGGCCCGGGCATTTCCTGGTAACCCCGGTCCAGCGGCGCCGGTACATCGTCAAAGTACGGCCGCAGTGCCTGCTCACGATCGTCGGCCGAGGGTACCTCGACACTGTCCAGCGTGCTGATCAGGCTTTGCACGCTGCCGGCGCTGACCACGGGGGCATCCGGTGCGGCCGGGCGCTCCCGCACCTCTCCTTTGAGGAAACGCCGCACATACTGGGGCCCCCCGGCTTTCGGCCCGGTACCGGACAGACCCTCGCCTCCGAATGGCTGGGACCCGACAATGGCACCGATCTGGTTACGGTTCACGTAAATGTTGCCAACCTTCATCTGGCTGGCAATATGCTCAATACGGCGATCGACACGGCTGTGAATTCCGAAGGTCAGGCCATAGCCCTTGGCGTTGACCGCACCGATAACCTTATCGATGTCCTGGGCGGCAAACGTCGCCACATGCAGCACCGGCCCGAAGATCTCCTCTTCCAGCTCTTCAATGCCACTGACCTTGAGTACCGCAGGTGAGACAAACAGGCCGGTATCCGGCACCGGCAGCTTTTTCAGCAACCGGCCCTGCTGCTCAAACTTCGCACAGTGGTCGACAATTTTCTGACGCGCCTTGTCATCAATCACCGGCCCCACATCCGTCGACAACAGCCAGGGGTCGCCAATACCCAGCTCCTCCATCGCGCCATAAAGCATTTCAAGCAGGCTGTCGGCGATGTCCTCCTGCACGTATAGCATCCGCAGGGCCGAACAGCGCTGTCCGGCGCTCTGGAAAGACGAGGCCAGCACATCCCGTACCACCTGCTCCGGCAGCGCCGTGGAATCGACAATCATGGCGTTCAGCCCGCCGGTTTCCGCCACCAGCGGCGCGTCCGGCGCCATGTGCTCAGCCATGGCTTTGTTGATGTGCTGAGCGGTAACGGTCGAGCCGGTAAAGCACACACCGGTCACCCGGGCGTCCGACGTCAGCGCCGCCCCCACCACAGACCCGGTACCCGGCAGCAACTGCACCGCAGCTTTTGGAATACCGGCCTCATGCATCAGTTCGACCGCGCGCGCGGCCAGCAGGGAGGTCTGCTCGGCAGGCTTGGCCACCACGGCGTTACCGGCGGCCAGGTTGGCGAGGATCTGGCCGGTAAAGATCGCCAGCGGGAAGTTCCAGGGTGAAATACAGCACATCACACCGCGCGCTGAGCCCGCGTCTTTGTAGCGGACCCCTTCGTTGGCGTAGTAATGGGCAAAATCTACGGCTTCACGGATCTCGGCAACCGCATCCAGCAGTGATTTACCGGCTTCACGGATCGTGAGTGCAAACAGCTCATGCACGTGTTCTTCGTATAGATCGCCGACTTTCCTGATCAGCTCAGCCCGCTGCTCGACCGGCACGGCTGACCACTCGCTGAAGCCTGTCCCGGCGGCGTCAAGCGCCACGTTGATATCCGCCTCAGAAGCGTGGGTGATCCGGCCCACCAGGTCCTCGGGATTGGCCGGGTTGCGTACCTCGATCACCTCGCCGCCGGCAGGGTCTGCCGCCAGCAAGGGGCCGAACTGCCACTGGTGAGTACGGTAGCGATCCCGGCCGGCGTCAATTTCTGCCACCGTTACCGGGTCTGTAATGTCCCAGCCCCTGGAGTTACGGCGGTGCTCACCAAAGATCTTTGCCGGCGGCACGATCGCCTGGCTGGAGAGGTTGCGGCCAAGGCTCTGCACCACTTCCACAGGGTCTCTGGCGATTTCTTCCGGTGTGATGCTGGTGTCTACAATCTGATTGACAAACGAGCTGTTGGCGCCGTTCTCCAGCAAGCGCCGTACCAGATAGGCCAGCAGGTCTTTATGGGCCCCCACCGGCGCGTAGATCCGGCAAGGGACCTTACTTTCTTCCAGCACTTCGTCATGGAGCGACTCACCCATGCCGTGCAGACGCTGAAACTCGAACTGGTCCCGACCGAGATCCCTGGCCAACTCAAGCACAGCAGCCACCGAGTGGGCGTTATGGGTGGCAAACTGCGGGTAGATACGATCGGTCATACCCAGCAATTGCCGGGCACAGGAAATATAGGAGACATCACTGCAGGCCTTGCGGGTAAACACCGGGAAACCGCTCAGCCCCATCACCTGGGCGCGCTTGATTTCGGCATCCCAGTACGCGCCTTTTACCAGGCGCACCATGATCCGCCGGTCCAGCTTATCCGCCAGAGCGTACAGCCAGTCGAGGGTCTGGGAGGCACGTTTGGCAAAGGCCTGCACCACCACACCAAATCCGTCCCAGCCTTTCAGTTCGGGATCGGTCAGAATGGCTTCAATCACATCCAGCGAAAGATCCAGGCGATCCTGTTCTTCCGCATCGATATTGAAACCCATATTGGCCGCCGCCGCTTTTTTAGCCAGCGTCAGAACCCGGGGCACCAGCTCCGCCATCACCCGTTCTTTCTGGCCATACTCATAGCGAGCCAGCAGCGCAGACAGCTTGACCGATATACCGGGATTGGACCGGACATCGGCATGACAGCGCTTGCTGATGCTGTCGATGGCGTCAGAATAGGCGTGGAAGTAGCGCTCGGCATCGGCATCGGTGCGGGCGGCTTCGCCCAGCATATCGTAGGAGTAGGTGTAACCACGCTCCTCCTGTGCCTTGCCTCTGCTCTGGGCCTCTTCAATGGTACGGCCCAGTACAAACTGCCGGCCCATTTCTTTCATTGCCTGTCCCGCGGCAGTACGTACCACGGGCTCACCCATGCGCTTGACCAGCTTGCGTAAGGTAACGCCTACGCTCTGGCGTTCGGAGTCCTTGAGCAGGTTACTGGTCATCAGCAATGCGAGGGTGGCAGAGTTGATCAGGCCGGATTTGGCCTTACCCACGTGAGCTCCCCAGTTGCCGGAGGTGATCTTGTCTTCGATCAGGTCCTGAATGGTAAAGTTGTCGGGCACCCGCAACAGTGCTTCGGCCAGGCACATCAGGGCCACGCCTTCTTTGGTGGTCAGCCCGTACTCTGCAAGAAACTGCTCCATGATGGTGGGCTTGGCGCTCGCGCGTACGTCCCTGACCAGTTCGGCGGCACGGGCAGATATCGCCCGGCGGGTTTCTTCAGACAGCTGAGCCTGCCCGATCAGCCGGTGAATCACCTCATACTCATCCGCAAGGTAGTTGTTGCGGATAGCCTGACGGATGTCGTGAAGCCGGGGCGCCGCCGGATTTTGCAGACTCATGGGTGTACCTCCTGATTATTTGAATACTAACCGCATTGTAGCCAACCGCCGATATGCTATTCTCCTATAAAACACCCATTCAGAAGGCATTTGGCTTTTAATTACCCTAACAAAACGGTCGTTTTTCTGGCAAAAATCCATATTTCAGGACTTTGACCTAAAGGCCAGGATATCGTCCACCTCTTTTAAGGATAGCAGTCATGGCAGATCTCGACAGGATCGACCATTCCATCATTCGCGAGCTTCAGAAAAATGGCCGGATTACGGTGACCGACCTGGCTTCCCGGGTGGGTTTGTCGAAAACCCCCTGCCAGGTCCGGATGCGCCGGCTCGAGGAGCAAGGCTACATCACCGGTTACAGCGCGCTGGTAGACCAGACCAAGCTTGGGCATTCCCATGTCGCCTTCGCCCAGGTCCGCCTGAGCGATACCTCAAGCAAAGCCCTGGCTGCCTTCAATGCGGCGGTCCGCGAGATTACCGCTGTTGAGCAATGTCATATGATGGCGGCTAACTTCGACTACCTTTTGAAGGTAAGGACGAGAAACATGGCAGAATACCGACAGGTACTGGGTGAACAGATATCGAGCCTGCCCCACGTATTACAGACCAGCTCGTTCGCGGTAATGGAGAATGTCAAAGACCGGAACACCTGACCCCCATGAAGATTTGCCGAAAATCCAACATTTGGGATGCGTCTCCGGGGGTTTACTCTTAAACTTGGCGCCGCTTATCCGACCAGAAGAGTCGGGTATTAACCGGTTTGATTATGGAGATTACCAATGCATCTGGTACTGATACTGGTCGCGGTCATTATCTTTATCGTGTTCGCTACCAGCAGACTGAAACTCAACCCCTTCATTACCCTGCTGCTCGCCTCCTTCCTGGCAGCGTTTGCTTTCGGCCTGCCGCTGGCCGATATCGAAAAAACCATCCGCGCCGGATTCGGCAACATCATGGGTTACATTGGCCTGGTGATCGTGCTGGGCACCATCATCGGCGTGATCCTGGAGCGTACCGGTGCGGCCATCGTGATGGCAGAAACCATTGTCAAACTGCTCGGGCAACGATTTCCCACGCTGACCATGTCCCTGGTGGGTTTTATTGTTTCGATCCCGGTATTCTGTGATTCCGGCTACGTGATCCTCAACAGCCTGAAACGCTCAATGGCCCGCACCCTCAATGCCTCACCCGTGGCCATGACCGTTGCCCTCTCCACCGGGCTGTTTGCCACTCATACGCTGGTACCACCCACTCCCGGCCCCATCGCGGCTGCCGGCAACCTCGGGCTTGAAGATAACCTGGGGATGGTTATCGGCATCGGCCTGATCTTTGCGATTATTGCCGCGATGGCGGGGCTGTTCTGGGCCTCCCGCTGCAAGCACCTCCCCAGCACGGAGCTGGAGCAGGCAGAAGAAGCCTTTGAGGAAGCAAAACAGCATTACGGCGAGCTGCCCTCGGCCGGCAAAGCCTTCGCCCCGATCTTTATTCCGATTCTGCTGATCTGCCTTGGGTCCGTGGCCACTTATCCGACCGCGCCGCTGGGTGATGGCCTGCTGTATGAGGTCGTGAACTTCCTCGGCAAGCCCCTGAACGCCCTGCTCATCGGCCTGGGTTTTGCGACGCTGTTGCTGCAAGGCAGGGGCAAGCTGGAAGAGTTTGGTCGCCACACCTCCAAAGGTCTTGAGGTTGCCGCCCCCATCATTCTGATTACCGGTGCCGGCGGTGCCTTTGGTGCAGTGCTGGCAGCGACACCACTGGGCGCGTACCTGGGCGATACCCTGTCCACTCTGGGCCTGGGCGTGCTGATGCCGTTTATCGTAGCCGCGGCGCTTAAATCGGCCCAGGGCTCCTCAACGGTCGCGCTGGTCACTGCCTCTGCTCTGGTCGCTCCCCTGCTGCCACAGCTGGGCCTGGACTCCGATATGGGCCGCGTGCTCACGGTTATGGCGGTGGGTGCGGGTGCCATGACCGTCTCGCACGCCAACGACAGTTATTTCTGGGTAGTGTCCCAGTTCAGCAAACTGAACGTGGCAACGGCCTACAAGTCCCATACCACAGCAACACTGATTATGGGTCTGGTAACGATTACCGCTGTCTGGCTGACCTCACTGGTGGCGTTATAACATGCGCATCGTGATTGCTCCCGACTCCTTCAAAGAGTGCCTGTCGGCCGACCAGGTGGCTGCTGCCATCGCCCGCGGCTGGCGTCGGGCCGCACCCGCGGACGAACTGGTCGAAGTGCCACTGGCCGACGGCGGCGAAGGCACCACAGTGGCACTTACCGAAGCTCGCCAGGGCCAGCTGCACACCGTCACGGTCACCGGCCCGCTCGGGCAACCGGTCAGCGCCCGTTACGGGCTGGTTGCGGATGGTGAGATTGCCATTGTGGAAGTGGCAGAAGGCAGTGGCCTGCACTGCGTGCCTGCCAATGCCAGGGATGCGCTAAGGGCCTCCAGCTCCGGCACCGGTGAATTGCTGCTGGCGGCCCTGTCACATCAGCCGAAAACCCTGATCATGGGCCTCGGCGGCAGTGCCACCACCGACGGCGGTGCCGGAATGCTGCAGGCGCTTGGGGCACGCTTGCTGGATGGCCAGTGTAAGGATATCCCGCCCGGGGGTGCCGGGCTGGCACAACTCGCCCGGGTAGATCTGGAGCCTGCCATCAAACGCTTTGCCGGTGTCCGGCTGGTGGTGGCCTGCGATGTGAATAATCCCCTGCTGGGCCGCTCAGGCGCCGCCGCAGTCTTTGGCCCTCAAAAAGGGGCCAGCGATCAGCAGGTGGCAGAGCTGGACACCAACCTCGGGCATTTCGCCCGGCTGGTTCAGCAGCAGAACATGGATATCGCGAGTTTTCCCGGCAGCGGTGCGGCCGGCGGCATTGGCGGGGCAGTGGCCGGCATTCTCGGGGCGCGCCTGCGCCCGGGCATTGAGCTGGTGATGGAAACCGTGGAACTGGAACGCCATGTCAGGGATGCAGATCTGGTCATTACTGCCGAGGGTGCCATCGACTCCCAGAGTGCCTATGGCAAAACACCCGCCGGCGTGGCCGCACTGGCGAAGCAATACGGTGTCCCGGTCATCGGGCTGGCAGGAAAGCTGGGAGCAGAGCTCGGAGAATTGCACCAGCTGGGCCTGACCTCCGCGTTTTCCATTACCCCGGCTCCGATAGACCTTCAGCAGGCCTACTCGCAGGCAGAAGCCAACCTCGAGCAGTCCGCTGAGCAGCTGGCCAGGCTGGCTCACGCCCTGTCAGGAAGTCACTGATCCTGCCCCCGGGCAAAAGTAAAAGGCCGGAGCAGTAAGCTCCGGCCTTTTACAGGTTATTCTGGTATCGGAAGTCTGGCTCAGGAGGCGGGCGAATTCAGCACATTCAGCACGTCTTCCAGCTCACTGATCATCTGCCGGATCAGCTGCTTGTACTGGGAGGTATCCTCTTTGGCTTCGCTGCTGCTCAGTTTCTGCTTGGCACCACCGATGGTGTAACCCTGGTCGTACAACAGGCTACGAATCTGGCGGATAGTGATCACATCGGCCCGTTGGTAATACCGGCGGTTGCCACGCCGTTTGACCGGCGACAGTTGCGGAAACTCCTGCTCCCAGTACCTGAGTACGTGAGCTTTCACCGCGCAAAGATCAGCGACTTCACCAATGGTAAAGTAACGCTTCCCGGGTATGGTGGGAAGCTCGTTGTTATGACTCGGTTCCAGCATAGGTCTCTACTTTCTGCTTGAGTTTCTGGCCCGGCCGGAACGTCACAACACGTCTGGCACTGATAGGGATTTCCTCGCCCGTCTTCGGGTTCCGTCCCGGCCGTTCTTTCTTGTCCCTGAGATCAAAGTTACCAAATCCTGATAACTTCACCTGTTCGTTGTGGCTGAGTGCGCCCCTGATTTCATCGAAGAAAGCTTCCACCATTTCCTTGGCTTCGCGCTTGTTCAGCCCTAACTCTTCATACAAGCGCTCTGCCATGTCCGCTTTCGTCAAAGCCGCCATCTGTCAACTCCTCAGTATTGCCCCCAGCTCTTGCTTCAGAGCCTCTATGACTCCGTTAAAGAGTGAATGCACTTCGTCTTCGTTGAGCGTGCGCTCCGGATGTTGCCAGAACAGACTCAGAGCCAGGCTTCGGTTACCTTCACCCAGGCTTTCGCCCTCGTACACATCAAACACACGCATCGCTGTCAGATACTCGCCGGCCTGCTTTCGGGCCACCGCCTCTACCTGAGCAAACGCCACATCGCCACCGATAATGATAGCCAAATCCCGACGAACTTCCGGGAATTTCGAAACATCTTTGAAATTAGGCACATATCCGGTTACGACCGAATTCAAGAATAGCTCAAACATCAGAATCGTGCCATGAAGTTCAAGATTTTTCTGCACTTGCGGGTGTAAGGTACCAAACCACCCGACGTGTTCGCCGTTACGCAGGAGTTCAGCCGTCTGCCCGGGATGCAGCGCCGGGTGTTTACCGGCAACAAACGAGACCTCGATACCCAGAACCTGAAACAGGCTTTCCAGCTCGCCCTTTACATCATAGAAATCCGCTGTGCGTTTACCATTAAGCCAGTTTTCCGGAAACTGATTGCCAGCCACAACCCCGGCCAGCATGGGTTTCTGCTCGATGCGATCGCCGTTCCGCACAAAGCGCAGGCCGCTTTCGAACAGACGAATCCGGGGTTGCTGCCGGTTCTGGTTGTGGGCCACGGTTTTCAGCAAGCCACTCCACAGGGTCGTGCGCATAACAGACAGGTCGGCAGAGATCGGGTTGGCTAAAGCAATGCCTTCCCGCTCCGGATCCAGCAGAGACTGGACTTTCGGGTCCACAAAACTGTAAGTCACCGCTTCCTGGTAGCCATGGGCAACAAAGAAGTTACGAATGGCCGACAGCGGACGCACGGCCTCTGGCCTTGCCTGCAGTGCCAGGTCGGCCCTGGGCTCGGTTACCGGAAGGTTGTTGTAGCCGTATATCCGGCCCACTTCCTCAATCAGGTCTTCTTCGATGGAGACATCGGGACGGAAACTCGGAACCGATACCCGCCAGCCGTCCGTCAACAACTTCTCGATACCGAAACCCAGCCGCACCAGAATTTCTTCTACCGTTGTACGCTCAATCGTCAGCCCCAGAACATCCGCCAGGCGCTGGGCACGGAGATCCACAGTAAGGGCTTTCGGAAGGTAATCGTCGCTGGCTACCTCTGCAACCGGTCCCGGCTCACCCCCAACGATGTCCATCAGCAGGCGGGTGGCACGTTCCATCGCCTCGCGGGCCAGGTTGTAGTCGACACCACGCTCGAAACGGTGGGAGGCGTCTGTGTGCAGGCCATATTCCCGGGCTTTGCCGGCCAGGGTGATCGGGTCGAAGTACGCCGACTCCAGGACCAGGTCCCGGGTTTTTTCGCTGACCCCGGAATGCTCACCCCCCATAACACCCGCAATAGCGATCGGCTTTTCGTGATCCGCAATCACCAGGGTGTCCGCCGTCATGGTCACTTCCTGGCCATCCAGCAGGACCAGTTTCTCGCCGGCGCTGGCCATCCGCACCACAATACCGCCTTTGATTTCGTCGCGATCAAAGGCGTGCATGGGCTGGCCCAGTTCCAGCATCACATAGTTGGTCACATCCACCGCCGCATCAATCGAACGGATACCGGAGCGGCGTAGTTTCTCAACCATCCATAACGGGGTGCGCGCTTCCAGGTTGACGTTACGCAGTACCCGCCCCAGATAACGGGGGCAACCCAGCGGTGCGTCAACACGGATGTCGGGTACGTCAGAATGCACAGGTTCCACCGGCGCAATTACCGGCGCGGTAACGGCCAGATTGTTCAGCACACCCACTTCGCGGGCGAGGCCCTTGACCGACAGGCAATCACTGCGATTGGGCGTGAGATCGACATCGATGGCAATATCATTGAGCTTGAGGTAAACAGCAAGGTCTTGCCCCACCGGCGCATCCGACGGCAGCTCCATCAAGCCTGCATCGCTGTCCGACAACGCCAGTTCCGACTCGGAACAGAGCATCCCTTCGGAGGGCTGACCACGCAGCCTGGCCTTCCTGATCTTGAAATTGCCCGGCAGGACCGCACCGACAACGGCGAACGGAACTTTCAGGCCGGCCCTTACATTGGGTGCGCCACAGACAACCTGGACGGCATTCTCGCCCGTACTGACCTGGCATACCCGCAGCTTGTCAGCGTCCGGGTGGGGTTCAACGGTGAGTACCTCGCCGACGACCACACCGGTAAATTCGCCAGCCACAGCCTCAAAGCCGTCTACCTCAAGCCCGGCCATGGTGATCTGGTCCATTAATTCCTGGGAACCCAGGTTCGGGTTAACCCACTCGCGCAGCCACTGTTCACTGAATTTCATCGTTCTTGCCTTGTCCTGATGCGATTTATGCGGTTGATTCGGAGCTCTGTGTTTGCCTGCGGGCCGGATTACCGGAACTGTCGCAGAAAACGCAGGTCGTTCTCAAAGAACATGCGCAGGTCTTTCACGCCATAGCGAAGCATCGCCAGGCGCTCCACGCCTAAACCAAAGGCAAAGCCGCGATATTCTTCAGCATCGATACCGCAATGCTCGAACACTTTCGGGTGCACCATGCCGCAGCCCATCACTTCCAGCCATTTGACACTGCCGTCGGCCTCTCTGCCCCACTCGATATCCACCTCCGCAGAGGGCTCGGTAAAGGGAAAATACGACGGCCGGAAGCGCACCTTGAGATCACGTTCGAAGAACACCCGCAGGAACTCCTCAACCGTGCTCTTCAAGTCCGCAAAACTGACATTCTTCTCAACCAGCAGACCTTCTACCTGATGGAACATGGGCGTGTGGGTCATATCCGAGTCGCAGCGGTAAACCCGGCCCGGGCAGATCATCCGGAACGGAGGCTTACCGGCTTCCATGGTACGGATCTGGACCGGCGATGTGTGAGTACGCAGCAGAGTACCCGGATTGAAGTAGAAGGTATCATGCATCGCGCGGGCCGGATGATGGCCGGGAATATTGAGGGCTTCGAAGTTATGGTAATCGTCTTCGATCTCCGGCCCCTGTTCCACGCTGTATCCCGCACGGGCAAAGATTTCCTCGATACGCTGCAGGGTACGGGTCACCGGGTGCAGGCCACCCAGGTCCTGGCCCCGGCCCGGCAAGGTCACGTCGATGGATTCGCGGGCAAGTTTTGCCTCAATGGCAGCACTCTCAAGGGCCACGCGGCGGGCATTAATCGCCTGTTCAACCTGCCCCTTGGCTTCGTTGATTTTCTGGCCGGCTGCCGGGCGTTCCTCGGCAGAGAGTTTACCCAGTGTTTTCGCCTGCTGGGTAATCACCCCTTTTTTGCCAAGATACTCTACGCGAATTTGATCAAGCGCCTGCAGGTTGTCCGCTGCCTCAACAGCACTCAACCCGTCCTGAACCAGTTGTTCCAGGTTTTCCATTGACCCTGCTCCAAACCAGAAATGGGGTAGGTGAAAACAAAAATAGGGGAAGAGCGCGCCCTTCCCCTATCAGTGGGTGCATTCACGATGAGATGAAGCACCCGGATATCGATCAGTAATCGATGAAAGAGCTCAAGCGATCACAGGGCCGCTTTGGCTTTCTCAACCACAGCAGTGAAAGCCTGCTGCTCGTTCATGGCCAGATCAGCCAGAACCTTACGATCGATTTCCACATTCGCTTTCTTCAGGCCTGCAATCAGACGGCTGTAAGACAGACCGTTTGCACGGGCGCCGGCGTTGATACGGGCAATCCACAGAGCGCGGAAGGCGCGCTTGCGATTACGACGGTCGCGATAGGCATACTGACCAGCCTTGATGACCGCCTGTTTGGCAACGCGGAATACACGGCTGCGAGCACCGTAGTAACCTTTAGCCTGTTTGAGAATCTTCTTGTGACGACGACGTGCGACCACGCCACGCTTAACACGAGCCATACTTTAATCCTTCTACCTGTACTTTCTAAGGAATGATTCGCGCGGCTGGATCAGCACGCGGTCATGCGCTTGATAGATGCAACATCCGATTTGGCGATGAGCTTGGTGCCGCGCAGCTGACGCTTACGCTTCGGGCTCTTCTTGGTCAGGATGTGGCTGGTGAAGGACTGCTTGTGCTTGAAGCCCGTCGCGGTTTTCTTGAACCGCTTGGTGGCTCCGCTTTTCGTTTTCATCTTCGGCATTTTTAAAACTCCGCATTCTATTTTTTAAATAAAACAATTGTGTCCTGAACGACAAATCCCCCGCCATTGCGGGGGACCCGTCAAAGGATCAGGTTCACTTCTTTTTGCGGGGCGCGATCACCATGGTCATCTGGCGGCCTTCCATTTTAGGCCGCATTTCTACCTGGCCCAGCTCGTCCACATCGTTTTCAATCCGTTGCATGAGTTTCATACCAAGCTCCTGGTGTGCCATCTCACGCCCACGGAAACGAATTGTGATCTTGCCTCGGTCCCCGGCTTCAAGGAAACGTATCAGGTTGCGTAGTTTGACCTGATAATCCCCTTCTTCAGTTCCTGGACGGAACTTAAGCTCTTTGACTTGCGTCTGCTTCTGTTTCTTTTTAGCAGCCGCCTTGGCTTTCTTCTCTTCGAAGATCTTCTTGCCGTAGTCCATTATCTTACAGACGATCGGATCGGAATCCGTAACCTGTACCAGATCCAGAGTTGCTTCCTCCGCCATCCGGAGTGCTTCTTCGATCGGAACAACACCAACCTGATTGCCTTCGGCGTCAATCAGGCGGACTTCAGTTGCGTCAATATTCTCATTGATAGGCGTTTTCGGATTGCGCCCACCCCGATTCGTTCGCTGTTTAATAGTCAGATCTCCGTTTTGGTTCTGCCCTTGCGTTGAATGTCGTCAGCCAGCAGCTGCTCAAACGCTTCGAGCGATAAGACTCCCAAATCTTCGCCTTTGCGGGTGCGTACCGCAACCGCGTTGTTTTCGATTTCCTTGTCGCCAACTACGACAAGATAGGGAACCTTGTTAAGAGTATGCTCGCGGATTTTAAAGCCGATCTTCTCGTTTCTCAAGTCAGCATTAACCCGATAGCCCATGGAATCCCACTTTTCTGCCAGATTCTGGCAGAAATCCCGCTGGTTATCCGTGATATTCAGGATAGCAACCTGCGTTGGTGCCAGCCAGGCAGGGAACGCCCCCTCGTATTCTTCAATCAGAATTCCGATAAAGCGCTCAAAGGACCCCAGAACAGCCCGGTGCAGCATGACCGGCGTCTTGCGCTCGGAGTTATCGGCAACATACTGGGCGCCCAGACGACCCGGCATGGAAAAATCAACCTGAATGGTACCACACTGCCACACCCGGCCGAGACAATCTTTGAGGGAGAACTCAATCTTGGGTCCGTAGAACGCCCCCTCCCCCGGCAGCAGTTCCCAGTTAACGCCTTCGCGATTGAGCGCCTGCTCCAGGGCCGCCTCGGCCTTGTCCCAGACTTCATCTGAACCAACCCGCTTTTCGGGACGAGTCGACAGCTTGTACAGGATCTCGGTAAACCCGAAGTCTGCGTACACCTCGTGCAGCATTTTCATGAATGCCGACACTTCGTCCTGGATGGCGTTTTCTTCACAGAAAATATGCGCATCATCCTGGGTAAAGCCCCGCACCCGCATCAGCCCGTGCAAGGCACCCGAGGCTTCGTTGCGGTGGCAGGAACCAAACTCTGCCAGACGCAGCGGCAGATCCTTGTAGCTTTTCAGCCCCTGGTTGAACACCTGCACGTGACACGGACAGTTCATCGGCTTGATGGCGTAATCGTGTTTCTCAGACTCTGTGGTAAACATGTCGTCCTGGAACTTGTCCCAGTGTCCGGACTTTTCCCAGAGGGTGCGGGAAACCACCTGCGGAGTCCTGATCTCCTGGTAGCCATGCTTGTGCTGCTGGGCACGCATGTACTGCTCGATCTCCTGATACAGGGACCAGCCATCCGGGTGCCAGAACACCATGCCCGGAGACTCCTCCTGCATGTGAAACAGGCCGAGTTTTTTACCGATTTTCCGGTGATCCCGCTTTTCGGCTTCCTCCAGGCGATTGAGATACGCCTTGAGCTCTTTCTTGCTGCCCCAGGCCGTGCCATAGATCCGCTGCAGCTGTTCGTTATTGGTGTCGCCGCGCCAGTAGGCACCCGCCACTTTGGTCAGCTTGAACGCCTTCAGCTTGCCGGTACTCGGTACGTGAGGCCCCCGGCACAGGTCAATAAAGTCGCCCTGGCGGTAAAAGGACAGGTCTTCGTCACCGGGAATGTCCTGGATAATACGAACCTTGTACTCTTCGCCCATTTCTTCAAACAGCTTGACCGCTTCGGCCCGCGTCAGAACAGAGCGGGAGACCGGCAGGTCCTGCTTCGCCAGCTCTTCCATGCGCGTTTCGATACGGGCCAGGTCTTCGTTGGTAAACGGACGCTCGTACTTGAAGTCATAGTAGAAGCCGTTCTCGATCACTGGGCCGATGGTCACCTGGGCCCCCGGGAACAGCTCCTGCACCGCCATGGCCATCAGGTGAGCCGTGGAGTGGCGAATAACGTCTACCCCGTCTTCATCACGCTCCGTTACGATTGCCAGCTCCGAATCGCTTTCTATCCGGTAACTGGTATCAACCAGCTTGCCATTCACCTTCCCGGCCAGCGCGGCTTTGGCCAGGCCTGCGCCGATATCGGCGGCGACATCATGAACGGTGACGGGTTCGGCAAAACTACGATGACTGCCATCCGGCAGAGTAATAACGGGCATGCTGCTCTCCTGTGGTGTCTCAGCGGTGATCTATACCAAAGATCACTTGGTGGCTGGCTGCCGCGACACAAACCGCGGGCCAGAATGCTGGCGAGTTTACCAGAAAAAAGCCCGGCAACAATGCCGGGCTTGTACCAACGCCATTTATCCTCAGGCGGGCTGTGGCGCAGACTCCTCCCGGGCTTTGCGTCTGAACTGACCAAATGCCAGCAAGGCCAGAAGCAACAGCGCAGGAATGAACATCAGCTCCCGGGGCGGACGCTCAAGCCGGGCCTGAACCGCCTCAATATTCCAGCCAAAATCAATGCCGGCCTGCTCGGCCGCGCTGCCGAAGCTGACAAAGTCGACCATCACCAGATCGTCGTTTACCGACACCTCCAGGCCGGCTTTGGCGAGCCGTTCTTCAGCCGTGTCACCGGCGGGGATCGCCAGCTCGGTATAGGTAAGGAGATCACGGCCGTCAAAGCCCATGCCGGATACCCGGAACACCACATTTTCATCCGGTTCCACGCTTGCCACGTATTCCATGACCGCCTCGCCGGAGCGCTCCTCATGGGGCGGATAGATCATGTCCCACCAGAAGCCGGGACGGAACAGCGTGAAGGCGATCAGCACCAGCAAGGCCGTCTCCCATATCCGGCTTTTGGTAAACCAGTAACCCTGAGTAGCAGCTGCGAACACCAGCATGGCCGTAACCGCGCTGAATATCGTCAGCAGCAGGTCAAACCATCCGGACAGGCCGATGAGCAGCAACTGGGTATTGAAGATGAACATGAACGGCAAAATTGCGGTTCGGATATCGTAGGTAAAGCCCTGGATACCTGTGCGTATGGGGTCTGCCCCGGATATGGCCGCCGCCGCGTAGGCGGCCAGACCAACGGGCGGTGTATCGTCCGCCAGTATCCCGAAGTAGAACACAAACATGTGCACCGCAATCAAAGGCACCAGCAGACCATTCTGGGCGCCCAGGGTCACGATCACCGGTGCCATCAGGGTGGAGACCACGATATAGTTGGCGGTGGTGGGCAGCCCCATCCCGAGGATCAGGCTGATGACGGCCGTAAACATCAGCATCAGCATCAGGTTGCCGCCCGACAGGAATTCGACAAACTGGGTCATGACCAGCCCGATCCCCGTGAGCGTCACCGTACCGACAACGATGCCGGCTGTCGCCGTTGCCACCCCGATTCCGACCATATTGCGGGCGCCGGTGGCAAGCGACTGGATCAGGTCGCCAGCCCCAACCCGGAACTCCGCCATAAAATTACCATGGCGCCGGAAGAATGCTTTCAGAGGACGCTGGGTAACCACGATAAACACCATGAAAATGGTCGCCCAGAACGCCGACAGCGGCGGCGAGAAACGCTCTACCGTCAGACACCAGACCAGAACCACAACCGGCAACAGATAGTAAAGCCCGGTTTTCACCGTTGGCCCCACTTCAGGCAACTCCTTCATCGCCTGTTCGGGGTCGTCCACTTCAAGCTCGGGGAAGCGGCTGCCATAACCGACCAGCCCCACATAGACCGCCAGCAACAGCGGCCCCAGCACCCAGGGCGCGGCGCTACCCAGCACGTCTTTGGTCCAGCCCACGCCGTAATAGACGGCAAAGGTGATCACGCTCAATCCGATCAGCATCACCACCCAGTTAAGCAATCGCTGAGCCAGGGTTGGCCGGTTGAGGCGTTCGATGCCGCGCATACCCAGCTTGCACGCCTCAAGATGGACAATGTAAACCAGGGCCACGTAGGAGATCAGCGCGGGCAGGATCGCATGCTTGATCACATCCAGATAGGGAATACCCACGTACTCCACCATCAGGAATGCCGCCGCCCCCATGATAGGCGGGGTAAGCTGGCCGTTGGTTGAGGCGGCAACCTCAACCGCACCGGCCTTGACCGCCGGGAAACCCACACGCTTCATGAGCGGGATGGTAAACGTACCGGTGGTGACCACGTTGGCGATGGACGAGCCGGAAATCACCCCGCTCAGCCCGCTGGAAACCACCGCCGCTTTGGCGGGGCCACCCCGCATGTGGCCGAGCATGGAGTAGGCGACCTTGATGAAGTAGTTACCGGCGCCGGCCCGTTCCAGCAGTGCACCAAACAGCACGAACAGAAAAACAAAGCTGGTCGAGACGCCCAGGGCAACCCCGAACACGCCTTCGGTGCCCAGCCATTGGTGGGCCGCCAGCTTGTTCAGACTCACACCCTTGTGGGCAATGACATCCGGCATCCACGGCCCGGCCAGCGAATAGATGATAAACACCGCCGCCACCACCGCTAGCGGCAACCCCAGGGCTCGACGCGTCGCCTCCAGCAGCAGCACCAGCCCGCCCAGCGCCACCCATAGATCCATGGTCGTCGGTGAGCCCGGTCGGGTCGCCAGCTGGTCATAGAAAACGAAGAGGTAAGAGGCCGTAAACGCGGCCACCAGAGCGAGCACCCAGTCAACCACCGGCACCTTGTTCAGGTGCACCCCTTTGACCATGGGAAACGCTGCAAACGCCAGAAACACCGCAAATGCCAGATGGATGGAACGGGCTTCTGTCGAGTTAAAAATACCAAACTTCAGAATGAATGGCAGAGGTGACGCGATCCAGAGCTGGAACAGAGACCAGCATACCGGAACGATGAACAGGAGAACTGCTGCAGGGCCTTGCAGTGCCCGGCCACCGGTCTCGGTCTGCAGAACTTCCTGTACCTTTGCGGCATCCACATCTGCCCCGACACCGGGGTCATTCATTGCCATAAAACGATCCTGCGAAAGGAAAAAGCCTCACGGAACCGGCAGGGCGGGTACCTGACCCGCCCTGCCCCTAGCCGGCTGATCAGTCGATCAGACCTGCCTCACGGTAGTACCTGGCGGCGCCCGGGTGCAGCGGAGCACTCAGGGCGTCGGAGACCATTTCTTCCTTCTTCAGATTGCCAAAGGCAGGATGCAGACGCTTAAAGCTGTCAAAGTTTTCAAAGACCGCTTTGACCACGGCATACACCACGTCGTCGGGCACATCCGCCGAGGAGACAAACGTTGCAGCCACACCAAAGGTGGTCACGTCGTCGTCAGAGCCCCGGTACATCCCTCCCGGAATGATCGCCTGGCGATAATAGGGGTTGTCACTGATCAGCTTTTGACTGGCTTTGTTGTCGACGTTCACCAGCACGCTGTCACAGGAGGTCGTTGCTTCCTTGATCGCGCCGGAGGGGTGCCCAACGGTATAGAAGAAGGCATCGATGTTACCGTCACAAAGCGCCTGTGACTGCTCAGCGGCCTTGATTTCAGCGGCCAGGGAGAACTTGCCCATGTCCCAGCCCATTTCCTGCATCAGGACGTCTGCCGTAGCGCGCTGGCCGGACCCGGGGTTACCCACCGAAACCCGTTTTCCTTCAAGGTCCTCAAAGTTCTTGATACCCGATGCCTTGCTGGCCACTACCGTGAACGGCTCCGGGTGCATGGAGAAGACAGCGCGCAGCTTTTCATCTTTACCGGCATTACTGAACTCGCTGGTGCCGTTGTACGAATGGTATTGCCAGTCCGACTGGGCAACCGCCAGGTCAAGCTCTCCGCCACGGATGGCGTTCAGGTTATAAACAGAACCACCGGTACTCTCGACCGAGCATCGGATCCCGTGATCCTTACGATCCATATTCACCAGACGACAGATAGCCCCGCCTGCGGGGTAATAAACGCCCGTGACGCCACCGGTACCGATGGTCACAAAGCGTTGCTCCTGCGCAGAGACAGCAGACGAAGCAGCCCCCAGAGATACCGCTGCAGCTACAGCCAGTGCGGAGGCTTTGAGTTTCAGGGTCATGTGTGCTCTTCCTTTTGTTGATCGTTATTATTGTCGCCCGCTCGTAGATGCGGACAAACATCCCGCTCGTCTTCAAACATAGAACACTTCGTTTAATAAATAAAGGAAGTATTGGTTCGCTAAGCGGCTGAGTAATCGACAAAAAAGCCCGCTTGCGCGGGCTTTTTCGGGATTTCCCCAAGGTTTTGTTACTGCTTGGCAGCACGAGCCCTGGCGAGCATTTTCTCCGGCCTCAACAAGAAGCGAGCCAGAGCCGGCAAGAGCCAGATCGCGCCAACCATGTTCCACAGGAACATGAAGAACAGCAGAAAGCCCATATCCGCCTGGAACTTGATGGGCGAGAAGATCCAGGTCACGACGCCGATGCCCAGGGTTACCCCGGTGAAGATCACCGCCTTACCGGTCGAGCGCAGGGTCTCATAGTACGCCTCCTGCAGGGTCTTACCTTCCAGCAGGAACTTCTCAAGCTTGGCATAGATATAGATACCGTAGTCAACACCGATACCCACGCCCAGCGCAATCACCGGCAGCGTAGCCACCTTGATACCGATACCGGACATCGCCATGATGGCTTCGCACAGGATGGAGGTGAGGCCCAGCGGGATCACGATACAGGCTACCGCACGGACAGAACGGAAGGTCAGGTAGCAAAGCAGGCTCACCACACCGTAGACCAGAAGCAGCATCAGGTCTTTGGCACTGGAAATCACCTCATTGGTGGCGGCTTCGATCCCGGCATTGCCGGCTGCCAGCAGGAACGTATGCTCGTCGTTGCTGTTGGCTTGAGCAAAGACCTCTACCCGCTCCACGACCGTTTCCAGCGTCTCGGCCTTGTGGTCTTCGAGGAACACCAGTACCGGCGTGAGGTCGCAGTTGGTATTGATCAGGCCTGCCGGTGCCTCACGGATAGACGCGTTGATGATGGTCTGGTTACGGGAGATCTCAAACCATTTCCAGTTACCTTCGTTCA
>DATGNB010000061.1:0-2478 GCA_035306945.1 Marinobacter sp.
CTGGCCGGACCGACTGAAACCCGAATTCAGCCAGGACGACCCGAACCTGGCCTGAGGAGAATGCAATGAGTGTATCGGCATCAGGCTATGACCTGACCCCGCTGAGTGCAGCGGACATTGAAGACAGGGCCAGCGCACTGAACGCGGAAGAGCGACGGGTGTTGCTGGACCACGGCACCGAGCACCCGTTCTGCGGCACCCTGCTGGACAACAAGAAGACCGGGGTATATCACTGCCGGCTGTGTGACCTGCCGTTGTTCAGCTCCGATGCCAAGTTTGATTCTGGCACAGGCTGGCCGAGCTTCTTCCAGCCGTTTGACCCGGAACATATCCGCTACATTGAGGATACCAGCTTTGGCATGGTGCGAACCGAGATCCGCTGTGCCCGCTGCGACAGCCATCAGGGCCACGTATTCCCGGATGGTCCGCCACCCACAGGGCAGCGGTATTGCCTGAACTCGGTGTCTCTGGTGTTCCGGGAGGCGTAGGGAAGGGAAGTGCGGGGCCCTGCATAAGGCCCCGCAGTGTTACTGGCTTCCGCCAGTCACGCCGCTGACATACCGGGCGACTGCCTGTATCTGTGCTTCAGACAGGGATTCTTCAAAGGCCGGCATTACGCCAACGCCGCTGGTGACTGCATTCACAACCTGCTCGAAGGAGGGCTTCAGCTCGTCCAGGTTCGGGCCGATCTCGCCGGCAGAGCCCGCATCGGCTAAGGTGTGGCAGATGGTGCAGGAGGGCTGGGCGCCCTGGGTGAAAATCTGTTTGCCTTGTTCTGTGTCGCTGGCCCAAGCCTGCAGGCTCAGGCTCGACAGGGCCATGGATACAAGTACTGCTCGCTTTATCATCTTGTTATTATCCAAAACATCCGGGGGCTGGCTTAACCCTGGCCGGCCCCCGGTTTATTTAACTGACGGTGACCGTTAATCCGTGGTCACTCCAGCCATTGTGGCCGTAGCCACGTTCGTTATCGATTCGCCCTTCGGGCTGGACATTGCCTTCAACATCAGTGGCCCTGCTGACAATCCGGTGTTCGCCGGCAGGCAGGTCTGTTGCCAGCACGAACGGCCGCCAGGCGTAGGGGCCCAGATCCGGCCCCAGGAAGCGGGCCTGTTTCCAGGACTTGCCACCATCGGTTGAGACGTCGACTTTCTCCAGTGCCACGGTGCCGCCAAAGGCAACGCCGTAAATCATGTTGCGGCCGGCACTGCCGGTTTCCAGCGGCGCGGTCACCCAGGATTTAACGTTCATTTCCCACATGGATGGCTGGTCCGGCGAACCTTTCTTGCCGACCTCCCGAACCCGGTAGCCAGAGGTCTGGATCTTGGCATCAGTCTGGCCTTCGGTGAAGGCAATGTTCTTCACATATTTGACGTTATTTACGCCGTAATAGCCGGGCACCACCATCCGCAGAGGGCCGCCGTGGGTATGGGTGAGGGGCTCGTCGTTCATCTCCCAGGCCAGCAAGGCGCTGTCCAGGGCCCGGGTGGGCACCGAGCGTTCCACGATGATGGTTTTCGGATCCAGCCCGTCCGGCAGTGACTCGCCTCCGGTGCTGGTGATGTAGCGGGCCCCGTCGGCTATACCGCCAAGTGCCTCGACCACGGCCTTAAGGGGAACGCCGGTCCACATCACACAGCCTGCAGCACCTACGCTCCACTGAGTACCGCCTGCGCCGTGGGGGAAGAAGGCACGCCCGTTACCGGAACACTGCAGTACCGACGCGACTGTCGTCACGCCCATGGTTTTCAGTTCGCCAAGGGTGAGGGTGCGGGGATTCTTTACACCATCGATGTGTACTTCCCAGGTATCCGGGGTCTCGGTGATGGATGCTGGCGGTGCCGGCAGGTTGTTACGCACAAACAGCCGGTCGCTGGCGGTGATAACCCCGTTACCGATGGCACCGCGTTCGGTTTCCATGGTATTCGCGCTGTGCACGATCAGGGCGGTTCGTTCTTTCCAGTCGGCAAACTCGGGAAGCGATTTGGGCTCTTCGGCCCGGGCCAGTGGTGTGAAACCCAGCAGGCTGACGGCGGCCATGGCGCCGGCACTGCCTACCAGCAGGCTTCGGCGTGACGGATTGGCCAGGCCGGGATCGTTAGCGCCCCTTTGAAGGGCTTGTTCCTGCTTCATAGTCCGTCTCCTTATCAGGATTGTTGTTGGACGGGAGGACTGGCCGGTTTCAATTCGGCCGGTTATATCTTTATCACTTATAGAAGGTGCGCACAAATTGATCAACACTTTTTGCTCGTTATTCAGCCATCACCTGAGCGGGTATAATCTGCCTCAGTTGTCCGGACTCTGCACGCCCGGGAATTCACATACAGGTGTTACACGATGAAACGACTGAACTTGAGCCCGTTAACCGAATCGGCGACCCTGCTGCGGCGCGCGGCTGTGGTGCTGGGGTCTGTGGGGCTGACGGCGCTTTATTCGTTACTGGTGTTGTTACGGGCGTTGTTCGGCAAACTGGACCGT
>DATGNB010000062.1:0-51958 GCA_035306945.1 Marinobacter sp.
AGCGATCGTCAGTTTACGCATGGTAAATCCCCTTATTGGTCGTTTTATTTCCTGTGATCCAGAAGTCAGTATAGACGACTTCCTGTCAGCTATGCCCGATAGGCAGTGACTACCGGAGTCGTTAAACAGTGTAAAACACTCCGAGGTAAAATGTTAACTGAGGATGGGTAAAAAATCTTAACTTATGACAACAACTTAATTGATGTGTCATGAAACTGGGTCTGTCATGGATGAATCCGGATTGGCGTGCCATCCGGTACCAGTGTCCAGATCTCGTCCATATCTTCATTGTTCACGGCAATGCAGCCTTCTGTCCAGTCCAGCCCGGCATAAGCAAAGGCCAGATCCCCGGCCTCGTTGGGCAAGCCGTGGATCATGATGCTGCCACCGGGGTTGAGCCCCCAGGCTTCGGCCAGCTCCCGGTCTCTCGGGCTTGGGTAGGAGATATGGATGGATTTGTAGAAGTCGCTCTCCGGGTTGCGCCAGTCCAGGGTGTAGTCGCCTTCGGGGGTGCGGGAGTCGCCCTCATAGAGCTTGTGACCCACGGGGTTGCCGCCCAGTGAAATCCGGTAACTGCGTACCTTCTGATCACCGCTGAGCAGATGCAGACGCCGCTCGGCCTTGTTGACCACCACCTGGGTAATCTCAAGCGCCTGAGCCAGCCCGGGCTCGCCAAGCGAGGACGGCATCCGGGTATCTGCCCGGGCCAGCAGTTCGGTGGCGTGTGCCACAGACGATGAAAGGGTGATCAGAATAAGGAAAAAGGCTCGGAAAAACATAGTGTCGATTGTAATCATTCCACGGTTAAACTTTGTCCATGCTGTTTATAGCACAGCCGGCGGAAGGATTGGTAAGGGCGTAATGTTACATTTGTTGATGATCAGGGCGGTGTTCAGCCCTGATTGCTGGAGTCCATCTTCAGGCCTACGGTAATCACGCGATCGGCTTCGGTGGCCCGGGCCACCAGAGTGACCGGGCCCACCTTGACCCGGTCGCCTACCACGGGATGACCTCTGGTCCGTTTGGCAAAGCATTCCGCCAGGGTCAGGTCAGACGCAAGCTCGTCAAACTCAATGCCGTAGAACTGCTCGACATCCCCCAGCAAGGCATCACCATTGAGCACGAAGTCACCAAAGAAGGTTCGCTCGGCCAGGTGCCGGGGGGCTTTCCGGCCGCTGAGCACCTTACCCAGCTCCCGCAGCATTTTGGGCGTGGCAAACAGGGCAACCACATCCCCGGACGAGACTTCGAGACTCCGGGTGGGCTGCAGGCACTGACGATCCCGGAACACCCCTGCCACAGCGGTATTGGCAGGCAGCCTCAACTGGCCCAGAGGCCTGGGAGAAGCCCAGTTTTCGCCCCTGAGCGGAAACAGCATAAGCTCGTGATCTCCGGCTGCCGGGGCATCCAGCGGCAAACGCCGGAACGGTTCCTCGCCGGCGGGCACTTCGAGCCCGAGCTTGCGGGCCAGAGGCGCCAGGGTTGTGCCCTGGACCACCAGTGACACCAGAACGATAAAGAAGGCCACATGGAAGACCAGCTGGGCATCCGGCAGCCCGGCGATGATCGGAAACAGCGCCAGCACGATCGGGACCGCGCCCCTGAGCCCGACCCAGCTGATAAAACCCAGCTCACGTCGATTAAAGCCGAAGGGCCAGAGTGTGATCAGAACCGTGAGCGGGCGAATCAGGAAAATGACAGCGAAAGCGAGAATCAACCCGCCGCCGATCAGCGGCAGCAGGTCCGAGGGGTTCACCAGCAGCCCGAGCATCAGGAACAGGCAGAGTTGGGCCAGCCAGGCCAGGCCGTCGTGCACCTGCAGGATCATCGGCATCATCCGGACCCGGCGATTGCCCACAACCACGCCGGCCAGGTAGATCGCCAGAAAGCCGCTGCCGCCAATGGCGTTGGTCGCCGCAAACACGGCGATACCGGCCGCCGCCACCAGAATAGGATAGAGCGCCGGGGTGAGCTGTATGCGATTGGTAAGGGCAACGATGGCCAGGCCACCGATAACGCCCGCGGGTGCACCGATGCCGAATTGCTGTACCAGCATGAGCAAGCCGGAGGAGAGCGCACCTTCCTGATGCTGGCCAATCAGGGTGATCAGCATCAGGGTCAGGAAGATCGCCATCGGGTCGTTACTGCCGGACTCGATTTCCAGAGTAGCGCTTACCCGTTCATTAAGGTTGAGGCCCCGGCCCTGCAGCAGCGCAAACACGGCCGCTGCGTCGGTGGAGGAGATGATGGAGCCAATCAGCAGGGCCACCAGCCAGTGCAGGTCGAACACCCACCAGGCCATGAGCCCGGCTCCGCAGGCGGTCAGGGCGACCCCTACCGTTGCCAGTACCATGGCAGGGCGCAACGCTACCCGAAAGGTATCCACGCGGGTACGCATGCCGCCATCGAGCAGGATCACGCCAAGGGCCAGATTGGCAATCAGGAACGCCAGCTCAACATCGTTGAACTCAATACCCCCGGGGCCGTCCTCGCCCACCAGCATGCCGACCAGTAAGAATACCAGCAGAACGGGCATGCCGACCCGGCTGGAAAGAGGACTGAGCACAATGCTGGAAACCAGCATCAGGGCACCGATCAGGATAAATGTGGGATCCATCAGACTCCGTTTAAATGACTTGCCCGGCTACAACTGCGGGCTTATATTGCTGGTGCGGCCATTATGCAGGCGGGCGTAGCTCAATGGTAGAGCTTCAGGTTCCCAACCTGATGACGTGGGTTCGATTCCCATCGCCCGCTCCAGACCGCAGGATTTTTCAGTGCAGCTTCAGCCTGGGCTGCATTGCGCGGCTGATGATATCCATCAGCCAGATCACCCCGGTGCGCAGCACCCCATGCAATGCCACCTGGTGCATCCGGTACAGCGACAGGTAGAAAAACCGGGCCACTTTTCCCTCGATATACATGCCCCGGCCGGACAGATTTCCCATCAGGTTACCGACTGTGGTGTAACTGCTGAAGTTGATCAGTGAGCCGTGATCCTTATAGACAAAGGCCACCGGAGGCTTGCCTTCGAGCCGGTTGGCCAGGGTTCTGAACAGCACATCGGCCTGCTGGTGAGCCGCCTGGGCCCTGGGGGGCACCGGCCGGTCTGAATCCGGTTGCGGACAGGCCGCACAGTCACCGAACGCGAAAATATCGGGGTCTCTGGTGGTATTGAGGGTCTGCTCCACGATGAGCTGGTTGCTGCGGCTGGTTTCCAGGCCATCCAGTTCCGCGAGAAAGACCGGTGCCTTGATGCCAGCGGCCCAGATGGTCATTTCGGAGGCCAGCTCTGTACCATCTTTCATGACCAGGCTGGCCTGGCGTACTTCACTGACCGCCTGACCAGTCAGCACTTCAACGTCCTGCCTTTGCAGTTCCCGCGTGGCGGCGGCGGAGAGCCGGTCCGGCAGCGCCGGGAGGATGCGGTCTGCAGCTTCGACCAGCCGGATTGAGACGTCTGAGGCCTTGAGGTGGCTCATGCCATACACCGGCAGTTCCCGGGATGCCAGCCGGAGTTCTGCCGCGAGCTCCACGCCGGTGGCACCGGCACCGATAATGCTGATGTTCAGGTTATGAGGCTGGCCCTGTCTGGCTTCGTGATTGGTGCGGAGGAAGGCATTGAGTAACAGGGTGTGAAAGCGCCGCGCCTGGCGGAGGCTGTCCAGGAACAGGCAGTGGTCCTGAGCGCCGGGTGTGCCGAAATCGTTGGCCGTACTGCCAACCGCCATCACCAGAGTGTCGTAGGACAGGCGTCGCTCGGGCACAACTTCGTATCCGTCTTCATCATAAAATGGTGCAATGACAATCTGTCTGGCCGACCGGTCCAGGCCGTGCATGCGCCCGAGCTGGAACTCGTAATGGTGCTTTCGGGCATGGGCCCGGTAGTTGATTTCGTTGGTGCCGACATCAAGAGATCCCGAGGCGACTTCGTGCAACAGCGGCTTCCAGACATGGGTGAGGCCGGCATCCACCAGCGAGATACGGGCTTTACCTTTCCGGCCCAGTCTGTCTCCCAGACGGGTGACCAGTTCCAGACCGCCGGCGCCCCCTCCGACGACGACAATATGATGCAGCTTTTCCATAGCAACCAACCCTGAAGTGAAGAGAGCCAAGCACTCTCGGCCGGAAAATGCTTGGCTGTCCTCACGGCAACGGCGGGCACAGGTTGCTTGTCGAACCGAAAGGGCCTAATACTAATGTCGGGGCAGGCCTATGGCAATCGGGCGTTAGGGCCTGTGATGATCAACTGACACGGGAGACAGTCTGTGAAACTGGAAGTCAGCGGTATTGTGGATGGCCAGCCCATTCCGGAACGTTTTGCCTTTGGCGTACCCAACCCCGAAGACCGGATGAGCTTTGGGCCCAACCGGAACCCCGAGCTGAACTGGCGGGATGTACCCGAGGGTACCAGAAGCTTTGCGGTAATCATGTTTGACCCGGATGTGCCGAGTGTTGCGGATGATGTGAATCAAGAGGGTAAAAGTATTCCGGGCAGCCTGCCGCGGGTGGACTTTTTTCACTGGGTGCTGGTGGATATCCCGGCCTCGGCCCGATGCATTCCGGAAGCCGAAGACAGTGACGGTGTGAGCCCCAAGGGCAAGCCCGTGGGTCCGGGCCCGATCGGCGTACGCGGAGTGAACAATTACACCCAGTTTCTTGCCGGTAACCCGGATATGGCAGGTACCTACGCGGGTTACGACGGCCCCTGCCCGCCCTGGAACGATGAACTTGTCCACCGTTACCACTTTGAGATCTTCGCTCTGGATGTCGATACCCTGGGCCTGGAGGGTGAGTTTGATGGCGAAGCTGCGCGCAAGGCCATGGCCGGGCATGTGCTGGCCAGAGCCCGGGTGACGGGAACCTATACGCTGAATCCCGCCTTGATGTGAGCGCGAGGGCAAGGGCGTTGAGGGATGTTTGGAGAACTAAATAATATATTTCGGTTTTGTTAGTTTTCCAATCTGATACTCTGGCCAGGGCGGCAAAAATATATCAATACCATTAAAAATAACAATGGGTTGCATATGTGCGTGGGTCCGGGATGCCCCGGGCCCTGCCGTCCGGCCGCCGGCAAGTTTCGCCGGTTTACCTTGAAATATGTTTTGTGGTCTATATAATTTTCGTCAAGCTAATTACCCAAACGACCACGTTATGACTTCTGAAGGATCGAATACCCCCGCCATCGCTCTTAGAGAACCGGTTACAGAGGATGGCTACAGACTGCACCAGCTGGTGGCCGAATGCCCCCCGCTGGACCCCAACTCGATTTACTGCAATCTGTTGCAGTGCAGCCACTTTGCCAGCACTGGCGTGGCCGCGGAGAAGGACGGCGACCTGGTCGGCTTTATCTCCGGATACATTCCCCCCCAACAGCCCGAAACCGTGTTTGTCTGGCAGGTGGCTGTCCACGAGAAAGGTCGTGGCCAGGGCCTGGCCAAGCGGATGCTCAGGGCGATTGTGAGCCGTGACGCATGCCGGGCGGTCACCCACCTGGAAACCACCATTACCCAGGATAACGAAGCCTCCTGGGCGTTGTTCCGGTCGTTTGCCCGGGACCTGGGTGCGGAGCTCAGCTATCACGAGCATTTCAGGAGAGAGCCCCATTTCGGCGGCAAGCATGATTCCGAGTTCCTGCTGCGTATCGGCCCCTTTACCAGGCCGGTCCCCGAAACCTGACCAGGGCCACCGCCCATTGCGATTCTGAACAGCCGGTAAGCCACCCGGGGTGGGCCTGCCATATGGCTGACATCAACGCATGGTGTAACTGTTGCGACCGACCCGTATTACCAGCAGACCACTGTGTATTTACCTCGAACCTGACATGCTAAGAGGCAAGATAATGGAAATTTTCAAATCTACTGAATCCGAAGTCCGTGTTTATTCCCGCGCTTTTCCCGTGATTTTCAACCGTGCCAAGAACGCGCACCTGTACACGGAAGATGGCAAAGCGTATCTCGACTTCCTGGCCGGCGCCGGCTCTCTGAACTACGGCCATAACAACGATATCCTGAAAAAGGCCCTGCTCGACTACATTGAGGCTGATGGTGTAACTCAGGGTCTGGACCTGTTCACCACCGCCAAGCATGACTTCATGGAGGCCTACAAGAATTATATTCTGGACCCCCGCGGCCTGGACTATAAAATCCAGTTTACCGGCCCCACCGGCACTAACTGTGTAGAAGCAGCCATGAAACTGGCCCGTAAGGTGAAAGGGCGTACCAACATCATTTCCTTTACCAATGGTTTTCATGGTGTAACCGCCGGTGCGGTCGCGGCCACGGGTAATGAGCATCACCGCGGTGGGGTGGGCGTGCCTCTGGGCAACGTGGATTTCATGTTCTACGACGGTTACCTGGGCGAAGATACCAACACTCTGGAAATTATGGACAAGGTGCTGTCAGACAGCTCCTCCGGGACCGAGCTTCCGGCGGCGGTGATTGTTGAGGCGGTGCAGGGTGAAGGTGGCCTGAACGCGGCCCGTGCCGAGTGGCTCAAGGGGCTGGCCGAACTGTGCAAGAAGCACGACATTCTGTTGATTGTGGATGACATCCAGGCTGGTAACGGCCGTACCGGTGAGTTCTTCAGCTTTGAGTTTGCCGGTATCAAGCCCGATATCGTCACGGTCTCCAAATCCCTGAGTGGCTATGGCCTGCCCATGGCTCTGGTACTGTTCAGGCCGGAACTGGACGTTTGGGCGTCCGGCGAACATAACGGTACTTTCCGGGGTAACAGCATGGCGTTTGTCACTGCACGTGCAGCGATCGAGACTTACTGGAAAGATGACAGCTTCGCCAACGAAGTGAAAGCCAAGACCAAGGTGCTGGGTGATGCCCTGCAGGCCATCTGCGACAAGTACCCGGGCGAATTCAGGATGAAAGGCCGTGGCCTGATGCGGGGTATTGAGGCGACGCATGCCGAGGTTACCGGTCCGATCACCCAGCGTGCCTTTAAAAAAGGCCTGATCATTGAAACCAGCGGGCCCAACGATGAGGTCATCAAATGCCTGATGCCGCTGACCACCAGTGAGGATGACCTGCGCAAGGGCGTTGCGATTCTGGCGGAAAGCGTGGATGAAATCCTCCAGGAGCGTGTGGGCAAGGCCTCCTGAGGCCGTGTTCACCGATCACTCCGAACGCAGATGATAAAGGCAAGGCTATGACGACGGCACTGCATACTGTCGAAAAAATCGGCGGTACTTCAATGAGCAACTACGAGGCCGTGCGCGACAATATCATTATTGGCAAGCGCAAGAAGAGCGACCTCTACCAACGTATCTTTGTGGTCTCCGCCTATGGCGGTGTAACCAATGAGTTGCTGGAGCACAAGAAAACCGGCGAACCGGGCGTTTATGCCCTGTTCGCGGACGCTGAATCGGACTGGGCCTGGGGCGATGACCTTACCAAGCTGATCCAGCTGTTGACTGACATCAATGGCGAGCTGTTCAGAGACCCGATGCTCAAGCACCAGGCAGACCAGTTCATCACCGATCGTATCGAAGGCGTGCGTGGCTGTCTGATCGACCTCCAGCGCCTGTGCTCCTACGGCCAGTTCCAGCTTGAAGAGCACCTGCTCACCGTGCGGGAAATGCTGGCCGGCATCGGCGAGGCCCACAGTGCGTTCAATACCACCATGAAGCTTCAGCAGGAAGGTATTAACGCGCGGTTTGTCGACCTCACCGGGTGGCGTGACACCGAGCTTCTGCCGCTGGACCAGAAGCTCAAACAGGCGTTTGACAGCGTCGACCTGTCCCGGGAGCTGCCGATTGTTACCGGATATGCCCAGTGTAAGGAAGGCCTGATGCGGACCTTCGACCGGGGCTACAGCGAGATGACTTTTAGCCGGGTGGCGGTGATGACCAACGCCCGCGAAGCCATCATCCACAAGGAATATCACCTGAGCTCAGCGGACCCCAACGTGGTTGGCCAGGACAAGGTGGTTCCGCTTGGTCGCACCAACTACGACGTGGCCGACCAGCTGGCCAATCTGGGTATGGAGGCAATCCATCCAAGAGCCGGAATTGGCCTGCGGCAGAATGAAATCCCCCTGCGGGTGATGAACACCTTTGAGCCTGAACACACAGGTACCCTGATCACCGGTGACTACATCAGTGAGAAACCGCAGGTGGAAATCATTGCCGGCGCCAGGGGCGTGTTTGCCATCGAGGTATTCAACCAGGACATGCTGGGTGAGCCGGGTTCAGACAAGAAGATCCTTGATGTGCTCAGCCGCTTCAAAGTGCGCTTTATGTCCAAAGACACCAATGCCAACACCATCACCCATTACGTGGACACCACGCTCAAGCATGTCAAACGGGTGGTCAAGGCGCTGGAGGAAGAGTTTCCCAACGCTGAGGTCAGTACCCGTAAAGTGGCGCTGGTCTCTGCCTGTGGCAGCGATATGAAGGTGCCGGGCATTCTCGCCCGCTCGGTGAAGGCACTGGCCGATCAGGGCATCAGCGTGCTCGCCATCCACCAATGCATGCGGCAGGTGGATATCCAGGTGGTCATCGAAGAGGACCACTACGACAAAGCGATTGTGGCGCTGCACGCTGCACTGATCGAGCCTCATAACCATGAGTATGCGATTGTTGCGGCGTCCACCGCCTGAGGAATTGCCCGCCAGCGGAACCGGTCGCTTCGGTGGTGGGTGATGGAGGTTGTCTTGCCGCCTCCGATCGGACGCCCGGCCGTTGTCCCCCTGAGCAACAGGCGTGGGGCCGGGCGTGGCCGATCACCGGCGCTGGCGGGCGAGCTCCTGGCATTGCCGGTGCGCCGCGCAACTGACCAGGTGATCGTTGACCATGCCGGTTGCCTGCATGAAGGCATAGACGATGGTCGGCCCGACAAAGTTGAAGCCGGCCTTTTTCAGGCCCCTGGACATGGCCTCGGACTCGGCAGTCACGGCCGGCACCTGATCAACGCTTTGCCAGTGGTTCTGTACAGGTTCTCCGCCTACAAACTGCCACAAAAACCCGGCAAAGCCGATACCCTTCTCCTTCAGCGCCAGATAACTGCGGGCGTTGCGCACAACGGACTCAACCTTGAGGCGGTTGCGAACAATGCCCGGGTTGGCCATCAGTCCTGCCAGATCCTGTTCGGTAAACCGGACAATCTTTTCCGGATCAAATCCGGCGTAGGCGGCGCGATAGCTGTCCTGCTTGCGCAGAATCGTGATCCAGCTCAGGCCCGCTTGCTGGCCGTCCAGGCACAGCTTCTCGAACAGCGCCCGGTCGTCGTATTCCGGCCGGCCCCAGACGGTGTCGTGATAATGCACGTAAAGCGGGTCGGTTCCGCACCAAGGGCAGCGCCCGGTTGTGATTGGCATACAATCTCCGGCTCAGGGTTTGCAGTGAATCACCGTCTGGAGCAGGCGCTCGCAGCGGGTGGTCCGGGCCCGGGCCGGAACCAGCTGAAAGTCTTCCGGCGGCATCAGCATGGTCAGTTCCGGCGTCGCGTCCGGGTTGGTGCTAACGGTTGAACGATACACCAGCGTAACGATAAAGCTCTCAATGAGAAAGCTGGTAGCGTGCCAGCCGCCATCGGCCTGATCTCCGAACAGCTCAAAGCCCGGCAGCACTTCCAGGGTCTGCAGATTACCAGCGATGCCACGTTCGGTGGCTTTCAGCCAGGCTTCCTTCAGGGTCCATACCCTCAGGAAGCTGAGCGGGTCGTCTGCGGCCAGCAACCACGCCTGCTCGGCAGGGGTAAACCAGCGCCGGACCACCCCACGCCAGTTGGCCCTGCGTTCGTGAGGCTCAATATCAATGCCCAGCCGGTCCCGGCCCGCAGCTACCGCGGCAAGGCCTTTGCTGTGGCTGAGTGACAGCCGCCACCCCGGTGGCAGCACGCTGGCCACCGGCCGGCCATCCACGGGCTGACATTGGTCCGGGGACAGCCCGCTGGCACACCCCAGGGCCTGGCGGATCAGCCACCGGCTGGTGCGGTACTCCTGCTGTCGGACAGGGCCCAGTTTGCTCAGGGTGTCGGCCTCGTATCCGGTGAGCCAGTCCGGGGTATCGCACCGACCTGCGCCGGGCTGGCGGCAAAGCCAGATGCCGGGCCGGTCAGGGTTGCAGGCGATGAATGCTCCAGCCATTGGCCTCTCTCACATATTCGAAACGGTCGTGCAGGCGGCTCGGGCGGCCCTGCCAGAACTCTATCCGCTCGGGCACAATCCGGTAGCCGCCCCAGAAACTCGGCAGAGGCACCTCACCGGAACCGAACTTCTGCCTCATCTCGGCGACTTTTTGCTCCAGCAGGCCACGGGAAGTAATCACCTGGCTCTGCGCCGAGACCCAGGCGCCGATCTGGCTGCCCCGGGGCCGGGATGAAAAGTACCGGAGCGATTCGGTCTTGCTGACCTTCTCCGCCATACCCTGAATCCGGACCTGCCGGTTCAGTCCGATCCAGGCAAACAACAGGGCGGCCCGGGGATTCTGCTCCAGCTCCCGGGCTTTGCGGCTGTGATAATTGGTATAAAATACAAAACCCTTCTGGTCGAAGTATTTGAGCAGCACGGTCCGAAGGTCCGGCATCTGATCGGAACCTGTGGTCGCCAGCGACATCGCATTGGGTTCCAGAATGCCGGCGGTTCGCGCGTCGTCAAACCATTTCCCGAACTGTAGCACCGGATCGTCGTTCAGATGGCTCCGGTCAAGGCCTTCGCTTTCAAATTCCCGACGCATATCGCCGATGTCCATACTGCTCTCTCCGTCAGACGGTTCAGGGAGGATTGTCTCTGCGGAGGATATCGGGTTCACTGCCGGCTGTCAGGTCTGGCTGACAAGCACCGGTGCCCGGCGGTATCCTTGGCAGGTGTCGCGGAAGGTCCGCGGGTTGGATAGGGAGTAGTCTGTGGCCGAACACAAGACGGAACGCCGTCCGTTCAGAACGCTGTTGCTGGTATTGCTGGTGCTGCTCGGGTTATACGCCCTGGCAGGTTTCCTGTTATTGCCCTGGTGGCTCAAGAAAACACTGCCCGAGCAGCTCGATCAGCACATGGGCTGGCAGGCAGAGGTGGAGAGCATCCGGGTCAATCCTTTTGCCCTGAGTGTGGAGCTGGAGGGATTCGCGGCCCGGGACCCGGGCGAAGAACCTGTGACGGCTTTCGATAAGCTCCGGGTCGACCTGAGTTTTTTTCAGCTGTTGCGAGGCGTGATCGGGTTTGAGGAGATCCGCCTCACAGAACCCGATATTCGTGTGGACCTGCTGGAAGACTATTCAATTAACTATGTCCGCGACTGGCGCAACGCCCAACGGACAGATGACCAACCCACCCGGACCGAAGCGCAAGACGACGCGGGCGACCCGCTCCGGTTGCTGTTCGGACAGGTGGCGATCGACGGTGGCCGGCTGTTGTTGCGGGACCTGTCCGGGGCTGAGCCAGCGGAATTCCAGATCGAGCCGCTGGACCTTACCCTGAGCGATCTTGCCACCTGGCCCAGAGAAGCCGCTGGCAGCCAGTACACGGTGACGGCGGAACTGGGGGATCAGATAATCGGGTGGCACGGCGAATTGAGTATTGCGCCGCTTTACTCAGAGGGGCGCCTGCGCCTGGAGAATATCCGCCATGACACCCTCGCGCATTTTGTCGCGCCTTTCCTGCCCTGGCAGCTGCGGGAGGGTTCGCTGACGGTAGAAACCGCTTATCAGCTTGCCGCCAGTGACCGGTTTGAGCTGATCACCTCCGGGGGCGAGCTGGAGGTTCGGGATCTGGTGCTGGGGTTGTCGGCCGGACAGGAGGAGTCGGCATTGGCACTGGCTGCACTTAACATCACCGATATCGCGTTCGACCTCACCGCCCGACGCGCCAGCACGGGTGTGATTACTCTGACCGATCCCTATGTCGGGGTCAGCCGGGACAGCGCCGGAGTTCTGGACTGGGTTGCATCAATGCCAGACCAGCCGGAGCCTGAGGCTGAGGGCGAGCCCACCGGTGATGGCGGGCCGGAGTTTCGCTGGAGCGTGGAGGGTGTGCAGCTGACCGGTGGTCGCGTTCGCTGGCAGGACCGGGTGCCGGAAACTCCGGCTGATCTGGGGCTGGCAGACCTTGAGCTGAGCATCGGGCGTCTGAGCCATCAGCTGAGTGAGCCGGTGCCCTATAGCCTGGGCACCGCACTAACCAGCGGCGGTAACCTGCGCGCAGACGGCCAGGTAACACTGGCACCTTTCAACTTCCAGGGCGCGCTGAGCGGGCAGGACATTGCGCTGCAGGCGGTCGAGCCCTATGTGCAACTGGAGACTCACCTGGCCGTAGACAGCGGCCGCCTGGGTTTTGACGGTAATCTCGACCTGGACAGCCAGGACGCGCCGCTGACCGGAACCTTCAGCGGTTCTGTTGAGGTAGCAGACCTGGCCCTGGGTCTGACCGAAGAGCGTGGCCGTCTGGTCTCCTGGCAGCTGCTGCGGTTGGCGCCCGTGGAGTTCAATGTCGATCCGGCCCGCCTCGAAATTGGTACCGTTACTCTGGTCCGGCCGTCGTTTAACCTGATCCGGGATCTTGAAGGTGGTCATAACGTGGAATATATCGTCAGAGCGCCCGGCGCGGGTGCCGCACCCGCGGCCGGGGAAGCGCCCTCGGAGGCAGAGGGTGAGGGGCTGATTTTCCGGATCGGCGAGCTGTTGCTGGAGGAAGGCGCAGTCAGTTACACCGATCGCACCATGGAGCCGGCGTTCAATACCAGCTTTGAGGATCTCAGTGGCAGTGTGACAGGCATCAGCAACGTTCCGCCCCAGCAGGGGGCGGTCAATCTGCGCGGCCGGCTGGCCGGAGTGGCCCCGGTTACGTTTGAGGGCACCCTCGGGGCCATCGGTACCGAAGACCCAAGCAAGCTGTTACTGCATATGGATGACCTGGCACTGCCGGTCCTGTCGCCCTATTTTGGCCGTTATCTGGGTTATGGTGTCGACAGCGGCAAGCTCAAGCTGGATCTGGACTATGAGTTTACCGGTACCCGCCTGAACGCCTCCAACCAGGTGGTTCTGGACCGGATGGAGTTGGGGCAGGCCGTGACCAGTCAGGACGCCATCAAGGCCCCTGTCAAACTGGGCCTCGCGTTACTGACCGACCGGCAGGGTGTGATCGAAGTTGATTTGCCCGTTTCGGGTGATCTGGCGGACCCGAAATTCAGTGTCGGCCAGATTGTCATGCGGGCGTTCGTCAATCTGCTGGTGAAAGCGGCTGCTTCTCCTTTCAGTATGCTTGGCTCCCTGGCCGAGCTGGCAGGTTTCAGCAGTGACGAGCTGGGCCAGGTCAGCTTTGTGCCCGGCAGTACTGAGCTTGCGGCCGGTGAAGCCGAGAAACTCGCTGCCCTGGCCGGTGTCTTGCACGACCGTCCGGAGCTGCTGCTGAATGTTCGGGGCGGGGTCGCAACCGAAGAAGACGGTCTGGCCCTGCTGAAAGAAAAGCGTGCGGCACGCGGCGAGGACGTGGAAGGGGAGGCCTGGGATGAGGCCCGGCAGGCGTACCTGGGCGGTGAGCTGTCTCTGCCTCCGGAAAGCCTGGGTAAACTGGCCGCTCAGCGCGGCCTGATGGTACACCGGCTGCTACAGGAAACCCACGGGGTACCGGCGGGCCAGCTGTTTACCCTTGAGCCGACCCATCAGGCAGTCACCAACGAGCAAGGGCTGGTGACTGTGCAATTTACCCTGGATGTCCGCTAAGCGCGGGCTGGCTGAGGAAACACCTGTGGCAAAGCAAAGCGCATTTCTGGCCTGGATATTCCGGATGCCCCTGATCCGGCGCTGGGGGCTGATGCACTGTGTAAAAAGTGAGAATGTCGCCGAACACAGTCACCAGGTGGCGGTGGTGGCGCACCTGCTGTGCGTGATCAGGAACCAGCGCTACGGGGGTGATCTCAGCCCGGAGAAAGCGGCAACACTGGCAATCTTCCATGAGGTGTCGGAAACCAAGCTGCAGGATCTGAACCATGTGGTGAAGTACCACAACCCGGAGTTTACCCGGCAATACAAAAAACTTGAGGCACTGGCCGAGCAGGAGTGTCTTGCCTCCCTGCCGTCAGACCTCAGGGTATATTATGAGCCTCTGATTGTTCAAGCCCGGGTGGATGCCGGATACAAGGCCATTGTGAAGGCGGCAGACATCATTTCGGCGTATCTGAAGGTGCTGGATGAGCAGAAACTGGGGAATCTGGCGGAGTTCAAGCGGGTTCGGGAAAGCCTTGAGGGCCAGATCGGAGCACTGAAGCAGGCCATGCCGGAGGTTCAGGACGTGATGGATGTGTTTGTTAACAGTTGCCTGCTGCCGATCGACGATATTTAGGGGCGGGCACCTGTTGGAGCAGGTGCCCGACCAGCTCAGCCCACGAAGATCCAGGGTTCGGCCTTCCGTCGCTGAGCCTCGTAGGCCTTGATTGTGTCAGCAATTGCCAGCGTATCGCTGATATCATCCCGGCCTTCGATCAGGGTCTGCCTGAGTTTATCTGGCAGACTGAGCGGGATTTCATCTCCCTCCGCCACTAGTACACCTCGGGCCAGATCAACCTGAATTCTGGCCTCAGGCGTATACCGTGCCAATTCGAACAGTGCGTTTATCCGTTGCTCCTGAAGGAGAATGGGTGCAATACCGTTACGAATGCAATTGTTGAAGAAGATCTCTCCGAAGCTTTCAGCGATTACGGCGCGGATCCCGTAATCACGAATCGCCCAGACCGCATGCTCGCGAGACGAGCCGCAGCCAAAGTTCTTACGCGCCACCAGAATGCTGCCCTGATCGTAGGGCGGAATGTTCAGGATGAACTCGGGGTTTTTGCGGCGGGTTGCCGGCGGTACTTCTGAGTCACCGGGGTCCAGATAGCGCTCGTCATCAAACAGAAAGGGGCTATACCCGGTCTTGTCCAGCATTTTCAGGTATTGCTTGGGCAGAATGGCATCGGTGTCAATGTTCGAACGATCGAAAGGGATCAGCGTCCCTTCAAAAGCATGTGTCGGGGTCATGAAATCACCAGTATTTGTCGGTTAGCCTGCCCGCGAGCGCAGAGTATGCCGCTAATCGGGGGCTCAGAAGGTGAGTACGTACGTTTTTGCCCTGGCGTCCTTCAAAGTTGCGGTTAGATGTGGAGGCGCAACGGCTACCCTCCGGCAGGTGGTCGTCGTTCATGCCAAGGCACATGGAGCAGCCGGGGGAGCGCCATTGGAACCCCGCCGCTTGAAGGATCCGGTCGAGTCCTTCGCTTTCCGCCTGCTGCTTTACCGTGCCGGAGCCAGGAACCACCAGCGCAGAGGTCAGGCCCGGACTGATTAACCGGCCTTTGACGATGTCGGCCACGGCGCGGATATCTTCGAGCCGCGCATTGGTGCAAGAGCCGATAAATACACTATTAATCTTGAGGTCCCGGAGCTTCTGGCCTCCGGTCAGGCCCATATAGTTAAGCGCGCGCTGCAGTTCACAGGCCAGGGTGTCCTGGGCTGCAGGTTCCGGCGTCGGGATCGGCGTATCCAGGGTCACTGCGGTTTCGGGGGAAGTGCCCCAGGTAACCTGAGACTCGAGCGAGTCTAGATCCACTTCTACTTCGGCGTCGAATCGGGCATCGTCATCGGATCTGAGACTGCGCCAGTAGGCCAGCGCTGACTCGAAGCCCGGCAGGCTGCGCACCCGCGGGATCGCCGTCAGATAGGCTTCGGTGATGGCGTCGTAAGCGATCATGCCGGCGGTGGCGCCGGCCTCGATGCTCATGTTGCAGATAGTCATCCGACCTTCCATCGACAGTTCGGCGACGGCGCGACCGGTGTACTCGATCGCATAACCGGTGGCACCGGCGGTGCCGATTTGTGAAATCAGGCGCAGAATCATGTCCTTGGGGGTAATCCCGGGGCGCAGGGCTCCCGTGAAGTGGACCTTCATGGTTTTGAGTCTGGAGGTTTTTAGTGTCTGGGTGGCCAGCACATGCTCGACATCGCTGGAACCGATACCCATGGAAAGTGTTGCAAAGGCGCCGTGGGTTGAGGTGTGGGAATCGCCACACACCATGGTGGAGCCGGGCAGGGTATAGCCGAGTTCGGGGCTTACCACGTGTACAATCCCCTGCTCTCGGGCCGTGAGCTCGATTAGCTTGATACCATGCTGCTGACAGTTTTCCGTCAGTCGCGCAACCTGTTTTCTGGCGATGGTATTGGAAATGCCGGCCGTGCCAAGGGCCCGGTTCCGGGTAGGGACCGCGTGATCCGGGACAGCCAGAACCTGGCCGCTGTTCCATACGTTGCGCCTGTGCATGGCCAGGCCGGAGAACGCCTGGGGTGACGTCACCTCATGTAGCAGATGGCGATCGATATATAGGCGCGAGTCGCCAATGGCATGGGTCTCCCAAAGTTTTTCGTAGAGAGTTTTTGCATCCATCGTCAGGCTCCTAAGCCGGCGTTTACATGTACCTTGTCCAGCACCGCCATAGCCTCGGCGAGGGTAACCACGTCACCATACTTAATTGATATATCCCGCAGGTTGGCCCGATGAGCGTCTGTGTCTCGGTCACCGGTGGCGGTATCGACGACCAGCGGCCGGTAACCGCTTTGAATGGCATCCACCACGGTGGCGCGAACACAACCGCTGGTTGTCAGGCCGGTAACGATCACGCCATCCACATCTGCGTCCTTCAGGCAGGCATCCAGTTCGGTGCCAAAGAACGCGCTCGCCCATTTCTTGATAATGACTTTCTCGTTATCGCGGGGGGCCACTCTTGGGTCAATCCCGTGCAGACCGTTAGCGCGTTCCAGACAGTTAAGCTGGGGAATTTTTTCCCGGAACACCGCGGCTTCGTCCTGGTCGTCATAAACCACGGTGGTGTATACAACCGGGAGGTCGAGAGCACGAAACTTCTGAAGCAGCGCCTCGATAGCGCCCAGCACTTCGGTACTTTCTGCCCCAAGAGGGCTTACACCCGGATCGGTAAAGCCAACGCTCATATCAATAATGATGAGAGCGTAGCGTTTGGCCGCCCGGAGTCTCGGGTTAGTCGCGAACGTCATACGTCGTCTCCATGTGAAGAATGCTAAAGCTACTGGTTTTCCAGATGGCCCTATTCTTACCACTCGAGCTCTGGTTAGCAACAAATTGTATACGAACTGCCTGTTTCAAACTTTCGGTATATAAATAATTTATTGATTTAACAGCAAAAAAAATTTTATTTGACAGGAAGCTGTGAGACCAATACGCTTCGATTGTATGCAATAACAACAAACTCCCAGTGGAGGACTTCAAAGATGAGCTTCAAGTTGGCCGATAGGTTCGCAAGTGTGGTTCTGTGTGCAGCAGGTGTGCTTGGAGGCGTTTCCGGCGCGTCAGCGAACGATATTCCGAAAATGAACCTGGCCGTGGCGGGTAATCTGGGCATTACCACCCAGTCTGCGCAGCTGGAGCGACCGTTCTGGACGAGCGCCGTTCCCGAGGCATTCGATGACAAGCTGACCATCCGTTTTCGGCCGTGGAATGAGATGGGACTCAACGGTTCTGAGGTCATCCGTATGGTAAGCCGCGGCACGCTGCAGTCGGGTACGACTCAGCTCGGGTTTATCGCGGGCGAAGCTCCTATTGTTGACGGTACTGATCTGGCGGGTCTGTCGCCGGATATTGCGACACTGAAGTCCGCGACAGAGGCTTTCGAGCCAACTCTGGACGAGTATTTTGAAGAGCATCAGGGCGTAAAAGTACTGGGTTACTGGTCCTTTCAGGCACAGGTTCTGTTCTGCACTAAAAAGCTGGATAGCCTGACCGACCTTGAAGGTCGTCGCATTCGGGTATCGGGCGCTTCTCAGACTGATTTTATCGAACACTTCGGTGCCGAAGGTGTTTCCATGGCGTGGGGCGAGGTTCAGCAGGCTCTGCAAATGGGTGCACTGGACTGTGCGATTACCGGTTCCCTGGGCGGATACACCGGCAAATGGCACGAGGCTGCCAACTATATCCATGAGCTGCCGATCAACTGGGGTACCTCGGTAATGGTGATGAATCAGGAGGCCTGGGACAAGCTCGGCCCTAAAGGTCAGGACTTGCTGCAGAGCGAGGTCGATAAGCTGGCGGAGGCAATCTGGGAACAGAACCAGAGAGAGAATGAATACGGAATTGCTTGTAACACCGGCGGTGAATGTCCGGTGGGTGACGCAGCATCAATGACTCTGGTCAAGGCAACTGAGCAGGAGCTGGAACTACGGCGCAAGGCGCTGGAACAGACAGTGCTGCCCCGTTGGGCTGCGCGCTGTGGAAATGCCTGCGTTACTGAATGGAACCAAAGCGTGGGCAGCATCCTTGATATGACCGCTGAGAAAAAATGAACAAGGTGATGAGCATGTCGAATCGTTGGAATGAATTACAAGAGTTTGAATTAACCAAAGAGAACCTGGCCAGGCTCCTGAACAATGAAATACCTGCCATTCGCATCCGGGGGTTTGCCACCGATGATGAATGTGCTGCTTTTGCCCGGGCAATGCAGAAGGCCAACATCAAGACATATGGCAAGGTGGCCGTTGGCTACATTGGCATGGCCCAGGTTGAGTACCGCTGGGACAAATCCAAACAGGACTACTTTGCTGATGTGAAGTCGGCCTACAACGATCAGCAATATGTGTTCGACAATTCTTTCAATCCGATGGAGCGCCTTATCGAACGTCTATCCGAGTGCTGGGACGGTGCCGTCGGGATTGCGAACGAACCGGACTTTGGTGACTACTTTGCCGGGATCATTCGCTTCGCTTCCAAGGGCATTGCGCTGCACGCCGATTACGCCCCCTTCAATAGCCCAGGTTATGCCATCGAAAAGGTCGACAGTCAGTTGGGCTGGAACCTGTTTGTTGAAGTTCCGTCTGGTGGTGGGGTGACGACTGTCCATAACGCGCCCTGGACGCCGGAGATGACCGGGGGGACTCCGCCGCCAAGCTACGGTCTGGATCGCAGTGTCGTGGAAGGTGCAGAAACGTTTGATTATGCCCCCGGCAAAGGCGATGTGGTGATTTTCAACAGCCGAAATCCTCATGAGATCTCGCCGGGTGAGGTCGGCAGTGACCAAGAACGTCTGCAAATCGGCTCCTTCATCGGAAGGCTGCCAGCAACCAATGAACTTGTCCTGTGGGCATAGGGTAGAACGATGGACGCACTAGGGTACCGATCAAAATTTGCGGTTCTGGTGCCGTCGACCAACACGACGGTACAGGCAGAGTTTGACGATATGAGAGTCCGAGGGGTGACCAATCATCTGACCAGAATTGCGATCCCGAATATCCCACTCCATAACGACGATGACTTCAATCGGCTGATCGACCTGATTGAAGAGGCCCAGGAAGATGCGATCAAGCGCGTGATGTCCTGTGAGCCCGACTATTTCGTGATGGGCATTTCCGCCGAAACCTTCTGGAACGGTCTCGAGGCCAGTACCCGTCTGAAGAAGCAGGTGATGGAGATGACCGGCCTGGGGGTCGCAATGGGCTCCGAAGCCTGCCAGGAGGCACTGCAGAAGTTCAACGCCAAAAAGCTGGCGATTATTACACCGTATCAGCCGGTGGGAGACCGTAATGTCGTCCGGTTCTTTAACGAGTGTGGCTTTGAGGTTCCCCGGATCACGGGCCTGCGCTGCGAAAGCCCGGTCAGGATTGCCCATGTCCAGCCAGAGACCCTGATCAATGAGATCAAGGCAATCGATGGTGACGACATTGATGCCATTGTCCAGGTGGGGACCAACCTGTCCATGGCGCGGGTGGCGGCTGTGGCTGAAGAGTTCCTCGGTAAGCCGGTCATTGCGATTAACAGTGCTATTTACTGGCACGCGTTGCGCCAGAACGGAATTAACGACCAGTTTGACGGGTTTGGCCAACTGTTTAGTAAATACTAGAGCGGAAGGAAGTATGAAGTCTTTAGATAATTTTACGATGCTGGACCTGACGCACATGTTGTCCGGACCCTTTGGCGCGATGTTGCTGACCGACCTGGGGATGAACACCATCAAGGTCGAGCCGCCGGCGACCGGCGAAGGCACCCGCAAGCTGCTGGCCAACAATCCGGATTATTCCTCCCACGGCATGGGGGCCTATTTCCTGACCCTTAACCGGAATAAGAAGAGCGTCGCTCTGGACCTCAAGTCGCCAGAAGGTAAGAGCATCTTTCTGGAGTTGGTAAAAAAGGCTGACGTGGTCCTGGATAACTTCAGCCCCGGCGTAACCCAGCGCCTGGGAATTGATTTCGAAGCTCTGAAGGAGGTTAATCCGCGCATTGTCACCTGCTCGATTACCGGATTCGGTCAGACTGGCCCCGACGCGACCAAAACCTCCTTCGACCTGGTGGCCCAGGCTGTTGGCGGTGGTATGTCGATTACCGGAGAGTCGGGCGGTCGGCCGATCCGCTCCGGAATCCCGATCGGGGATCTCGGTGGGGGTATCTATGCCGCTCTGGGTATTCTGGCGGCGCTGAACGAACGGAACCAGTCCGGGCACGGCAAACACATTGATATCTCCATGGTGGACTGCCAGGTGTCGATGCTGAACTACATGGCCACCATGTATTTCATGTCTGGGAAGAACCCCGGACCTGAAGGCAATGGCCATTTTGTTCACGTGCCCTATAACACGTTCCGGACGGCCACCAAGGACATCGTCATCGCGGTTATTTTTGACTCATTCTGGGACTCTCTCGTGGAAATCCTGGATGACGAAGAGCTGAAGGACCCCAAATTCAAGACTCAGCCGGTACGGCTGGCAAACAAGACCTGGATCGAAGACAAACTACAAAGCATTCTGGTCGGAAAATCCTGCGAAGAATGGCTGGCTCTCCTGGAAGCCCGGCGCATCCCCTGCGCTCCGGTGAACGATTTCGAAAGCGTCCTTAATAACCAACAGATCGAAGCGCGCAACATGGTTGCGTCGGTGGTTCATGAAGATGGAACCACGGTGCGGGTGCCCGGCAACCCGATCAAGTTCTCGGATTACGACCAGAGCGAGCCAGTCAATTACACCTGGCCGCCGACCATTGGCGAGAATACCGTTGAGATTCTGACCGGACTGCTGAATATGCCGGTAAACAACCTGGACGGCCTGGCGGCGAAAGGGGTGATCGGGAAATGACCAGGGTAGCAATCTGTGACGTTGCCCTGCGGGATGGCCTGCAGAGCCAGAAAGAGTTTCTCACCACCAGCGAGAAACTGGCGGTTCTGCGGGCCATGGAGAAGGCGGGTATCAGGGAGTTCGAGCTCGGCAGTTTTGTACGGCCGGACCGCGTGCCGCAGATGGCAGATACGGTGGAGCTGTTCAGTACGGCTGGCAGGCCTGCCGGCAGCACCTATATCGGGCTCACCCCCAACACCCGGGGGTTACGTACGGCGCTGGAGGTGGGGGCAAATAAAGTGGCCATTGTGGTCACCTGCACCGACGCCCTGAGTGAACGTAACTTCGGCAAAACCGTTGATCTGGTGCTTGAAGAAGCCAGGGCCATGGTCGCGATGGCCAGTTCAGCTGGAGCCCGGAGCCGAATCTATGTCTCAGGCATATTTGAGTGTCCGTTCGAGGGAGCGGTGACGCCGGAACGGGTGGTTGAGGTCGCGGGGAAGGTTTCGGCTCTGGGGCCGTCTGAAGTCTGTCTTGCTGACACCACCGGCGCGGGCAATCCCCAGACTGCCGAAATCCTGTTCGCCAAGGTGCTGGACGTCTGCCCGGCGGACCAGTTGGCGGTACATCTTCACGATACCCGGGGGATGGCCATGGCCATGGCTTGGGTAGCGTACAAAGCGGGCATCCGTAAGTTTGACAGCTCACTGGGTGGCCTGGGTGGATGTCCTTTCGCACCCGGAGCCTCAGGTAATGTGGCCACCGAAGATCTCGTGGTCATGTTTGAGCAGGCAGGTGTCAGTACCGGGATTGATGGTGGCAAGCTGTTGCAAGCCGTCGAAGTATTGGAAGCATCCATCAAGCGGCCGGTTGGCGGCCGGACAATAAACTGGCTCAAATCCAGAAAGAGGAAATAACACGTGGATAGAAAAATCGAGAAAACCAGGGGTTACCATTCTCATGCGAAAGATATCCAGCCCGAGAAGCTGGCGTCTGTCGAGGGTAAGGAGCCGCAAGGCGATGTCGAGGTTCGGGTTTTACAGGTGAGTGATGCATTTCTGGTGCTCGAGGTTAAACGCTCGAAAGGCCTGATCGACCCAATGCATAAGCACGATGACCACGAGACTACCGGCTACCTGATCAGCGGGAAAATGCGAGTGATCATCGGCGATGAAGAGTTTATCGCCGGCCCGGGTACTTCCTGGATTCATCCTCCCGGAGTCTATCACTACAGCGAAGCCCTCGAAGACTGCCTGCAGATCGAAATCAAGTCTCCTCCGGTAAAAACCTGGGTTTCCAAATAACACAGACTCGCTCTCGGAGGAAGTCATGGACAAACAAAGGCCAAGCGGGGATTTTCGCCAGCGGTTATCGGTGCTCTCAAGCTGGATGGGTGGCTTTATTGTACTGATATCGGCTGTAGCCATATCGATTGATGTGCTGACAAGGAACTTGGTTGGCAGGTCTTACCTGCAAAGTTTTGAGTTAAGCCAGTATGGCTTTGCGATTGCCGTTGCGTTTGGCCTTTCTGCAGGCGTTGTGGGGCGGGATCACATCCGGATTGACGTGTTGGTGAACGTGCTGCCAGCTGCAGCAAAGCGGTTTCTGAACCTGGTATCAATCCTGTCACTGGTAGTGATCTCGGCCCTGCTCGCCTATTTCGCGTTTGAGTTGACCTGGGACAGCTATAACCGGGGTGCGCGATCTCCCACCAGTCTTCGGGTGTACACATGGATTCCCCAAAGCGTCTGGACGTTGGGCCTGGTTGTCTTTGCCGCCGTCAATGTCTGGACCTTTTTCAAGTCTCTTAAATGCCTGGTGATCAGGGATTACAGGACCTGTGACTCGCTGATTGGTCTTCAAGGGCCGGAAGACCATAAATAACCGGAGCCTTTTTAATGATTTCGACAACAACAATTTTGCTGGCGTTTCTTATTCTGTTGAGTATGCCTGTCGCAGCGGTACTCATCTTTACCGGGTGGGCGTTGTCTGACCTGTATGCTTTCTTCCCGCTGATGGACGCGCTTGGCGAGATTACCTGGAGCGCCAGCACCGAGTTTGTTCTTGTGGCTATTCCCCTCTTTATCATGATGGGGGAGATCCTGCTGCGGTCCGGAATGACCGATGAGATGTACAGGTCGGTCAACCTGTGGGTAGGTAGGGTGCCCGGGGGTCTGATGCATACCAACATCTTCTCCTGTGCATTGTTTGCCGCAACCTCCGGATCGAGTGTTGCCACCACGGCGACCATGGGCACGGTCACCATCCCCAATATAAAGAAGTATGGCTATCAGCCAAGCCTGTTCCTGGGCACCATCGCGGCTGGCGGGACTCTGGGTATTCTGATCCCGCCGTCCATCAACATGATTCTGTATGGAATCCTGGCCGAAACCTCGGTGTCCACCCTGTATCTGGCAGCGCTGATCCCGGGCTTGTTGATGGGTGCTCTGTTCAGCATCGCGGTACTGGTGGCCTGTCTGGCAAAGCCGGAATGGGATGGTGATGAGGTGCCACGCAGCTCCCTGCTCCAGAAGCTGGCGGGTCTAAAGGGCATCATCATCCCGATACTGCTGTTTGGCCTGGTGGTCGGCTCCATCTATGCGGGTGTCGCGACCCCTACGGAAGCAGCGGCCTTGGGGGTCATGGGCGCTCTGGCAGTGTCCTTGATCAAGCGCCGGCTGACGTTTGTGGCGCTGGCAGAAGTCTTCCAGGCCACCATTCGTACCACATCATTGGTGATGCTGATTGTTCTTGCAGCTTATTTCCTGAACTTTGTGATCACCAATATCGGCCTCACCGATATCCTGACCGAGAAAGTCAGCACTCTGGGCTGGGACCCCCTGTACATTCTGTTTGCCATTATCGGGGTTTATATCCTTCTGGGCTGCTTTATGGAAACCCTTTCTCTCATGATCGCCACAACGCCCATCGTGGTGCCTATCATCACCGCCCTGGGTTTTGACCCGGTCTGGTTTGGGGTTCTGTTCATGATCCTGCTGGAGACTGCCCTTATTACGCCGCCCATTGGCATGAATCTGTTCATTGTCCAGTCGGTGCGGGGTGAGGGCCAGTTCAAGGAGGTTATATACGGTGCGGCACCGTTCCTGCTGATGATGTTCGTGTTGATCGGCCTGTTGATCGCCTTCCCGCAGCTTGCACTGTGGTTACCAGACTTTGTATCTAAATGACCGAGGAAAGTCTTGTGGTAAGCAACGTCTTGTTTGATGCAAATATGAGCCCGGCCGGGTTTCGCTCACGCCTCGCACTCCGGCTCGCTGGGATCAGGTATGTGCGTGTGGCTATGGACCTGGCACTGTTTGATCAGAAGTCGGAGCTTTATCGAAAGCTGAATCCGACCGGCCTGGCGCCAACCCTGATGCTTGGTAAAGAGATCATTTATGACTCCCATGCGATCGTTGATCGCGTACTGCGCAAGTCGTCAGCCAAGGTGCTGATGCACTACAACTGCGCGGGTTTCACCCCCGCCACCTTGCAGAATCTGGAGCGGGTGATTGCCCAGAAAATACGGCCGGCCGTCTACGAACTGGTTGGCCCACGGCGTTTGACATCCAGGTTTGCCAGTTGGGAAGAGGCCTGTAAGGCCCTGGAAGAACGAGGTGTGGCCGAGCGTTACCGCGAGTTTGCTTACGAGCTGTTTCACAAAACGCCGGGCATGAGTGTGGTGAGCTCGGTTATTGCTGAGCTTGAGCCTCTGCTTGAAGCAGTGCGGCCACTGATCGAGCAGACCTCCCGCCCCAACGCACAACACGGGCTTGATTACTTCGATATTTGCCTGGCCCCCCGTCTGAATGCGGTGCGGCTTCTGGGGCTTGATCCTGACAACATTTTGGGCGCTTACCTGGACGGGCTGAACGCGGGTGAATTATGGGGCGAAATCTCTGGACAGGAATACGACATGGAATTCACTGAATACAAGGAGAAATATTGAATGTCCTCATCCGCAGAAGTATTCGATGAAATAAAACGACGCATCATCGTAGGCGAGCTTGCCCCAGGCGAACATCTCATAGAGTCGCGCCTTGCTGAGACCTTCAGTATCAGCCGAACACCCGTCAGGGAGGCGCTGCGAAGGCTGAGCCAGGCAGGCTTGGTGATCCTGTCGAAGAACCAGGGTGTGCGGGTGCGCGAATGGACGAGTCAGGAAATTCTCGACTCCTACGAAATCCGCGAATCCCTCGAAACCATGGCGGCGCGCCGCGCCGCCCGGAGCATTGATCGGGCCAGTCTGGAACGCCTCATTCTGTTAAACGACGAGATGCTGGCGCTGGTTGAGTCTGAGTCGCTGAATATCGAAAAAATTACCGAGCTGAATGCCGAGTTCCACCGGATCATCGTGGAGTCTACCGGCAGTATCAGGTTGCGGGCCACCATCCGGACTGTGGTGGAAATTCCTCTGGTGCGAAGAACCTTCTCCAAATACTCCCGGGTGCAGCTGGTGCGCAGTATGGCCCATCACCAGGAGCTGATTTCCGCCTTTGAAAAACGAGATGAAGATTGGGCTGCTGCTGTTATGAGATCCCATATCAGAGCAGCCAGCCACATTATCAGGGACGAGAAATAAACAACAAAAACAATGGATTGTTCATTTAACGGAGTGTAGTAAATGTCAAAGAAGTTCAAGAACAATTCAAATTGTATTAAAGCAGCGCTGGTGATGGTGCCGCTTCTGGTTCCTGCTTATGCCCAGGCGGTCAGTTTCGATGTCGATGGCACCAGGGTGTCGGTTGGCGGCTTCGCCAAGCTTGATGCGATTTATGATTTTGACAGTGATCTTGGCTCAAGTATCCAGTTTCCCAATATCGCCCTGGATGGTGAGCGTGCTCCGGAGGGCCACACCAACCTGCACGCCTTTGAGAGCCGCCTTAACGTGGGTACCGTAACCCAGACTGAAGTGGGCGAGATTCGCACTTTTGTTGAAGGTGATTTCTACGGTGCGGGGGGCGGCCAGCTTCGCCTTCGACATGCCTACGGTGAATGGAACGGCATTCTTGCCGGGCAGACGTGGACCAACTTTGGTGGTTTTATCGGGCTGACCCCGACCATTGATTTTACCACACCGACCGGTAATGCTCTGGGCCTGCGTCAGGCCCAGATTCGTTACACCACCGGTGGCCTGTCGCTGTCTCTGGAAGATCCGGGCAACCTGGGCGGCAATGTGGTCAGTACCCAGGGCGATGCAAAAAGCTCACTGCCGGACTTTACCGCCCGTTATGAAACCGCGTACAACAAGCTGAGGGTCGGAACGTCTGTCGTATTGCGCCAGCTTGAGTACTACAACGATGCCACCGATAGTGAAGAGACAGCCTTTGGCTGGGGCGTGCACCTGGAGAGCGCCTATGATCTGAGCGATGCACTGACGGTCAGAGCCAGTATTGTCCACGGTGACGGTATCGGAGGCTATATCAACGTGGCCCCCAATGCGCCTGCCTATGTGGATGAGAATACTCTTGATGTCGAAACCATCAAGAGCACCGGTGTCATGTTGGGCGCAAGCTACAAAGTAGGTCCGGGAGCAGTCAATCTGGTGGCAAGTGGTGTTGAGGCCGATCTGGATGATGCGGTACAGGCCAGCTCTGGTTTCACCAACGACTCGAACAAGGAGTATCGTAGCTACTACATCAACTACATCTGGAATCTCGCTCCCGGCGTTCAGTATGGTGTAGAGCTGGGCCGCCACAGCCGCGAAGTGTTTGATGGTCGCGACGGCGCTGCTACCCGCCTGCAAGCGATGGCCAAGTATAGTTTCTGAGGCTAACCCAGCGTTGCTATCCGCGTCTTTCGCCCCCCTCCGGGGGCTTTTTGTAGGTATCAGTCTTCTGCCACGATATGACTGGCGGCTCGTATGTGCCGATGCATCACCGAGGATGCCCAGTCACCGTCGTGTGCCTCAAAGGCCGACAGTAACTCACGGTGATGATCCAGACTGCGATTGAGCTGGTCACGGGAGTACCTCAGGAAGGTGCGTCTGACCAGTGGGATCTCAACCACGCTCTTGATCACCAGGGCGAGTCTGGGGCTGTTTGCCGCGGTTATGATCTTGCTGTGAAACTCGGCGTTGTAGCGCGCCATGATCTCTATATCGGGCGCGTCCTGCTCTGCCAGAGCGGTCATCTTCTGGTGCAGGACTTTGAGGGTTTTCAGGTCGCTGTCGCTGATCTGTGTAGCGGCACGTTTGGCGGCGATGGCTTCCATGGCCTCCCGTATTTCGTATGAGTCCAGTATCTCTTCTTTCTTCCAGACTCTTACCCGGGCACCCTGATTCTTCAAAAACACAACCAGTCCGGATTCGCTTAACTGGCGCAGAGCTTCCCGAACAGGTGTACGGCTGACATTGAACTCCTCGGCCAGAGTCGCTTCCCGCAGCCGCTCTCCCGGGCTGAACTCTCCAGTAATTATTTTTCGTTTTATTTCTTCAAAAATAAAGTTTGAAGATGACATTAACTATGTCCTTGAAAATAATAACTAAAATAATAGGGCTCCGCTCTTTTTAAATAACTTATAATATGTATGGTTTCTTTAGTTTTAGATTTTTCATTATGTTCAATTTCTTATTTGTTATATTTAAAGAGCCAGGCTCTGTTATTTTAATACAACTGGACCCTCTGGGCTATTGTCTGGCCCCGCCCGCCGTCCTTCAGGCAAAGGGCAATACTATCCGTGAGCGAGGCCGCATCTCGGCGCCGAACCTGTGAGATCTTTAGACAATTCAGGGTCAGGTGATCTATGGTCAGAGTATCATCAGTCGGAAGATCCGCTTCTGTCAGTGACCGAGTAGATTAGGATAGCGCGTTTCAGACACTTCTATACACTGTTCACGCCGGTGATTATCGGGTTTGGGGCGCCTTGGGCTGAGATAAAAGCAGTTTCTTTCGGTTCTCCATTCAGATTGTAATTTCCGGTGCAGGCAATGGCTTGTTCAAAACGCGGTTTTTACACAGGGCTGGTGCCACTGCTTGTGGCCGCCGGGGCGGCCAGTGGCGCAGAAACAGCATCGCCGGAAGAGATGCCGCTGATTGAGGTAACGTCTACCCGCCTGGCCCGGCCCCTGATGGCCACCCCGGCCACCGTGTCGATCGTGCATGCCCCTGACCTCCAGAAAGCACAACCGCGTATCCAGCTGGATGAGTCGCTGGCCGGAGTGCCCGGGCTGTTCTTTCAGAACCGGTACAACTTTGCCCAGAACCTGCGGCTGTCGTCCCGCGGCTTTGGCGCGCGCTCGCCGTTTGGTATTCGCGGGATCCGGGTGCAGGTGGATGGCATCCCCTACACCCTGCCTGACGGCCAGAGCCAGATTGACGCTGTGGATCTGGACTCGGTCGAGCGTATTGAGGTGATTCGTGGCATTTCATCGGTGCAGTATGGCAACGCCTCCGGTGGCCTGATCGATATCCATACGGCCAAAGCCACGCACCAGTCGCCGGGCGTCAGGCTGCGCTTTGATATCGCTGAAGGTGGCTACCGGAAAACCACCGTTCAGGGTAGCGGCGTGGCCGGCGATACCGCTGCCATCGCCACCGCGTCCTGGCTAAGGGCTGAGGGTCACCGGGAACAGAGTGAGGTAGAAAAAGGCCTGTTCAATGCCCGGATCTCTCATCAGATCGATGACCACCGGCAGGTGACCGCGACGGTTAACCTGCTGCACACACCGAAGGCTCAGGATCCGGGTGGGCTGACCCGGGATCAGGTTCGGGAAAACCGTGATCAGGCCACGTTCATGGCCAAACGCCTCGACAGTGGCCAGCAGGTTAATCAGCAGATCCTTGGCGTTGAGTACCGGGATACCGGTGTTTTGCCGGGAGAGCTTTCCGTCAACGCCTTCTATACGCACCGTGATTTTGCCCAGCAGTTACCCTTCCCCGGCTCCAGCCGGCTGGCCTATGACCGGCAGTTCTACGGGCTCAGCTCACAGTATCAGCAGGATTCGGTCATCGGCGGCCGGCCGCTGGCCTGGGCCACCGGGGTAGATGTTCATTATCAGACCGACGACCGGCGCCGTTACACAGTGGCCAACACCGGTACGGTGGTAAACCAGAATCAGGCCGAGACCCAGAACGCGACCAACGTCGCTGCGTTTGCTCTGGCAGACCTGGCCATGACCGAACGCCTGAACCTGTCTGCCGGTGCCCGTTTCGATACCTTGCGACTGTCAATTGATGACGGCTGGCTCGCCGATGGCAATGATTCCGACACCCGCACCTTCCGTGAAATCAGCGGTGTACTGGGTGCCAGCTACCAGTTGGCGGCCACCCACCAGGCCTACCTGACGATCGGGACCGCGTTTGAATCTCCCACGTTCACCGAGTTTGCCAACCCGTCCGGGGACGGCGGATTCAACCCGGACATTTCTCCCCAGCAGGCTCTGAACCGGGAAGCCGGGCTCCGGGGGCTGTGGGGCAAGGGGCTCAGCTATGATGTCGCGATATTCTCTACCCGGGTAGACGACGAAATCCTGCCCTACGAAATTGATGGCCGTACCTTTTACAACAATTCCGGCAAGACCTTGCGTAACGGGATCGAGTTGGGGCTGGGCTACGACCTCTCCTACAGCTGGCGGCTGGAAACGGCACTGACGCTGGCGGACTATGTGTTCCGTACGGACCGTGCCGGTTCGGAAACGGAACTGAAAAACAACCGCCTGCCCGGCCTGCCCAGACTGAACTGGGTCTCCAGTATCCACTGGCATGGCTGGTCTCGCCGGTTTGCGGTGCTGGATGTGCAGTATGTGGGCGACCTGTATGCCGAGAACAGTAACACCACAAAAGTGGACCGCTACTGGTTGCTGGGCATGCGGGCCGGGGACTCCTGGCGGATCGGCAGGCAGACCCTGAGCCTGTATGGCGGCGTCCGCAATCTGCTGGATGAGACGTATTTCAGCAATATCCGTATCAATGCCAATTCGGACCGGCCCCCGGCTGACCGGGGCTATTTTGAGCCAGGCGCCGGGCGTACCGTCTATGCCGGCGCAGAAATCCGTTTCTAGCCGGTTTGGGCCTCTTGCGCTCACTGGCTCTGCTGCCCGCCGTCGGGTGCAGGCGGTGCCATAGGTTTGTGGCCTGTCCCGCCCTAAAGTAACGGAGCACTTTAACGGAACACCATAACAAGAGGCTCCGCCATGAAAGATCTAACCAACAAGGTTGCGGTGATCACCGGTGCCGGCTCCGGCATCGGTCGCTCCCTGGCCAAATCCCTCGCTGCCCGGGGCTGCCGGCTGGCTATCTCCGATGTGAATGAGGCTGCGCTGGCGGAGACAGCAGCTCTGCTGCCTGGCAAGGATGTAAAAAGCTACCTGCTCGACGTGTCGGACCGCGACGCCATCTATGCTCATGCCGAACAAGTCCGTGCCGACTTTGGACAGGCTAATCTGGTCATCAATAACGCCGGTGTGGCATTGTCTGCCACCATCCGGGAAATGACCGACGAAGACCTCAAGTGGGTCATGGATATCGATTTCTGGGGTGTCGTCCACGGTACCCGGGCATTTCTGCCCCATCTGATTGAGTCCGGCGATGGCCACGTGGTTAATATTTCCAGCGTGTTTGGCCTGATCGGTGTGCCCAAGCAGAGTGCCTATAACGCCGCCAAGTTTGCGGTGCGCGGGTTTACCGAGTCGCTGCGCCAGGAAATGCGTCTGGAAAAACAGCCGGTACACGTCAGCTGCGTTCACCCTGGGGGCATCCGCACCAACATTGCCAACTATGCCCGCATGGGCAAGTCCGAAAACGCCGAGGCGCAGCGCAAAGGGTTCGACAAGATTGCCATGACCACACCCGACAGGGCTGCAGAGACCATCGTGAAGGGAATCCTGAAAAACGAGTCGCGGATCCTGGTGGGGCTCGATGCCTGGGGTATTGATGCCATTAACCGCCTGTTGGGCTCGGCCTATCAGCCCCTGGTAGAACGTTTTTCCCGAAAAAACCTGTACGTCTGACCCCATCGGGCTCCCGGGGCTCTGGAGCTGCCGCAAAAAACCGGTATCCTTGGCTGACGGACCACTTTCAGCCGAGGATTTGCCTGCCATGTGTGAACTGCTGGCCATGAGCGCCAACACGCCCACTGATTTGTGCTTCAGCTTCACCGGTCTGACCCGGCGCGGCGGCGATACCGGCCCCCATAAAGACGGCTGGGGCGTGGCGTTTTACGAAGGTAAGGGCGTGCGCAGTTTCCACGACGCCGACGCCAGCGCCAACTCCCGCATCGCGGAAGTGGTCCAGACCCATCCCATCAAAAGTGAAGTGGCGATCTGCCATATCCGGCAGGCCAACGTAGGGAAAATCTGCCTGGCCAATACCCATCCGTTTATCCGGGAACTCTGGGGCCGCTACTGGGTCTTTGCCCACAACGGCCAACTGGCAGACTTCCGGCTCCGGCCGGGATTCTACGAACCCGTCGGCAACACCGACAGCGAAGCGCTGTTTTGCGACATGCTCAACCACCTGCGCAGCCACTGTGACCGCGACACGCCGCTGGACGAAGTGGTTGCCCGGCTGGTCCGGCTATCGGGTGCCTACGCCAGAGACGGTGTGTTCAACCTGCTGCTCAGCAACGGCGACTGGCTGTTTACCTATTGCACCACCAAAATGGCCAGTATTACCCGCCGGGCTCCGTTCGGCCCGGCGCGTCTGAAAGATGCCGATGTCACGGTGGATTTTGAGGCTGAAACCACCCCCAACGACATTGTCAGCGTGATCGTGACCGAACCCCTGACCAGCGATGAGCAATGGGATGTCTACCAGCCCGGTGAATGGCGGCTGTGGAGGAAAGGCGAAGTCATAAAAACAGGCCTGACAAAGCAGGCCTAGAACAGAGGGGCAGGCAGGGGCGAGGGTGGCTGGCCCTCGCTCAGTCTTACTGCAGGGTACGCCGGCGGTTGCCTTCCTTGTACTGGGGCGCAATATGCTGCTGAATCTGCGCCTTGAACCGCCCGATCAGCTCGCTGTTGTCTTTGTCCCAGGGATGGAAGCCCGGCTTGAAATACTCCGCCCAGGCCGGGATCAGGCTGGAAAACGCCCCGTCCTTGCCCCACATGCGCCACATGCCCTTTGCTGCATCCTTTACGGAAAAGTTCTTGCGGTCCTTGATCACCATCCGCCCGGTAAACCAGGTAGCCACCACGCCCAGGGCTGCGGTTGAGAACAGCTGATAGAGCGCCCTCTCGGCGTAAGTTCCGCCCACGTGCTGGAAGACATCGTAGGCCACGGCCTTGTGCTCGGTTTCCTCAATGGCGTGCCACACCCACAGTGGGCGCATGGACTCGTGCATATCTTCACGCACGTCGTCGCGTTCCAGCAGCATATCCGCCATCATCGCGGTGATGTGCTCCAGCGCGCAGGTAACCGCCAGCTGGTGCCGCTTGGGAAGCTTGCGGGCAAGGTCCAGAATCACTTTGAGGTCTTTCTCCATCTCCTCCACTGGCATGCCCTGATCACGGACGTGCTGGTTCATGGTGATGTGTTCCAGGGAGTGCATGGCTTCCTGGCCAATAAAGCCCCGTACCTCGGCTTTCAGTTTCGGATCCTTGATCTGGTCCCGGAACGCCCGCACGGAATCCACGAAGAACTGCTCACCCTCCGGGAACAGTACCGACAGGGCATTCATGGTATGGCTGATCAGGTAGCTGTCGTCCAGCCAGTAACGGGGCACGGTGTCGTCGAACTCAAAGCCCATGCGCTGGGGTTTGATGGTCACGTTGTCGGGCGTCATCGAGGCTTTGCCCCGGGTACTCGTCTGCGTTGTGGTCCGCATGATAATACTCCTTTGCGTCTGAACGCTTTGGCTGATGTCATGGCTCCAGTGTGAGCCAGTCAACCCGTAACCGGAATGCGCGAATGGGCCGGCTTTCGTTCACAATGGGCCAGTGCGGTGGCCGGAATTGGCCGGTATGACAACGCTCTCAGTGTTTTCTGTCCCACTGTCGCAAAGGCGGGGTTCTGGTAGAGTCACCGCAGAGACCTAATCATTTCATTCAGGAACCGGATATGGCAGTGACGGAAGCGGATACCGAACGGCAAATGTCAGGGCTGTTTCTGGTACCGGGCGTTTACCTGCGGGTAATGGCCGAAACCGTACGCAAGCTGGGGTATAACGACCGCAGCCTCTATGACGGGCTGGCTTTTACTGAAGACGACCTCAAAGCGAATGACAGCCGGGTGTTTGTTACCGATGCCATCCTGATGGCGCAGCGGGCCCGGGAGCTGGCCGGCAAGGATGGCCTGAGCTTCCTTCTGGCCCGGGAGCTGCGCGTGACCATTCACGGGACCCTCGGATTTGCAGCGCTGACCAGCCCGACCTTTGAGGGTGCCCTGGAGTCGGTACACCGCTATCTGCAGCTGCGGGCGCCCTTTCTGAGCATGAAGCACTCCCTGGCCGGCGACCACGTGCTGGTGCAGCTGTGTGCTGAGTTTGACCTGCCAAGCCTGTATGATTTTCTCGCCGAAACCGTCAGCGCCACGCTGATCCTGCTCACCGAACAGCTGCTGGACCGCAACGATGCTGAAGCCAAGGGCTTTGTGCTCACCGATGGCCGCATGTCTGAGGTCTGTGTGCGGCTGAGTGGCCCGGAGCCCGATTATTACGCCCGCTTTGCCAGCCAACTGCCGGTGCGTTTTGAGTACGGCCAGCCGGAAGAGATGCTGATCTTTCCGCGCCAGCTGCTTTCCGTGCGTATGCGCCTGGCCGATGCCGATGCCTCCAAGATGGCCCGTGACCAGTGTGAGTTCGAGCTGCAGAAGGCGCTGAAAGAGCAGGGTGATATCGCCCTGGCGATCCGTAATATGCTGAGAATGACCCCTGGCCCACTGCCATCCCTTGATGCCATGGCGGAACGCTTCCACGTGTCTTCCCGCACCCTGAAACGACGCCTGGCAGAGCGCGATACCAATTATCGGGAAATTGTTGAAGCTGTGTTGAAAGACCGCGCGATCCAGCTGCTGCGCTACACTAACCAATCCATCAGCGAAATCGCCTACGAACTGGGCTATGCGGACCTGTCGAACTTCAGCCGCGCCTTTCGCAAGTGGACCGGCAAGTCGGCCTCGGAGTTTCGTGAAGGAGGGGTGGACCCGGCACCGGAGGTGGGGCCTTGATTTTCCGGCCGCGGAACGAAAAAGAGGAACCGAGGAAAAGATGAATTATCAACCCGACACCCACAGCAAAATCATCGGCTACCTGCTCTGGATCTTCGGATTCCTGGGCTCCCACCGCTTTTACTACGGCAAGCCCATCACCGGAACCATCTGGTTCTTCACCTTTGGCCTGTTCCTCATTGGCTGGATCATCGACCTGTTCCTGATCCCCGGCATGGACCGCCAGGCTGACAGGCGCTTCCGGGAAGGCAATATCAGCTACAACATCAGCTGGATACTGCTCACCTTCCTCGGCGTGTTCGGCGTACACCGCATGTACATGGGCAAGTGGATCACCGGCATCATCTACCTGCTTACCGGCGGCCTGTTCCTGATTGGTGTGCTGTATGACTTCTGGACCCTTAACACCCAGATTTCACAGCGTAACACTGGCTGACCAACCCGACACCGGAGGCACCCCTGCTCAGGCGGCCACCGACGCCGCCTGAGTCACCGGCACTTCCAGCCGTATCCGATGGCCGTCGAGCAACACCGGATACACCTTCACCCGGGCACCCTCGTCTTCCAGGCAGGCCCCGGTACGCAGACTGAAATGCTGTTTGTACAGCGGTGACGCCACCACCGGTTCCCCGTTCAGATCTCCGGTGATACCCCGGGCCAGCACGTTCGAGCCACTGCACGGATCGGTATGGCTGATGGCAAACAACGCCGGCAGCCGGTGTGGCAGATAAAATACCGCCACCGGCCCGTCCTCCGTCCAAACCGCAATACCGGAGTCAGCAACCAGATCGTCCACCGTACAAACCGCTTCCCAACAAGTTCGAGCTTTCATAGAAAATCTCCCAGTTCGTTATCCGTGTCTTAATGCCTATTCCACCGAGCCCAAAGAGCAAGGTGGTGTGGGGGTGCTTTCCTGCAGGAAAAAAGATGTCTGAGCGCAGCGAGTTATTTTTTCCGGAAGGAAAGCACCCCCATGCCGCCTGGCTCCGCCCCCAAGCCAGAAGGCTACGAAGAGGCCACCTCCAAAACCGGCCGCCGCTGCCCCCGCTCCGAAGTCCACTGCTGCACCGGGTCCTTCTGCTCCGGCGCATTCACAAACTCCCGGAACCGCTTGCGCTTCTCCGGATCCTCAACCGCCGTCTTCCACTCACACTGATAGCTGGCCACAATCTCTGCCATATGCTGCTCCAGCTCCTCACCAATCCCCAGGCTGTCCTCCAGCACCACCTGCTTCAGGTAGTCCAGGCCGCCTTCCAGGTTCTCCATCCACACCGACGTTCGCTGCAGCCGGTCTGCCGTACGCACATAGAACATCACCACCCGGTCAATCGTACGAATCAACTCCTCATCCGACAGATCGGTGGCAAACAGATCGGCGTGTCGCGGGCGCATACCGCCATTACCACACACGTACAGGTTCCAGCCCTTCTCCGTGGCAATCACCCCGAAGTCCTTGCTCTGAGCCTCCGCACACTCCCGGGTGCAGCCAGACACTGCCATCTTTACCTTGTGAGGTGCCCGCAGGCCCTTGTATCGATTCTCCAGCGTAATGGCCATGCCCACGCTGTCCTGTACCCCGTACCGGCACCAGGTACTGCCCACGCAGGACTTCACCGTACGCAGGGACTTGCCATAGGCATGGCCGGTCTCGAACCCGGCGGCGATCAGCTTTTCCCAGATTTCCGGCAATTCGCTCAGGGTGGCACCAAACAGATCAACCCGCTGGCCGCCAGTGATTTTGGTGTACAGGTTGTACTCCTGTGCCACCTGGCCCAGCACAATCAGCTTGTCAGGCGTAATCTCCCCGCCGGGGATGCGGGGCACGATGGAATAGGTGCCGTTTTTCTGCATGTTGGCCAGGAAGGTATCGTTGGTGTCCTGCAGAGGCACGTGGTCGGACGCCAGGATGTGGTCATTCCAGCAGCTGGCCAGGATGGAAGCGACCGTGGGCTTGCAGATATCGCAACCCTGGCCCTTGCCGTACTGCCTGATCAGACTGCGGAAGCTGCGGATGCCATTGACCTTGATCAGGTGGAACAGCTCCTGGCGTGAGTGGGGAAAGTGCTCGCACAGATCGCTGCAGACCGCCACACCCCGTTTTTCCAGCTCACAGTCCACCACCTTCTTGAGCAATGCGGCACAGCCACCGCAGCCAGTGCTGGCCCGGGTCTCGGCTTTCACTTCGGCCAGTCCGGTGCAGCCGGCGTCGATGACGTTGCAGATATCGCCTTTGGTGACATTGTGGCACGAGCAGATCGATGCGGTGTCGGGCAGGGCCTCGGCACCCATGGCCGGGGCACCGCCTTCGTTGGCGGGCAGGATCAGAGTCTCGGGGCTGGCCGGCAGCTCAATGCCATTGAGGGCATATTGCAGAAGGGTATCGTAGGGGCCGTTGTCTCCTACCAGGATGGCACCCAGCAGATGTTTGCCGTCCTGGCTCACCACGATCCGGCGGTAATGGCCGGCTTGCTCGTCCTGGAACCGGATGTTGCGGGCACCGGGTGTCTGGCCGTGGGCATCACCGATAGAGCCAACATCCACGCCCAGCAATTTGAGCTTGGTGCTCATGTCGGCGCGGGTAAACCCGCTCTCGACATTGCCATTGAGCGTCGCCGACAGAGTACGGGCCATGGTGTAACCGGGGGCCACCAGTCCGAAAATCCGGTTGTTCCAGAGCGCGCATTCGCCGATCGCGTGGATGTGGGGGTCCGACGTCGTGCAGTGGTTGTTAATCACGATGCCGCCACGTTCGCCGACCTCCAGTCCGCAGGCCCGGGCCAGGGTATCCTGTGGGCGAATGCCGGCAGAGAATATGATCAGGTCGGTTTCCAGGTGGCTGTCATCGGCAAAAGTCATCCGCAGACGGGCGTTCTCGCCCGGCAGGATGGCGGTGGTGGCTTTTTCGGTGTGCACCTGCACGCCCAGTGCTTCGATCTTCTGGCGCAGCAGGGTGCCCCCCTGGTCGTCCAGCTGCACCGGCATCAGACGCGGCGCAAACTCCACCACATGGGCCTGTAAGCCCAGGCTCTTCAGTGCGTTGGCGGCCTCCAGCCCAAGCAGGCCGCCGCCAACCACAACGCCGGTTCGTGCCTGGGCAGCGCTGGCCCGGATCGCGTCCAGATCGTCCAGAGTACGATACACAAAACAGCCGTCCCGGGTGTTGCCCTCGATCGGTGGCACAAAGGGGCAGGAACCGGTTGCCAGTACCAGCTGGTCGTAGGCGTAGACGCCTCTGGGCGTGGTGATCACCTGATTATCCCGGTCGATGGCGGTGACCGGCTCATTCAGGTGCAGGTCAATACCCTGCCCGGCATACCACCCGGCGGTGCCCATCGCCAGATCGGAATGGCTTGAGCCGTTCAGGTACTCCGACAGGTGTACCCGATCGTAGGCCAGTTGCGCTTCCTCGCCAAACACCAGAATCTGGTAATCATCTGCTGCCGGCGACTGGCTGAACTGCTCCAGAAAATGATGGCCGACCATACCGTTGCCGATCACGATCAGGGTCTGGTTTTTCATTGTCTTGCTCTCCTCAGGCAGCGGTTAACGCAGCCGCGTTGCTATAGGATTTGCCGAAGGCGAGGGTATCCCGGTAGTCGGAAATATCCGTGCCCCGGTTGATCAGCTCGCCGTACCAGGGACCGTTGCTGGTATCACCCAGCAGCACCGCACCGATCAGTCGGTTACGCTCGATCAGCAGCCGGCCGTAAGTGTGATGGGCCCGGTCCTGCCACCGGATGACTTCGGTCGCAGGGCCGGGTTCAATCTGTCCGCATGAGAAAATCGGCAGGCCGCTGATTTTCAGGCGGGTTGCGGTCTGGCCAGGCGCAAAGCCGCGGGATCTGGTGGCCTGGCCCAGGCAGCGGGCGAGAATATCGGCCTGCAGATACCCGGGCTCTACCAGGCCAAAGGTGTGTTCGCCATGCTGGCAACATTCGCCCAGAGCGTGGATGTGGGGGTCTGATGTGAGCAGGTGAGCATCGACCAGAATGCCCCGGTCACAGGACAGGCCGGCAGTGGCGGCCAGTTCACAGTCAGGAGTGATGCCGGTAGCGATCACCACCAGGTCGGTGGTGATCACGGTCCCATCGCTCAACCGTACCGCCGAGACCCGGCCCTGACCCAGGAGCGCAACCGGCGCGGTGCCGGTGAGTGTTTCCAGCCCCCGCTGCTGGAGCTTGTGCTCCAGAAGAGCGCCGGCTGAGGCGTCCAGCTGTCGGTTAAGCAGGTATTCGCCACGATGCAGTACGGTAACGGCCATGCCACGGGCCCTCAGGCCCTCGGCCGCTTCCAGGCCCAGAAAGCCACCGCCGATGACCACCGCATGCCGGTACTTACCGGCATGGGAAATCAGGGTGCGAGTGTCCGCAAGATCCCGGAAATACAGCACCCCCTCCAGATCCTCCCCGGGAATTCCCAACCGGGAGGGCCGGGAGCCGGTCGCCAGTACGAGCTTGCGGTAGACCTCGGTGCGGCCGCTGGCGGTAACAACCTGCTGCTGCCCGGGGTGGATGGTAACCACCGGCTCATGATTGCAGACTTCAATCCGGTTTTTGCGGTACCACTGCCAGGGTTTCAGCTCCAGCTCAGGCTCCTCGATCTCACCTGCCAGCAAGGAAGAAAGCCGTACCCGGTTGTAAGCGTTGAAAGGCTCGGCATTGAACACCACGATGCGATGATACGGATGACCGCCGGCCACCAGGTTCTCCAGCAGCCGCTGCGCGACCATGCCATGGCCACAGATCACTAACGGCGCTTTGTCAGGGTTGTCCATGGGCTCGGTCCTCCTTCAGGCTTCAGGCAAAAGACAGGCCTCATGCGCCAGGGGAAAAGCCGTGCTCCGGCGCCGGGGCTGTTGTTGTTGTAAAGACCGTAGCGATCTCTGTGCCAACTTTTAAAATCCTTTTGATTCATCAGGTTGTGGTTTTAGGGTGTGGCCTTTCCGTTGTTTTTAACCGATGAATGCCCCGGTGCGGGGCGCGGCGCACGAGTTTGGGTCCGGTGTTTGCTCAGTGTTTCCAGCTTGCGCTGTTTCTCATACAGGAAGGACAGCACCTCCTGGCGGTAATGCGCGTAGCGCGCGTCCTCGGCCAGCGCTACCCGATCGCGCGGGCGTGGCAGGTTGATGTGCAGGTCTTCCCCTACCGTGGCTGCCGGCCCGTTGGTCATCATGATGATGCGGTCGGACAGCAAGACCGCTTCGTCCACATCGTGGGTAATCATGATCACGGTGTTGTTGAGTTCCTGCTGGATTTCCATCAGCGAATCCTGCAGGTGTGCCCGGGTCAGAGCATCCAGCGCCCCGAAGGGTTCGTCCATCAGCAACACGCTTGGTTTCATCGCCAGCGCCCGGGCAATCCCCACCCGCTGTGCCATCCCCCCTGAGATCTCGTGGGGCCGTTTAGTGGCCGCGTGGGCCATATTCACCAGTTCCAGGTTATGGGTAATCCAGTGCCTGCGTTCCTGTCTGCTCATCGACTTGCGGAAGACCTGCCGAACCGCCAGTTCCACGTTTTCATACACCGTCAGCCAGGGCATCAGTGCATGGTGCTGAAACACCACAGCCCGCTCCGGCCCGGGCGAGTTCACCTCGTGGCCGTCCAGTACACAGCCCCCTTTACTGGCCTGCAACAGCCCGGCGACGATGTTCAGTACCGTCGATTTGCCGCAACCCGAGTGCCCGATCAGGGTTATAAACTCCCCCTTCCGGATTTTCAGGTTGACGTTATCCAGAGCGATAAAGGGTCCTTTGGGTGTCGCAAATGCCATCTCAACGCCGGAGAGTTCAAGTTGTGCTTTATTCATTCCATGCCACCTTCTTTTGAATCATCAACATCACCCGGTCCAGTAAGAAACCGATTAACCCTATGACCAGAACCGCCACCATGATCCGGCTCAAAGACTGACTGCTGCCATTCTGGAACTCATCCCAGACAAACTTGCCCAGCCCCGGGCTCTGGGCCAGCATCTCGGCGGCGATCAGTACCATCCAGGCGATGCCCAGCGATACTCTGAGCCCGGTGAAGATCATCGGCACCGACGAGGGCAGCACAACTTTTCGGACATGGGTATGGAACGAAAGCCGGAGTACCCGTGACACGTTCAGCAGATCGGGGTTGACGGCGGCCACCCCGACACTGGTATTGATCAGCGTGGGCCACAGGCTGCAGAGGGTGACCGTGATCATTGATGTCAGAAACGATTTCTGGAACAACGGGTCTTCACTGACATAAGTGGCTGAGACCACCATGGTCACCAGCGGCAGCCAGGCCAGAGGTGAGACCGGCTTGAAGACCTGGATAAGCGGATTGAATGCCGCCTGGAAGTACCGGTTCAGGCCAAACACCACGCCCAGAGGGATGGCGATCAGAGAGGCCAGGGTGAAGCCGGCCAGTACCGTGATCAGGCTGGTGACCACCTGATCCAGGAAGGTTGGCGCCCCGGGATAATCCCGGATGCGAACCTCGGCGCCTGGATTGTCGGCCAGAATCCGGGCGTTACGCTCTTCCTGCATCGTGACAAACCGGGCGGCGCGCTCCCGCTGGTCGATGTGTTCCTGCCACAGCTGGCCGGATTGCTCCCACACCTGGGCCGGGCCGGGAAAGGCTCCCAGCGACGTTTCGACCTGGGGCGCCGCCAGGTGCCAGAAACCCAGGAACGTGAGTATCCCGACCAGTGGCAATAACATCTGCTTGCCCCGGCTGAGCCATTCGGAGGGATGGAGTCCGGCCCGGAGATGGCGCTGACCGGTCATCATGGATCGACTGATTCTGGTACTTAACGTGGTCATGCTGAGCTCCTTTGTTACGGTGTTTCTGAGCCTTTCAGGCCGATACTGAAGCGGTCGATATAGGCGTTGGGTTCGCGCGGGCTGAAAGGCACGCCGTCAATCAGTTCCCCCTGATAGGGCCGCTCGAAGAGGTCGGCATCAAAATCCGGAAAGTCGCTGGCGGCCATCAACCCGTCCCGGACCAGTGACCGGGCCGCGTTGGCGTAGAGGTCTCCCCGATATACCCGGGCGGCGGTCTTCAGATACCAGTCGTCCGGCCTGGCTTCCGGTATCTGGCCCCAGCGCCGCATCTGGGTCAGATACCAGATGGCGTCAGACGGGTAGGGGTAGGTGGCGTGATAGCGGAAGAAGACGTTGAAGTCGGGTACGTCCCGAACATCCCCCTTTTCGTACTCAAAGGTCCCGGTCATGGAGTTGGCGATCACTTCCCTGTCGGCACCCACATAGTTGGGGCGGGACAGTATGGCCACGGCGGCGTCCCGGTTGGCGTTCTGGTTTTCATCAAGCCAGTAAGCGGCACGGATCAGGGCCCGCAGCAAACGATGATGGGTATTGGGATAGCGTTCGGCCCAGGATTCGAGTACCCCGAACACCTTCTCCGGATTATTGGGCCAGATTTCGTAATCGGTAATCACCGGGATACCGATGTCCTTGAGCACCGCTTGCTGATTCCAGGGCTCGCCCACGCAGTAACCCTGAATAGTGCCTGCCTCCAGGGTGGCGGGCATCTGGGGCGGCGGGGTCACCGACAGGTGCACGTCCGCCTGCAGGGTGCCGCTGGTGTCGCCACGTTGGGGTGCATAGAAGCCGGGATGCAGGCCCCCCGCGGCCAGCCAGTAACGCAACTCGTAGTTATGGGTTGAGACCGGGAACACCATGCCCATGCTGAAGCGTTCACCCCGGGCCCGGGACTGATCCACGACCGGCTTCAGAGCGCGGGCTGAAATCGGGTGCACAGGGCGCTCCCCCGCCAGCTCAACGTGAGGCTTCATGGCCTCCCAGGTGGCTTTGGAGACGGTTATGGCGTTGCCATTGAGATCCATGCTGAAGGCCGTGACGATGTCTGCCTGGGTGCCATAGCCGATGGCAGCCCCCAGGGGCTGGCCGGCCAGCATGTGGGCGCCATCCAGCTCACCGGTGATCACCCGGTCCAGCAATACTTTCCAGTTAGCCTGGGCTTCCAGTTCAACAAACAACCCTTCATCCAGAAAGTAACCCTGCTCCCAGGCCACGGCCAGGGGTGCCATGTCGGTGAGCTTGATAAAGCCCAGTTTCAGGTCAGGCTTTTCGGCGGGCCCGACGCTGGCCTGTGTCAGGCTGGTGAAGCCGACCAGGACGGCAGCCCACAGGAGTGTGGCTCGATGGTGGTGTTTGCTCATGCTGTTACCTCTTGGTGTCTTTCAGGCGTTGTGCCGTGGTGGCGCCGCATGATTGTTCAGCACAAGCTGTGCCATTTCTGAATCATCCGTGCTTTCAGATAGTTAGGTGGTTCCTGCAGCATCATTGCCGCGTTGTCGGGTGTTCGGTGGTCTGGTTCGGGTGCAGGGGCGGGGTGTTATGCACCACGATGAGCCGTGCGGGAGCACCGGGCGGTGCTGCAAGTCAGTAACGAGGGGGCGGATAAGGAGTGGCCCTGTAATTGCTTGCCTGTGGAAAAGCATCACCAAGAGGTATCAGCATGGAAGACTGCGGCAATCTGTCCGGAAGCACGGCGACGACCTGTCCGTATTGCGGAGTTGGGTGTGGCGTGCTGGCCACCGCCGGAAACGTTCGGGGCGATGTAAACCACCCGGCCAACCGGGGCCGCCTGTGTGTGAAAGGCTCGGCTCTGCACGAGACGCTGGTGGACGACGGCCGCTTGTTGGTGCCCCGGGTCGCCGGCCAGACCACAACCTGGCCAGAGGCGATTGAGCGGGTGGCGGCGGCGATCCGCGATTCGGTCAGGGTGTATGGCCCGGGCTCTGTTGCGTTTTACCTGTCCGGCCAGCTGCTCACCGAGGATTACTACATCGCCAACAAACTGGCCAAGGGCTTTATCGGTACCCCTCATGTGGATACCAACTCCCGGTTATGTATGTCGTCCGCGGTGGCCGGCCACAAACGGGCGTTTGGCGAAGACTGTGTGCCGGGTTGTTATGAGGATATTGAGCTGGCGGACCTTCTGGTGCTTGCCGGCAGTAATGCGGCCTGGACCCATCCGGTGCTGTATCAGCGAATGAAAGCGTCCCAGCGGCCGGGGCGCAGGGTAGTGGCCATTGATCCCAGAGCAACGGCCACCACAGCGATGGCCGACCTGCACCTGCAGCTGCGCCCCGGGTCCGATACCGTGCTGTTCAATGGCTTGCTGGTGTGGCTGCACGATCAGGGTGCGCTGGCCTGGACGTATCTGAAGCAGCACTGCAGCGGTTTTGAAGAGGCCCTGGCCACTGCCCGGACGACTGCGCCTACGATATCGAGCGTGGCTCAGCAATGCGACCTTGCCGCCGGGGATGTCCGGCAGTTCTACCAGTGGTTTGCGGGCACCGAGCGAACCGTGACCTCGTTCTCACAGGGGATCAACCAGTCGGTAGCCGGTACCGACAAGGTCAATGCCATTATCAATTGCCATCTGGCCACCGGTCGCGTTGGCCGGCCCGGGGCCAGTCCTTTCTCACTCACCGGCCAACCCAATGCCATGGGGGGGCGCGAAGTCGGCGGTTTGGCCAACACCCTGGCGGCCCATATGGATTACGATACCCCCGGTGCCGGGCAGCGCGTGGCAGAGTTCTGGCACAGTGAGCGTCTGGCCGGGGGGCCGGGGCATAAAGCGGTGCAGCTGTTTGAGGCGGTACACCGGGGTGAGATCCGGGTGCTCTGGGTGATGGGTACCAACCCGGCGGTCAGCCTTCCGGACAGTGCCCGGGTACGGGAGGCCCTGGCGCGCTGTGAGACGCTGATTGTCTCGGACTGCGTGGCGCACACAGACACAACGGCATTTGCGGATGTCTTGCTGCCGGCCGCAGGATGGGGTGAGAAAGACGGTACGGTCACCAATTCGGAGCGCTGTATCTCGCGCCAGCGCCGGTTTTTACCGGTGCCGGAGGGCATCAGGCCGGACTGGCAGATTATCCGGGATGTGGCACAGGCACTGGGTTATGGCCATGCGTTCGGGTATCGCGAACCTGCGGATATCTTTCGGGAGCACGCGGCGCTGTCCGGTTATGGTAACGGTGGCGAGCGGGTGTTTAACATCTCTGCTCTGGCAACACTCTCATCGGAACAATACGACCAGATGGAGCCGCTGCAATGGCCGGTAACGGCAGGCAGCCCGGGCGCCTGGCAGCAGACGCGTCGGCTGTTTGCGGACGGGCGTTTTCCCACTTCCGACGGCCGGGCCCGGCTGGTACCGGTGCAGGACGTGCCGCCGGGCCAGTGCCCGGGGGAAGGGTTTCCGCTGATCGTCAATACCGGCCGGATCCGGGACCAGTGGCATACCATGACCCGAACCGCCCTGGCACCACGACTGTTTGCCCATCGGAACGAACCTTTTATTGAGGTCCACCCCGCCGATATGTCGGCTTTCAGTCTGCCCGAGGGTGGCCTTGCCACGCTGACCGGTCCCTCAGGTAACGGGTTTGTCGGCAGAATCCGTGCCAGTCATGACCAGCGGCGGGGCGAGGTGTTCATACCGATCCACTGGAACCGGCAGTTTGCGTTAGCCGGGCTTGCCTCCGAGCTCATCGCCCCGGTCACCGACCCGATTTCGGGGCAGCCGGAGGCCAAGCATGGTATTGCTGCGCTTCGGCCACTCCGTACCCGCTGGCAGGCGCGACTCCTGCTGCCGGCCACAGACCAGAGAACGCCGGAAGCCACCGGCCTGACCTACCGGTGCCGGCAGCCACTGTCCCACAGCCGGGCCTGGTGGCTGGCCGGGGATCGGCATCCGGTGTGGCGGGACTGGGGCAGGGAGTGGTTTGGCCGGGAGTCAGAACTGGTGATGGAAGACCTCTCCCGATCGCGCTATCGGGCCGTCTGGCTGACCGGCAACCGCCTCGACGGGGCGCTGCTGGTGGAGCCCGACGAGTCCGCCATGCCGGACCTGGGATGGCTGGATGAATGCTTTGGTACCGGAGATCTCGCGCCCGGGCACCGGCGAGCACTGCTGGCGGCAGGACTGACCGGTATGGAATCCGCGGGGGCGCTGGTCTGCAGCTGCTTTCAGGTGGGTGAGCAGCAGATCGAACAGGCTATCCGGGCTGGCGCTACCAGTGTGGAAGCGCTGGGCAAGCGGCTGAATTGCGGCCGTAACTGTGGCTCCTGTGTACCGGAAATCCGGGACCTGCTGACCAGGGCCCTGGCCAAAGGGACGGCCTGAACCCGGGTCAGTGACGGTGCCGGAGCAAGGCCACTGGCACTCGATAACGCAGGTCTCGGGACGGCTGGCTGACCGCTACGGTGCAGGTTTTCCGGTTTACCCGTATGACCTGGCCGTGCTGCTCGTGCCGGCCTTCGCCAAAGCAGACCTGGTCGCCCACCTGCCAGGGCCGGTCCGGCTGCATCCTGTGAGCGTTGGCGAACACCCTGTCGGGCAGAGGCAGCCCTGCCTTTGCGGCCTCCTCGCCCAGGTAGCGCCGGACGGCAAGGGCGGCCCCGGTGTTATGAAGCTCGTCCAGGACCTGATAAAAATGCCGATTGTGTACCGAACCATAGTAACGCTGCCCCGCACAGTGTTGCAGCAGGTGGGCAAACTCATGGCAGCAGGTATGGGCCAGAAGGTTGAGCACACTCACTTCGCCGGCAAAGTACGCCCGGCGGCGGATCTCCCGGGTTGACAGCCAGCCTTCCGCGGCCATCGGCTGGTGCTTGGCGGCCACCATATGCTGGCCGTAGGTAATCAGGTGCTCGTGCCGGCGGAGGTCATAGCGATGGTAAGTGGCCTGCCCGGAGCCCACCCGCAGGGCCAGAGATGCACCACGATTCTGCTTGCCAACCCATTCTTCGGCGGGCTGCCAGAGAATCTCGCGGGTGGCGTGGCACATGAGGGTGGCCAGTTGTCTTGCAGTTTGCGTCGGAATCACGGGCGCGTTGTACCGGTTGCCGGGGGAATGCCGGTATTGTCCTGCAACTGCGGCGAGAAAACAAAAACGGCCGGCCCGAAGGCCAGCCGTTTCTGCGACCGGAGGACTGATCAGGCCTCGATCGGAGTACGCCAGTCGTCGGCACCGGAAGTGCCGGCCACGGCATGTTCCCAGGTAACCTTGCGGTAAGACAGGGAAACCGTCACCAGCTGGGTGAAGTCAGCGTTGGCAGCGTCCTGACAGTGAGGCATGTTGCAGTTGATGTCGATGATGGTGGCATCCTCCAGGATTGTGGAGAAGAAATGCTCCTGCTTGCCTTCGACAGACGTGCGGTACCACTTGAGCTCTACCTTCGGCAGCATTTCACCGGAAGCCAGGGCGTTGTACATCAGAGGGGTGGCTTTGTTCAGGGCAGAGGTGAACTTGAACGGCTTGTGTACACGCTGGCCGGAGGGCTGGCCGGACTGGGGATCGGTCGGAACCGTCACTACGTGGCTGAATTCCTGTACCAGGACTTCGTCTTCGTGCCCTTCAACGTAGATGTTGCCTACGGAGTCGGAAGTAAAAGCGCCTGCGGTGATGTTACCCTGAGTTTTGCCTTCGATACTGATATAACAAGGAGTTGGCATAGTCTGCTCCATGACGTTTAGGTGAATGAATGTCCCCGGGCTCTTCCCTGGGCATACCTCTGATAACAAATGTTATGCCAGGAATATAAAGCCTTTATTTATCAGTATATTAGATGTAATTCATGGGGGTGGTGACCCGGTGCTGGCAACGTATTGCCTGGCGAATGGGCGATGAATTGCTGGGCGGGCAAGAACTTGCCCGGGAGGGTATCAGCGCAGGCTGAAGCGTACCGGCAGGGCGTAGGCAAAGCTCCGGCCGCGCATCCCGGCCGGTACCGCCGGCAGTGGCGCAGCCTGTTCAAGCATCTGCAGGGCGGCGTCATCAAGTAGCTCATGCCCTGAACTGTCCCGCAGCGAGTGGCTCAGCAGCTGCCCGTTGCGGGAAAACTCGAACACGATAACCGGCGTTCCTTCCTGCCCCAGGCGGCGGGCCCGGCGCGGATATTCGTAATAGCGCGCCAGGTGGCGGCTGAGCTTGCTCAGATAGTTATTGACGTCTGCGGAGGTACCGGCGGTTTGTAATTGTACGGCGTCCTGGCTCTCCTGCGCATCACCTTCCTCGCCGGCGGTGTCGGCCACCTCCGGGGTGGTTGGCTCCACTGCGGCTGGTGGTTCAGCAACAGGCTCCGGAGCAGGCTGAGGCTCGGGCTTTGGTTCTGGCTTAGGCTCTGGTTTTGGTTCTGGTTTTGGTTCTGGTTTTGGTTCAGGTTTGGGCTCTGGCTTAGGCTCCGGTTCGGGCTTTGGTTGTGGTGCCGGCGGCTCAGGTTCCGGTGCGGGCTCAGGTGGGACCGGTGCCGGAGCTTTGCGCCCCGCCAGGCTGATCTTGATGGCCGGGGCCGCGTTGACCGCACTGTCACCCAGAGCGGCCAGTGGCAGCGGTTTGGCCGGTGCTGTCAGAATCAGACCAAGGGCGGTCAGCAGGATCGCGAGGGCAAGCAGCAGCCACTTCGCGCCTTTGTGATCCGGCATCATTGCCCCGGCTCCGTCAGCAGCAGCACGTCGGTGTAGCCGCCCAGCTCCAGCAGCCGCAGGAGCGACTCCAGGTCGGCCATGGTCAGGGACTGATCTGCGGCAATCTTTAACGGGTTGCTCTGGTCTGGCTCTGGCAGTGCGGCCAGCAGCTGGTCTTCGGTCAGTACCGTGCCCTGCACTTTCCACACCCCTTCCGCCGACACCATGAGATCGGCCGAAGGCGGCTGCTCCTGTTTCAGCGTGGTGGTGCCCGGCAGTTCGGGTAACGGCTCGTCGGCCAGCTGGCCGGCGACAATAAAGAAAATCAGCAGCAGGAAAACCAGGTTGATCAGCGGCAGGAGCGCGTCTTCAACCCGGTCCAGAAGACCTTTGCCAGAAGTGGCGGGCGGTGGAACCAGCTGGGTCATAGGTCGGTGCTACTGTCACGGTTCCAGTGGGGTTCGACGCCTGCTGTGCTGAGAGCACTGAGCGTGCGGGTAAAGTCAGACAGCCGGGTCTCTGGCGTGGTGCTCAGGTTGGCCTCCCGAATCCCCGCGGTTTGCAGCGCCGGCAACAGCTCATTCAGGGCGTAACCCTGACCGTTCCACAGGACTTCCCCGCTGGCCATTACCTGAAGTTCCGGCAAGGGCATGCCGGTTACACTGCTTCGGCTGGCGGTGTCGTTGCCCAGCTCCAGATAGTCGACGGGCATCAGGCGAGTGGTCAGCATAAAGAAGACCAGCAGAATGAACACCACATCAATCAGTGGCGTTATCCGGATCGGCAGTGGCCGGTTTGGCCGGGGTTCAAGTTCAGCCAGCTGCATGAGCGAAGCGCGGTTTCTCGCCGCCAGCGTAAATCCGATCTTCCGCCGCAGGCACGGCAACACTGGCACTGGCGTTTTCGGAAACGCCGGTGGCGGCACCGGCCGGAACCACATTAAACACGCTGACCAGCGCGCTGTTGATGGTTTTATGAATACGGCGCAGGCGGAACTCGATCCAGGCTGCCAGGGCGGCAAAGGGAATGGCTACAATCAGGCCGCCGGCGGTGGTCATCAGGGCTTCGTAGATACCGCCACTCAATTGCGAAGCGTTGGCACGGCCTTCGGTCGCGGCCATGGCACTGAAGGCTTCCATCATGCCCATAACGGTGCCCAGCAAGCCCAGCAAGGGTGCAAGGGCGGCAATGACTTCGATGATCTTGAGGGGGGCTTCAAACGGTTCCAGCGCACCTTGCGCATCCCGAACGGCGGTTTCCCGGACGGCAGCGGTGTTGGGGTTCTGCTGGCAGGCGCTCATGGTGTTCACCAGCAGGTGCATCAGCGGATTGCTGCGGCCCATAAAGCCCGCCTGCGCCCGTACCTGCTCGGGCCGGGCCTCGGAAGGGCAGGCCTGCCACTGATCAACCAGGGTGCGCAGCTTGCGGGTGTATCGGGGGGCGTAGACGCTGCCGTACAACATCAGATAGACAAAGGTAACCACACCGATGACCGCGAGGGCGATCAGTACAATCATGGTGGGGCCGCCCATCTCAACCAACTGATTCAACGGAGAAAAACCCGGCAGATTCTCGGATGCAGCGCTGATGGAGTCCATATCAAGAGTCACTCGGCGAAAGAAAACAGAGCTAAATAGTAACCATTCTCAGTCTAATTGCAAGTGCAGATGCAAACCGTTTTCTTTTATAACCTTGTCAGCCGAACAGGCCCATGGAGGCCCCGGCCTGGGTCAGAAGCCGGAGTGCCAGCAGGGTCAGGACAATGTTGAAAGCCAGGCTGAACCAGCGGTTGCTCAGGCTGCCTAACAGCCGCACGCCCAGCCAGGTGCCGATAAATCCGCAGGCAATCATGGCGATAATGAACAGCAGCCAGTCCGCAAACACAAAACCGGCAAACCCGAACACCAGGGCCTTGGGGGCGTGTTGCAGGGTCATGGCGGTGGCAAAGGTGGCCACGGTCTTGAACCGGTCCTGATGGATCTGCTTGATAAAGGCGGCCACCAGCGGGCCGGTGGCGCCAACAAACAGACTGACAAAGCTGGTTACGCCGGCAGCCACAAAGATACCCCCGGGGCCGAAGGAGGCTTTCGGCAACCTGGGGCCCCAGCACAGATAGAGGACAAAGCCGGCGATGGATACCTGCCAGATATGGGCGGGCAGGTCTACCAGTAACCAGGCTCCGAGCGCGGCACCGGCAACGACCCCCGGGGCAAAGGCGGCAATCACCCGCCAATCGACATGGCGGAAAGTAAGGAACGCCCGTCCGATGTTGGAGCCCAGCTGGACCATGCCATGCACCGGGATAATGGCCGCCGCCGGCATCCAGCTGGCCATCAGTACCAGCAGCAGCACACCCCCTCCGGCCCCCAGGGTCGCGGTCAGCATGGAGGTAACAGCGGAGGCGGCCAGCAGGAAAAAGCCGGCACCGGGGCCCAGGGTGGCAGGAAACAGCAGGTCCATGGAACTCACTCAACGATTGTCGTAAGCTCCGAAGTTTCCGGATTACAGCTGAAAAGTCCAGCTGGGGTCGAGGCAATAACAACAACAGAGGCGCCCATGAAACAGTCTGACTATCTGAGTTGCGATGCGACCGCGCTGGCTGAACTGATCCGCCGGGGCGAGGTGAGTTCCCGGGAAGTCGTTGAGGCTGCGGTTACCCGTGCAGAAAAGGTCAATGGCAGGCTCAATGCCATCTGCTGCCCGCAGTTCCGCGAGGCGCTCGTTCAATCTTTTCCCAAAGACGGCACATTTGCCGGTGTTCCCTTGCTGCTCAAGGATCTGGCCCAGGAGCAGGCAGGCTATCCGTGTACGGCTGGCAGCCGGGCATTGCAGGCCAATGTGCCGGAGCAGGACTCGGAGTTCGTCGCCCGGGCGCGCCGGGCCGGGCTGGTTTTTCTGGGCCGCACCACAACCCCCGAGTTCGGCCTGAAGGCAGTCACCGAGTCGGAACTCTGGGGGCCGTCCCGCAACCCCTGGGATACCGCGGTGACCCCCGGTGGCTCCAGCGGTGGCTCCGGTGCTGCCGTGGGCGCAGGTATTGTACCCATGGCGGGCGCCAACGATGGTGGCGGCTCGATCCGGATACCGGCAGCCTATAACGGGCTGTTCGGGCTCAAGCCCTCCCGGGGCCGGATTTCGGTGGGCCCGCATATGGGCGAAGCCTGGACCGGGGCCTCAACCGATCATGTGGTGTCGCGCACGGTGCGTGACAGTGCCGCCATGCTGGATGTGCTCTCAGGCCCGGCCGTGGGCGACCCTTTTTGTCTGCCTCTGCCGGAACAGTCGTTCATGGGCCAGATGCAGCAGTCACCGGGTACGCTCAGGGTCGGCGTGTTTACGGACTCCCCCTATGGCACCGAGGTGGCGTCCGAATGCGTTCAGGCGGTGGAAGACACGGCGCGATTACTGGAAAGTCTGGGCCATAAGGTGGAGTACGCCCAGCCCCAGGTGGATGGCATGGCGCTCGCGCGCTGCTATCTGGCGCTGTATTTTGGCGAAGTTTCCGCCCTGATCGACAGGGCCCGTGAGCAGTTTGGCGCCACCGACAAGGACCTGGAGCTGGACACGCGCCTGCTGGGCATGCTGGGCCGCACCATGTCGTTACCGGAATACGTGCGCCAGCGCCAGCGCTGGAATGAGTTCGCGCGGGCGCTGGGCGGGTTCTTTGCTGACTTTGATCTGTATCTGTGCCCCACCACCGGCCAGATGCCCGCCCGGATTGGTCAGCTGGATACCCCGGCGCACCTGAAACTGGTGGCCCGTCTTATGCTGGCGCTTAAGGCCGGCAAGCTGGTGCACAGCAGTGGTCAGGTCGACAGGCTTGCGCTGGAGAGTCTGGCGCGGACACCCTTCACCCAGCTGGCAAACCTGACCGGTACCCCGGCCATGTCGGTACCTTTGAGCTGGACTCCGGCGGGCATGCCGGTGGGCGTGCAGTTTGGTGCGGCTCATGGCGCAGAAGGCCGGCTGCTGCAACTGGCGGCGCAACTGGAAGAAGCCAGCCCCTGGTTTGGCCACTATGAACGGCTTGAGCGTACCCTTTGAGGATGCCGGCGGGGAGTGAGAGCCAGGGGTTGTGATCCGGGCGTGTTGTCTCCACGTTTATCTTTCGCAGTGGAACAGGCTATGCTGTAGGGCAGGGACTAAGCTCCCGTGTTACCCTGATGGCATCGAGGAGGCGAGTATCTTATGAACCAATCGATGGCAATCGACGATCTGGTATCCATAGCACAGGCCGAAGCCATGGGGGAGCTGGATGCCCCGATGATGGCAATAGTTGTGTCCAATGATCAGAGCTACGATCTGCCCATCAACTCATTGGAAACCGACGCCGACAAAGCCCGATGGGGGCTGATCCTGCGGGCGGCCCGTGAGCATGTCGAGGCAGATG
>DATGNB010000063.1:0-47033 GCA_035306945.1 Marinobacter sp.
CACACAGGCGGCTCGATAACAATCTCATAGCGGGTGCGGCGATGGCCGGAATCACCTCGGGCGAATTCGTTGGCCACGCCGGTGAAGCGGCGAAGGGGCATGCCATCCTGCCACACCACCAGATCTACTGGCTGCTCCAAAACTTCGGATGCATCAATGTCCGGGTCGGTGCTGGCCAGTTCAAGGCGGCCGTGAAAAAGCTCGGATAGCTGCTCTGTCAGCGTAAAGCCGACAACGGAAAATAGATCAGAAGGGAGTTCGCCAACACGGGCGGTAAACTGCAATCCGCTTGCCTGGGGCATATCTTCAATCCTTGAAGTTGAATCATGGACACTCACTCATCCTGAGTAGTGCCGATTGTAACCACACCGTCCGTGATTACAAACCACCAGCCCGGTTCAATTTCTCAATTCCACTCAGAACTTCCCGAAAACTCAGATTTTGTCGTAAAGCCGGCTTCCAGAGTCAATAAACTCCCGGGATTTCTCCTGCATGCCGACATCAATCGCAGATACCTCGTCGATGCCGTGTTCAGCCGCGTAATCCCGCACCTCCTGAGAGATTTTCATGGAGCAGAACTTCGGACCGCACATGGAGCAGAAGTGCGCCACTTTGGCAGACTCCTTGGGCAGCGTCTCGTCGTGGTAGGCACGGGCCGTGTCCGGGTCCAGGCCCAGGTTGAACTGATCCTCCCAGCGGAACTCAAACCGGGCCTTGGAGAGGGCGTTGTCACGGATCTGGGCACCAGGGTGGCCTTTGGCCAGATCGGCAGCATGCGCGGCGATCTTGTAGGTGATAATGCCGGTTTTCACGTCATCCTTATTGGGCAATCCCAGATGCTCTTTGGGCGTGACATAGCAGAGCATGGCGCATCCGTACCAGCCGATCATGGCGGCGCCAATACCCGAGGTGATGTGGTCGTAGCCTGGCGCAATGTCGGTTATCAGCGGCCCCAGTGTATAGAAGGGTGCCTCATCGCAGCATGCCAGCTGCTTGTCCATGTTCTCTTTGATCAACTGCATGGGCACATGCCCGGGGCCTTCGATCATGCACTGTACGTCGTGCTTCCAGGCTATTTTGGTAAGCTCGCCCAGGGTCTCCAGCTCGCCAAACTGCGCGGCATCATTGGCGTCTGCAATCGAGCCAGGGCGCAGACCATCGCCAAGACTGAACGACACATCATACGCCTTCATGATTTCGCAGATTTCTTCAAAATGCTGGTACAGAAAACTCTCGGTATGGTGGGCCAGACACCACTTTGCCATGATCGAGCCCCCGCGTGACACGATGCCCGTGGTCCGTTTGGCGGTCAGGGGTACGTGATGCAGCCTTACTCCCGCGTGGATGGTGAAGTAATCCACGCCCTGCTCGGCCTGCTCGATCAGGGTGTCCCGGAAGATTTCCCAGGTGAGGTCTTCGGCGACGCCATCCACCTTTTCCAGCGCCTGATAGATCGGCACGGTGCCAATCGGTACCGGCGAATTGCGGATGATCCATTCGCGGGTTTCGTGGATATTCCGGCCGGTCGACAGATCCATGATGGTGTCTGCGCCCCAGCGGATACCCCAGGTCAGCTTTTCCACTTCCTCTTCAATCGAGGAGGTCACCGCTGAGTTGCCAATATTGCCGTTTACCTTAACCAGAAAGTTACGGCCGATGATCATTGGCTCAAGCTCAGGATGGTTAATGTTGGCGGGAATAATGGCCCGCCCCCGGGCCACTTCATCACGCACAAACTCTGGCGTGATTTCTGCCGGCAGGCTCGCCCCGAACGACTGCCCCGGGTGCTGGTCGGCTAACAGGCCGCTGGCCCGGGCATCCTGCAGCTTCATATTCTCGCGAATCGCGATGAATTCCATTTCCGGGGTGATAATGCCCTGGCGGGCGTAATGCATCTGGGAGACATTGCGGCCCGGCCTGGCGCGCAGCGGTGCCCGCTCATCGGTAAACCGGAGCGGGTCCAGCCGAGGGTCTCTCAGGCGGCGGCGGGTAAACTCAGAGGTATAGCCGGCCAGCTGCTCGACATCGCCACGCTCGCGAATCCACTCTGCCCGCACAGGGGGTAATCCCTTCCGCAGATCAATCGTTGCCGCCGGGTCGGTATAGGGCCCGGAGGTGTCGTACACCACCACCGGCGGGTTCGCCTCACCCCCCATCTCGGTGGGTGTGTCAGCCACGGTGATTTCCCGCATAGGCACGCGCAGATCGGATCGGCTACCCTGCACATAGATTTTTCGTGAGCTTGGTAATGGTTTGATTGCTGCGGAGTCTACTTTTGCTGACTCACTGAGGTATGCTGGCGTGTCCGTCATCGTTTGCTCCCGGTGCTTGTGGTTTCGGGTCGCGTATGACGGAGTCGCTTAGTAATGCCTTGAAGGGCACCGAATGCGGTTCATCTGGTCTTAATTCCTACGCCGGTATTATCCGGATCAGGTCGCGGGTTCTGCGTTGCAGTCTCAGCCGATCGCCGGTTTATGGCGAATCAGCACCCCGTCAAGACGCGATAATGTAATTTATTGCTCACAAAATGAGTGGCATCCGCAAGTGTAGAGACGGCGGCAATTATTGTCCATAATGTGCCACCAATACTTTTAGGTCAGTGCCGGAGCATTATCCGTTCTGCGCGATGACTTCCCGATTCCCGTATCCGGATTCCGGATACCCGGACATAAATTGCCAGGAGAAATAATGAAGAAACGCCTACTCCCAGGACTGATCACCCTGCTCGCCGCGCAGCCGGCGTTTTCTCTGGATCTGATGGAAACTTATGAAAAGGCTCTGTCTTACGACTCCGGAATCGCCTCTGCCCTGGCTCAGTTCCAGGCACAGCAAGCGGCAAGCGACATCAGCCAGAGCGCCCTTCTTCCGCAGATCGGAGCCTTCGCCGAAGCCAACCATACCGATTTTGATGCCGACAACGGCCCTGGCGACAGCTACAAATCATTTAATTACGGCGTGCAACTGACCCAGCCGGTCTTCCGTGCCGACAACTGGTTTCGCTACGACGCCAGCCAGTTCCAGACCGAAAGCGCCCAGGCCCGATATAACCTGGCGCAACAGCAACTGATTCTGGATGTCGCGACCGCCTACTTTAATGTGTTGCGTGCGCAGGACACCGTCACCACGTCCCTGGCCACCGAAACAGCGATACAGCGCCAGTACGAACAGGCTCAGGAGCGCTTTGATGTTGGCCTGATCGCCATTACCGAAGTGTACGAAGCCCGCGCCAGCTATGACGACAGCAAAAGCCAGCGCATTGCCGCCGAGAACCAGCTCAACGTTGCCCGCGAACAGCTGGCCCGGCTGACAGGCGAGTACGCCGAAGACCTGGAAAACCTGCGTGAGAACTTCCCGCTGGCCCGGCCCGAGCCCCTGAACCCGAACGCCTGGGAAACCACGGCCCTGAAGCAGAACTGGGCTATCCAGGCGGCGATGGCACAGCTGAATGTCAGCGAGGCCAACCTGAAAGTCGCCAAGTCCGGCCATCTTCCTACACTGGACCTGGTTGCCTCCTATGGCGAAGCTGACCTGGACGGCGCCCGTAATACCCAGCAGGAAGGCACCCAGGGCGTGATCGGGCTGCAACTGAACGTGCCCCTGTACATGGGTGGTGGTACCCAGGCCGGCGTTCGCCAGCAGCGTTCTCTGGTCACCGTCGCCGAGCAGGATCTCAACACAACCCGGCGGGACGTACAGGTAAATACCCGGAGCCTGTTCCTGACGGTCAACAACAACATCGAGACGGCTTCGGCCCTTGATCAGACCATCATTTCCCGCCGCAGTGCGCTGGATGCCACCCGGGCCGGCTACGATGTAGGCACCCGGAATATCGTCGAGGTTCTGGATGCCGAGCGGGCCTACTACGTGGCGCTCCGGGATTACGCCAACGCCCGCTACGACTACGTAATCAACTCGCTGCAACTGAAACAGGCCGCCGGCACCCTGAGCCCGCAGGACCTGATCGAGCTCAACAACTGGCTCAGCGAAGGGGCACGGGGCATTGAGGCCCTGGCCGAAGAAGACCGCACGCTGGACGACCCCACTCAGTAATCCGGCGTACACCAGTAACCCTTCGGCCGTTACAGGCCGGAGGGTTACAGCCGTTCGCTCACGCCCTCAACAACCTTATCCAGTGCCCCGCGGTTACGGTTGACCACCGCCAGCGCCCGCTCGCCCCGGCCTACCCTCACACTCTCATCCGCCATCAGCTCACTGAGCTCCCGGGCCAGCTCGTGCGCATTGGCAATCAGTCTGACACCGGTGTCTTCAAGCAAACGCTGATAAACCGTTTCGAAATTGAACACGTGCGGGCCCGAGAATACCGGCATCCCCCAGGCTGCGGGCTCCAGCGGGTTGTGGCCGCCCCGCTCAATCAGCGATCCCCCCACAAAGGCAATGTCGCTGGCCCCATACAGCATCATCAACTCACCCATGGTGTCACCCAGGTACACCTGGACGTCTGCGGGCGACTCGTTTTGCGAGCGGCGGGCGAGGCTGAACCCCTGCCGCTCAATCACGTCTGCCACCGTATCGAACCTTTCCGGATGGCGGGGAACCACAATGAGCAGCGCATCGGGATGACGCACAAGCACACTGCGATGGGCTTCCAGCAGCTGCTCGTCCTCTCCGGCGTGGGTGCTGCCCGCCACCCAGACCGGCCGCCCCGCCAGCACCTGCTTCAGCGCAACGGCGGAGGCACGCACGGCGTCCGGTATGTCCACATCAAACTTGACGCTGCCCGTTACTTCCACCCTGTCGGGAGAAACGCCGATACGGCGAAAGCGCTCTGCATCTTTCTCTGCCTGCGCCGCCACCCAGCTGATGCTCCTGATGATGGGCGCCACCACGCCCCGGACCCGCTCATAGCCACGGGCCGAGCGCTCGGAGAGGCGCGCGTTGATCAGAAAGACAGGGACATGTTTATGGCGGCACTGGCGGATCATATTGGGCCAGATTTCCGTTTCCATGATCACCAGGATGCGGGGATTAACCCGGCTCAGAAAGCGCCGGATGGCCCCCGGGGTGTCATAGGGGGCATAGGCATAGGCGACCTGATCGCCGAACATCTTGCGGGCCTGGGCAAGACCGGTGTCGGTCATCGCGGTCATCAGAATGGTCGCGCCGAGATTGCGGGCCAGCAACCGCCGAACCATGGGGCCTGCGGCTATGGTCTCACCCACAGAGACAGCATGGACCCAGATAACCGGGCCCTGCAGCTTGGGAACCAGCCCCAGCCGGTGCCGCCAATCCTCCCGTAGCGCGGGGGCTTTACGTCCCTGCCACCAGAGCCGGAGCAGAACAAACGGCAGGACAATCCGGATCAGCAGGGAATAGATAAACTGGAACACGCAGGACTCCCGACAAAACAGTGCGTTATCATAGGGCAATTCTGGCTTTGGAAGGGCATCTTGCCCCCGGCTGTTACATTTGTCGATGCAGGATTCACGATTTTGAGCAAGAAGTATCGAAGACTTCCCCGAAACACAGACTATTCAGCGTACCGTCATCCCCGCTGGTGGCCAACGTGGCTGGGTATCGCCATCATGTGGCTGGCCGCCCAGTTACCCATCCGCCTGCAATGGTGGATTGGCAAGATGATTGGCCTGGCGGCCTGGAAACTGGCGAAAAGCCGCCGGCACATTACCGAGACCAACCTCCGCCTGTGCTTTCCTGAGCTTGACGAGCGACAACGGCAGGCGCTGGTGCGCAACGCCTTTATTGCCAACGGCATTGGCGTGATGGAACTGGGCATTGCCTGGTTCCGGAACCCGGCCAGGCTCACCGGCATGACCCGCGTACACGGGCTGGAGCATCTGGAAAAGGCCTTGGAACATGGCAAGGGCGTGCTGCTGCTCGGCGGCCATTACAGCACGCTCGACCTGGGCGGCAGCCTGATTACCCAGTACATCAAGGCAGACGTGATGCAGCGGGATCACAACAACCCGCTGATGAATGCGGTCATGACCAGAGCGCGCGGCCGTCGTTATGGAACCGTTCTCGGGGCCCGGGACCTGCGGGGGCTTTTCAAGTGCCTTAAGCAGAACCACACGGTGTGGTACGCAACCGATCAGGATTACGGGCGCAAGGATATTGTCTTCGCTCCGTTCTTCGGCATTCCTGCCGGGAGCATTACCGCCACGCCCCGGATTGTCGAGCGGAGCCAGTGCAAGGTGGTGCCGTTCAGCCACTTCCGCCGAGACGGCAAACCCGGCTACGACATTTACTTTCAGCCGGCACTGGAGGACTTCCCCACCGGTGATGATCTCGCAGATGCCACACGGGTGAACGCCATTATCGAAGGAGAGATCCGCAAGGCGCCGGATCAGTACCTGTGGATGCACCGGCGCTTCAAAACCCGGCCGGATAAAGACGACCCGGGTTTTTACGGGCGCAAAAACAAACGATGAGACACGCTTGACCGAGCAACACGCAACCCCGTCCCTGTGGCTGATCACCGACAACAAACCGGGCCACCGTAACCAGCTGGAAGGGCTCGCGGCGCGATTGCATGCCCATACCGGTGCCCGGTTGTTCTGGATTGACGCCGCCGGGCACCCCCTGCCGGTGTGGCGGGCGATTCTGGGTCGCGCGCCGGCTCTGCCGGCAGAGTTACCGGCACCGGACCTGATCATTGCCGCCGGGTCTGGCACCCACCGGCTGTTACTGGCCCTGCGTAAAACGCCCGGGGCCAGAACCGTGGTATTAATGAAGCCTGCTTTTCCGCTTGCCTGGGTAGACGCCGCTATCATCCCGGCTCACGACCTGATAAAACCGTCACATCGGGTACTGGTCACCGAAGGCACCCTGAACACCGTGGTCCCGGTGGCCAGAGTCACCGCACAACGGCAGGCACTGGTTCTGGTTGGAGGGCCGTCCCGCCATTTTGACTGGGACAACAACGCCATATTCAGCCAGCTTACCAGCCTGATCGCCCGCTACCCGCAGTGGGCCTGGACCATCAGCGATTCCCGGCGCACACCGCCGCAGCTCTCTGCCCGGCTCGCCGGGCTCGCCAGTGCAAACGTCCGGGTTGTTCAGCATTCGCAAACCCACAGCCGCTGGCTCAGCCTGCAACTGGCCGCCGCCCGGGTGGTGTGGGTAACCCCCGACAGCGCCAGCATGGTGGCGGAAGCCGTCACCTCCGGTGTGCCTACCGGTGTTTTCAGCCTGCCGGCCCGGGCGGGCAGCCGGGTGGCCGGCGGCATCACCCGGCTCGCAAACCGCGGCCTGGTGGGGCACTGGCGCGATCAGGCCGGCATTATGGGCGCTTCGGAGCCGGCACGGGAACCGCTCTGGGAAGCGGACCGGGCCGCGCGCTGGTTACTGGAACGGTTTCCAGCGCAGCTTGCCAGACCTCTCGATAAGGAGCATCGACCATGAAAATCCTGCAGGCTTTGCCCGCGCTTTACAGCGGGGGCGTAGAACGGGGAACCGTGGAGTTTGCGGCTGAACTGATCAAACAGGGACACCAATCCTACGTGGTCTCCAACGGCGGCCCCATGGCAGAGCAGGTACGCGGGCAGGGCTCCACCCACATCCACATGCCCATTCACCGGAAAAACCCCGCCTCGTTCGGGCAGATCCTGCCCATGCGTACCCTGCTGCAGGAACTGAAACCGGATATCGTGCATGTCCGGTCCCGGATGCCGGCATGGATTATTCACCTGGCCCTGAAAACCCTGCCCGTGCATAACCGGCCCGCCATTGTCTCCACCTTCCACGGCATGTATTCCGTAAACCCGTACAGCGCCATCATGGCCCGGGCCGACCAGGTGATCGCGGTATCCAATTGCGTACGGGAGTATGTGCTGGAGCACTTTGAAGTACCTGAACACAAACTGACCGTGATTCAGCGGGGCGTGGACATCAACACGTTTCGCAGCCGCAGCCTGAACACCCAGTGGCACGAGGCACTGCTGGCCCGCTACCCCCAGCTCAGGGGGAAGAAGATCATCATGATGCCGGGGCGGATTTCACGCTGGAAAGGTCAGCTCGACTTTCTGGAAGCCATGGCCCGCATTACCCGCCAGCGCCCGGACTGCCACGGCATCATCGTGGGCGGTGCAGAGCCGGGTAAAGAGCGCTTTCTGCAGGAACTGGAAAAAGAGCGCCACCGGCTGGGCCTTACGGACAGGATCACCTTTCTGGGGCAGCGTAACGACATGGCCAACCTCTACCTGCTGGCTGACGTGGTCTGCCATATGTCAACGAAGCCGGAGCCCTTCGGCCGCACGGTGACCGAAGCCCTGGCTTCCGGCGCGCCGGTGGCCGGCTATAACCGGGGCGGCGCGGCCGAAACGTTGCAGGCCTGCTTCCGGGAGGGGCTGGTAACGCCGGATGATACCGGAGCCTTTGCCACTGTGGTGCTCGGGTTGCTGAGTCAGCCACGGCCGGAGATTGTGCTGCCGGAGCGGTTTCTGTTGCAGGCACAGACCGCATCCACCCTGGAGGTTTATGGGCAGGCCCTGCAGGAGCGCCGGCAATGAACATTGTTCTGCTGCTGGCCACCCCGGGGCGCGGCTGGGGCGGTATGGAAAAACACTGCGCCGAGCTGGCGCAGGAACTGACCGGGCTGGGGCACAGAGTCCATGTTCTGGCCCACCGCAATTATCAGGACAAGTTCCCTGCACCGGTGTGTTTTCATCCCTGCCCGATGGCGCTGGGACGGAGAAACCCGTGGCTTCGCTGGAAAGTCCGGCGCACCCTGCAGCAGATCGGCCCTGACATTGTTCACGCTCATGGCAACAAGGCCGCCACCCTGGCCGCCGTCACCCAACAATCTGACTGGCAGACCGTGGGCACCCTTCACGGCACCAAATCCAGTACCCGCCCGTTTGCGGCACTCGACAAACTCATTGCGGTGAGCCAGACAATCTACGATCAGGTACAGCACCCCGGAAAGTACCTGGTCTACAATGGCACAAGGCCCCCGGAGCAGAGCCCGGCAAGGTTTCCGCTGAAAGGCTCGGTGAAGGTTGTGGCGGCCGGGCGGCTTGAGCCGGTCAAGGGTTTTGACAAACTCACCGAAGCCTGGGGCGAAGCCTGCAAGCATAGTCCCGGGGCTCATCTGACGATCTTTGGCGATGGCACACTCAAAGGCCAGCTGGACGAACTGGTAAACGCCCTCGATCTCACCCGCTGTGTCACACTCGCGGGCTTCCATCCAGAGGTCGGGCGCATTCTTCGCAACGCCGACCTGCTGGTCATCAGTTCTGAGCGCGAGGGCTTCCCCTACATTCTGGTGGAAGCGCTTCTGGCTGGCTGCCCGGTGATCTCAACCCCGGTGTCCGGCTGCCGGGAACTGCTCCCGGCATCGGCTCTTGCGCCCGACACCAGTACCGATGCGATCTCGGAACTCATAGCCGGAGCTATCGGGGATATCGATGGCCTGAGACAGAGCCAGCAAGCGCTTTTCCGCTATGCCAGCACACACCTGACCGCCCACGCCATGGCCCGCGCTGTGGTGGCCGCCTATCAGGACTGATACCCACACCGAGTCAGCAAAGTTGCATGCGTATGGCCTTACTTAACCTCAACAACTGCAAGCCGTTTGCTCAGGGTGGCAACCGCTGCTGCTTCCGGCACCCGGACGACCCTGACCGCTGCCTGAAAGTGATCCGGCCGGAGAACATCGAGGCCCGCTACCGCCGGCAAACGCCATTAAAACGGTTGCTCGGCAGCGCCCGCCTGAACGACAACACCCAGGAACTGAAAGCCCATTCGCAACCGGCTGTCCGCCAGTTGCTGAGCACAGGCAACGAACGGCTCCTGTGGTCTCACCTGCCCCGGTTTTACGGCCGCGTTAACACCACACTGGGCCCGGCTAACGAGAGCGAGCTGATTCGCTGCGCGGACGGCTCCGTGGCCCCGACACTGGAGTCACTCATCCGCAACCGAACGTTAACACCGGAACTGCAGGGCGCGATCCGGCGGTTTGAAACCTGGCTGATGCAGACCCGGATTCTTACCCGCAATCTGCTGCCCCATAATCTGGTGCTCACAGACCGGTCAGGGCAACCGGAACTGTTGCTGGTGGACGGACTGGGTGCACCGGCCATTCCCCAGGCGCTGGCGCCGGTCCCTGGCTGGAGCGATCGCTACATCGCCAGAAAAATTAGCCGGTTCCATACCAGACTGGCCTGGGAACAGGATAGTCAGGGTTTTTCCTGGGAAGATTTCCAGCGCTTAAGATAAAACCCTGGCCGGCCCATGGTAAGATATCGATCACTTTTATTGGCATAACCCGCACCTTTCACAAACCGGAGTGCGCACATGATTCACCCCGTCATCATGGCCGGAGGCACCGGCTCCCGCCTTTGGCCGCTGTCCAGGCAACTGAACCCGAAGCAGTTCCTGAAACTGACAGACAGCCGCCTGTCTATGCTGCAACTCACGGTGGCCCGGCTGGATGGCATGGAAGCGGCCGACCCGCTCCTGATCTGTAACGAAGACCATCGTTTTCTGGCGGCCGAGCAGATGCGCGTGTCTGGCTACCGGGATGCGCGCATCATCCTGGAGCCCTGCGGCCGCAACACCGCGCCCGCCATTGCCCTGGCCGCCCTGCAGCTGGTGAAGGATGTCGATCAGAGCCAGGACCCGCTGATGCTTGTGCTGGCAGCCGATCACCTGATCAAAGACATCGCCGCATTCCAGAAAGGTATCCAGACCGCCACCCCGCTGGCCCGACAGGGCAAACTGGTGACCTTTGGCATTGTGCCCGGCCATGCCGAAACCGGTTACGGCTATATACAGCAGGGGCCAGAACTTGGCGAAAACAGCTTCAGCGTGAGCCGGTTTGTGGAAAAGCCCGACCAGCAAACGGCAGAAACCTACTTGGCGTCCGGTGATTACCTCTGGAACAGCGGCATGTTCATGTTTGGCGCCCGTGCTTACCTTCAGGCCCTGCAGAAACACCGTCCGGACATCCTCGCGGTGTGCCAGGCCGCCCTGGACAACACCAGCGAAGACCTGCACTTTATCCGGGTCAGTGAAAGCGTGTTTGCCGAATGCCCGGAAGACTCCATCGATTATGCCGTGATGGAGAAAACCGACAACGCAGCGGTAGTGGCGCTGGATGCGGGCTGGAGCGATATCGGCTCCTGGTCTGCGTTGTGGGAAGTGAGCGAGAAAGACGCCAGCGGTAACTGTTTCTCCGGCGACGTGATTGCCCACAATACCGAGAGCACGCTGGTACGGGCAGACAACCGCCTGGTTGCAACGGTGGGCGTGAAAGACCTGGTGATCATTGAGACCAAAGACGCCCTGCTGGTGGCCCACAAAGACCAGGTTCAGGACGTCAAAAAGGTGGTGGAAACCATCAAGGACGATGGCCGGCACGAACACATGAACCACCGGGAAGTGTACCGCCCCTGGGGCGTGTACGATTCCATCGATAACGGCAGCCGCTATCAGGTCAAGCGGATTACCGTGAAACCCGGTGCCAAACTGTCGGTACAGATGCATCACCACCGTGCCGAGCACTGGATTGTCGTCAGCGGCACCGCGAAGGTGACCAACGGCGAGAAAACCTATCTGGTGACCGAGAACCAGTCCACCTACATTCCGGTTGGCCAGATTCACTCCCTGGAAAACCCCGGCGTGATTGATCTGGAACTTATTGAGGTACAATCCGGCTCCTACCTGGGCGAGGATGACATTGTACGCTACGAGGACGTTTACGGCCGGTCATGAGCAGGTTCAAGTATTTTCTGATTGCGGGGTTGCTGCGCATTGCCGGAGCCATGCCTTTAAAGATGGCCCAGTGGATAGGCCGGTGGGCCGGACTGCTTTCCTGGCACCTGAATGGCCGGTCCCGGAAGACCACCGACGTCAATTTGCGAATCTGCCTGCCCGAGCTTTCTGCCGCGGAACAACGCACGCTCTCCAGAGCGTCCATGGCTCATACCGGCATGACCGCGATGGAAATCCCCCTGATGTGGGAGTGGCCGGTGGACAAGTGCTTCGGGCTTATCCGTGAAACCCGGGGGCTGGAACTGGTCGAACAGGCTCTGGCCACGGGCAAAGGCCTGATACTGCTGGCGCCACACCTGGGCAACTGGGAGCTGACCGGCCTGTTTTTCTCATCCCGCTATAAAATGGCCGCGCTCTACAGCCCGCCCCATATCAAGGAATTTGAGGACTACATGATCCGCGTGCGCGGCCGCCTCGGCTCGGAACTGGTGCGCGGTGACCGAAAAGGCCTGCTGCGATTGATGAACATCCTCAGGGAAGGCGGTGTGGCGGGTATCCTGCCGGACCAGTCGCCACGAGGTAAAACCAACGCTTACGCACCCTTCTTCGGGATGGAAGTCCGTACCATGACCCTGGTGAACAAGCTCATGCAGAAAACCGGCGCCAATGTGCTGGTCACCTTTGCGGAGCGCCTGCCGGGCGGACAGGGCTTCCGGATTGTTGTCGAAGAGGCCGTACCCGGCAATGACGATGCCAACCCGGTGGTTGCAGCCACCGCCCTCAACCGGTCAGTAGAGAAAGTTGTACGTATGGCACCTGCTCAGTATCAGTGGGAGTACAAGCGGCTGCGGCACCGGCCGCCCGGAGAAATCAATCCCTACTACCCGGACCGGACCTGCTAAGCATGATCAATCGTCAAACGACTACTCTGGCCCTTCTGTGCCTTGGGTTGGCAGGCGCTCTTGCCTCGTCCGGCCTGCTGGCTGCGACCACGGCGTTACTGGCTGTTCTTGGCGGCTACCTGATCAAAACAAAAGCGCTGGCAGACCAGGGCTGGGATACCCCCAAAGAACTCCGGCTGATTCATTTTGCGTTCTGGTTCTTTGTACTGACCAGCGCAATAAGCTGGGCAATCGAAGGATTTTCCTATGAGGGCGGCAAAACCCTGGGCACCCATGCCCGGTTCCTGCTTTTCTGGCCCCTGGTCATCGCCCTGACCGCCTCCGATCTTCGGGCCAGGCACGTATTCACCATCTTCGGGGTCTGTTGTGCGGTGATCGTTGCCCTTTTCGCCTGTTACCTGCTCACCAGCCCGCTTGCGCCGGATACGTTCCTCCTGCAACGCTTTGGAGCCGGGATCAATCCCATACAGTTTGGCAACCTGGCCTTGCTGTGTGCCTTGCTTGGCATAGCGTCTGCCCTCTTTTTTCTGAGCGAAAAACGCTATCTGCCCGCCACGATCCTTATCCTGCTTGCCGCCAGTGCTCTCGCGGTTGCCTTGCTCAGCCAGACACGCAGCAACCTTCTGGCTCTGCCCGTGCTGCTGTTGCTGGCAGTGATGCTGGCACCAAAACCCGCACGGCTCCCCGCCTTTGCCATTCTCATCATGCTGGGGGTAGTGGCGATCGCTACCAGCGACCGGTTCACCAACACGGTAGACGGGTTGCTGCTGGGCAAGTCCGATAACAGTATCGAACTGCGCCTTGAAGCCTGGGACACAGCGTACGGGCTGTTCAGAGAACAACCGGTTCTGGGCGCCGGGCTTGCCGGCTATCATCGGGCGGCACTCACCAACACGTCCCCGGCTTTTCGTGAGTGCTGTGCAGATCACGCCCACAGCGATGCCATCCATGCCGCGGCCAACAAAGGCCTGCTCGGTGTGCTGAGCTGGGCCTTGCTCATCATAATCCCCTTTGCAGCGCTTATCCGCCAGGGCAGCAAAAGGAACTCACCGGCCATACGCAGCCTGGGTATCGCGGGCGCGATGATCCCGGCCGGTTACCTGATTTTTGGCCTGACCGAAACCACCTTCGACCGGAGCCTGTTCCTGACCTTTTATCTGGTGAGCATTGCCGCCGTGGCCGCCGCGCTGTTTAACGAATTAAGCGCCTCTTACACCCGCCATCGTCGCGTAAAAGTATCCGCCACCATCATCACCAAGAACGAGGAAGACCACATCGCAGACTGCCTGCAGTCAGCCCGGCAGGTGGCCGATGAAATCATCGTCCTGGACAGTGGCAGCACCGACCGCACGGTGGAGATTGCCCGGCAATATGCAGACATTGTGGAAGTTACCGACTGGCCCGGGTTTGGCGTACAGAAACAACGGGCCCTGGAAAAGGCCACCGGCGACTGGGTGCTGTCTATTGATGCGGATGAGCGGATTACCCCCCAACTGGCTCGCGAAATAAACCATACCCTGGCAGAGCCCGATGCCGATGCCTACAAACTGCCCTGGGCCGTGACGCTGTATGGCACCAGGCTGGATTTTGGCCGCAGTGGCCGGGCCCCTCTGCGGCTGTTCCGCCGCGCCGGTGTCCGCTTCTCGGACGCTCTGGTTCATGAAAAGATCCTGATACCCGACGGTCGGACAACGCGAACCCTCAGGGGCAGGCTAACCCACTATACCCACCGGAACTTCGGCCATGCACTGGAAAAAAGTGCAACATACGCCTGGCTTGGCTCCCGGGAAAAGTTCCGCCGGGGCAAGAAAACACGAACGCTTCTGTACCCTGCCTTTCGGGGCCTGCTGACGTTTGTACAGGTGTACGTTATCCGCGGCGGTTTTCTGGACGGTTCAGTCGGTTTTCTGGTGGCGGTAACCTACGCGCAGGGCTCCTTTAACAAGTATGCCGGGTTATGGACCCTTACCCGTACTCAGCACACCCATAGCAACTAAAGAGCATCGGCATCAATGCCCGGACACACTCCCTCAGCCTTAAACTCTCGCGCAAATGACTTCTGCAAACCACTCATGTGGTTTGCACTTGCGTGCTGCATTATTTATGCATTCTCTGAACTTGCGTTTCCGGATGTCGGAAAACTTGCTGAGGCCGGCCTCCTGATTGCGACCATCATCGGTTTGGCACTCGGTGTGCGTAACCCGGCTCTGTTCACGCCTTTCGTGTTGCTGGGTGTCAGCATTCTCGTACAGACCACCGGATGGGCAGCCTCTTTTGGTGCGAGGGAATATGGCTTTGAACCTGAGTCTTCTCCCCGGGTCGATGTTTTGGCCAAGTGGTTTCTGTTCCTGGTGTTTGCACTCTGGCTTGGCCGGAAACCCCTGGGTACACCAGTGCTTTGGGCAGCGGCCGCCATCGGCTTTTTCCTGATGCCCTGGACCACCGGGCTCGGTATCCAGGAGCTCCGGCTCGCCCTCGATAACCAGCGCATCGACATCGGCACAATGAATGCCCAGCATGCAGCCATGCTGTCCGGCATACTGCTTCTTGGCAGTCTCGCTTTATTCATTCACAGCTCTACAGCCAGCGCCGGTCGCAAAACGCTGGCGGGTGTCGCCTCCTGTACGACCCTGGCGGCCATCGCTTTGCTGTATGCGACACAAACACGCGGCGTCTGGCTCGGTGTTGCCGTTGCCTCCGCCTCCGTTGTTGTGCTGTATCTCTGGCTCTCCCGGAAGAACAAGAACGCCTCAGCATCATCGTGGCTGGTTATCCCCCTGATGACTGCCATTATTGTCGGCACCGTACTGGTCGCAGTAAATTCCAATCTCAGCCACCGAATCGATAAGGAAAGCGGCTCCTTCCTGCTTGCTTTGCAGGGAAAGGTCGAAAGCATGCCTCTGGACAGCACCGGCATCCGTCTACGGTCATGGTACTTCGCGCTGCCTTTTATCGCCCAGAAGCCCTGGTTTGGCTGGGGCCCCGATGGCAGCAAACTCATAATGCAGGAGTCTGACGCCCTGCCTCCGGCAATGAAGTCTCAGTTCGGGCACTTGCATAACACCTACCTGGACATCACTGCACAATACGGAATATTCGGGCTGGCTCTCTACCTTGCGCTTCTGGGCTGGCTGATACTGCACCTTATAAAAGCCTACAAGGCTAAGGTCCTGCCCTTAAGCACGTTCCTGTTCGGGATCTCGTTCTTTATCTATTGGATAATCGTCAACAGCTTCGAATCCTATATGCTTTTCTCTACCGGGAAATATGCGTTCACTATCGTGTGTGCCGGCCTTATTTCATTGACCTTTTCATCGGCCCCCATAGCACAGGCCCGCTACACACCCTTTTTTCTGCGAAGGAAGCCATGAACACCGAAAACCAAGTCCATATTGCTCTTTGCTGCGATGAGAACTACGCAGCTTATGCAACCGCGGTCATGCTCTCCATCCTTAAGAGCACAGCACAGCCTCGTCGTCTGGCGTTCTATCTGATCGCCAACAACATAACCCCGGCCACCCAGAATTTAATGCAGGAAGAAATATCACGGTACCAATCTGGCCTGACGATTATCCAGGCCACCAACAAAACCTTTGAGGGCTTACCAGTCCACAGGTTTGGCCAGGCGGTGTATCAGCGGATACTGCTGGGCGAATACCTGCCAGAAGCACTTGAGAAAATAATATACCTGGACTCAGACCTTTTTGTTGGCGATGACATTTGCTCACTCTGGGATACCGATCTGGAAGGCTTCGCCGTTGCCGCCGTGGAGGATCTGTCGCGATCCGCATGCACGACCATCGGAATCCCCCGGCACGACTATTTCAATTCCGGCGTTTTGCTGATGGACCTCAAGCAGTGGCGAGACGAGGGCATTCACTGGCAAGTTGCCGAGTATGCTGCCGAGAACGCCCACAAACTCCAGTACGTTGATCAATGCAGCCTTAATGCCGTTTTTATGGGCAAATGGAAACGCCTGCACCCGCGCTGGAACTCACAGGCCAACCTTTATAAAATTTTACGAAAGTACAGCGAAGGCAGCGGCTATACCAAAGCAGAGCTGGAAGAAGCGGCTGCCTGGCCCGCGATCATTCACTTTACGGGCAAGAAAAAGCCATGGCTGCGCTACTGTTTTCACCCTTACCGGGACGATTTCCTGAAAGTCCTCAACGCGATACCCTGGGCCACCGAGCACCCATCGCTTTCAGACCCGAAGGAGCAGCTGCGTTACCTTGTTGCAGTTCGGGCTCACTGGAAAAACGCTGGCCGAAAGCGGCTGGCCCGAAGGTTACGGTCGCGGGTCCGCAAACCAGAGAACTAAAAATCACGCCAGTTTCCGGCTCACTCCTGAACGGGCAGGCCCTGTCTAGTCTCGCTGCCCGTCAAGTGCCGACTGTTTCTTCAGTTCTGACCGAAATTTCTGCCACAGCTTGATACGGCGCAGGGGGTTGAAGGGTTTTTTCGCCCGCTCTGGCGGATTATCCATCAGGCCCTCCACCGCATCCAGCACCCGGGCCGATGAGAGGCCGTCCCGGTAATAATGAAGGCCGGAAAAGTACTCCCTGATACTCTCGAGGAGCGCGGGCGGGCGCTGTAAAGCCCGGGTCAGCGCAGGCTCAACATCTTCGGGCTTTTCAACATCGATCACATGAGACCCTGGCGTCTTCGTCCGGAAGGTGACCACAGGCGTATCCAGCGCCATAAACTCGTACATGATGGACGAGGTATCACACAGCATGACATCAACCGCCCGCATATAAGGCACAAAATCCTCGGTACTCTCCAGAAACCGGCAGCGGTCTCCGGCCAGCGCCCGATATTGCGCTGTAATGTCCTCGGGCATTTTCGGGTGCAGTGTGATGATCAGATTCCAGTGACCGGAATCCCGCAGCCGTCTGAGCGTGTCAACAAGGTGAGGCGCAGAGGAAACGCTACGGGTGAACGTCGACGCGTAAAAAACAACCGGCAACCCGGTATCATTAAATAACGCCTCTTTGGAGAACACCGTCGCCGGCCTGATGATGCTGTCGAGTTTCGGCCAACCGGTTTTCCGAACCACAAAGTGCGGATGCGCCTTTGCTTTCAGGCCAAACTGCTCCGTATCAACATCCGCCATGGTGCAGTACAGATCAAACCACCCCCGGATCCGGTAGTGAGATTGCCGTGCCGGGTCCATGCCCCGCTTGTTAATCGGAAAGCCGTGGAAGACTTTGACCTTGAGCCCGGGAAACGACGGCGGCACCCAGTCACCCGGGGCAAAAACCGCGTCTGGCTGAAATTTCTTAACCTCGGCAACCGAGGTCAGGCGCTGCTCAGTGGGCAGTAGCGGGCTGGCGCTGCATCCCGCAATAAACCAGGCGGCCTGATCGCCACGCTTTCGAATCTCATCCTGAAGCGGCCGAAGTATTGAGTAGGAGTACGACTGGTTTACAAAGAAAAGATAACGTCTCATTCCCCAAGCTCGCTGGTGAGTTGCCGGATCAGGCCAATGGTCCTGTTTACCGTTACCTGGATAGAAAAATCGGTTTCGATGCGCCTGCGGCCCCGGTCTCCCATCGCCGTCGCCGCCACCCGGTTATCCGCCAGCCGGATCAGGGCTTCCGCCAGCGCTTTGGGGTCCCGCACAGGCACGACATACCCTTCGACACCATCCGTTACCAGTTCTGGCATGCCACCCGCTTCGGTCACCACCACCGGCCTGCGGTAGGCCATCGCTTCGATCACCACTCTGGGCAGCCCTTCACTTTCTGACGGGAGCACCAGCGCGTCACTGGCTCCGGCAACCTGAGGCGCATCGTTGCGGTAGCCTGCAAAGCGGATTCTGTCGCTGTGGCGGCTCGCTTTTACCTGACGCACCAGAGCTTCGTTCTTTTCCAGATCACCCACCAGAAGCAAATAAAGGGGGCACTCATCAGGAACAAACTCCATGGCGCTGATCAGGGTAGAAAAGCCTTTGCCTGGCCGGTCTCTGCCAATGCAACTGACCACAAACGCCCCCTCAGGAAAACCAAACGTGGTCAGATCTGCCGGAGGGACGTCATACCAGGACAGGTCATGCCCTTTATAGATGGTCACCGCCTTGCCGGTTGCCCGGGTAAGCGGCCACCTGCTGACGGATTCGATGTAACGCTGAACCGCCTGAGACACACAGACAATTCGATCCAGCCTGGGATGCAGGAAGGTATTCCACGACTCCGGCTTCCAGATCCCGATGTTTCCGATCACACCCCGGTAGGCGATTATCTTCACCTTTCGGCCACGGCTCGCCCGCAAAGCGCATGCAAGGGCTCTGGGGTTGAAGGCGTAAATTACCGTGAAGTTCGCGGAGTCCAGCACCTCGCGAATGGCGGCCGTGCCGGCGGCATCAAACCGGCCCTCCAGTTTCAGGGGCCTTACATCCACCCCTTCTGCGACAAAATCGCCGTAATTCCTCCCGGTTTCGTTGGCGATGAGCGTCAGAGACAGGCCCGCTTTGGCCATTCCAATAATCAGCCGGGTTTCGGCAAGATCCGAGCGATCGGTGATGATTAGCGCTTTGGGTTCCATTAAACTCAACATAATTAACGGTTAAGCAGCACCTCAGCGCTGCTGGAATAAAGAGCCTAGAATAGCATGACAAGAGCCAAATACAGCCCGCCCGGCTGGCATCCGGATGAAGTTGCCTTCCTGGATCGCCACAAGGTCATCAGCGAACAGGCTCCCCTGAGTGCGGCCGTGCGAGTAAAAGAGCGCTGGATCCATAACACGCTCAGAGAAGTCTTCCTGACGTCCAATGGTTACGTACTCAAGAGGTACTCACACTTTCCTGGCCGCAAAGACTATCGCAAAGTCTGGCATCGCGAACATACCGCACTGGCCAGGCTGTCGGGCCTCCCTGTTCCTAGGTCTCTGGGGTTTGTGAGCGTTGTTCACCAGCCCGGAACCACAAGCGTTCTTCACCTGAGAACCCTGTTGGCGGGGGCTCCGGTGCAATGGGCCCCGACAGAAGACATGCAGCGCCTGGCGCAGCTCCTGTCAGCGTTTCACAAGCGTATGGTGGTAACCCTTGATCCTCAGCAGGAAAACTTTATCAGACTTGACCAGACAACAGGTGAGCTGGGTTTCATTGACCTGGGCCGGGCCCGGGTATTCAATGGCTTCACACCCCTCATGCTGGTCAATGTCGGAAAAGAGCTGGCAAGGCTGAGCATCGAAGGCGGCCTGTCGGCACAGCAATTTCAGTCTTTCATGCAGCATTATCTCCGGGAAGCTGCATTCTCAACGGTGCAGCACCGCATCGTCCGCTCCAGCCTCCGCTATTGGCTTAAGCGCCACGCCCGCAAGCAGCGAAAGAAAGCGGGCAACTAGCGCTGGTAGCCGTCTTGCAACGCACGCCAGACACGCTCACGGGCTCTACTGTCCAGCGACTGGCAGCGCTTTTCAACCGAGCGCCTCAGCCGGTTAAGGTTGGCAATCTTCCAGCTGGCGGCGGCAGGCGCGTTTGCCCTCAGCTCACACCTGTCGAAATCGATCAGGTAGATTTCATCAGACGCCACCAGAATATTGTCGCAATTCAGATCGACATGGTTCAGCCCGGCATCGTGGAACCGCCGGATAATCCCGCCAACCCGCCCCCAGAGTTCAGGGTCCGCAACATTGGAAGCCTCAGGCAGTGGTTGTGTACCCACTAACCGGCGCAGGAGAATCCAGGCCTGGTAGCTCACCAGGCTTTTCCGCTCCACCAGGGCTGCCAGTGGCTCTGGCACCGGAAGTCCTCTGGCCCGAAGAGCCTGCAACAGACGAAACTCTGCGAACGAGCGGGAGTTTTCATAGCCTGTAAAGAAATAGCTGCTCTGCGATAATCTGGCGACAAGACCACCACGCCGGTATTGCCGGAGCACGGCTCCCCCCAGAGGCGAGCGCACAAACCAGGCACTACCCCGGCCGCCCGCGGTAACAGGTTCGGCATTCATGCCCCACCAGCCGGGGTTAAACCAGTCGGCACTCAGGTCTGCCTGATACGCTGCAGGAACAAGCATGTGCCGGCGCCCGTCGGCGAGATGAACTTCTGAAGTCGATTCCAAAAATACCTGCCAATTTTCCGGAACAATTAAACGCTGGCAAGGCCTGAGACCTTGTCGCGGCACTTGGGTACAATGGTGCAAGTTTACCAACCTCAGCGCAGTTGGCACTATACAGGTTCACCGGTTTAACTTCAGTGGCGATACCCTTGATCAAATCAGTCTGCATTTTACGTCTTTCAGCTATTGGCGATGTCACCCATGTTATCCCGGTGGTGCTGAGCCTTCAGGAACAACTCCCGGGCATCCGGATCACCTGGGTAATCGGCAAGATCGAGGCGAAGCTCATCGGTGATCTGCCGGGTGTTGAGTTCATCGTCTTCGATAAAAAAGCCGGGCGCCGGGGTTACACAGAGCTGCGCCGGCAAATGAAGGGGCGAAAGTTTGATGCCCTCCTGCACATGCAGGTCGCCTTCCGGGCCAACCTTGCCGCGGCCTGTATCCCCGCAAAAGTAAAAGTGGGATACGACAAAGCTCGCAGCAAAGACCTTCACAGCCTGTTCATCAACCGACGTATACAACCTGCAGCCCGACAACACGTACGTGACTGCCTGGCCAGCTTTCTGGAACCACTGGGGCTGAAGCCTGCACCGCCCCTCTGGAATATTCCGCTTTCTGCATCGGACCATGAGTTTGCCCGGGCACACCTCGCACGTGACCGAAGCAACCTGATCATCAGCCCCTGTGCCAGCCATACTTTACGAAACTGGCCCGCCGACCGATACGCAAAGCTGGCAGACCATGCCATCGAGGCCCATGGCATGAATGTGATTCTGGTTGGCAGCCCTGCTTCTTTCGAAACTGACTACTGTGCAGCCATTGAACGTGCAATGACGCACAAAGCCCACAACATCTGTGGCAAAGACACGCTGAAACAGCTCACCGCGCTAATGACGCATGCCGACCTGGTGGTTGCCCCCGACACCGGTCCGGCCCATATTGCCAGTGCGGTTGGCACGGATGTGCTTGGCTTGTTTGCCGCGAGCAACCCCCACCGTTCCGGACCCTATAGCTCGCTGGCGTGGTGTGTAAACAAATACCCCGAGGCACTCAGAGCATTCACCGGAAAAACCGTGGATGACGCTCGCTGGGGTGCCAAAGCAGAGTTTGAGGGTGCAATGGAGCTGATTGCGGTGAGCGAGGCCTGCGCCATGCTCGACAAGTGGCAGAGCGTGCGCGCGGCGGGCCGGGGTTGAGGCCCGTCCTTCAAAAATTGTGAAGAAGTTCGCATTTTGAACTTTTTCGCTACGCTGTCATACTGTTGTAGCCAGCCTGCAATTTAATGGGTGCAACCTCATGTCCACCTTTTTCTTCTACCGCAATTACAGAGTCAAAAGCGCGTTGCCAAAATCAGTTGCCATGTCGTTGGTGGACGACTGCCTGGACCGCAACCTTGAAGTTGTCGATGAACTCAAGAACAACCCCCACAACTACGTGGCGAGAGTGAACTCGTCGTCGGTGGACGGGCTGATTCTCAAAGAGCCCCGAAAACGCAACAAGCGCCGATGGGAACGTGCCATGACACGCTTTCGGGATGGCGAAGCCCTGCGAGTGTTCGACAGCCACACCAGGCTTGAAGCGCTTGGCTTCCATTGCCCCAGGCCGGTGCTGGCGGCGGAGCTGCGGGAAGGCGGCGTGGTGACTGAGAGCTTTTTCCTGTATCAGTTCCAGGACGGCCAGCCTGCCACGGCCGGTGATGCGGAATGTGTTGCTCACGAATTACAGCGGCTGCACGCCCTCGGCTATACCCGTGGGGATCCTAAAGCCCAGAATTTTCTGATCCATGAGGGGCAGGTCTACTTTATCGATTTTAAACTGTCCAGGCCCACGCTGTTCGCCAGGCACTCCACCCGCATGGAGTACGCCCACTTTCTGCACACCATGCCAGAGGGCATTCGATACCTTCCCGAGGCTGAAAGAAACTCTGTGGGGTTCAGGTTTGCGGTTTGGCTGCGCCGTCTGGTTTCCGATCTGAAGCGAAAAAAGCGCGAATGGAGGGAATATCGCAGGCAGGAGGACTACACCCGCCAGAAACGCACCCTGCTGATTGTGCTTGGTGCCGTTGTGGTTTACCAACTGATATTTTCAGTGAACTCCGCGTAAACTCAGCGCCAGAGCCTGGGAAAACCCTGGCGCCCGAGAGTTACTTCCGCGCGGTGTAATCCTGATAAGACTTTTCTTCCACAAACCGTGAGCCCAGGGCCAGGTTGATGTCTTTCTTCAAAGCCGCCCGCTTGTCGTTGGTGACATAGACCGCACGGGCCAGCTCAATAAACCGCGGGCCAAAATCCTGATCGGCTTCCTGATCCCGGATATCGTCTTCGATCACCCACAGCTCCTCGTTTACCGATTTTAGCTGCGCTCTCAATTCGGCGATGTCGGCCGCTTTGGCACCAACCGCCTCATCCCAGGTTTTGCTGAGCTCTTCCAGCTCCAGACGAACGTTCTTCACCTTTGCCTCGTCTTTGATGCGCTCGGATTTGATCTCCAGAATGGTGATCTTGTCCAGCACTTCACCAAAAGAAACCGGTACCTTGATTACGTCTGCCATTGTTTCGTCCTGCCTGCTCATGAATTTCAAATAATAAAGCCGCCGAAACCTGTCAGCCCCGGCGGCCACTATCCTGCCTGTTCCCGGTCGGGTCAGCCCTTAACGGGCGTCAGCCACTCGGCGTGATGGGACAGTTTTCCTTTCACAGCCTCAAAGTACATGCTCTGCAGTTTTTCAGTGATCGGCCCGCGTTTGCCTTCGCCAATCTGACGGCCATCCAGCTCACGGATCGGCAGCACTTCGGCGGCCGTGCCGGTAAAGAAGGCTTCTTCGGCGATGTAGACTTCGTCGCGGGTGATCCGGCGCTCTTTCACCACCAGGCCCAGCTCTCTGGCAAACTCAATGATGGTGTCACGGGTGATGCCCGCCAGGCAGGAGGTCAGCTCGGGGGTGTGGAGCTCACCGTTGCGCACGATAAAGATGTTCTCACCGGAACCTTCGGCCACGTAGCCTTCGTTGTCCAGCAGCAGCGCTTCTTCTGCCCCGCCGGAGATGGCTTCGTTCAGCGCCAGCATGGAGTTGATGTAGTTGCCGTTGGCCTTGGCCTTACACATGGTGATGTTCACATGGTGGCGCGTGTAGGACGAGGTGCGCACTTTGATGCCCTGCTCTTTGGCTTCCGGAGACATGTACGACGGCCAGCTCCACGCGGCCACCATGATGTGCACCTGCAGATTGTCTGCCCGCAGGCCCATGCCTTCAGAGCCCAGGAACACCATCGGGCGGAGATAGGCTTCGTCCAGGTTGTTTTCACGAACCGCCGCCCGCTGTGCTTCGTTAACCTGCTCTTTGCTGAACGGCATTTTCATGTTCAGGATGTGGGCAGAGTTGAACAGACGGTCGGTGTGCTCTTTCAGACGGAAAATTGCCGGGCCATTCGCGGTGTTGTACGCCCGCACGCCTTCAAAACAGCCCAGGCCGTAGTGCAACGTATGGGTGAGGACGTGGGTTTTGGCTTCGCGCCAGGGAACCATTTCACCATCTAACCAGATAAGGCCATCGCGATCAGCCATCGACATTTCTACAGTGCTCCTGAGTAAGCGGTTTTCGGGGATTCTGCATTCTAGCAGGAAAGCCGTCCATAAATAAACTTAGCTTGCTAATCAAGCATTACTTTTTCCCACATCCGCCGGATGTAGTCACGCTCGGCCGGGAACAACTCGCCGGAAACCTGGCTGTTCAGGTTCTGCAACGCCCGGCGGTGGATGGTGGAGCGCAGGGTGATAAACACGTCTCTCAGTTTTTCGGTGTCTGCCACAGCCAGCACGCCCACCCGCCCAAGCTCTTCCAGCTGGCGGATATTATCACTCCAGCGGGTGAGTTCCGGGTGTTCGGCACTCCACGCCAGCATCAGGTATTGCACCAGGAACTCCACATCAACAACACCCCCGGCATCGTGCTTGATGTGGAAAACCTCGCTCCGGAGTGACTCCGGAGTACCCAGGCTTGTCCGCATTTTTTCCCGCATCTCAAGCACCTCCTGGCGCAGGGCGGTTTTCTCTCTCGGTGTACACAGGACTTCCTTCCGGAGGTTTTCAAACCGCTGGAGGGTAGCCGGGCACCCCGCTACGCCCCGGGCTCTGGCCAGGGCCTGATGCTCCCAGGTCCAGGCATCGTTTTTCTGGTATTTTTCGAATGCCTGAATCGTGCTGACCAGCAACCCCGAATTGCCCGACGGCCGTAATCGCATGTCAACGTCGTACAGCTGGCCGGAGGGCGTCTGGGTGCTCAGTATGTGGACGATGCGCTGGCCCAGCCGGGTGTAGAACACGGCGTTGTCGATCGGCTTTTCGCCATCCGTGGTCAGTTGCGGATCGGCCTCATGGATAAACACCAGGTCCAGATCTGAGGTATACCCCAGCTCGATGCCCCCGAGCTTGCCGTAACCAATAATGGCAAAATCCGTATCGCAGGCTGTCCCGTCGGGGCGCCGGGGATAGCCGTGGCGGCTCACCAGATTGGAAAATGCCACATCCACCACATGGTCCAGTACCACTTCGGCAATCCACGTCAGGTAGTCGCTGACTTTCATTAACGGCAGCGTACTCTTCAGCTCAGACGCAGCCACTCGCAGCACATGGGCTTTCTTGAAATACCTCAGCGCTTCCATCTGTTCTTCGAGGTCTTCGTAGGGGATGCGCAGCATCTGCTGGCGCAGGTCATCCTTGAGCGCTTCTTTCGCGGGGGGCTTGTACAGGCTCTCGGCATTGAGCAACTCGTCGAGCAGCAACGGTGTTTCCGCCAGCAGGCGTGCTATCCACGGGCTCTCGCTGCACAGGCGCACCAGCTGGGTCAGTGCCCCGGGGTTTTCCATGAGCAACACCATGTAGGCCGTGCGCCGCAGGATCGCTTCCACCAGCTGCAAGACGCGCTCCAGTGTTTGCGATGGGTTCTCCACCTCCAGCAAGGCGTTCAGCAGCAGGGGCATAAACTGGTTAAGGCGCGTGCGCCCCTGGGTTTGCAGCGTCTGTACCGTTCGGCTGTCTCTCAGGACCGCCAGCCGCTGATAGCTTTCCTGCGGGTTTTCAAAGCCTTTGTCCGCCAGCCAGGCAATGGCAGCCTCGTCGTCCATTTCGGCCAGCCACAGCTCGTGGCAGTCGTCGTTCACAGCACTCCCTGCCCCGTTTTCGTCATCGTCGCTGGCGATGATATTGGCAAAGTGCCGGGCTACCCGGGCGCGGTGCTGCGCCAGTTCCTGCTCACAGCCTGCCCAGTCGGGATACCCCATGATGCGGGCAACCCTCGCCCGGGCGAGGGTGTCGTCGGGCAGAATCTGTGTCTGCTTGTCTTCCATGCCTTGCAGCGCGTGCTCCAGGTTGCGCAGAAACACGTAGGCCGAACGGAGTTCACCAACAACCTCGGCCGGCAGGAGTTCAAGCTCTTCGAGCTCTCGGAGTACCGCCAGCAGTTCCCGTTGCTGGAGCTCCCGATCCCGACCGCCGCGGATCAGCTGGAACGCCTGTACCACAAACTCAATCTCGCGAATGCCGCCGCTGCCCAGCTTGATGTTGTTCTCCAGCCCTTTACGGCGCACTTCCCGGCTGATCATATCCTTCATCGTGCGCAGGGATTCGAAGGCGCTGAAATCAATATACTTGCGGTAGACAAAAGGTCGAAGGCTCTCCATCAAGACCTGCCCCGCCCGCTGATCCCCGGCCACAATGCGCGCTTTCACCATGGCGTAGCGCTCCCAGTCCCGGCCCTGGTCCTGGTAATAGGTTTCCAGGGCGGCAAAACTGAGCGATAACGCGCCGCTCTGACCGTAGGGTCTGAGCCGCATGTCTACCCGGAACACAAAGCCATCGGCGGTCAACTGATCCAGCGCCTGGATCAGGCGCTGGCCCAGGCGGATAAAGAACTGCTGGTTATCGAGGGCGCGGCGGCCGCCTTCGGTTTCGCCGCGAGCGGGGAAGGCAAAAATCAGATCAATATCGGACGATACGTTAAGTTCCCGGCCGCCGAGTTTACCCATCCCCATGACCACCAGATGCTGGGGAGCCCGGGCGCCGGTGACGGGGTCGCGCCCCATGGGGGTACCGAATTCTTCGCAGGCCTGTGCATAAAGCCAGTCCAGCGCGCCCTGAATCGACACATCGGCAAAGGTACTGGTTGCCAGCATGGTTTCCTCCAGGCCGGACCAGCGCATGAGATCACGCCAGATAATACGGAACTGAACTTCGCGCCGGTAATGGCGCAGGGCGGTGTGCAGTTCTGGCTCGGACTGAACCTGTTGCAGATACTCCTGACAGCGTTGTCCGATCCATGCTTCCGTGGTTGGCTGGCCCAGTGGCCGGGCCGCCAGCGCCGCGCGGACCTGGTCGGGGTAGCGCTCAAGGGTCTGGCGCAGGAATGGGCTGCGCGCAAGAGCTTCCGCGATGTCCTGCGCTGTCAGGCCGGCTTCTGAGGTAAGCCAGCCGGGGACACCCTCCGGAAACACCTCCGGCCATACCGCTGCCATTTCCTCCGCCAGTATTGCCGGCAACCCACTCCAAGGCTCAGACATAACGCAAATTCCTGTCGCTCTGATATATTTCCGGTAATGTATAACGAATCCACCAGGACTGAACAGACAACCCACTTATGTTACCTAACCGCCGGCCGCTGAATCCCGAGCACTATCAGCCCCATTTACCCATCGGGGGGTTGATCCGGGCCCGGATCAAGCGCCTTTTCATGGCCCTGGGCGGGCTGGTTTGTGTTCAGATCCTTGTTCTGTGGGTAACCGAGCCGCTCAGTTTTACCAACGCCGTCTGGCTGACGATGACAACGCTGGTAACCGTTGGCTACGGTGACTACGTACCGGTGACCGCCGCAGGGCGTATCAGCACGGTTCTGCTGATGTTCATGGGCGGTATCACCCTCCTTACCTTGATCGTCAGCGATTACATTGAGTACCGGTTTTATCGCCGTGAGCGAATCATCACTGGCCGCTGGATATACAAAATGAAAGACCACATCGTGATCATCAATACGCCCCGCAGTGGTGGCGAGCAGTATTTCATGCGCTTTGCCACCCAGGTACGGGCGGTGCCAGGCTACCAGACCATTCCCATCATCATCCTTACCCGGCAGTTTCCCGGCGGTCTGCCCGCTGAACTCCGGGATTGCGGCATCGTACATTACCACGGTGCGGGCAATGATCCCGAGGCGCTCAAGGCCGTCCATGCAGGCAGTACAAGGCATGTGATTGTTCTGGCCGCCGACGAGGCCGACGCCTACTCGGACAGTCTGACATTTGATATTGCGCACCGGCTATCGGAGTCGAATCTGGCCGCGAGAGCCACGGTGGAGTGCGTCAGCGACAATAACCGGACCCGGTTCCGGGGGCTTGGCGTGCGCACGATTATCCGCCCGGTGCGCACCTATCCGGAGATCATGGTGCGAGCGGTGGTCGCGCCTGGCTCCGAGAAAGTGCTGGAAGACATGTTCAATTACGAACACGACCACCCGCATCGCTACGACCTGGAGGTCAACGGTCTGACCTGGGCCGATATTGTCAGCGCTCTGATCCGGCACGGGATTGGTACCGCCCTGGCCTACATCGACCGGGAAAACGAAGTGGTCTGTCACCCGGTCGCCAGCGACGAGATCGAGGGGAAAGGTCTGATTGTGCTGGTACGTTCCACCGACACCCCCGACGTTACCGTGGTAGAAGAAGCGCTCGACCGCTACCGGGAATTTCTCGGGCAGTGGCGCTCGATGCACCAGCAGAAAGCGCTGGACGATCAGCGGGCGGGGCAGGCTGGAGAAACTCAGGACCAGCGCCCCTGAGTGGCTCAGTCCTGGTGTACCAGAGCCAGCTGCATATTCCCCAGCTGCGGGAACAGCTCTATCACGCGGGCGGCTGTGGTGCCGGCCTGCAGATGCGCCTTGAGCAGCGGCCACTGGGGCCCCAGGCCGGCGGCTTCCGCAGCCCGGGCAAGCGATTGCAGCGCCGGTTCTGGCAGTTCCACCCTGGCACCGGTAAGCCAGCTCAGGCTCAGTGTGTGCAGCCATTCGGTGACACTCAGGGCGTGATCCGGAACAGCCGTCTGCGGCTGATAAATGCCGGCCAGAAAATAGCCCTGCTCCGCCTTGCTCACCAGATTGAGAAACACAGGCACCTGCCCGGCCAGGGCTTTCGCCCAGCGGATCAGCTCATCCGGCTCACCGGTTTTCAGCTCAAACTCGACTTCGTGCAGCGGCCGGGAACGGCCACCACCGACCACTTCGCCGGTATCCAGCGCCACTTCAATCTCGCTTTCAGCGGTTGTCAGCATGACGATCTGCCGCTGGAAGTTGGTCTGGAAAACCAGCTGTAACGCAGCCAGATCTACCTGCCCTGCCAGCGGGGTCCGGGCCAGCAGCGACAGGTCCAGCTCCGGGCTGGCAAGCTCCCACTCCCACTCTTCCCGACGATGGGCGCCGCCCGTAAACTGGCCCTGGGTTTTCAGGGTCTGGATATAACGGTCGCCGGCCTGCCTTACCCGCAGCGCGGCCCTGGCACGATTGAGGGCCGCATCCGCCGTGTCGTAGTAGCGGTTACTCAGGGTTTTAGCCGACCCTTTGGATGCCTCTGGCTGGCGCACCAGCCAGTCAAGGGCTCTGGCCTGGGCTGTCTCTGACACGGTGAGTTTGATTTCCAGCTCAATGGCCATGATTCACTCCGGGCTGTTATTGGGGGACCTGAAACACAAAAGCCGGTGACCTGAGTCACCGGCTTTTGACACTACCTGATAAGCGGATTAGCTGATCAGAAGTAGTATACCGCACCAATCGCGGCGAGGGTTTTCTCGTCGGTAACACCGGCTACGCCGTTGTCGTCAACGAAGTCGTATACCTGGTCGCCACCAGACAGGTAGCCTTCAAAGTACACGTACATGTGGTCAGACAGGTTGTGCAGAGCCTGAATGGACACAACTTCCTGATCGCTGTCAGCCGCATCGGCATTCAGCATTTCGTAGGACAGTGCAAACTGGTTTTTACCCAGTGTGTACACGCCCATCAGGCCGTAACGGTCGTCAACGTCTTTACGGGTCTGGAACTGGGCGGTCAGGCTCAGGTTGTCCAGGTTGTAGGTAGCACGCAGACCGTAAGTGTTTTCGTTGTCAGTGTTAACGTTCTGCGAGGAGTAGTTCAGGCTGCCGTCGTTGGAGTCCATGGCGAAGGCCAGTTCCAGAGCATCCACGTTATAGATCGCGGCCAGCTGGTACGGATAGGACTTATCGCCACCCGTTTTTTCGTTACCGTTGATCTGAACGGCTGCGGCCAGACGCAGGCCACCGAAAGACGGAGACATGTACTGGATCAGGTCGCCTTCACCGGTGTCGTAGCCGCCACCCAGGTTAGGAGAACCGATTTCATAGAAGTTGGAGATTACGTCGATGGCGCTCTCATAAGTGGAGTCGTCAGAACCCACCCAGATCTGACCAAAGCTGTCGCCTTTGACACCGATGTAAGCTTCATCCAGCCCGTCAATGCCGTTGCTCTCGGATTTGTCGTCAGCGTCGATGCCTTCGAGTTCCAGCTTGAAGAAACCGGTGATGCCCGGAGCAATTTCGTGGCTGTGAGTGATACCCAGGGTAGAGCCGTTGTCGAAATGATCGACAAAGTGAGGGCCTTCATCAAAGTTTTCGTACGTCAGTGCGTACTGGATGTTACCGTAAACGGTCGGCAGGTTGCTGTCATGTGCCAGAGCAGCGCCAGAGAAGGTTGCAGCTGCAATCGCAGAAGCAAGAATGGTTTTTTTCATGTTGCGTCTTCCTTTTTGAGTTAACTCAGGTTTTCGACGGGTATAAGCCCCGATTTTTACAGGCAAAATCAGCAATTGCCGACATTGCCGGAACCCCGATCGTTCTCCTTTTAGATCTGTCAGGAGCCGACTTTTCTTCTTTTTATGGTGCCGGAGTACTCTCCAGCGTTAATTCTCAAGCAGTTACATGACTTTATTAAAGCTCTGCCTGATGAATCTGTTTTAATACAATGATTACCATTTTGCAAATTTTCAAAAGCTAATTTTTAGCTTTTTTTAGCTCAGTTGAAAAGGCCTTTATGACAAAAACGCCTAACAACCCACCTTTTTGGCGCATTCAGCCTTTCCGGGGCACCTCAAGCATAAAGGTAACCGGCCCGTCATTAAGGAGTGCCACCTTCATGTCCGCACCAAACATCCCCTGCCCCACTCGCTCCGCCCCCAACCCGGTACGGGCTTCGTTCACAAACTGCTGAAACAGGGATTGCGCCACCTCCGGCGCCGCCGCTGTGGAAAAGCCAGGGCGGGTTCCGGAGGCGGTGTCGGCGGCAAGCGTAAACTGGGGGACAACAAGCAACGAACCGCCGGAGTCCTGAACGTTCACGTTCATCCGGCCCTGATCGTCGGGGAAGATGCGATAAGATAAGATTTTCCGGCACAGTTCCTTTGCCTCAACAGCGGTGTCGCTCCGTTCCACACCCAACAATAAAAGCAGACCCGGCCCAACAGCGGATATCAGCTCGCCGTTCACTGTGACGCTTGCATGGGAAACGCGTTGGATAAGCCCTTTCATTCCATCCCTTGGCAAGTAGGCATCGGATTAAAAATCAGCAACGCGCAAGAGTGTATAGCGGTCGGTTCGGAGCGACAAGCCCCTGTATGTCAATAAAAAGTCTTTTTTTTAGCCTGCACTGGGCGAACTTTTGGCGGCGATATGTTCTACCGCCCGCAGAAGGGCATCAACGATGGCAGGTTCGGAAGCGGAGTGGCCGGCGTCGCGGATGATATTCAGTTCCGCCGTCGGCCATGCCTGATGCAGGGCCAGGGCGTTATCGAGCGGGCAGACCATGTCGTAACGGCCATGCACAATCACTCCGGGGATACCCGCCAGATGCTCTGCGTTTCTGATGATCTGGTCCGGTTCAAGAAACGCGTTATTGCTGAAGTAGTGGCATTCTATCCTGGCCAGTGCAATTGCCACACGCGGATGGCTGAAATGCTCGACCACTTTCGGGTTGGGGTGCAAGGTGGCGCAACGCCCCTCCCAGACCGACCAGGCTTTCGCGGCCTGTATCTGCTCCAGCTCATTCGCGCTGGTGAGCCGGCGGTAGTATGCCGTTACCAGATCGTTGCGCTCTTCCTCGGGAATGGGGGCCACAAAGTCCTGCCAGTGATCCGGGAAAATCCGGCTGGCGCCGTCCTGATAAAACCATTGGATATCCCGGGGGCGGCACAGGAATATCCCCCTCAGTACCAGACCCCGCACCCGTTCGGGGTGCGCCTGTGCATAAACCAGGCTGAGCGTGGAGCCCCAGCTCCCGCCAAACAGCAGCCAGCGCTCAATCCCCAGAAAGCGCCGGACCGTTTCCATATCCTCCACCAGCCTGTCGGTTGAGTTCGCTGTCAGCCCGGCCAGCGGAGTCGAGCGGCCGGCACCGCGCTGGTCCATCAGGATGATGCGGAACCGCTCGGCATCAAAAAAGCGCCGGTGATAATCTTCACAGCCGCCGCCGGGGCCGCCATGCACCACCAGTACGGGGATGCCGTCAGGATTGCCGGATTCTTCCAGATATAGCTCATGGGGATCGTCCACAGCAAGGCGGTGGCGGGCGTAGGGTTGTATTTCGGGGTAGAGGTTCAGCATGAAGGACTCCGCTTCAGGGATAACGGCAGTCTAGCTGAGTTGGGCGAGGATGAGCCACTCACAGACTCTCAAACCGTTAGGTGGTTGTCTGTGAGTGGCCCTGGCAAAACCCTAGGACTTCTTGTTGGCGCGTTTGCGTTCGTTCTTGGTCAGCAGTTTTTTGCGAAGACGGATCGACTTGGGCGTGACTTCGACCAGTTCGTCGTCATCAATAAACTCCAGTGCCTGTTCAAGGGTGAACTTGATGGGCGGCACCAGGCCAATCACCTCGTCCTTACCGGACGCACGCATGTTGTCCAGCTTCTTGCCCTTGGTGGGGTTGATCACCAGGTCGTTGTCGCGACTGTGAATACCACACAGCTGGCCTTCGTAGATATCCTGGCCTGGCTCAAGAAACAGCTTGCCGCGGCTCTGGAGGGTTTCCAGGGAATAGGTCAGCGCCGTACCGTTTGCCATTGAAACCAGAACCCCGTTCTGACGGCTGGTCACGTCACCCAGCTTCACCGGCCCATAGTGGCTGAAGGTCGAGGTCAGAATACCCGTGCCTGAGGTCATGGTCAGGAAGGTGTTCCGGAAGCCAATCAGGCCCCGGGCGGGAATGGTGTACTCAAGGCGGATACGGCCTTTGCCGTCGGGGACCATATTGGTCAGATCGCCTTTACGCAGGCCCATCTGCTCCATAATGGTGCCCTGATGCTGTTCCTCAATGTCGATAATGACATTCTCGTAAGGCTCTTGCTTCTCGCCATCTACCTCTTTGACCACCACTTCCGGCCGGCCAACCGCCAGCTCGAAGTTTTCCCGGCGCATGTTCTCGATCAACACCGACAGGTGGAGCTCACCCCGGCCGGAAACCTTGAACTTGTCGGCCGAGTCGCCCTCCTCTACCCGCAGAGCGACGTTGTGCAGCAGCTCCCGTTCCAGGCGCTCCTTGATGTTGCGGCTGGTCACAAACTTGCCTTCTTTACCGGCAAAGGGTGAATCGTTGACCTGGAAGGTCATGGACACCGTGGGCTCGTCAACCGTCAGCGGCGGCAGGGCCTCCACGTTGTTGGGATCACACAGAGTGTCGGAAATGAACAGTTCATCCAGCCCGCTCACGCAGACAATATCACCGGCCTGCGCCTGATCAACCTCAACCCGCTGGAGCCCGGAGTGCCCCATGATCTTCAGAATACGACCGTTGCGTTTTTTACCATCGGTGCCGATGGCGACCACCGGTGAGTTGGCTTTCACCTTGCCCCGCATGATGCGGCCAATGCCGATAACGCCCAGGAAGCTGTTGTAGTCCAGCTGGGATACCTGCATCTGGAAGGGTCCTTCCAGATCAACCGCCGGCGCCGGCACGTGGTCAACAATCGCCTGGAACACGGCGTCCATGTTGTCGTGCAGGTCCTCGTAATCGAGACCGGCAATGCCATTCAGTGCACTGGCGTAGACAATCGGAAAGTCCAGCTGTTCTTCGGTGGCACCCAGGTTATCAAACAGGTCGAACACCTGATCAACAACCCAGTCTGGCCGGGCACCGGGGCGGTCGATCTTGTTGACGACCACAATCGGGCGCAGGCCCGCTGAGAACGCCTTCTGCGTTACAAAGCGGGTTTGCGGCATGGGCCCGTCGATGGAATCCACCACCAGCAGCACACTGTCTACCATGCTCATTACCCGCTCTACTTCGCCACCGAAGTCAGCGTGGCCCGGGGTGTCTACGATGTTGATATCGTAGTCCTTCCATTTCAGCGCGGTATTTTTTGCCAGAATGGTAATGCCACGCTCTTTTTCCTGGTCGTTGGAGTCCATAACGCGCTCGTTTTCGAGCTCCTTACGGTCCAGCGTGCCGGATTGGCGCAACAACTGGTCAACCAGGGTAGTCTTACCATGGTCAACGTGGGCAATGATGGCAACGTTTCTAAGCTTATCAATCACAACGGATATCCTGGAGAAATTAGCGGCGCGTAGTATAGCAAAAACCGTACCCCAGTTATATGAACATTAGTGCCTAGTAGCGGGTGCACCGATAACCGGCACCCGCGATCTGTCTGCACCAACCTGGTGCGTATATCGGGTGCATTTCCTCTCTGACCCCCGTAAACTTTTAGCCTTGGTACGCGCGCCAGAGCCCTGCCAGACACCGTGCCTCCCCGTCCATACAAAACTGGCAAGGCTCTTGCTTAATGGAACTCAGCCGTAATTGAAAGGTAAGGGTCCAGGGCTTCTGGTAAGCTGCGCGTTTCTGCGACAGATCAGGCTCAGCACACTGAACGATCCGGCATGATAAAGACGACACCACTATGGAGCATGCACAATGTCCAAGACGATTGATTTGATCAACGAACACGAAGTCAAATGGGTTGATCTGCGCTTCACCGACACTCGCGGTAAAGAGCAACACGTAACCCTGCCGGCGACTGAAGTAGATGAGGACTTCTTTGCCGAAGGCAAGATGTTCGACGGCTCCTCCATCGCCGGCTGGAAAGGCATCAACGAATCCGACATGATCCTGATGCCGGTCGATGAGACCGTTGTCCTGGACCCGTTCACCGAAGAAACCACCGTTAACATCACCTGCGACATCGTTGAGCCCACCACCATGCAGGGCTACGAGCGGGACCCGCGCTCCATCGCCCGCCGTGCCGAGGACTACCTGAAATCGACCGGCATTGCGGACGGCGCACTGTTTGGCCCTGAGCCTGAGTTCTTTATCTTTGACTCGGTAAAATGGAAAACCGATATCCAGGGCTCCATGTACGAGCTTTACTCAGAAGAAGCCGCCTGGGTATCCGGTGAAGACTTTGACCGCAACAACATCGGCCACCGTCCGGGTGTAAAAGGCGGTTATTTCCCGGTTCCGCCGGTAGACAGCCTGCACGATCTGCGCGGAGCCATGTGTGCGGCCATGGACTCCATGGGCCTGACCATCGAAGTACACCACCACGAAGTGGGCACCGCCGGCCAGTGCGAGATCGGTGTTGGCCCCAATACCCTTACGCTCAAGGCGGACGAAGTCCAGATCCTGAAGTACTGCGTCCACAACGTGGCCCATGCCTACGGCAAAACCGCTACGTTCATGCCCAAACCGGTTGTTGGCGATAACGGTTCAGGCATGCACGTTCATATGTCCCTGAACAAAGACGGCAAAAACCTGTTTGCCGGCGACAGCTATGCCGGCCTGAGCGAAATGGCCCTTTACTACATCGGCGGCATCATCAAACATGCCAAAGCCATCAACGCCTTCACCAACCCGGCGACCAACAGCTATAAGCGCCTGGTGCCCGGCTACGAAGCCCCGGTAATGCTGGCCTACTCCGCCCGCAACCGCTCTGCCTCCATCCGTATTCCGTATGTGAGCAGCCCGAAAGCCCGCCGTATCGAGGTGCGTTTCCCCGATCCGGCCGCCAACCCCTACCTGGCCTTTTCGGCCCTGATGATGGCTGGCCTGGACGGCATCCAGAACAAGATCCACCCGGGCGATGCCATGGACAAAGATCTGTACGATCTGCCCAAGGAAGAGGCAATGAACATCCCGCAGGTGGCCACCACTCTGCAGGAGGCTCTGAAGTGCCTGGCGGCTGACCATGAGTTCCTGACTCGCGGCGGCGTGTTTACCGAAGACATGATTAACGGCTACATCGAGCTCAAGCAAGCTGAGGTGGAGCGTCTGAACATGACCACTCACCCGATTGAGTTCGACATGTACTACTCCTGCTAAGACCTGTCTTTGCCGGAAATCGCTGTTTCAGACAAGCCCCGCCCCGAGCGGGGCTTGTTCTTGGGGCAGCCTTTTGTGAACTGCTTAACGCTCTGTAACCCTGCCCGATTCACTAGCCGTTGAAATGCCCGCCTCTGACGCCGATAATCGGGACAGTTCATTACCGCAGGTTATTGTCATGAAAGCATCTTTCGCTTTGATTACCGGATTTTTTCTGCTCGCCACCGGTGCGCACGCAGAGGTGTACCGTCATGTTGATGACCAGGGCAATGTGTCCTTTTCGGATGAGCCAATGGCCGGCAGCGAGACGGTCAGGATCAAGCCGGTGACAACGATTACGCTTCCCAAGCCCGAGGTGGTACGTGAGACCGACGAACTGATCCGGGAAGTCCAGCGGGAAGGCGCGAACTACAACAGCCTGTCTTTTGCCTACCCCGAAAACAATCAGGCCTTTCACAGTGGCAGCGGCGACGTCACCTTTCAGGTGAACAGTTCGCCTGGCCTGAAGCCGGGCCATAAATATGAAATCACCCTGGATGGTCAGCCGGTCGGCCAGAGCACGTCCGGCTCCGTTACCGTCAACAATATCGACCGGGGCACGCACCGGGCTGGCGTGCACATCGTCGACCAGCAGGGGGTTCAGGTCAAGACCGGCCCGAGTGTCACCTTTACCGTCCACCGCCCCTCGGTACCGCGCCGCTAAGCGGCGTTCTCTCCCAACGCGTCGCACTATTTTAGTGCGCGCGCACCAAAATAGAGCGATACTTGGTCCTGTGACAGAGCACCGGTCCCCGGCCCTGCGGGATCCGGGCCCGTCGCTTAAAGCTGGTTCGGTTTTTGCTAACTTCTTCAGCAACAAAACATCACCACGGGACCACCGCATGTCGTTTAACCGGAACGCACTGCCTGACACCGGGTACAGGAGCATCCTCGACAGCCTGACCATTGCTATCCTGGTGCTGGGGGACGACCTGACCATCCGATACCTCAACCCAGCCGCGGAAAGCCTGTTTGAAACCAGCGCACAGAGAGTTTGCGGCCAGCCCCTGAGCGACCTTCTTGTGGATACGTCCGAGGCCCTGAGCACTTTCTACGCGGCCCTGAAGCACGGGCAGCCCTATATCCGCCGGGAGGCCGAGTTTGCCCTGCCCACCGGCGCCCGGCTCACCGTGGACTACTCCATCACCCCCATGAGCCTGACGCCCGCAGAACTGGTGATGGAGATCCAGCCCAAGGATCGCCTGCTCAGGATCAGCCGGGAGGAAGACATCATCTCGCAACAGGAAACCAGCCGGGTGCTGGTGCGGGGCCTGGCGCACGAAATCAAGAATCCGCTGGGAGGCATCCGGGGGGCGGCCCAGTTGCTGGACCGGGAGCTGGAGAGTACCGAACAGCGGGAATATACCCAGGTTATCATTAACGAAGCCGACCGCCTGCGCGGGCTGGTCGACCGCATGCTCGGGCCCAACAAGGCCTTGCAGATGGCCAATACCAATATTCATGAGGTACTGGAACGGGTACGCACCCTGATTGATGCGGAGGGCAAGGGGCTGGTACGGCTGAAGCGGGATTACGATCCCAGCATCCCGGAGTTTCCCGGTGATAAAGAGCTGCTTATCCAGGCTTTCCTCAACATTGCCCGCAACGCCCTGGAAGCGGCTTCCGAGAACCAGATGGACAGCCACAGCGGCGAGCCGCCGATCATCACCTTCCGGACCCGGACCTTGCGGCAGGTGACCATCGGCCACCGACGGCACCGGCTGGTATGCCGTATCGACGTTATTGATAACGGCCCGGGCATTCCGTCTGAGCTGTTGCAGAACATCTTCTACCCCATGATCAGTGGCAGAGCAGCGGGCACCGGCCTTGGCCTTTCGATCGCCCAGAGTATCATCGGCCAGCATCACGGGCTGATTGAGTGCGAGAGTGAGCCGGGGCGGACCAACTTCATCATCTTTCTGCCTCTGGAGGAAACCCCATGAGCCGAACCGGCACCGTCTGGGTTATCGATGACGACAAAAGTATCCGCTGGGTACTGGACCGCGCCCTGACACAGGCCGGCCTTCACTCCCGGGTGTTTGACAGCGGCGAAAGCATTCTCATGCGGCTGGAGCACGAGCAGCCGGATGCCCTGGTGAGCGACATCCGGATGCCCGGCATTGATGGCATTACCCTGCTGTCAAAAATCGTTGCCCGGCATCCGGATCTCCCGGTGATCATCATGACCGCCCACTCGGATCTGGAGAGCGCGGTCACCAGTTATCAGACCGGGGCTTTTGAATACCTCCCAAAACCGTTTGATGTGGATGAGGCGGTGGCGCTGGTCAAGCGCGCCATTGCCCACAGCCGGGAAAAGAAGGCCGCCGCCGAGCCGGCCGGCGACACCGCCGCCAAGCCTCTGGAAATCATCGGCGAAGCGCCGGCAATGCAGGAAGTGTTCCGCGCCATTGGCCGCCTGTCCAACTCCAACATCACGGTGCTGATCAACGGTGAAAGCGGGACCGGCAAGGAGCTGGTGGCCCAGGCCTTACACAATCACAGCCCCCGGGCCCACGCGCCGTTTATTGCACTGAACATGGCGGCCATCCCAAAGGACCTTATTGAATCGGAACTGTTCGGGCACGAAAAAGGGGCCTTTACCGGAGCCGCCAGCACGCGCCACGGGCGGTTTGAACAGGCCAACGAAGGCACCCTCTTTCTGGATGAAATCGGCGATATGCCCCCCGATACACAAACCCGCCTTCTGCGCGTGCTGGCAGACGGTGAGTTCTATCGTGTGGGTGGCACCACACCGATCAACGTGGACGTGCGGATAATCGCGGCAACCCACCAGGATCTGGAAAAGCTGGTGCAGGCGGGCAGTTTTCGGGAAGATCTGTTCCACCGCCTGAATGTGATCCGCGTACACCTGCCCAGGCTCTCCGAGCGCCGGGAGGATATCCCCCAGCTGATGCAGCACTTTCTCAAGCGTGCTGCCCGGGAGTTGTCGGTAGAGGCCAAAATCCTGCGCCCCGATGCCGAAGAGTACCTGGTAACCCTGCCCTGGCCCGGCAACGTGCGGCAACTGGAAAACACCTGCCGCTGGCTGACCGTCATGGCCAGCGGCCGGGAGGTCCACATTGAGGATCTGCCCCCGGAGCTGGTGCAACAGGCCAACACCGGCGTCACCGGAAAAACCTGGCAGGAAGGCCTGAGAAACTGGGCAGAACTGGAACTGAAGCGGGGGCGCAAGGCGATTCTCGACACCGCGGTTCCCGAATTTGAAAAGATTCTGATTGAAGCCGCCCTCAAACACACTGGCGGCCGGCGACGTGATGCGTCTGTGCTCTTGGGATGGGGGCGTAATACCCTCACCCGAAAGATCAACGAACTGGGAATGGACCAGCCGGACACCGAGGAGGAGTAACGCCGGCCGGTGCCCCGCCAGCCAGAAAAAAGCCCGCGGATAACGCGGGCTTTTTTCTGGCTGGACGATCAGAACGGGATGTCATCGTCAAAATCGTCGATCGCATCCGGCATGCCGCCGCTTTGCTGGGCCGGGGGATTGCTGTAACCACCACCCTGGCCGCCCTGCTGCTGGGGCGGCGGATTGTTGTAGCTGGCTGGTTGCTGCTGCGGCCGCCCTTGCGGGGCACCCGGTGCCATACCACCTTCGCCGCCACGGCTGTCGAGCATCTGCATCTGGCCGTTGATGTCGACCACAATCTCGGTGGTGTAACGGTCCTGACCATCCTGGCCCTGCCATTTACGGGTTTGCAGACGCCCTTCGATGTAAACTTTTGAGCCTTTCCGGAGGTACTGGCCTGCAACCTCGGCCACCTTGCCAAACAGCACCACCCGGTGCCACTCGGTTCGGGGGACCATCTGCCCGGTTTGACGATCCTTGTAGCTTTCATCGGTCGCCAGGCTGAGGTTTACCACTGCGTTGCCGTTGGGGGTATAACGAGTATCGGGATCCTGCCCAAGGTTACCGATAAGAATTACCTTGTTTATGCCTCGTGCCATTAGTCGCTCCTGGTCGAATTTGCTGAATGCCTGCGTTCCCTGCAGACACCTTCAGTTTAAGTAACGCTACCCTGCCGCACAAATTCAAAGTGCGCAAGCTGCGTTTCACGAAAATGCTGACGGTCCACCTTCAGATAGGCAAGCGCCGCCTCTTCAACGATCACCACGTCTTCAACGCCGGGCAGTGTTCGCAGGCTCTCATCCATCTCGTCAAGACTCGTGCCGGCGCTCTCGCTGAGCTGAACCACAAAGCTGGTGGTATAGCCGGGTACCGGCATGGTGAGTGCCACCACAAGCCAGACCAGCAGCGCCGCCGCCATCAGCCAGAGTACACCCGCTGTGCCCGCTGCCTGCAGCAGCGAACCGCCCACGGCCCCTCCCAGAAACGCACCAAAGAACTGCGAGGTGGAGTAGACCCCCATGGCGGTCCCCTTGGCGGCCGCCGGTGCTTCTTTGCTGATCAGCGAAGGCAGGCTCGCCTCCAGGAGATTGAACGCCATAAAGAAAAAGAACAGCACCGCCCAGGCCAGCCACAGGCTCCGGCCCAGCCCGGTCATCGCCGCCACCGACAGAGCCAGCACGGCGATTGCGCCGCACAGCACCGGCTTCATCTTGCGTTTTTTCTCACCAATGATAATAAACGGCACCATGGCAAAAAACGAGGTGACCAGTACCGTCAGGTAGAACCACCAATGGGCTCTGGCCGCCAGCCCCAGCTGGTCCTGCAGCATGGTGGGAAATACCAGAAACAGCGCCGTCAGGGCAAAGTGCAGTGCAAAAATACCAAAATCCAGGCGCAGCAGGCGGCCATCTGCCAGTACCCGGCCGACCATCTCCCGGGCGGGCCGGGTGTCGGCACTTATCTTGTGCTGATGCGGCGTAGGCACCACTTTCGCTACCACCACCACCGCAGCCAGGGCCAGCACCGCCGTGGCGTAAAAGATACCCTTGAGCCCCCAGGCCGCACCGAGCAGAGGGCCCGCCACCAGCGACACGGAGAACGACAGCCCGATCGAAATGCCCACCGCAGCCATCGCCTTGGTGCGCTGCTCTTCCCGGGTAAGGTCGCTGAGCAGCGCCATCAGCACACTGGCGATGGCTCCCGCGCCCTGAAGGATACGCCCTGCAATAACTACGTATATGGAATCGGTGGCGCCTGCCAGCACACTACCAGCGGCAAACAGAATGAGGCCCAGATAGATCATCCGCTTGCGGCCCACCCGGTCTGACAGCAAGCCAAAGGGCACCTGCAACAGAGCCTGGCTCAGGCCGTAGGCGCCGATCGCAAAGCCGATCAGGGCCGGGGTAGCACCCTTGAGGTCGCTGCCCAGCAGCATGAACACCGGCATGACCATGAACAAACCAAGCATACGCATGGCGTAAACAGATGCCAAAGCAGCGACTGAGCGTTTTTCAAGCGCGTTCATGCAAACCCGTGCGGACGAGAGAAGTGGATGGTTAAAAGCCCTTTACAAAGAGCGCAGCATTGTAACAGAAGCGCCCGCCTGACGGGACTATCGGTGTGATCAGACCGCCGGCTTAGCCGGCGCTTTCCGAAACCGATATAATGACTGTTTTTCCCATGCGAGGTGTTATGGACCATATCCAGATCAAGGGTGCCCGCACCCATAACCTGAAGAACATCAACCTGGATATTCCAAGGGACAAGCTGATTGTCATCACCGGGCTGTCTGGCTCCGGCAAATCCTCCCTGGCGTTCGATACGCTTTACGCCGAAGGCCAGCGCCGGTATGTCGAGTCGCTGTCTACCTATGCCCGCCAGTTTCTGTCGATGATGGAGAAACCCGATGTTGATCACATCGAAGGTCTTTCGCCGGCCATTTCCATTGAGCAGAAATCCACCTCCCACAACCCCCGCTCCACCGTAGGTACCATTACCGAGATCTACGATTATCTGCGCCTGCTGTTTGCCCGCGCGGGGGAGCCCCGCTGTCCGGACCACGGCCAGCCCCTGGAGGCCCAGACGGTCAGCCAGATGGTTGACCAGGTGATGGCAATGCCCGAAGGCAGCAGGCTGATGATCCTTGCGCCGGTGATCCGGGACCGCAAGGGAGAGCACCTGCAGGTGGTCGACACCATGCGCAGCCAGGGGTTTATCCGTTTAAGGGTGGATGGCGTGGTTTACGACATTGACGACATCCCTGCCCTCGACAAGAAGAAAAAGCATCAGATTGATGTGGTGGTAGACCGCTTCAAGGTGAAAGACGGCCTTCAGCAACGGCTGGCGGAGAGTTTCGAAACGGCCCTGGAGCTGGCCGATGGCATTGCCCAGGTCGCGCCCATGTCTGGTGACGGTGAAGACCATACGTTTTCCGCACGTTATGCCTGCACACAGTGCGGCTACTCCCTGAGTGAGCTGGAACCGAGGCTGTTTTCGTTCAACAACCCGGCCGGTGCCTGCTCAACCTGTGATGGCCTGGGTGTGCGGCAATTCTTTGATGCTGAGAAAGTCATCCAGAACCCCGATTCCACCCTGGCAGCCGGCGCAATCAAAGGCTGGGACCGCCGGGCGGTGTATTATTTCCAGATGCTCACGAGCGTGGCTGAACACTATGGCATCAACCTCGACACACCCTGGGTGGATCTCCCTGAGGACTTCCGGAATACCCTTCTCTATGGCTCGGGTGATGAAGACATCTCGTTCCGCTATGTGAGCTCCCGGGGCAGCATCATGGAAAAGGCGCACCCCTTCGAAGGGATCCTGCCCAACCTCGAACGCCGGTACCGGGAAACCGACTCCCAGAGCATACGCGAGGAGCTGGCTCGCAACCTCAGTACCCAACCCTGCAAGGATTGTGGCGGTTCCCGCCTGCGCCGGGGCGCACGGCACGTGTTTATCGAGAACTGCAATCTGCCGGATATTACCCGCTTACCGGTGGGCGAGGCTCACCACTACTTTACCGAGCTGGCGTTGCCGGGGCGCAAAGGCGAGATTGCCGAAAAGATTCTGAAAGAGGTCCGGGAACGGCTGCAGTTTCTGGTGAACGTAGGGCTCGAATACCTGACCCTTGAGCGCAGCGCAGACACGCTTTCCGGGGGCGAAGCCCAGCGCATCCGCCTCGCCAGCCAGATCGGTGCCGGCCTTGTGGGTGTGATGTATATTCTTGATGAACCCTCGATTGGCCTTCACCAGAGAGATAACGACCGGCTTCTGGCAACGCTCACCCATCTGCGGGATCTGGGCAACACCGTTATCGTGGTTGAGCACGATGAAGACGCCATCCGGGCGGCCGACTACGTGATTGATATCGGCCCCGGTGCCGGTGTACACGGCGGCCAGGTGGTGGCCCAGGGCACCCCGGCGGCCATCATCGCCAATCCGGCGTCTCTGACCGGCCAGTACCTGAGCGGGGAGAAGGAAATCGCGGTCCCCGGGCTCCGCAACAAGGGCAACGGCAAAAAGCTGGTGTTAACCGGTGCCACCGGCAATAACCTGCAAAACGTCACACTCCGCCTGCCCCTGGGCGTCATGACCTGCATCACCGGCGTGTCCGGTTCCGGTAAATCGACGCTGATCAACAGTACCCTGTACCCCATTGCGGCGGCCAAACTGAACAAGGCCACCAGTCTCAATCATGCGCCTTATCAGAGCATCAAGGGGCTGGATCACCTCGACAAGGTGATCGACATCGACCAGAGCCCCATCGGCCGCACACCACGCTCAAACCCGGCCACCTACACCGGGCTGTTCACACCGATCCGGGAACTCTTTGCGGGCACCCAGGAAGCCCGCTCCCGCGGCTACAAACCCGGCCGTTTCTCCTTTAACGTGAAGGGTGGGCGTTGCGAGGCCTGTCAGGGCGACGGTGTCATCAAGGTCGAGATGCACTTTCTGCCCGATGTGTACGTACCCTGTGATATCTGCAAGGGCAAACGCTACAACCGGGAAACCCTGGAAGTCCGTTACAAAGGCAAGAACATCCACGAAGTACTGGAGATGACGGTCGAAGAAGGCCGTGAGTTCTTTGACGCCGTGCCCTTTATCGCCCGCAAACTCCAGACCCTGATCGATGTGGGGCTGTCCTATATCCGGTTGGGCCAGAGCGCGGTGACGCTGTCAGGTGGCGAGGCCCAGAGGGTCAAGCTTGCCAAGGAGCTGTCCAAGCGGGATACCGGCCAGACCCTCTACATTCTGGATGAGCCAACCACCGGCCTGCACTTCTATGATATCCAGCAGCTGCTGAATGTACTGGAGCGCCTGAGGGATCACGGCAACACCATCGTCGTGATTGAGCACAATCTGGACGTAATCAAAACAGCCGACTGGATTGTGGACCTGGGGCCGGAGGGCGGTTCGGGTGGCGGGCAGATTATTGCCGAGGGAACCCCGGAGCAGGTGGCGGAGAATCCCGCTTCCCATACCGGGCGATACCTGAAGCCTATGCTGGGCCAGGCTTACCGGGCTTAAGGCCCGGTTTCACAAGACAAAAAAACCGGGAACCTTGCGGAACCCGGTTTTTTCAGACAACAACGGGGAGCTTACTCCGCGTCGTCGTCCAGCTCTTCAGCTTCGATGTCCAGAGGACGGCCGACCAGCTCTACGAATGCCATAGGGGCATTGTCGCCGGCACGGAAACCGCACTTCAGAATCCGAAGGTAACCACCAGGACGCTCGGTGTAACGGGGGCCCAGCTCGTTGAACAGCTTGGCTACCGCTGCATCGTCACGCAGGCGCGCGAACGCCAGACGACGATTTGCAACCGAATCATTCTTGGCGAGCGTGATCAACGGCTCAGCTACCCGACGCAGCTCTTTGGCTTTCGGGAGCGTCGTTTTGATCAGCTCGTGTTCAACCAGCGACGCAGTCATGTTGCGAAACATGGCCTTGCGATGCGCACTGGTCCTGTTGAACTTACGACCACTCTTACGATGACGCATTGCTCTGATTCCTTACCTTAAACTAATCGGCAATCAACCGCCCAGAACCCGGTCGTCGCCACGAAGGCTTGCCGGAGGCCAGTTGTCAAGACGCATGCCCAGAGACAAACCACGGGACGCCAAAACGTCCTTGATCTCGGTCAGCGACTTCTTACCAAGGTTAGGCGTCTTCAGCAGCTCCACTTCGGTGCGCTGGATCAGATCGCCGATATAGTAAATATTTTCAGCCTTCAAGCAGTTAGCTGAACGCACGGTCAATTCCAGATCATCTACCGGGCGCAACAGAATCGGATCAATTTCTTCCTCTTCTTCTACACGCTCTGGTTCTTTCTCATGATCGAAATCCACGAACACGGCCAATTGCTGCTGGAGAATGGTAGCCGCCCGGCGAATTGCTTCTTCCGGATCGATAGTACCGTTGGTTTCCAGATCAATAACCAGCTTGTCCAAGTCTGTGCGCTGCTCTACCCGGGCACTCTCGACGGTGTAAGCCACACGACGAACCGGGCTGAACGTAGCATCAAGCTGCAGTCGTCCAATGGCACGAGTTTCGTCCTCGTCCAGACCGCGCTGATCAGCCGGCTCATAGCCACGGCCACGTGATACGCGCAAGCGCATGTTCACTTCGCCGTTTTCGCTCAGGTGACAGATCACATGCTCGGGGTTGGCGATTTCCACATCGTGGTCCAGCTTGATATCGCCGGCAGTCACCACACCCGGACCTTTCTTGCTGAGAGTAACCTCAGCATCGTCACGGCCATTCATTTTTACGGCGACGCCTTTGAGATTCAGCAGAATCTCAATCACGTCTTCCTGGACACCCTCAATCGCACTGTACTCGTGCAGAACGCCGTCGATCTGTGCTTCAGTGACGGCGCAGCCTGGCATCGAGGACAGAAGAATACGACGCAGCGCGCTGCCAAGGGTATGGCCGAAGCCGCGCTCAAGCGGCTCCAGTGTAACCTTGGCGCGTGTGGCGCTGGATTCTTTCACGTCAATGGTACGAGGTGTCAATAACTCATGTACTGAACGCTGCATAGACGCCCCTATCTGCTATCGTTGCTAACTGGACTTTACTTGGAGTAAAGCTCGACGATCAGGTTCTCGTTGATGTCGGCCGGCAGCTCAGTACGCTCAGGTACTGAATTGTAAACGCCGGACATCTTGTTGGCGTCAACCTCTACCCAGCTTACCGGTGCACGGCTGCCAGCCAGGTCCAGAGCGCCTTTAACACGCAGCTGGTTTCTGGCTTTCTCACGCACACTGACAACGTCGCCCGGCTTCACCTGATAGGACGGGATGTTAACCGTCTTGTCGTTAACCAGGATCGCCTTGTGAGAGACGAGCTGGCGGGCTTCCGCACGGGTAGAACCAAAGCCCATGCGATATACAACGTTATCCAGACGTCCTTCCAGAAGTTGCAGCAGGTTCTCACCGGTTGCACCCTTCCGACGGGCCGCCTCTTTGTAGTAACCACGGAACTGTTTCTCAAGTACACCGTAGATACGGCGAACTTTCTGCTTCTCACGAAGCTGCAAGCCGTACTCAGACAGTCGACCGCGACGCGCGCCGTGCATACCCGGCGGAGTCTCGATTTTGCACTTGGAGTCGAGCGCGCGAACGCCGCTCTTCAGAAAAAGATCTGTCCCTTCACGACGAGACAGTTTGCACTTAGGGCCTAAATAACGAGCCATTTTTTGCTGTCTCCTGTGTTAGACGCGGCGCTTTTTGGGCGGACGACAACCGTTATGGGGAATCGGCGTCACATCAGTGATGTTGGTGATCTTGTAGCCACACGCATTCAGCGCGCGAACTGCAGACTCACGTCCGGGCCCAGGACCCTTAACCTCTACGTCCAGGTTTTTAAGGCCGTATTCAGCAGCCGCATTACCGGCTCTTTCAGCTGCTACCTGCGCAGCAAAAGGTGTACTCTTACGTGAGCCGCGGAAACCGGAACCACCTGAGGTGGCCCAGGACAGGACGTTGCCCTGACGGTCCGAAATGGTCACGATGGTGTTGTTGAAGGACGCGTGAATGTGCGCGACGCCATCAACAACCGTCTTTTTCACCTTTTTACGGGTACGTGTACCTGGCTTTGCCATGTTTGCCTACCTGTTACTT
>DATGNB010000064.1:0-30838 GCA_035306945.1 Marinobacter sp.
AACCGGCCGTCGGTGTTTGTTTACGGCGGTACCATCATGCCCGGTGAGAATCACACCGATATCATTTCGGTGTTCGAAGCGGTGGGTGCCCATGCCCGCGGCAATATGGACCTGATTGAGGTGAAGCAGATCGAGGAAACCGCCATTCCGGGGCCGGGTTCCTGTGGGGGTATGTACACGGCCAACACCATGGCCTCGGCCATTGAGGCCATGGGTATGAGCCTGCCGGGCAGTTCGGCGCAGAATGCGGTGTCTGACACCAAACTGGCTGACTGCGAAGCCGCTGGTGCGGCGGTGCTGAAGCTGCTGGAAGCAGACATCAAGCCGTCCGACATCATGACTCGTGAGGCATTCGAGAACGCGATTACCGTGGTCATTGCCCTGTGCGGTTCCACCAACGCGGTACTGCACCTGCTGGGCATGGCCAGTACCGTTGGTGTGGAGTTATCGCTGGATGACTTCGTGCGCATTGGCAAGCAGGTTCCGGTGTTGGCGGACCTGCGTCCGTCCGGCCATTACATGATGTCGGAGCTGGTGGCCATCGGCGGTATCCAGCCGTTGATGAAAATGCTGCTGGAGCGAGGGCTGCTTCACGGCGACTGTCTGACGGTTACCGGCGCAACACTGGCCGAGAACCTGGCCAGCGTACAGCCCTACCCCGAAAATCAGCAGATCATCCACGCCTTCGACAATCCCATCAAGGCCGACAGCCACCTGCGTATTCTCTATGGCAATCTGGCCCCGGAAGGCGCAGTAGCGAAAATTACCGGTAAGGAAGGCACTCACTTTTCCGGCCGCGCCCGGGTGTTCCAATCCGAAGAAGAGGCCCAGGAGCGAATTCTGGATGGCACCGTGGTGGCCGGCGATGTACTGGTCATCCGATACGAAGGCCCCAAAGGCGGCCCCGGCATGCGGGAAATGCTCAGCCCCACCTCCGCCATCATGGGCAAGGGCCTGGGCAGCGACGTCGCCCTGATCACCGACGGCCGGTTCTCAGGCGGCAGCCACGGCTTCGTGGTTGGTCACATCACCCCGGAGGCAGCGGTTGGCGGGCCGATTGCCCTGGTAGAAGATGGCGACACCATCACCATTGATGCCGTCAACAACTCCATCATCCTGGAGATCTCCGACGAGGAAATGGAGAAACGCCGCCAGGCCTGGACGCCGCCCGAGCCAAGGTTTACCCGTGGAGTTCTCGCCAAGTATGCCCGGGTGGTCAGTTCTGCATCTACGGGGGCCGTTACTGACCTGCCCTAGTCCGGACTGGGCTGGGCTCCTAGCCTTCTGGGTGTGCGGGCGGGTACGGGGGGTATGGGGTATTTTTCTTCTGGGAAAAATCCAACAGCCATTTTGCAAGCCCGCCCGCACAAAGGGAAGGCTACGAGGCGGGCAAACTCAAAACTACCAGGCCTTGTAAGGCAGGAACTTCCCGTTAAGCGTAACCACCACCCGGTCACCCTTGGGACTCTCCTCCTTCTCGATATCCATGGTGAAATCAATCGCGCTCATAATGCCATCACCAAACTGCTCATGGATCAGCTCTTTCATGGTATCGCCATACACCCCCACAATCTCGTACAAACGGTAGATCAGCGGGTCCTGGGGCACACCACCTTCCCAGGCTTTCTTCGGGCAAACCTGCAATGCTTCTGCCACCGGCTTGTCCAGGCCCAGGGTTTCACACAGGGCGAACGCCTTGTCTTCGGTGAAGCTGTTCATGCCCAGGCAAGCTGAGGTGGTGAACACCGGGGACATACCAATGGATTCAGCAATGGCTTCCCAGGTCATGCCCCTGGCAACCTTGGCTTCCAGGATTTTTGCGGTCATCAGTTCTTTGTTCATCATGGTCATTTCCTCTTGTGGACAATCAACATCAAGCACTCACCGCTCGCGCGGTGGTTTCGGTCTTGGTCTCGGATTCGGCCGGCACCGGGTCGGACGTCAGTTCATCGGTGCCGGGGTCTACTACTCGCGGGCTGCCATCCTGCTCCGGCAACGCTGAACCACTTCGATTCACCAGAAAATCCACCAGGTAATGCCGGATCTTTTGATGGGCAGGGTTCTGGAAAATGCTGGCCCGGGAGCGCGGGTGGGGCAGGCTCACCGTCACGCTTTCAGCGATGCGGGCGTTGGGGCCGTTGGACATCAGGAAGATGCGGTCAGACAGCAGAATGGCCTCGTCCACATCGTGGGTGATCATGAACACGGTCTGGCGGGTTTCTTCCCAGATTTTTACCAGCTCGTCCTGAATCACCCCACGGGTGAGGGCATCCAAAGCGCCGAAGGGCTCATCCAGCAACAGCAGCTCTGGCTGGGTGGCGAAGGCGCGGGCGATGCTCACCCGCTGGCGCATACCGCCCGACAGCTGGGAGGGCTTGCGGTCCATGGCGTGGTCCAGGCCGACCATTTTCAGGTAGCGCTCGCTGTGCTCTCGCACCTTCTCTTTGGACCAGCCGGGCCAGCGAGCCTTTACCCCAAAGATGATGTTGTTCAGAGCGGTTTTCCAGGGCAACAGGCTGTAGTTCTGAAACACCACGCCGCGCTCCAGGCCCGGGCCTTTCACTTCTTTTCCGTTCATCACCACGTTGCCGGTACTGGCCTCGTCCAGGCCGGCCAACACGTTCAGGATGGTGGACTTGCCGCACCCCGAATGGCCGATGATGCACACGAACTCGCCTTTCTGCAGGGCGAAGCGGATGTCTTCGAAGACTGTCAACTCACCGCCCTGGCCGTCCGGGTATACCTTCGACAATCCATCTACTTCCAGGAATGACTTACTCATATCAATTCTCCAGTCGGAGGGTTCTGGCGGGCGCCAGCCGGCCGCCGCCCTGCCCGATCATTCTTTGTATTCAACCAGCTTCTGAGCCTTGCCCAGGGCCAGGTCCAGCAGCATGCCCACCACCCCGATCATCAGGATGGAGAAGATCACACTGGCGAGGTCGAGGTTGTTCCACTCATTCCACACGTAGTAGCCAATGCCGGTTCCGCCCACGAGCATTTCCGCCGCCACAATCACCAGCCAGGCGATACCGATGGAGATGCGCATGCCGGTCAGGATGGTTGGCGCTGCTGCAGGCAGAATCACCGTAATCGCGGTCTTGAACGGATTGAGCTCGTGGGTGCGGGCCACGTTGACCCAGTCCGACCGCACGTTGGCCACGCCGAAGGCGGTGTTCAGCAGCATGGGCCAGATGGAGCAGATGAAGATCACGAAGATGGCCGACGCATCCGAATCCTGGATGATGAACAGGGCCAGCGGCATCCAGGCCAGGGGTGAGATCGGTCGCAGCACCTGGATGTACGGGTTGAGCGCCTTGTACATCAGCGGTGACATGCCGATCAGAAAACCCAGGGGCAACGCTATCGCCATGGCTGCCAGGTAGCCGGTCAACACCCGGTACACCGAGTACGCCAACTGGATACCGATGCCTTTATCGTTGGCGCCGGCGTCGTAGAACGGGTTAGACAGCTCCGCCCAGGCCACTTTGATGACTGCGGATGGCGGCGGCACACGGGATTCTGACCCCGAGACGCCCATCAGCAATTCATACTCTGACATAGCCTCCGTCGCCGCAGGCGGCTGGGTGGCCATTTCCCACATGCCAAGTGCCAGGATCAGGAAAGACACCGACAGCACTGCTGCCCTCACATTCAACGAGGCCATCATCAAATCCTCCCGATGGCAAAGCTGCGGGCATACTCTTCCGGAGTTTCCGGATCAAAGGTTTTGCCCATGATGGTGTGGGTTTTGTAGGTTTCGGTGGGTGCGCTGTACCCCATCTCGCGCATTAACTTGCCGGTTTCACCCGCGAGGTAGACCTGCTCAGCGATGCCCTTGTAATCCACATCGCCCTCAATGTAGCCCCAGCGTTTCATCTGGGTCAGAATCCACACACCCATGGAATGCCACGGGAATGGGTCGAAGTCGATGCGGTCGGGCACGTTCTGCACTTCGCCCAGGCCATCGGCGTAGCGGCCTGTCAGCACTTGCTGGATCACCGGCACCGGCTGGTTCAGGTAGTTCCGCGGGGCAATGGCCTCGGCGATCTCTTTGCGATTTTCAGGCTCATTGGAGTACTGGGTGGCGTCGATGATGGCGCGCAACAAAGCACCGTAGGTATTCGGATTCTGGCTGGCAAACTTCTGGCTGCAGGCGAAGGCGCAGCATGGGTGCCCTTCCCAGATATCCTTGGTGAGCATGTGAATAAACCCAACCTTCTCCCAGACCGCTCGCTGGTTGAACGGGTCTGGTGACAGATAGCCATCCAGGTTGCCGGCGCGCAGGTTGGCGACCATCTCAGGTGGCGGAACCACCCGGATCTGAACGTCTTTATCCGGATCCATGCCGTTTTCAGCCAGGTAATAGCGCAACAGGAAGTTGTGCATGGAGTATTCAAACGGTACACCAAACTTGAAGCCCTTCCATTGCTTAGGGTCACGTTTGTCCATGTGATCCACGTGCAGCACGATGGCCTGGCCATTGATGTTCTCCACCGTTGGCATGATGAATGGCTCCGGCGTGGAACCGGCGCCCATAGTCATGGCCAGGGGCATGGGAGTGAGCATGTGTGAGGCGTCGTATTCACCCGCCAGAGACTTGTCCCGGGCCACGGCCCAACCGGCCGTTTTGGTGACGGTAACATCCAGGCCATAGCGCTCATAAAACCCCATCGGAGCGGCCATGATGATGGGCGTGGCGCAGGTGATCGGCACAAAGCCGACGTTCAGTTTGGTTTTCTCCAGCTTGCCCAGAGATTCCTTCACCGCCGCCTTGGCTTTATCCATGGGGAACACGGAGCCCAGCAATGCCGCGGCGGTACCCGCCCCCATCATCTTCATAAAGCTGCGACGGCTGTGATCGTTATGGCCAAACACGGAGCGCACCACAGCGCTTTCGATCGCGCGGTCCATCATGGCTTCGGAATCCATCCTGGCCGCAGAGCCTGTAGCTTGCTCGCCCCCAGTCTGGCGAAGGTTCAGCGATACAGACGGCAGGCTGTCACCAGGCTTACATTCCGGGCAGCCACAGGTTTTCGCGTGGATCAGTGACTGGTCGCCGTCAAACGGATTTCCAAGGCTTTTGGTTGTCATGGGGCACTTTCCCTACTCTCGGATAGTTTTTTGCACTCTTGCAGTGCAACTAGGACTCTGGTCTGCCCGGCCGGATCCGGCCTTGGCAAACCGCACGTTCTGAGATGACTATTGCGGGGTTTGTGCCAACTTCATGAATACCTCTACCTGATTGTTTTTATGGAGTTTAATGCAAATCCATGCGAACCCGGCGCACTACGATATTTCGTAGACAACGATTTCTCGTAGAAAACGCTTCGATTTTTCGTAGTTGGCACAGACTTTGTCTGGCTTTTACCGTCACTCAAGCGGAAGCCCGGCATGAACCAGCCCGAACGCATCGAAACACACCCATGGATCAACCACCTGCCAGAGGCTGCCCTTCTGGTGGATGCGGGCCAGGACCTGATCCTCGCCGCCAACAGCGCCATGGCACGAATGGCAGGCACAGACCGACAATCCATTGCCAACCTGGCATGTACCCGGCTGTTTGCTGACCAGCGGCCCCAGCTGATCAATTTCACCGAAGAAACCCTGTTCCGCAGCCACAGCTGGAGCCGCGATTTCCACCTGAAACACCGGGACGGCCACACGGTTGAACTGGAAATTTCGTCTTCCTGCGTGGGCGAAGCCGAATCGCAAACCCTGTTACTGCTGCTGCGTGACCGACGCCAACTCAGAACCCTGCGCGAACGCCACGAAGCCAATCACTACCACCGGGGCGGCTTGCTGGAGTGGCGGCGAGTGGAAGAGCTATTCAAGGATATGGAACGGGAAAACCAGCTGATTCTCCACGCCGTAGGCGAAGGCATTTACGGGGTGGACGCCGAGGGCCGCACCACCTTCGCCAACCCTGCCGCCGAGCGCATGCTGGGCTGGCGTATGGATGAACTCATGGGGCGGGTAATACACCGCGTTGTGCACCACTCCCACGAAGACGGCAGTCTGTACCCCCTCAAAGAATGCCCCATCTACGGTGCCTTTCGGGATGGCAGCATCAAGCGCGTTGGCGACGACTGGTTCTGGCGCAAAGACGGCACCGGGTTTCCGGTGGAATACACCAGCACCCCGATCATGGACAATGGCCATCCGGTGGGTGCGGTCGTGGTTTTCCGGGATATTTCCTCCAGACTGCAGGCCCAGAAGGAACTGCAATCAGCACTGGAAGAAGTCGAAAGCCTGAAACGCCGGCTGGAAATGGAAAACGCCTACCTGCAGGAAGAACTCAGCGCGGAGTTCCACTTCCACGAAATCCTCGGCCAGAGCGACGCCATCAAGGCCATCGTGCGGCGCATCGGCATGGTAGCCCCGACAGACGCCAACGTTCTGATCACTGGCGAATCCGGCACCGGCAAGGAGTTGATTGCCCGCGCCATCCACCAGGCCAGCACCCGACGCGACCGCCCGCTGATCCGGGTAAACTGCGCCGCGATTCCAAAAGACCTGTTTGAGAGCGAGTTCTTCGGCCACATCAAAGGCGCCTTCACCGGCGCCGTGAACGACAGAATCGGCCGATTCGAACTGGCCGACGGCGGCACCCTGTTTCTGGATGAAGTGGGTGAAATCCCTTTGGAATTGCAGGGCAAGCTGTTGCGGGTGCTTCAGGATCAGCAGTTCGAACGCGTGGGTGAGAACAAGACTCGCGCCGTCGATGTAAGAGTGATTGCCGCCACCAACCGGGATCTGAAAACGGAGGTGCGGGAGAAGACCTTCCGGGAAGACCTGTATTTTCGCCTCAACGTCTTCCCCATCGAGTCCATCCCCCTGCGCAGGCGGCTTGAAGACATCCCCATGCTGGCCCAGGAATTCCTGAACCGGGCCTGCCAGAAGTTCAACCGGCCGCCGCTGATTCTGACAGAACGAGACGTGGTGACCCTCAAGGCCTATCACTGGCCGGGCAACGTTCGGGAACTGGAGAATGTCATCGAACGGCAGGTGATTACCGCCGATGGCCGCCTGGATCTGGACCTTCCCGGTTCCGAGACTCCTGCGCATCCCGCAGCAAACTCAACGCCATCACGCCATTACGACAGTGAGTTAATGACCGAGGCAGACCTGAAGGAGCTGGAGAAACAGAACCTGATCAAGGCGCTGAAAATGACGGGCGGGCGCCTATTCGGAGACGACGGGGCGGCGGCACTTCTTGGCATCAAGCCGACGACCCTCAATTCCCGCCTGGGCAAACTTAAGCTCGATGCCCGGCAGTTTCGGGCTTCTTGAGTGTTGACTTGGGTTTCTGGGTTCGGGCTTGGGCTCCTGGCCTTCTAGCTGTGCGGGCGGGCTTGCGGGGTGGGTGTGGGGTATTTTTCTGGCGGGGAAAAAGATGTCTGAGCGAAGCGAGTTATTTTTCCCAGAAGAAAAATACCCCATACCCCCCGTACCCGCCCGCACACCCAGAAGGCTGGGAGCCCAAGCCAGACCCAGCCAAAAACCAGAAGGCTAGGAACCAAAGCCAAGCTGACTGAGCGCGTAGGTGACTACAATCCATAGCAACACCAGCACCGGCAGAAACCGCCCGATCAGGTAAATACGCCATTCCCACCAGCGGCTCTCTGTACCCAAAACCGTGCGGATGCGTTGGGGCGGGATGAACCAGCAGAACAATGCGACACCGAATACTCCGGAGAAGATAATCACGTTGCCACCAGCCACACGATCAATAACGTCCAGCACCGGCTCACCGGCAATGGTCCATTCAAGGGGCGTGAAACTGAGTGCTGAGGCGGTACCAAGCACTAGCATGACAACCATTACGATACTCACTGCAACCACGTTACTCAGCCGGAACTCCTCCGCCACCGCGGCAATCATCACCTTCAGGCCTGCCAGGCTGGAGCTGAATGCGGCCATAAAGAACAGCGCGAAGAAGAGCACGCCAACCCAGTAACCACCACGCATGTCTTCGAACACTTGCGGCATGGTCACAAACGCCAGCTGACTGCCTTCGGTAGGCTCCATGCCCAGACTGAACACGAACGGGAAGATCATCCATCCCGCCAGCAAGGCAACACTGGTCTCGGTACCGGCAACGACCAGGCAAGCTCGGGGCACGTGGGTTTTGCGGGGAATAAAACTGCCGTAGGTGACCAGATATCCCTGCCCGATGGCGAGAGTATAAAAGGCTTGCCCGAAGGCAAACGCCCACAGACGACCGTCTGCCAGCCGGCTCCAGTCCACGTTAAAGAAGAAGGATTTGGTTTGCTCCCATCCCGGCGTCGTCGAGGCAAACAGCACCAGCCCTATCATCACGACCAGCAGCACGGGCATCAGCATTTTCGAGAAGACCTCGATAGCCTTCACATCCCGAGCCAGGATGATGGCAGCCAATACGGTTACGATCAGGAAGTACCATAGCGAGTTGTAACCGGCACTGTATTCACTGAACACGCGAAGGTCGTCCGTGGCAGCATCCACCGCATAGCCCAGCGTCCAGCCGGTAATCACCAGGTAATAGCTGGTGATGGCCATGGTGATCAGCACCACAAACCAGCCGTAGATGGCCCCGAACCGGTTCACCTGCCGGAAGGTCTGAACGGTACTGCCCTCAGACAACCGTCCGGCTGCGACCTCCAGAATCATGATCGGCAGAACGACAACCACAAGCGCCAGCAGATAGGCCGCCACGAAAGCCCCGCCGCCGTTTTCCCCAACCATGTAGGGAAACCGCCAGAGGTTCCCGAGGCCGACGGCTGCAGCGGCCATGGAGAAAACAAATGCGGGTTCGGAACTCCATTGTTTTCGGGATTCTTCAATAAACTCGTGGCGCTTGTTCAACGGTGCCTGGCTCCCTGTGATATGGCTTGTTTGCACGGAAGCCTAACAAATCAGCCGTTACGGTTCATGGCTGGGGTCAACGCGTTCTTGGTTCCTGGTCATCGGGCTTGGGCTTGGGCTTGGGCTCCTGGCCTTCTGGTTGTGGGGGCGCCTACCCGCCAATGCCCGTCGGCGCGGGGTGGTTGTTGGATTTTTTGCCGGAAAAAGATGTCTGAGCGAAGCGAGTTATTTTTCCAAAAAAAATCCAACAGCCACCCCGCAAGCCCGCCCGCACAACGGGAAGGCCAGGAGCCCAAACCAAAACCAGAAGACTCTGAGCGGAACTCAGACCACCTCGATGGCCACCGCAGTCGCCTCGCCACCGCCAATGCACAGCGATGCCACACCACGCTTCAGGCCACGCTGTTTGAGGGCGTTGATCAGGGTAATGATGATCCGGGAGCCAGAGGAGCCGATGGGGTGGCCCAGAGCACAGGCGCCGCCGTGCACGTTGACCTTTTCCGCAGGTAATTTCAGCTCATGGATGGCGGCCAGGGTGACCACCGCGAAGGCTTCGTTGATCTCGAACAGGTCGACATCATCCAGCGTCCAACCGGCTTTCCTGACCACTTTGTCAATGGAGCCAATCGGGGCCAGCGTGAACTCTTCCGGCAGGCGGGCATGGGTGGCGTGAGCCACGATTCTGGCCTGGGGAATCAGGCCACGGGCATCGGCTTCGGCGGCAGATGCCAACACCAGCGCGGACGCACCGTCGCTGATGGAACTGGAGTTGGCGGCGGTTACGGAGCCGTCTTTGGTGAAGGCCGGTTTCAGTTGCGGGATCTTTTCTGGCTTGGCATTACCGGGCTGTTCGTCGGTGTCGACCTCGGTATCACCACCCCGGCCAGAGACGGTAACCGGCACGATTTCATCCCGGAACCAGCCGTTACCGATGGCCGCCAGGGCCTTTTGCAAGGAACCAATGGCGAACTCGTCCATGGCCTGGCGAGTGATGTTGAATTTATCGGCGGTGCGCTGGGCAAATACGCCCATCAGGCCGCCTTCGTAGGCGTCTTCCAGGCCATCCAGAAACATGCTGTCCAGAACCTGACCGTGCCCCATCCGCATGCCGCCACGGGCTTTGGGCAACAGATAGGGGGCCTGGCTCATGTTTTCCATACCACCAGCGATCATGATGTTGTTAGTGCCGGCTTTGATCTGGTCGTGGGCCATGATGACGGCTTGCATGCCAGAGCCGCACATTTTGTTGATGGTGGTGCAGCCACTGCTATCCGGAATACCGGCAGCGCGGGACGCCTGCCGGGCCGGCGCCTGACCCAGGCCCGCCGGCAACACGCAACCCAGGATCACTTCCTGAATATCGGCCGGCTGCAACCCTGCACGTTCTACGGCCGCCCTGATCGAAGTGGCGCCGAGTTCGGTGGAGCGCACTCGGCTCAGCGCACCCATCATGCCGCCCATCGGGGTCCGGGCGGAGCCCGCAATTACCACATCATCGCTCATCAGTGCTCACTCCTTATTGTCCTGCTCCGGGCCAGGGCTGCCCTATCCGGCCCGGCAACCGTTAACGTCCGAGAACCGAACGGGCAATGATCTCTTTCATGATCTCAGAGGTACCCCCGTAGATGCGCTGTACCCGCGCGTCTGTGAAATGGCGGGAGATCGGGTATTCCGTGGTATAGCCATAACCGCCAAACAGCTGCAGGCAACCATCGGCGACCCGGCACTGCATTTCGGTGGCACTGTACTTGGCCATGGAGGCGGTAGGGGCATCCAGGTTGCCGGCCTCATAATCGCGGATGCATTGCTCCACAAAGGCGTCGTTTACCCGGTAATCCGTCTCCATCCGGGCAATCTCAAACCGGGTGTTCTGGAGCTGGCTGAGTTTCTGCCCAAACAGTTCCCGTTCCCGGGTGTAGCGAATGGTCATGTCCAGCGAACCACGGGCGGCCGCCACCCCCAGTGCACCGATCACCAGCCGCTCCCGGGGCAGCTCACGCATCAGGTACGTGAAGCCCTGCCCTTCCTCGCCCAGCAAGGCTGCCGCAGGCACCCGAAGATCTGCAAAGAAAAGCTCCGAGGTATCACCGGCGTGCTGGCCTATCTTGTCCAGGTTCCGGCCACGGCTGAATCCCGGCAGGCTGGTGTCCACCAGAAACAGACTGATGCCCCGGGCCCCGGCCCCGGGATCGGTTTTGGCAACAACGATCACCATGTCGGCATGCTGGCCGTTGGTAATGAACGTTTTGGACCCGTTCAGCACATACTCATCGCCGTCTTTTACGGCACTGGTCCGGATTGCCTGCAGATCGCTGCCAGCACCGGGCTCGGTCATGGCGATCGCGCCCACCACATCACCCGTTACCATGCCGGGCAGCCACTGCTGTTGCTGCTCACGGTTGCCAAGGTGGCTCAGATAGGGAGCCACAATATCGGAGTGCACCATCACGTTGGTGGCCAGGGCGCCAAAGCCCATGCGAGCCAGTTCCTGAGACACAATCACCGAGTACCGGAAGGGTGCGCCATAACCGCCGCAGGTTTCCGGAACATCCACACAGAGCAGGCCGGCTGCCCCCAGAGTGCGCCAGAGCGCTCTCGGGGCGATTCCGTTTTTCTCCCACTCGATATAGTGAGGAGCTATTTCCGACGCCAGGACTTTCGCCACCGAGTCGTGAAACAGTGTCTGTTCTTCCAGGTCAACGGTGTTGGTCATGTCATTCGCCTTCCAGCTGAGTTCTCAGGCTGCCGAACTGTTCAGACATTCAATGATCAGCGCGATGCCCTGACCGCCACCGATACACATGGTGATCAGGCCGTACCGGCCGCCGATGCGCTCCAGTTCTGCCATGGCCTTGATGATCAGGATGGAGCCGGTGGCACCGACCGGATGGCCAAGCGCAACGGCACCGCCGTTCGGGTTCACCTTGTGGTCCGGCAGGTCCAGTTCCCGGCTCACCGCCAGCGCCTGCGCCGCAAAGGCTTCGTTCGACTCGATCACGTCCAGGTCTGCCACACTCAGGCCGGTGTTGGCCAGTACCTGGCGCACCGCCGGGATTGGGCCTACGCCCATGATTTCCGGATCGACCCCTGCGAAAGCATAGCCTACCAGACGAGCACGGGCTTTCAGGCCACGCCTGTCGGCTTCCGCAGCCGTGGTCAGAACCATTGCCGCAGCGCCATCATTAAGGCCTGATGCGTTACCTGCGGTCACGATGCCATCTTTCGCAAATACCGGCCTGAGGGCTGACAGGCTCTCGGTTGTGGTACCGGGGCGCACATGCTCGTCTTTATCAAACACCACCTCCTGGCGGCGCTGCCTGACGGTTACCGGGGCAATCTGGCTGTCAAAGTAACCCTTCTCAATGGCGTTGGCCGCCCGGCGGTGACTCTCGGCCGAAAAGGCATCCAGCTCTTCCCGGGACAGGCCGTGGTTAGCGGCAATGCGCTCTGCGGTCATTCCCATATGGCCACTGCCGAACGGATCGCTCAGAATGCCCATGGTCAGGTCCACCGTCCGGCCGTCGCCCATCCGCAAGCCTGCGCGCACGTTGGGCAGCAGATAAGCACCCTGGCTCATGGATTCTGCACCCCCGGCAAGCGCAATCCGGCTGTCGCCCAAGACCAGCAACTGGGCCGCACTGATCACCGACTGTACAGCCGAGCCGCACAGACGGTTAACGTTAAACGCCGCTGAGCTTTTCGGCATACCCACATTAAGCGCAACGTGGCGCGCCAGGTAGGCGTCGGCGGCGCCGGTGGTGATGATGTGGCCAAACACCGAGTGGTCGATATCGTCTGCCGGTACGCCGGCGCGAGTGATGGCTTCGCGGGCCGCGACTGTGCCCAGCTCGGCGGGCGTCAGTGAGCTCAGGCTGCCGCCAAAACTGCCAATGGCGGTACGGGCTCCATCCAGAATAACAACATCTGTCAGTTTCATTCTTCTTCTCCTGATGACCAGTTAATGCTCGCGGCACCACCCGAATCCCGGGCCGGCGACCGGATCTCTCAAAAATGCATGGCCGCCAGCGTAAATAGTCCGGGCGCGGTCGTCTATGGCTGGCATCACTTTTCCCTTGAATCCCGCCACCGATTGGCTTACGTTTACGTAAACTTCAACCAGATTTCATGCTAAACCGAAAGCCGGCGCGGGAACAACATGACCGACAGAAAAACCTTCAGCATCAGCGAACTCGCCAGAGAATTCGACGTCACCACCCGGAGCCTTCGCTTTTATGAAGATGAAGGCCTGCTGCGCCCTGCCCGTCACGGCCAGACCCGTATCTACAGCAGTCAGGACCGGGTGCGCCTGAAACTCACCCTGCGGGGAAAGCGCATGGGCCTGTCGCTTGCGGAGATCCGGGAGTTGTTCGCCCTGTGGGACCAAACCACCAGAGGCAGTGAAAAGCAGCTGATCAAAGCGCTGGAGGTGGTACAGCGCCGGCGTGCTGCCCTGGAGCAGCAGAAACATGACATCGCCATGATGGAAATCGAACTCGATAACCACGAAGCGCGCTGTCGCGAAGCCCTCGCAGAGCTACGACAGGAAAGCTAGAACAACAAGCCGGTCAGAGCTTGCAACAAAAACAAAGGTACGGATCATGAAATCTCAATACAGCGAACTCAACTTCGGCCTTGGCGAAACCCTCGACAGCCTGCGGGAACAGGTCAACCGATTCGCTGCCACCGAAATCGCCCCCCGGGCCGAAGAAATCGACCGCAACAACGAATTCCCCCAGGATCTCTGGCGCAAACTCGGTGCCATGGGCCTGCTGGGCATTACCGTAAACGGCACTTACGGCGGCGCCGGCATGGGTTACCTGGCCCATGTGATCGCCATGGAAGAGATCAGCCGCGCTTCGGCCTCCGTCGGCTTGTCCTACGGTGCCCACTCCAACCTGTGCGTCAACCAGATCTACCGCAACGGTACCGAAGCGCAAAAACAGAAATACCTGCCCGGGCTGATCAGCGGTGAGCATGTCGGCGCTCTTGCCATGTCTGAGCCCAACGCCGGCTCCGACGTTATCTCCATGAAGCTCCACGCCCGTGAAGAAGACGAGCACTACGTTCTTAACGGCAACAAGATGTGGATTACCAATGGCCCCGACGCCCACACCTATGTGATCTACGCCAGAACCGATCTTCAGGCAGGCTCCAAAGGCATTACCGCTTTCATTGTTGAACACGATTCCCCCGGTTTCAGCCGCCACCAGAAACTCGACAAGCTCGGTATGCGCGGTTCCAACACCTGCGAACTGGTTTTTGAAGACTGCAAAGTCCCCCGGGAAAATGTCCTTGGCGGCATCGGTAACGGCGCCCGCGTGCTCATGAGCGGCCTCGATTACGAGCGCATCGTGCTCTCCGGCGGGCCCCTGGGCCTGATGCAGGCCGCAATGGACGTGGTGGTACCCTACATCCGGGAACGCAAACAGTTTGGCCAGGCGATCGGCGAGTTTGAACTGGTACAGGGCAAAGTCGCCGACATGTACACCTTCATGAACTCAGCCAAATCCTACGTATACATGGTGGCCCAGGCTGCCGATCGCGGCGACGCCACCCGAAAGGATGCTGCCGGCGCCATCCTCTATTCAGCGGAAATGGCCACCAGGCTGGCGCTCGACGCCATCCAGCTCCTCGGCGGCAACGGCTACATCAACGACTACCCCACCGGCCGGCTGCTGCGTGACGCGAAACTGTACGAGATCGGAGCCGGAACGTCTGAGATACGCCGGATGCTGATCGGACGGGAGTTGTTCCTGAACCAATAAGGGGTTGCCCCGGCACGGGCCGACGCACGGACAATTAAAATGACCATACTCCAAAGCAACGTTAACCCGAGATCCGACGAATTCCAGACCAACCAGCAGGCCATGGCCCGGGTAGTCCAGGATCTCCGGGAAAAAGTCGGACAGATCCACCAGGGGGGCGGGCCCGAATACCAGAAACGCCACACCGATCGCGGCAAGCTCCTGCCGCGCGAGCGCATTGACCGCCTGCTGGACCAGGGCTCTCCATTTCTTGAAATCGGCCAGCTTGCCGCCTACAACGTCTACGATGAGGAGGTTCCGGCGGCTGGTGTGATCGCCGGGATCGGCCGGGTCTCCGGTACCGAGTGCATGATCGTCGCCAACGACGCCACGGTTAAGGGCGGCAGCTACTATCCGCTAACGGTGAAAAAACACCTGCGCGCCCAGGAAATAGCCCAGGCCAACGGCCTGCCCTGCATCTACCTGGTCGACTCCGGCGGCGCCAACCTGCCGCGACAGGATGAGGTGTTCCCGGACCGCGACCACTTCGGTCGCATCTTCTATAACCAGGCCCGGATGTCTGCCGAAGGCATTCCCCAGATCGCGGTTGTGATGGGCCTGTGTACGGCCGGCGGTGCCTACGTACCGGCCATGGCGGATGAATCCATTATCGTGCGCAACCAGGGCACGATCTTCCTGGCAGGGCCGCCACTGGTGAAAGCCGCGACCGGGGAAGTTGTCAGTGCCGAAGCGCTGGGTGGTGCCGATGTGCATTGCAAAACCTCCGGCGTGGCAGATCACTATGCCGAAAGCGATGCCCACGCACTGGACATCGCCCGCCGCTGCGTCGCCAACCTCAACCGCCGCAAACCGGTTCCGGTGGAGCTGAAAGAGCCCAGGGCACCACTGTACAGTGCGGACGAAATCTACGGCATCATCGGCACCGACCTGCGCAAGCAGTTTGACGTGCGGGAGGTTATCGCCCGTCTTGTTGACGGCTCGGAGTTCGATGAGTTCAAGCGCTACTACGGCTCAACCCTGGTGACCGGCTTTGCCCGCATTCATGGTTACCCGGTGGGCATCATTGCCAACAACGGCATCCTGTTCAGCGAGTCCGCCCAGAAAGGCGCCCACTTTATTGAGCTCTGCTGCCAGCGCAACATTCCGCTGCTGTTCCTGCAGAACATCACCGGCTTTATGGTGGGGCAAAAGTACGAAGCCGAGGGCATTGCCAAGCACGGCGCGAAAATGGTCATGGCCGTGGCCTGCGCCAACGTGCCTAAAATCACCGTGTTGATTGGCGGCAGCTACGGCGCGGGTAACTACGGCATGTGTGGCCGGGCCTACAGCCCGGATTTCCTCTGGATATGGCCCAATGCCCGCATCTCGGTGATGGGGGGCGAACAGGCGGCCGGCGTGCTGGCGACGGTCCGCCGCGAGGGCATGGAACGTAAAGGCCAGTCCTGGAGCGCCGAAGAGGAAGCCCGTTTCAGGAAACCCATTGCCGACACCTACGAGCATCAGGGACATCCCTACTACGCCAGCGCCCGCCTCTGGGATGACGGCGTCATCGACCCGGCCGAAACCCGGGAAGTAGTGGCCCTGAGCCTTTCCAGCACACTCAACCGGCCCGCGAAGCCTAGCCGCTTCGGCGTGTTCCGGATGTAACAGGAGGCCAGAATCATGTCAGAACAGGAATCGGCGGTCATGCTGCGGCCTCAGACCAGGGGCGTGACCGAGGTGGTACTGAACCGGCCCGACAAACGCAACGCCTTCGACGGCGCCACCATCCAGCAGCTGCTCCGGGCACTCAGCCAGGCAGAAGCTGACCCCGACACCCGAATCGTCATCCTGCGCTCCGAGGGCAGGCATTTTTCCGCCGGTGCGGATCTGGGCTGGATGCGCCGGATGGCCGACAACAGCCGTCAGGAAAATCTGGACGACTCCCGGGAGCTGGCCCGGTTGATGTACCGGCTCAACCATCTGGCCAAACCGGTGATCGGGCTGGTCCAGGGCGCCGCCTACGGAGGTGCCGTAGGACTGGCCGCCTGTTGCGATATTGTGCTCGCCACGGCGAACGCCAGTTTCTGCCTGAGCGAAGTAAAGCTCGGCCTGATTCCCGCGGCCATCAGCCCTTACGTGGTCAGGGCGATTGGCGAGCGCCAGGCGCGCCGTTTCTTTCTCTCAGCAGAGGTTTTTAATGCCCGCCAGGCGCTGGATTTCGGCCTTGTCCATATTCTCTGTGACGACGCCCGGGCCATGCAGGCCCGCTGCGATGAGCTGGTGCAACAACTGGCTGCCAACGGGCCCAACGCCATGGTGGCCGCCAAGGACCTCATCTTTACCGTCAGCCATCAGCCCATCAGCCCCGAGCTGGTGGACGAGACCGCTCAACGTATTGCCGACATCCGGGTAAGCGGGGAAGGACAGGAAGGGCTCAGTGCCTTCCTGAGTAAACGCAAGGCCGCCTGGGTGCCCGGAGACCACACATAATGTTCAAAAAAATACTCATCGCCAACCGGGGCGAGATTGCCTGCCGGATTATCCAGACCGCCCACCGGATGGGCATTCGTTGTGTTGCGGTCTATTCTGAAGCAGACGCCGGTGCACGCCACGTAGTCATGGCCGACGAAGCGTTCTGCATCGGCCCCGCAGCCAGCTCCGAGAGCTACCTGAACGCCGGCAGGATCATCGAAACCGCCAGGCGGAGTGGTGTCCAGGCCATCCACCCCGGGTACGGTTTCCTGTCCGAAAATACCGGCTTTGCCGAGGCCTGCGAAGCCAGCGGCATCGTATTCATCGGCCCGCCCTCACCGGCGATCGCAGCCATGGGTTCAAAATCCGCCGCAAAATCAATCATGGAGAAGGCTGGGGTACCACTGGTCCCGGGTTACCACGGTGCAGACCAGTCTCCGGACCGGCTACGGGCAGAAGCCGGAAAGTGCGGTTTTCCGTTGCTGCTCAAGGCCGTGGCCGGCGGCGGCGGTAAGGGTATGCGGGTGGTGGAATCCATGGCCGACTTTGACGACGCCCTCGCTGCCGCACAGCGTGAGGCACAGAACGCCTTTGGCAACCCCGATATGCTCATTGAACGGTATCTGGCACAACCCCGCCACGTTGAGATTCAGGTGTTCTGTGATCAGCACGGCAACGGGGTGTACCTGTCTGAACGGGACTGTTCGATACAGCGCCGGCACCAGAAAGTGCTGGAAGAAGCACCGGCACCCGGGCTCAGTGAAAGCACCCGCAAAGCCATGGGTGAAGCTGCTGTTAAAGCCGCCCAGGCGATTGACTATACCGGTGCCGGCACCGTCGAGTTCCTGTACGACGCCGACGGGTCCTTCTATTTTATGGAAATGAACACCCGGCTGCAGGTTGAGCATCCGGTGACGGAAATGGTCACCGGCCAGGACCTGGTCGAATGGCAGCTGCGGGTTGCCCTGGGCGAGCCCCTGCCGCTGGCCCAGAACCAGCTGGCCGTGCAGGGCCATGCCATCGAAGCCCGGATTTATGCCGAAGACCCGGCTCATGACTTTCTACCGGCCACCGGTACGCTGCATTACCTGCGCACCCCGGAGACATCCAGGCACGCACGGGTAGACACGGGCGTGGTGGAAGGTGACGAAATCAGCATTCACTACGACCCGATGATTGCCAAACTCATTGTCTGGGACGAGACCCGCGAGCAAGCGATTAACCGTCTGGTCCGTGCTCTGGAACATTATCGAATCGCCGGGGTAAAAAATAACATCCGGTTTCTGCACGCCACAGTCGACAGTCTCCCTTTCCGACAGGCCAACCTGAACACCGGCTTTATCAACACCCACAGCGCACTACTGTTCCCCGAGCCCCGGCTGGGCCTGGAGACCGCTTTGGTACTGGCTGCGGGCTTTGTGCTGGCAAAGCGCAAGGACACACCAGCCGTTGCAGAAGACCCCTGGTCTCCGTTTGGCCATCAGGGCAGCTGGCGCCTGAATGCCGACGGCGTTCAGTCCCTGACCCTGCAGGTAGCCGGGGCCCGCCATGACCTGGCGGTGCTGGAGCGGAACGGCGGTTACCAGATCAGGGTGGGTGACACCTGGTACCAGCTGAACGCCACGCTGGTGGACGACCAGCTGAGCGCCGTCGTCAACGGCCATCGGCTGCGCCTCTACGGCAACCTGCACAACAACGAGCTGCAGCTCTACTACGGGGGCGAGAACTTTTGCTGCACCCTGTACCGGGAGACCTGGCAACGGCAAGACGACACCGGCGGTGGCCTGACCGCCCCCATGAATGGTGCCATTGTCGCGATTCAGGTTGGCCCGGGCGATAAAGTGACCGCCGGCCAGACCCTGGTTATCATGGAGGCCATGAAGATGGAGCACGCGATCAGGGCTCCCGCTGATGGCATCGTGAGCGAGGTCTTCTTCGTCCAGGGCGAACAGGTCACCGAAGGTGCCGAGCTGATCGCGATCGAGACCGGGGAGATCGTCTGATGGCTTTTCCTGAAAAAGTACGTCTGGTAGACGTCAGCCCCCGGGACGGCTTGCAGAACGAACCGGGCCCGGCAATCGCCTGTCGCATCAAAACCGGTCTGGTTAACCGGCTGGCAGACTGTGGCCTCAGCCATATTGAAGCCGCCAGCTTTGTTTCTCCCCGGTGGGTGCCACAAATGGCGGATGCTGCCGGGGTTATGGCCGGCATCCGGCGCAAACCCGGTGTGCGCTACTCGGTCCTGACCCCTAATCTGAAAGGGTTTGAGAACGCGCTGGCAGCAGGTGTGGATGAGGTCGCGGTGTTCGGCGCAGCCTCTGAATCCTTCACACAAAAGAACATCAACTGTTCCATCGCCGAAAGCCTGGAGCGCTTTGCGCCGGTGGTCGAGGCGGCGCAAAAACACAACATTCCCGTGCGGGGGTATGTCTCCACGGTGATGGGCTGCCCGTACGAGGGCGAGATTGCGCCCGCCAGGGTAGCCGCCGTCGCCCGGGCCCTGTACAACATGGGTTGCCACGAAATCTCGCTGGGCGACACCATCGGTGTGGGCACCCCGCTGACCGCCAAGCGCATGCTCGAAGCGGTGGCCGGCTACGTGCCCATGGAAAAACTCGCCGCTCATTTCCATGATACCTATGGCCAGGCCCTGGCCAACCTCTACGCGGTGCTCGAAGAAGGCGTGAGTATCATTGATGCGTCGGTCGCCGGGCTCGGTGGCTGTCCCTATGCCCGGGGTGCGTCTGGCAACGTCGCCACCGAAGACGTTCTCTACATGCTCAATGGGCTGGGTATTCAGACCGGGGTCGACCTGGACAGGCTGGTCCGGACCGGCCACTGGATCTGTGAGCAGCTGAACCGGCCCAATGGTTCAAAGGTTGGGCGGGCGTACGGGCACTAATCGCCGGGGCTCAGGGTAAATCCAGCAGCGGCGTGATTAGCAAAGGCAGAAAAATCGAGGCACCGGCCACGCTTGCGGGAGCCCGGTTCAAGCTGGCACAACTGCCAGTTATCGGGCGTGGCCTGAGAGTTGGCGAGGGTGATTGAGGGCACCGACAAGGGCTCCGCCGGCGCCCACTGATACCAGCCGTCGACCAGCCGGGCATGGGGCGCAGGGTCGATACCTGCGCCGCTGCCTTTCACAAAACTCTGCACCAGGACCAGCTGCTGGCGGTCAATTTGCCAGTGTTCCACCCACCGGGTTTTCTCCACCGAATGGGTCCAGCTCAGGGAGAACAACACACCGCTCAGGCAGGCCGCTGTTTTACCTCCGATCAGTACGCACAGGCTCATGCTGCGTTTGCCGGGCTGGCCCCTGCACGCCGCAGACGCCAGGCCACAAAGAAAAATACCACACTCAACACACAGCCGATGCCATCGGTTACCGGGTATGCGGCAATCAGCAGGAACGCCGTCACCATCGCAAAGACCCGCAGCCAGGCGGGCAGGTGCAGCCCCAGATAACCGATCACCGATACCCCCCAAAGGCTGATCGCAAGCACGGTCTTCAGAACGATAAACAGCACCGCCGGTAAGTATCCGATGGCCTCGGCCAGCGGGCCGCCGTCCTGTAGCATCAGGGCGGGGGTGTACACCGCCATGTACGGAATCACAAAGCCGGCGGCGGCTATTTTTACCGCCTGCATTGAGATCACCAGCCCCCGTTCTCTGGCGATCGGAGCCGCGGCAAAGCAGGCCAGCGCTACCGGTGGCGTCAGGTCTGCGAGAATACCGAAATAGAATACGAACATGTGGGTGACAATCAGGGGCACACCGAGTTGTTCAAGTGCCGGCCCGGCAATGCTGGAGGTGATGATGTAGTTGGGAATGGTCGGAATCCCCATCCCCAGCAGCAGACAGGTAACCATGGTGAGCAGCAGAGAGAGGAACAGGTTGTTCTCCCCCACACTCACGACAAACTGTCCGAAGGTATTGGCGGCACCGGTCAGCGTCATGGTACCGATAATGACACCCACCATCGCGCACGCCACCCCCACCGGCAATGCCGACTTTGCGCCCTCTGCAAGGGAGTCACGGCAAGCCGCCAGGGTTTTCCGCCCTCCCTTGCGAAACGCATTCACAACCACCAGCGCGAAGATGGCACCGGCAATTACCCAGATGCCAAACTGCAGGAACGCCGCGCACACGAGGCCAAGCCCCACCCAGAATAAAGTCCGGATTGCCACGTTTGGCAGCCCGATCGCTACCGACGCTCCCAGGATCAGGACCACCGTAAACGCCAGCCCGACGGTACCGGCAAACAGCGGGGTATAACCCCCTACCAGCAACCAGACCAGGGCAACCAGCGGTATCACCAGGTACCACTGCTTTTTCAACGCGTTCAGCGGCGATGGCAGGTCCTTTTTATCCATCCCCATCAGGCCGTGCTTGCCGGCCTCCAGGTGGACCATCCAAAAGGCACCATAAAAATACAGAACCGCCGGAATGATCGCCGCTTTTACGATGTCCGCATACGGCACGTTCAGGGTTTCGGCCATGATAAACGCGACAGCGCCCATCACCGGCGGCATCAACTGACCGCCCATGGATGCTGTGGCCTCGACGCCACCGGCAAACGCCGGTTTATAACCAAATCGTTTCATCAGGGGAATGGTGAACTGCCCGGTGGTTACCACGTTGGCTACACCGGAGCCGGAAACAGTACCCATCAGGGATGAGGACACCACCGCCACCTTGGCCGCCCCGCCCCGCGCATGCCCGACCAGGCCCAGGGCAAAATCCGTAAACAGCTGGATCATCCCTGCCTTTTCGAGAAACGAGCCGAACAGGATAAACAGAAAGATATACGTAGCCGACACATAAGTGGGAATGCCGTAGATGCCCTCGGTCCCGTAGGCCATATGTTCGACCACCTGGTGAAAGGCATAACCGCGATGGTCAAACGGTGCGGGCAAATATTGACCGAACAGACAGTACCCGAGGAAAGCCCCGCAGATGATGGGCAAGGCCGGCCCCATCAGCTGCCAGGTAGCAATAAATACCGTGGCAAGGGCAATGATGCCGAGATAGATATCTAGATCCGTCGGATCACCCGCACGCAGCAACAGTGGCTCGTACTCCAGCCACTGGTACCCCGCCACCAGAAAGCCCGCCAGGGCCAGACCCCAGGCAATGGCTTTATAGGGAAGCGAGCGGCGCATGGCGATCAGCGGGAACGTAAGCAAAAGCAGGAAGCCTACGTGGAATGCCCGTTGCACCTGGCTTGGGAAATCGATCAGGTGGGCGGCCGTCGCAATCTGGAAAGACGAAAAGATAACGGCAATCCAGAACAGCAGGCGCCCTTCAAAGGACCGGGTAAAGCTGTCAGACGTGGGGTCATGAAAGCCGGTCTTCGCTTGCACCGTTGACGGTGCCGGTTCAATAGACATAGCCTGGAGCTCAGATAAGACAACAGAAAATCTGAATTGTTATAACCGCACCCGCGCCGGGTGCGGTTCATCCAGAGGAATGTTATTCAAGCAACCCCTGTTCCCGGTAGAACCGCTCGGCCCCCGGGTGCAGTGGCACCGGCATACCCTGTAACGCGTTCTCGATTTTGATCGCCTCCGCCGCCTTGTGGGCAGAACGCAGCGCCGGCAGGTTTTCCCAAAGCAGTTTGGTCATCTGGTAGGCGGTCTCATCCGAGACATCCGAATGCGTTACCAGGAAATTCACGATGGCAGCCGTTGGCACATCCTCATCCTGGCCGTCATAGGTACCCCCGGGAATGGTGCCGGCAATGTAGGGAGCGCCGAGCCGGGCAACGATGTCTTCAGGGACCGCAACCACGTTAATATCCATTGATGTGGACAGATCCTTGAGCGAGGCAACCCCCAGGCCGGCAGACTGCAGGGTGGCGTCCAGCTGGCGATTTTTCATCAGCTCCACGGATTCCGCATAGGGCAGATACTCCGCCTTGCCCAGATCCGCATAGCTCATACCGGCGGCACCCAGGATGGCCCGGGCGTTCAGCTCAGTCCCCGACTTGGGCGCGCCCACAGACAGATCCCGGCCTTTCAGCTGCTCCAGAGTGGTGATGCCTGAGGCCTTGGATGCAACGATCTGGACGTAGTTGGGATACATCGCGGCGATGCCACGCAGCTTGTCGAGGGGCTTTCTGAAACCGGCCTCTTCGTTGCCCTCCCAGGCCAGCTTCACCGAGTCACCCAACGACAACGCCAGCTCGCCCCGGCCCTGCTGCAGCAGGTTCAGGTTTTCAACGGATGCCTTGGTGGCCTGCACCTGGGTGCGGGCACCGGGAATGTGGTCGCCATACACCTTGGAAAGAGCAACACCCATGGGGTAGTAGATGCCAGAAGTACCACCGGTAAGAATGTTGATGAACTCAGCATGGGCCGACGTCGCTGGCAGGGCCATAATCGTAAACGCGGCGGTCAGAACGGCTGCTTTTGCTTTACGAAGCATCATGGTACTCATCTCCTTGCCTGTTATTTTTGTCTTTGATTGTAGACTGAATATCAGCAACAAGCCGGCAGGATGCAAGAAAAAAAACCTACCCCGGGAAGCTGTTCCCTCAGAAAACAAACCAACTCTATCTCTCCCCCGGCTGCTACACTATGCCCCTTAATCAGTCAGGCTTTTAAGGTTTATACAATGATTGTCAGGATCACTCAGCTTTTCCCGCTGTGGGCGGTACTTTTCTCAGTGGTTGCCTACCTGCAACCCGCGCTTTTTAACGGCCTCAGTTCCGGCATTGTGCCGCTGCTCACCACAATCATGCTGGCCATGGGCCTGACCCTGACACCGGCAGACTTTGTGAATGTCGCCCGTCATAAAAGCGCGATTACCCTGGGCGTGGTTCTGCAGTTCTCGGTGATGCCCCTGCTGGCGCTTGGCATAAGCCTGGTGCTGGGCTTCAGTCCGGAACTCACGGTAGGCATGGTGCTGGTCGGAAGCGTCGCCGGTGGCACATCGTCCAACGTCATGGCCTATCTGGCCAAGGGCGACGTGGCCCTGTCGATTTCGATGACGGCGATCTCTACCCTGCTCGGGGTTCTGATCACTCCGTTGCTGACCGGCCTGCTGGCGGGCAAAGCCGTGGATGTCCCGGTCGCCAGCATGCTCATGAGCCTGGTCAAGATCGTACTGATCCCGGTCGCGCTCGGTGTGGCCATCAACACCATGGCGCGGCCTCATATCAAGAAGGTCGAGCCTGTCCTCCCGCTGATCTCCATGATCTGCATTGTCATGATCGTTGCGATTGTGGTCGCCCTGAATAAGGGCAACCTGGCGGTTCATGGCGTTGCAATCGCCATCGCGGTGATTCTGCATAACGGGCTCGGGCTCGCCCTGGGCTTTGGCATTGCCCGACTGCTCGGGTTTAACGCCACCATCAGCCGCACCATTGCCTTTGAGGTCGGCCTGCAGAACTCCGGCCTTGCGACCGCGCTGGCGATGAAGTTCTTTACCCCCATCGCGGCCATTCCCGGCACCCTGTTTTCGGTGTGGCACAACATTTCCGGCTCAATCCTGGCCGGATACTGGTCCCGGCGCCCGGTCGAGACGGCAACAGACCCCGTGGACAATCCGTAACAGCGTCAGTCCAGAGCAGGCGTGGGCCCGATGCCCGGGCCCGCTTGCTCTTATCCCGGTTTTCGGTAAAGCCGGAGAATGCTCGAAAAATCCAGGTCGCCATTGCCCTGCCCGGCATGCAATTGATACAGGTTGCGAGCGAGAGCGCCCATTGGGGTGGATGCCTGGTTTTGTACGGCATTTTCAAGTGCCAGCCCCAGATCCTTCGTCATCAGATTGACCAGGAAACCACCCTGGTAGTCCCGGGACGCCGGTGCGCCGTCCATCACCCCCGGCCAGGGGTTGTAGACATTGAGGGCCCAGTTGCCGCCCGAACTCTGCTTCATGATTTCAGACAGGACCGCCGGGTCGAGACCATTCTTCGCCCCCAGCGCCAGAGCCTCACTGGTGCCTGTCATCAGGATTGCCAGCAGCATGTTGTTGCAGATTTTGGCCACCTGCCCGGCCCCGTGAGGGCCAGCATGGAAGAGATTCCCGCCCATAGCATCCAGTATCGGTTTCGCCCGTTCGAACGCACTGGCCTCTCCACCGCAAATAAATGTCAGCGTGCCTGCCCGGGCGCCTGCGACCCCGCCGGAGACCGGTGCATCGATAAACACCAGCCCTTTCCCGGTGGCTACACCGGCCACTGAGCGGGCGGTTTCGGGTGCGATGGTCGACGAGTCAATGACCAGAGTGCCGGGCTGCAAGCCGGCCAGCAATCCTCCGGCCCCCAGATACACCGCTTCTACCTGTTTACCGGCAGGCAACATGGTGATCACGCATTCGGCGTTGCGGGCGGCATGGATGGACGTATCGGCGGTACTGGCACCTTCAGCGACCAGCGTTTCTACAGCCTCTCGGGACAGATCAAAAACGGTAACCTTATGGCCGGCTTTCAGAAGGTTAGAGGCCATCGGGCCACCCATATTGCCTAATCCGATAAAGGTAATCCTGGCCATTGTCTTACTCCTTATTGTTATTGCGTGGCCCCGGGCCAGAGGTTATTGGTTTTTCCACACCGGCTGACGTTTTTCGAGGAAGGCATTCACCCCTTCTTTCTGATCCCCGGTATGAAACAGCTCGACAAACAGTTCCCGCTCCAGGCGCCAGCCATCCCGGTGATTGCGGCCATCCCGCGCGCTCATCACCAGTTGTTTGCACCGGGCAACGGACGAGGGGCTCTGCCTGCAGGCACCCTGGGCCAGCTTCAGTGCCGCCTCAAGGCCCTGGCCAGAGGGCACGACCTCCTCAACCAGGCCGATTTGCAGCGCCCGGTTAGCGTCTACCCGCTCACCACACAGGATCATCCGCTTGGCCCACCCCTCGCCCACCAGCCAGGGCAGGTTCTGGGTACCCCCGGCACAGGGCAGCAGGCCAACCGATGCTTCGGGCAGCGCCATCCGGGCGTGCGCTTCCGCAATACGCAGGTCACAGGCGAGCGCGCACTCAAGCCCACCGCCCATGGCATAACCATTGATGGCAGCGATCGACACACCCCGGAAGGCCGTCAGCGCCGCAAAGGCCCGGCCGAATTTCTGCGCCATGTCGTTGGCTCGCGCCAGGTCACCGTCGGCAAAGCTTTTCAGATCCGCACCCGCCGAGAAAAATTTCTCACCCTGGCCGGTCACCACCAGTGCATAGATCCCGGTATCGGCATTCAGTTCGCCAATCAGCGTCTCCAGCGCCACCAGAGACTCCGCCGTCCAGGTATTGGCCGGCGGGTTGGCAATAGTAAGGATCGCAATATGATCCCGCGTTTGCAGTTGAATCAGGTCACTCATCGTAACGTCCTTCCGGTAGTGGCTCAGCGGAGCTGTATGGAGAAATTGGCCTCTGGCGAGGTCGCCTCCGAGCTGAACCAGCGGGAGGTGACTGTTTTGGTTTCAGTGTAGAACCGGACCGCCTGCTTGCCATAGGCATGCTGATCGCCGTAAAACGAGCCTTTCCAGCCGGTAAAGGAAAAAAACGGCAGCGGCACGGGAATGGGAATGTTGATTCCCACCTGACCCACTTCGATCTCGTGCTGGAACCGGCGGGCCGCACCACCGTTGCTGGTAAAGATCGATGTTCCATTACCGTATGGGCTGTTGTTGATCAGCTCGATGGCCTCGCCCAGACTCTCCACGTTTACACAGGACAGCACCGGGCCGAAGATCTCTTCCCGGTAGATGTCCATGTCTGGCGTTACCTCACTGAACAGGGTCGGGCCCACCCAGTGCCCGTTCGGCAGCCCGTCCACCACATACCCACGGCCGTCCAGCAGCAGCTGTGCACCCTGGGCCTGGCCACTGGCAATCAGTCGTTCAATGCGTTCTTTTGCCTGCGCGCTGATCACCGGGCCATAACTGGCCGCCGGGTCATTCCAGGCCCCCGGGCGCACCTTGGCCATCGCGGCTTTGAGTTCCGGAATCCACTCCCGCGCCGCGCCTGCAAAGACCGCCACGGAGATGGCCATGCACCGCTGGCCGGCGGCTCCAACCGATGCGCCGACGAGCGCATTGATCACCTGCTGCTTATCGGCATCCGGCAAAATCACCATATGGTTCTTGGCCCCCGCAAAACTCTGAACACGCTTCATGTTGCGAGTACCGGTCTCGTAGATATAGCGCCCGACGGGCACCGACCCCACAAACGAAATGGCTTTAACCACCGGATCGGCCAGCAAGGTATCCACCTGTTCTTTGCCACCATGGATCACCTGCAGCACACCCTTGGGGGCGCCGGCCTGCTCAAACAGTTCTGCCAGTCGCATGGGGGTCAGGGGGTCCTGTTCGGACGGTTTCAGAATGAAGGTGTTGCCGCAGGCAATCGCCATGGGGAACATCCACAACGGAATCATGGCCGGGAAGTTGAAGGGGGTAATACCGGCACAAACGCCCAGCGGCTGAACCCAGGAGTGGGTATCGACCTCCCGGGCGACGTTCCCGACGGTCTCACCCATCATCAGGGACGCCACATTGGCGGCGTGCTCCACGACCTCGATGCCACGCCACACGTCGCCCCTGGCATCCTCAAACGTCTTGCCGGTTTCCCGGGACAGGGTTTCCGCAAGCTCATCGTGATGCTCTTTCAGAATGGCCTGATAGCGCAGCATCACCCTTGCCCGCTCGGAGACCGGCGTTTCTTTCCAGCTCCGGAACGTATCGGCGGCGCTGGCGATGGCTGCACGCATCTCGCCCGCCGTCGCACAAGGGACCCGCGCGATGACTTCAGCGGTGGCCGGGTTGGTGACATCAAGCCAGCTGGAACTCTGGCTCTCAACGAATTCTCCACCGATGAGCTGCGGTACTTTATTCATGATAATGTCCCTGTTTGTTGTTATTGGGTACGTCATTTAGCGACAGACTAACATGCCTTCCGCCACTTTGTGATTGAGCAAAGTGAGCCGCAGCCGGACTACGCACAATCACCACTGCCCTGCCGGTTAAATTTAAGTAGCACCTGCACCGGTCTCGTGATACATATCGCGCGAATACGGCAGGGTCTCACCCGGCCGTTTCCAGGATAAGCCTCAAAGGAGTCAAAAGGCGGGTTCCCGGTGTTCTCACTGAACGCCAGCCCCCTCCGGCCACCCTCAGCAGACCTGCACAACACCGCGTGCATCCTGCACGTTTTGTATCCATCCCTTTTTGCGAGGGACATCATTCAATGTTGAAGTTGTGTAAGCCACGGGCGCTGGTCGCCTCTGTTGCATTGTCTTTGGGTGCCTCTTCGGTTCTTGCCGCCGAAGAAGTGCGTGTTTACAACTGGTCTGACTACATCGCCGAGGACACCCTGGCGAAGTTCACCGCCGAGACCGGCATCCGGGTTGTATACGATGTGTACGACAGCAATGAGGTGCTCGAAGCCGCCTTGTTGTCGGGCCGTTCCGGTTACGACCTGGTGATGCCGTCCAACCACTACGTCACCAAGCAGATTTCTGCCAGGGCGTTTGTTGCGCTGGACCACAGCAAACTGCCGAACATGGCCAACCTGAACCAGGACCTGATGGTCCAGCTGGAGAAGGCCGACCCAGGCAGTCAGTTTTCGCTGCCTTACCTGTGGGGCACCAATGGCTATGGCTACAACGAGGGCCGTATCCGGAAAATCCTGGGCGACGACGCCCCGGTAGATTCCTGGGCCATGGTTTTTGACCCTCAGGTGACCGCCAGGCTGGCAGCCGGTGGCTGTGGTATCGCCATGCTCGATTCCGGCGAGGAAATGGTGCGTGCGGCCATGGCCTATGTCGGCCTGGACCCCAACAGCAATAACGCTGACGACATCCGCAAGGGTGGCGAGGTGATCAGGGCGGTGCGTCCCCACATCACCTACTTCCACTCGTCCCGGTACATCAGCGACCTGGCCAACGGTGACCTGTGTGTGGCAGCCGGCTATTCCGGCGACATCCTCCAGGCCGCCGCCCGGGCCGAGGAAGCCGGCAATGGCCATGTGATCCGCTATACCATTCCCAGGGAAGGTGCGGTGCTCTGGTTCGACATGATGACCATCCCCGCCGGTGCGCCCAACGTGGACAACGCCCACGCGCTGATGAACTTCCTGATGCGTCCGGAGATCATCGCCGATGTGACCAACTACGTGTGGTACGCCAACCCCAACAAGGCCGCTGACGACTTTGTGAACCCGGATATCCTGGCGGATACCAGCATCTATCCCCAGGACGAGGTGATGAAAAAGCTGTACCTGATGGAAGGCCGGCCTCAGGACGCCCAGCGCCTGATGACCCGCACCTGGACCAGCGTGAAGTCCGGGCGCTGATCGGTGGCCATTATCAGCAACACCTCCGCGCAAGCGGAGGTACTCCTCAGCATCCGGGGTATTTCCAAAAGCTTCGACAGCACACTGGCGGTAGACAACGTGAGCCTGGACATCCACAAGGGTGAGATCTTTGCGCTTCTGGGTGGCTCCGGCTCCGGAAAGTCCACGCTGCTGCGTATGCTGGCGGGGTTCGAGTCGCCGGATTCCGGCCGTATCGTGCTGGACGGGCAGGACATCACAGCCCTGCCGCCGTACCTGCGGCCCACCAACATGATGTTCCAGTCCTACGCCCTGTTCCCCCACATGACCGTGGAGCAGAACATCGCCATGGGCCTGAAACAGGACAGACTACCCAAAGGCGAAATCCGCGAACGCGTGGCGGCCATGCTCAGACTGGTAAAAATGGAGCCCTATGCCCGGCGCCGGCCCCATCAGCTCTCGGGCGGACAACAACAACGGGTAGCCCTGGCCCGGTCACTGGCCAAGCGGCCCAAGTTGCTGTTGCTGGACGAGCCCATGGGGGCGCTGGACAAGAAGCTGCGCACCGAGATGCAGCTGGAACTGGTGGATATTCTGGAGAAGGTGGGCGCGACCTGCCTGATGGTCACCCACGACCAGGAAGAAGCCATGACCATGGCCAACCGCATTGCGATCATGTCCTCGGGCTGGATTGCCCAGGTGGGCTCGCCCATTGATATCTATGAAAGCCCCAACAGTCGCATGACGGCGGAGTTCATCGGCTCTGTCAATATCTTTGAGGCCAACATCCTGGAAGACAATTCCGACAGTATTTCGCTGGCCAGTGAGCTGCTGGATGCACCGGTGTTTATCGACCGGGGTGTCACTACGCCGGCCGAAACCACCGAAACCCTGATCGCGCTGCGCCCCGAGAAAATCTACCTGACCACCGACAAGCCGGAAGGCGATACCAACTGGAGCTGTGGCACCGTCGATAACATCGCGTACCTGGGAGACATCACCTCCTACTATGTAAAACTGGCGACCGGCAAACGGGTGCAGGCCACTATGGCCAACGTGGAACGCCGGGGCGAACGGCCCACCTGGGGTGACCGGGTGTATGTGTCCTGGGAAGCCTCCAGCCCCATCCTGCTCTGGAACTAAGCCATGAAACAGTCTCTTTTCCCTGCCCCTATCGCTGAGCGGGTACGTTCAATGCTGTTCCATCGCCGGGTGGTGTCTGGCCTGCCGTTCGCATGGCTGCTGCTGTTCTTCCTGCTGCCGTTTGCGCTGGTTCTGAAGGTCAGCCTGACCTCTGCGATCATGGCCATCCCGCCCTATGAACCGGTGTTCCGGTGGCTGGATCATTCGCTATCGGTGGTGGTGAATTTCGGGAACTATATGTTCCTGGCCTCAGACAGCCTGTACATTGCAGCTTACTGGGGTTCGCTAAAAACGGCGTTCCTCGCCACCGTCGTCTGCCTGCTGATGGGTTACCCCATGGCCTACGCCATGGCCAGGGC
>DATGNB010000065.1:0-2006 GCA_035306945.1 Marinobacter sp.
GACCGGCGGCTTGTGGGCCGAAGGCAAGCTGCACGGAAAAGTGGCGAGTGTGTTTACCTCAACCGGCACCGGTGGCGGGCAGGAGCACACGATCAGCTCCTTCTGGACCACGCTGGCGCACCACGGCATGGTGATCGTGCCGCTGGGTTACGGCATTCCGGACTTCTTCGACATCTCCGAAGTCAATGGCGGCACGCCCTATGGTGCCTCCACTATTGCTGGCGGAGATGGTTCACGTCAGCCTAGTGAAAAAGAACTCAACATTGCCCGCTATCAGGGCAAGCATGTGGCGGAGCTGGCAGTAAAGCTGCATGGCTGATTAACGGATTTGTGATTCGTTAAACGCGAACAAGGGCAGGGGGTGACCTCTGCCCTTGTTGTTTCCGGCGGTTTTTTTGCGGCGAGATCAGAACCGGTAGTTCAACTGGGCCGCCAGGTTGTGCAGCGTGCCCTCACTGGTGCCGATAGCCCGATGGTTGCTGCCAGCGGGGTTCTCAACAGCGGTCACGTCACCTTCCTTGATCTGAATCCACGAATAGGCCACATCAACCGAGAGGTTGTCCCACCATTGGTAGCTGGCCCCCAGGCCGACGATGTAGCGGTCGTTATCCGGCCCCCGCGGGGTGCGGAAATCCGAGTTGCGCAGCGGGCTCTGGTCAAAGCTGGCGCCGGTCCGGAGGGTTAACCGGTCATCCCATGCATAGCTGGCACCAACGCCGAAACGGTAACTGTCCTCAAATTCCAGTGGCTGAACCAGATCTCGCCGGCGCACATCGTCACCGCTTTCGGTAATGTCTGAGCCACCCCGGGCCGAGGTGTCTGCGTACGATAAACGCAGTTCGTCATACACACTCCAGTTGGTGTAGGTGACGCTGCCCATTACCGCTATGCGGTCTGTCCACTGATGGAAGGCGCTCAGCGTCAGTACATCGGGCAGGGTGATGGTGGATTCCAGGTCGCCACCCAGAGCGCCGCGCTCATCAAAGGCCGAGGCTACCGCATCCCGGGCATCTTCCTCGGTGATGTTGGCGAAGCCCTGAACTGTCTGTACCAGGCGTTCCCGGAACGCAGGATCAGACACTTCCTTGCGCTTGGCTTGCCCTGTGGCGACATGCTCCGTGCGGCTGCGGTAGTTCAGGCCGAAGCGTGTCCGGTCGTTCATCTCCCACAACAGGCCGAAGCTCAGGCCGAAGGCCATGCTGTCGATTTCAATGTCGTTCTCGATATCGAACTGGGAGCCAATGCGGGCGACGGCATCTTCCGCCGTGGCGCGGGCAGCGGCCTCGCCTTCCTGTTCCCGAACTCGATCCACGAGGGCTTCCGCCACCAGATAACCGGTATCAATCTGATTGGTCAGCTTGGCGTCATACATCTGGATGAAGCCACCAAAACCAACCGTCACTGTGTCGGTAGCGCGGAACGCGAACACCGGATTGATGTTCACTGTAGTCTGGGAGGTTTCCTCTGAGTGATAACGGCCAGCCCAACCTGTGGGGAAGTCACTGCCCGAGGCAAACGGAGCATAGATGCCAACACCGACGGCGGCGTCGTCGCTGATCCTGTGGGCGAGGTAAAGGTGTGGCGCGATGGACACTTCCTTACTGGTGGCGCTGCCCGGGCCACTTACCGGTGTTGGATCAAGGCCGTAGGGCAGCTCGATTTTTTCCCGCTGCACGCGCACGTTGTAGTTCAGGTCGGCGTAGATGGCGCTGACGCCAAGACTGGTCTGTGTGCCGCTCAAGCGCAGCAGGCCTGCCGGGTTGTGGGCAACCACCGAAGCATCTTCCAGCAGGGCCGCAGTGCCGGCAAAGCCATGGCCTGTTTCCTTGGTGCCGTGCTGGGTCAGTTCCAGACCAGCGCCATGTGCAGTCGATGAAGCAGCCATGATGGCCGCGGGCAGCCATGCCCGCAGCGGAATGTTTGCAGAAAACATAATACTGTCCTGTTAACGGGTCAGAGACGAACGTCGATAAATTCTTCGATAACGGTGAGTTCAGACGGGGTGT
>DATGNB010000066.1:0-111261 GCA_035306945.1 Marinobacter sp.
GCGGTTGCTTTTGCCGTTGGCCATGGCGGCGTCGTTTCTGAGCGCATCCAGTCGGTTCTGGGTGAACGGCTGGCCGCTGGCATCGGCTTTGTAGCGGCCGGGGTAGTCGTAGTGCTGGTAGTCTTCCCGGTGGTTAACACCGCCAGCACTATGTTCATGCATAAGGGCGTAGGCGGGGTTCTTGAAGGTGTAGTCCTTCATGGCCACGGAGGCGGCTTTGACCCGTTCTTCGTAGGCGAACTGGAACACGCAGGGTTGTTGGGTGCTGCCACCGGCTTTGGTGTTGCAGGTGACCGGGTCCAGTTTCGGGGCGTCGCCGTGGTGGTCGGCAATGATCAGGGCTGGTTGTTCCTCACCATCCACGCTGCCGTGCTGATAGCGGTAATGCCAGCTTTCTTCGGCGGCCAGTCTGTCCAGGAATTGCAGGTCGCTTTCCCGGTGCTGAACGCAGTATTCCCGTTCGGCCGGCGGGCGCTTCAGATCAAACACCGAATCAACAATGCCCCGCTCTTCCAGCAGGGTGCGCACGATGGCGTCGGTACTCCGGGTCTGGAAGATACGGCTGTTGTGCATCAGGCCCAGGCGCCATAACGGCGGCTGGATCACCAGCTCGTAGCGGGTACGGCGGTGGCCGCTGTCGCCCCGGGCAAACTCATTGACCACACCGGTAAAGCGGCGCAGGGGCTGGCCGTCCTGCCAGACCACCAGGTCCACCGGCTGTTCCAGCACGGCCCCTGCCGCCACGTCCGGGTCGGTACTGGCCAGCTCTAAGCGGCCATAAAACAACGACGAAAGGCTTTCGGTCAGCGCAAAGCCAACCACGGCAAAGTGATCTGAGGAGAATTCGCCAACACGGGCGGTGAACTGCAATCCGCTTGCCTGGGGCATAACTTCGGTCCCTGAAGATAATCATGTCCTGTTGGCCCGCACCGTCCCGGTGCGGGCTCAGCCAGCCCGGACACTCCGTCCCGGGCGATGCCTAGTCTAATACAAGCTGCGGGGTATCCGGTACCCTGAGAGCAGCTGCTGTGTGAACGGGTTGGTGTTACTGGCTGCATGCAGGCGGTAACGCATGGCACCGTCGTCCACCGTAAACTTCACATCCACCGCATTGCTGCTCACCCCGGCAATCTCCGCTTTATCCAGCAGCCGGAAGAGTGCCCAGGGGCCACTTTCGGAGATGCTGCGCGGCGAACGGTTAACCTGCACCGGCACCAGGGTGATCCGGCTTTCTACCGAGTCTCTCAGCGTGTTCGGCCACACCAGCGGGATACTCTGACGGGGCCCGTGGGAGAACTCCACCAGTTGTCCGTCGAGGTTGACCACGGCCCGGCGCTTGTTGCTGGTCAGGTTCAGAGGCTCCAGTGCAAACTCCACATCCAGCGAACCGCCCCGGGTGAAGAACGCCTGGCGAATCTGCCTGGCCCTCTCCAGCGCAGTCACGACATCCCGCCGCACCAGTGTGGCCCGGTGGGCATCGCCCACGTGCTCCGGATGGTCTTCCAGGAACAGTTTCAGGTTCTGGTTATAAAAGGTTTCCAGAATGCCGTCCGGCGCAAAGAAGCGCTCAAAATCCTGCAGGGCCGCATCACGCCCCGCCCCGGAGGTAAACGGGTAATGCCTGGCCAGGTTTTGCTGGAACGGCTGGTAGACCTCCCGGTACCAGTCCCGCTCCAGCTGCGCCACAGCCCGGTCCAGAACCACCCGCCAGCTTTCTGAGGCGAGCCGGCCCAGAATCCGGTTAATCGGCTCCGGCTGATGCCCCGCCATGCGTTGCAGCGTAAAGATAGGGTCGGCTCCCTGCAGGCCCATCCGGGCCCGGGCCGCTGCCAGTGAGGCCTTGCCGGCGTCCGGAGACTCCTGAATATTGCGCAGGTACTCATGCAGCTCTGCCACCACCAGCATGATTTCATCCAGGCCGGAGGCCTGTTCACCCTGTTTTTCGGTCAGCCGGTGAAGGTCAGCAAACTGGCGTTCGATATCCTGCAATATGCGGTAATGGGCAGATTGCTCCAGCAGCTTCCGGGCTGCGACCGCATCACCCTGCGACACTGGAGTCAGATGGGTGTTCTCCCGCACCCGCTCCAGCAGCCGGGCCAGTGGCTGGTGCCCGCCCGTCAGGCTCTCCAGGATGCGAACGCCGTGGTTAAGGTCTTCAAACCGGTGGATATCCACCCGACTGATGGCCGTGCGCCAGGCCGCCGCATAGTTTTCGGCGTACAGGGTATAGAGGTTTGTTTGCAGTTCGGCCTCATCCGCACTACTGAAATCAACATCGTTGCGGCGGCCAAGTACCCAGGCGTCCACCAGGGCCAGTTCGGTCACCGAGCCGGACTTGCGCAGGAACCATTTCTCCAGCCCATCCCGGGTCAGCAGCGCCGGGATGGAGAGCGGGTCTTCCGTGCTGGCTGCCTCATCACCCAATGGTTCACCGTAGGCATCCAGCCGGGTGAAGGCGGTGGCAAAAGCCGGGCCGGAGTTGCGGGCAAGTTCCAGCGGTGCCTGAAATTCCCGCGTCGCTTCAGTGACCAGATCCTGGTAAACCCGGTCTGGTGTGCCAATGCGACCAAGCTCGTGCTGGGCCCACTGCACACTGCTTCGGAAGGGGGCCAGTGCCATGGAGGCGGTCTGGTCTCCATTGGCTGCCATGTCGGCCAGATCGGTGTGGGCCATGGCATATTGCAGGTGGCCATACAGGCGGTTCTGAAGATCGCGCTGGCCCGGGAAGCGGCTCTGCCAGTATTCACGCATATAACTGCCCACAATGTCTGTCCGCCGGCCACTGGCGTCGTAGAGCATCCGCAGTACCCGCAGATGGTCCAGCCGCTCAGTGCTGTTATCCGGCGACCGGCTCATTTCTTCGGCGACCCCGAACATCAGCGCGGGCAGATACTGATAAGCGAGCATCTGCAGATAGGCCGCATCGACTTCAGGCCCCACCTTGTGCCCCTGATACAGCCCCATATCCGCCAGCCGCCATTCCTGACGATAATCCCCAAACGCCAGAGTGGCTTCCCGCAACTGATCCAGGGGCTGCAACAGGTTGCGACCGGTACTGTCGGGCTCATAACCCACCGGCTGCCAATCCTGGATAAACGCGTTGACCCCGGCCTTTACCCGGTCTGCCGCCTCGGCATTCCGGACGAAGTAGTGCTGCCAGCCAGCCGTTATGCCCACGCCGGCACAAACCGCAACCGCTGCGGCAAATGCCACCCGGCGCCCGCGTCTGGTGACCACCTTCTGGTTATCACCGGCCAGCCCTGCCTCCCGGTAGATAATGCCCGGGAACAGGTTGCGGCTAAACAGGCTGGTGGAATGGCCACCGCGCTGGGCCGGCTGGATCGGCTCCGCCATCTGGTAGCTCCGTGCCGCGGCCGAGACAAACGCATCCTCCGGCACGCCTTCCTGCAGCACCGATGTAAAGTAAGTACCCCGTACCAGTGCCGGTGTCGAAAAGGCATCTTCCGACAGCAAATCGACGAGAAACTGTTCCAGCACCGGCTGCAGGCCGGCGATCTGACGGGTAAACGAATAGGCCGCCGCTCGCTCCTCGTTGTCGCGGGCATCTGCCAGCACATCCGGCAGCCGCTCCGTCAGCTCGCTCACCATGTCACCGTACCGGGTGGCAAACTGTTCCAGCCACTGATCCTGATCCAGCTGGCCTTCCAGCCGGAAGGTAAAGCCCAGCGGGTTATCCTTTTCAGCTTTGCTTAAGCTGCGGACAAACGGAGCAAAGCCGTACATCAGATCCATTTTGGTGAAGGTGACATACACCGGCAGGCGCGAGCCCAGCTGCTCCATCAGTTCCCGCAAACGGGTACGTAACAGAATGGCGTCAGCCTGGCGCTGCTGGCTGCCAGCCATGCTCAGGCGGGCCAGATCCACCGTCAATACCACGCCATTGAGTGGCCGTTGCGGGCGGCTGCGCTCAAGCCAGCCGATAAAATGCTGCCACAACCGGCTCTGAATCTCGCCGGTAACCCCATCGCCCTGGTTCTGGCTGAGCAACTCGCCGTCCGGGTCGATCAACACGCCGTCATCGCCAACCCACCAGTCAAAATTGAACGGGTTGCGATCATTGCGCTTGCTGCGAGTCACGTTGGTGAGAGTATAGGTCTGTCCCGAGCGCTGAACCAGGCTGGTCTTGCCCGCACCTTCCAACCCCATCACCAGATACCAGGGCAACCGGTACAAACCGTTGCGGCCCGGAAGGTTGCTTTTGAGTGACTGCAGCTGCCGGTCCAGCAGTCGCTGCTGCCGGCGTTCCATCACAAGGATCGGGTCTTCCTGTTCGCGCTGTTCCTCCGCCTCGGCCTTGCTGACCTTGCTCAGCCGGCGCGCCAGCACCATGCCCCAGAGCACCACGACGACCAGAACAACCCCAAGGGTAATCAGAGCCCGCATCTGCCAGGCCATCAGAGGATAGGCCCCGCCAATTTCCCAGCGCGGTCCCAGCCACCAGGTAGCTACGAGCAGGGCCACCACCCCCACAAACAGAGTCACCGGGGCGGCGTTACGGATATAGGGCAGCAGCCAGCGACCAATGAGTAAAGCTTTTCTCCACATGGTTTCCATTCCTGCGTTTGATGCGTGCGGGCGTTACGCCAGTCGTTCCAGTTGTTTGATCAGGCCGGGTTCCCAGTCGTCCAGCACCAGGCCGTCCACCTGTGCCTTCAGGTCCCGGATTTGTTCAGCCGCCAGGGTCTTTAGCCCGGACTCGGCCATCAGCCGGGCGCTGGCCAGACGCCAGTAAAAACGCTGCCGGGGTTCCCGGGCGTCCTCCAGCCCCTTCTCCATCAGTTCCATGGCCTGAGCCAGCCTGGCCTGCCGGACCAGCTCCAGTGCGGCCTGGAATGCCTGTTCCCAGGCGTTGGCATCACCCCCGGCTGAGGCAGACGCAGCCGGTGCGGTCAGCATCCAGTTCTGTGCGTCCGGGCTGAGAAACGGCGTACCGTCGTTGAATGTCAGCTCGGTTAACCGGGGCAGCCGGTCGGTGAATGCCGTTACCGCGTTCCGAATGGCCTCTGCGCAGTCGTGATAGCCAAGAGCCACGGCGGTACAGGCACTGAGCCAGTGGCCATCCAGCCAGAACGGGCTGACCGAGGCACTCTGCTCAATCCTCTGCCAAAGCTCCGGGTCCGGTGCTTTCTCCAGCACCTCGCGATATTCCGCCACCCGGTCTGCACTTACGGCGGCCAGATCGGTTCGTGTGCCATCCCGTGTCGGTGGCAAGCCGGTGATCGACTGCCAGATGGCATGGCGGCGCAGACTGTAGCCCAACGGATTACCCGGCTCGGTCTCGGTCAGCAGTTCTGCGACTTTCAGCAGACTCTGGCGGGTGGCTCGCTCGTTGCCGGGGTCCAGCGTCAGGTTGCCGAGCCCGGCTCCGGTGCTGGTGCTGCTGGTTTTCGCCGGTTCTGCAGGCCTGGCCGCAGGAGCGGAGACTGCCGCCGGGGCTTTAGCTGGTGCCTGGCCCGCTTTGGGCAGCTTCCCGAGGGCACGCTTGAGGTCAGACAACAGGTCGTCGGCCAGGCCACTATCCGCCGCCTGCCCGGTTAACCGGTCCACCAGCTCCAGAGCAAACTGGCGGCCGTCTCCCACACTGCCGTCAAAGCTGAGGCCCTCTACCGGTTTGAGCGCACGCTGCAGCATCTGGCTGAACATCATTTTGCGGGCCCGCTGCCCGTTCGCACCCGGATAGGGCCAGGCCTGCTCCCACCAACTCTCCAGTACCCGATGCAACAGATACAGTGACAACACAAAACGCTCGCCATCGCCGCCCCGTTGCAGGCTGAGCATCAGAAAACCCAGTACCTTGAGGTCTTTGCTGCGGTCTGCCAACAGCTTCAGGGATTCACTCTCCACCCTGGGCCAGTCGATGTCGTTGTGGGACAGGGAGCCCACCTTCATGATTTCGTCTTCCAGATATTCCAGGGCAGCGTCGTCAGCCAGGTTCTCTCCCATGGGGGCTTCCCCGGCAACCGGGGCCAGAAGCTGTTCTACGTAGGGGTGTTGTTCAATCACTTGCATCGTCGGTCTCCTTGCCGCCTCACCAGCCACAGGCCTGGCGCAGCGGCCGGATAGCGTCTGAAAATCCGTTCAGATCAAACAACAGGCCATCAAGCTCGGGGGCATCGGCGCTCAGGCGCAGGTCGGTCTGGCCATGAAGATTCCGGGCAATACGGATGGCGGGCAGACCACGACCTGCACTCACCACCAGACCATCATCACGCACCCGCCACTGGCCCCGGCTGGCCCCGAGCGTGACATCCACACGCTCCCGGGCGAGGGGCCCGGGAAGCATCAGCGCCAGTTCGGTAATGTTGTTGTGACACTGCAGGGTCAGCACCGGCCGTGGTGGCGTTACGCCCAGTGCCGTGACGGTAACCAGATGGCCCGCCGAGGCGCCAGTGTCCTGATAGATGGCCCGGGCCACTTCCTCATCCCCGGCCTGGGCAAAGGCCCGGCGCCAGCGTTCAGACTGATTCAGCTGCGGCGGCTGCCCGGCGGGCCCGGAAACCGCGGCCGGTGTACCAAATACCCCATCAAAACAGGCCAGACGTTGCAACCGGTTGGGTTCTTGGGTGCAGGCTTCAGCATCTGCCAGCCGGGCGTCCGCCCAGGCTGAAGACGAGGCCAGCAGGAGCACGGCCAGCAAGCATTGACATTGGCCTTTCAGAGTCATAATTCGGTTACCTGATATTTCAGACATTTATGGGCCAGAGTGCGTTTGGGAAGCCCCAGGCTTTCTGCTGCCTGGGCCCGGTTGCCACCGTATCGGCGCAAGCGCTGCCGGATGATCGCCGCCTCGAACGCCTGAGCGGCGGCTTTCAGGTCACGGATTTCTTCTGCGACGGGCACCCCTGGCAAAGGCGCAGAAGCCGGGTCGGTGTCCGGACCCGGCCCGGCCTCGGTAAAACCCTCATCCAGTCGCAAGGCCTCGGCCTGAATATCATCCCCCGCCGGTGTCTGCAGGCAGGCCAGCTCGATGATGTTGCGCAGCTCCCGCACATTGCCGGGAAAGTGGTAGCCGGCAAGTGCCTTGATTGCATGACTGCTGATGCCTAGCGGGCCAGTGCCTTCCCGCTCGGTATAAAGCCGGATGAAGTGACGGCTCAGAGCCTCCAGATCATCCGTACGCTCCCGCAACGGCACTACCCGCAGGGGGAACTGGCTGAGGCGATAAAAGAGATCCCGTCGGAACAGCCCTTTCTCAATGCCTTCCTGCAGAGGTTGGTGAGTTGCCGCCACCAGGCGGAAATCCGAATGGTGTTCATCCCGTGCACCCAGAGGGCGGAACTGCCGGGTTTCCAGCACCCGCAGCAGCTTGGATTGCAGGGCCATGGGCATATCGCCGATCTCGTCGAGGAACAGGGTGCCTCCGTTGGCCTGGGCGAGCAGACCTTCTTTGGCCTGGTCCGCGCCGGAGAAGGCTCCTTTGTTGTGCCCGAACAGTTCACTCTCCAGCAGGGTGTCGGGTATGGCTGCACAGTTGACCACCACCATGGGGCCACCGGCCCGGTCAGACATGTCATGGATGCCACGGGCGACCACATCTTTGCCACAGCCGGTCTCCCCCTGGATCAGGACCGACAGCTGACTGCTTGCGGCGCGTACTACCTGGGCCCGAAGGTGGGTCATGGCGCTGGAGTTACCCACCAGTGTCCCGGCCAGGGCGTTACAGCGTTTACGGAGTATCTCGGCATCGTGCAGATGATCAAGCGAACGCTTGAGCAGACGCCGCTGCCACACCTGGTCCCGGGTCTGTAACAGGCGGATCCACTGATGGACCAGCAGTTGTCTGATGCCCTGGTACATGGGCTGAGCGGTGACTGCTTGCCAGCCGTCGTGATCGGCGCACAGGATGAGCATGCCCAGGATACGACCGTCTTCACCAGCCAGCGGCTGGAGCCAGAGGGTGCGGGGGCGGCCACTGAGTTCGAACAGCGCCTGAAAACCGGCATGGTCCAGACGGTAGCTGGCGGCGCGGGTAAGCTCCCGCGGTTTGCCCGTCTGCAGCACATGGGCAAAGGGGTGGCTGAAATCGTCGCAGTCGAACTCATTGTGCTCAGTAAGTTGGGCACAGTGAAGGGTCCGGCCACTGAGGTCGAGCTCCAGCGCCCAGCACCTGGTGAGACCGAAGGTTTTTTCGAACTGGCCGGTGGCCGTGGCCAGCAGCGCCGGCAGACTGTCCTGCCTGATCAGTGCTACCGCCAGATCTATCCCGGTGTGCAGTTCCTTCTGCATCCTTCCCATGCTTTTCATCCCTGCATAATGACCAGGGAGATGATCGCCCGCAGGCTACACTCCCCAGGTATCCGTCGTCAGGCCACAACGCCTGTAAATTGGTTTTCATTAACGCCCAGCGTGACCCGGGTCACCGGTTCCCTTGCTGCCAGTTTATTCAGCAGCGCCAGCGACACCGGTGGCAACAGTTCGCCTTCGATGATCGATTCCAGCATACGGGCCCCGTTTTCGCTTCTTGTGGCCCGGCTGCGTATCGCTTCGATCAGGCCCTCTTCCAGCTCGACCTCTGCCTGGTAACGGTCTTTGATCTGGTCCGCCAGGCGCTGGAGCTTGTCGGCAACGATGCGGTTAAGTGTGTCTTCACCCAGGGGCAGGTAGGGCACGACTTCCATCCGGGCCAGCAGCGCCGGCTTGAAGAAGCCGGCCAGCTCCGGGTACAGCGCTTCTTCGAGCTCCGACGGCTGGTCAGCATGGCTGACGATGGTCTGGTAGCCGAGGTTGGACGTGAGGAAGAACACCACATTCTTGCAGTCGATCAGCCGGCCTTCGCCGTCCGCCAGCTCGCCTTTATCAAACGCCTGGTAGAACAGGTTGAGGACTTCCGGGTGAGCTTTCTCGACTTCATCGAGCAGGACCACCGAATAGGGTTTCTGGCGGATGGCTTCGGTCAGGATGCCGCCTTCGCCAAATCCGACGTAGCCCGGGGGTGACCCGATCAGGCGGGAAACCGTATGTTTTTCCTGGTATTCCGACATGTTGATGGTGGTGAGGAACTGGCGGCCACCGTAGAGCAGTTCGGCCAGCTGGACCACCGTTTCTGTTTTACCCACGCCGCTGGGGCCCACCAGCAGGAAGGCACCCATGGGACGACCGGGCCGGCGCAGGTCGGCACGGGCCGTGAGCAAGTGCTGGTGCACGCAGTCGATGGCGCTGTCCTGGCCCTTGATATGGGCCTGCAGGTAGGCCGGCAGATGGGTGATTTTCTCCAGCTCATCGGTGGTCATGCGGTTCACCGGAATGCCGGTCCAGTCAGCGATCACCTCAGCCACCTGGCGTGCATCCACCCGGGCATGGACCAGCGGCTCACCGGCTTGCAGCTCCGCCAGTTCCTGCTCAATGGCCGCGGCCTCGCTTTTCAGGTCCGGAAGCTCCTCGGCGGCGACCTCGGTGCTGTCTTCAGTCTCGCCCCCAGGCTGGTCCGCCAGCAGTTGCTGGCGGATTTCCACCAACCGCGCCACCAGTGTGCGCTGGTCGTCCCAGCTTTGCGCCAGGGCTTCAGATTCGGTGGTCAGATCGGCAATACGTTGCTCAAGTGCCTGTTCCCTTTCGGCATCTACCGCCTGGCCCAGCGTATGCTCGCGGCTCAGCAGTTCCTGTTCCGTGGCCAGCTGGTGCAGCTCACTGCGCACGTGGCTCAGCCGCCGGGGGGGTGCGCTCAGGTTCAGGCTGATCCGGGCGCAGGCGGTGTCCAGTACGTCGATTGCTTTATCCGGCAACTGGCGGCCAGGCAGGTAGCGGGCCGACATGTCGGCCGCGGCTTTCAGAGCCTCATCAACGATCAGTACCTGGTGGGCGTTTTCGTAGACGGTACGCAGGCCACGCAGGATGTGAACAGCCTCGCCGGGGGTCGGCTCATCCAGAGCCACCGGCTGGAACCGGCGGCTCAGGGCCGGATCTTTTTCGAAGTATTTCTTGTATTCGCGCCAGGTGGTGGCCGCGATGGTACGAAGCTCACCACGGGCCAGGGCCGGCTTAAGCAGGTTGGCGGCATCGGAGCCGCCTTCGCTGTTGCCCGCGCCAATCAGCGTATGGGCTTCATCAATAAACAGAATGATCGGGGTCGCTGAGCCTTTGACCGCTTCGATCACACCCTTGAGGCGCTTTTCAAATTCACCTTTGACTGAGGCTCCGGCCTGAAGTGCGCCCATGTCCAGAGTCCATAGCTCAACGTTTTTCAGCCGGTCCGGCACATCGCCGTTGACGATACGCAACGCCAGGCCCTCCACCACCGCACTTTTGCCGACGCCGGCGTCACCCACCACAATCGGGTTGTTCTTGCGGCGACGGCAGAGGATGTCAATCATCTGGTCAATCTCGGCGTCCCGGCACACCACCGGGTCCAGTTTTCTGTCCCGGGCCAGTCTGGTGAAGTCGGTAGCGTAGCGCCGGAGCGGGTCCATATCCGCCGCCATCGGCCTGGCAGCGTCATTCTCAGCCAGTTGGGGCCGCTCCACAGAGCCTTCAGTGACACGGTCAAACTGCTTGCGCAACTGCTCCCGGTTGATGTCCACCAGGGCCTGGGCCACCCGGGGCGTCAGGTAGCGATCGGCATTCATCAGCAGGGCCAGAAAGACCGGGCCGGAGCGCAGTCCGGCATGCCCCAGTTCGGTCGAGGCCAGCAGCCAGGCGTCCTGCAGAAGCTCAATCAGCAACGGCGAGAACGAGGGGTAAGGGTCGGCAGTTTGCGCTTCACCGCTCAGGCTGTCGCCCACCAGGGGCTGCAGTTGCCGGTGATCCAGGCCGGTGCTCTCAAGGATCTGGCGCACATCCGAGAATGGGGTTTCAAGCAGTTTGAACAGCAGATGAGCCGGGCTAATTTCTGCACCCTGGCGGCTGATGCACAAGGCTGCAGAGGCTTCCAGAGCCTGGCGTGTAATGTCGTTGAGGCGCCCGATCAGCGCCGGCAGTTCTACCCGAATCACAGTGATATCCTTATTGCGGTAGTTGATCCAGTACGCTGAGCACGTCCCTGATGCGTTCGTTCAGCGCCATGTTATAAAGCTGGTAAATAGCCACCATGGCCACCGCGAACAGGCCGCCGGTCAGCCAGAAGGGCAAGCCGGTGCGCAGGCGGTTGCGGGCCGGTACCACGTTGGCCGTCGCATCCGATACCGGCCGGGGCTCCCGGTTACCCCGCAGTTCCCGGAGCTGGTCATACAGGCCCCGTACGATCTGCTGGTACTCATCCCGGCCGTTCTCCATCACTTTGTACCGGCCCTCAAAACCCAGACACAGGCACAAATAGATAAAACCCAGCATGGCACTGTAGCGTTCCGGCTCTTTCTTCATCCGGGCGAGGATGGCAAATACCTTTTCACCGCCCCAGGTCTCGTTATGAAAGCGCGACAGCAGGGAATGCTGCGACCACACGCTTTGGGCCCCCCAGTCGGTGCCCAGTACCGCTTCATCAATAAAAGCGCAGAGCACATAACGGTAGGCCACCACCGTGGGGCGCTCATAGCCCTGTTCCACCAGTTCCCGGTCAATCGCGGTGACTTCGTCGGCCACCTGCTGATACAGGCGTTCAACGTCCCGGAACTCCGCCAGCCGCCGTACACGGATCACCAGCCCCAGTAATGGCGTGGCTGCATCTATCAGACGGTTGGGTTCATGCCCCCGGAGCTGAAAATCCTCATTCTCGAAATCACGGCGGGTGCCCCCGGCGTCGTGATCCGCAAACAACAGCTCACCGAAGGCATTCTCACCCGGGTCCGTGGTGGTGTTGGGGACATCCAATGCCGATGCATGTGTCATGGTTTAGCTCCTGATTGCCCAGAATTGCATTTCCAGCCCCGGATAGCTGCCGGCCACGTGGAAGGCAAAACCACTGGCGTTATCCAGCATCTGCCAGGCCTGGCTCTGGTCATCCAGCCGGAAATACACAAACCCGGCGTGGTACGGCAGCTGCCGCGGCGCCACGGGCAGCGCGGTCAGCGGAATGCCCGGCAACTGCAAGCTGATGAGGTCCCGGATTTTCTCTACCGAGGCCACCTTGCACTGCTGGACAAACTGCTTGCGCAGATCGTCCAAAGGCATATCCGCCTTCACCGCCAGGATAAACTCGGCACTGCCCAGTAGCTGGCCATCCTGTACCGGCGCCACCGTCAGCCCGTACTGGCGTTGCTGCAGGGCGATCGACAGTGCCCTTGGCTCCAGTACCGTACTCAGGGCCTGGCGCAGCACCTGCATCAGCGGGCTGTAGCAGCCTTCGGGCAGGTCGTGGTCGTAGGGTGTGAATTCCCGGGGTAACCGACTCTCATCCGTAAAGGTCACCAACTCGCCGCACAACTCCAGCAGGGCTTCGTACAGGCGCTCCGGATGCAGTTGGCGCAACCGGGCCAGATGCATAAAGCGGGGGTGCGCCCGGTTCAGCATCTGCAGCAACATGAAGTCAGAGACATCCGCCACCCCACCCTGCCCGGGCGCACCCACCCGTTCGGCAATGTTGCGGGCGCGCTCCTGCATGAGCCCGGCCATTTCGCCAACAAACCGCTGCAGCCTGGGTGCCGAGCGAACACTGAGCATGGTGGGCAGAAAGCCCGGGTCCATCACCAGGCTGCCGTCCGGACGTTTCTCCAGGATGCGGCCCACCGCCAGGCTGGCATAGGCACTGCGATCGTCCCGCTCCAGCATCAGCCGGGGCGCAATGCGGGCCACCTCGATCCGGTGGGTATCACCATCCACCGAATGCAGATCGCGGATCTCTACCCCTTCTGCCCGGAACCGCCCGGTAACCGGGGCGTCAGGCCAGGCCACTTCGGCCAGGGTGTCACTGGCCAGCGGCAGCGCCAGATACACCACCTGGTTGGCCACCGAGGCGTCGGAGATTTCCAGGGGCTCCGGCGCCACATCGTCCTGAGGCAGGTTAAAACGGGTACCATCGGGGAACAGTCCCGATGCCCGCACCAGCCCCACCCGACCAAAACTCAGATACTCCGCATTCAGCTCCAGATCACTGAATCCGTACAGAAAATCCGAAACCGCCAGGGCCCGCTCGTTGATCTGGTGCTCCAGGTAGCGTTGCTGCTGCTGAAAGTGCTGCGGCTTGATAAACAGCCCGTCGCTCCATACGACCTTGCTGGTATGTGCCATCAGGTATCATCCGACCGGGTGAGCTTCACTTCCCGCTCCCGCAGGTTTACCAGCAGGTGGTAGCGGCCGCCCACGGGGTTCACCCGCACAACCTTTTTCCACTGGGACAGGTTGGGGTAGGCATAGAACGCGATCACGCCGATAAAGCGGGTGTCCTTGCTGATCTCAAAGGGTTCAACAAACTTGAACTGGCCCGGCACCAGGGTGTAGTCGCTGTGATCGATGTAGTTACGGCCCAGGGAGCCCTTGAGGTCTGTGAGCAGCTGGTCGAAATCCCCCGCCATCAGCAGAGAGCTGTCCCGCAACTCAATGATCTGAAAGGCAATGGGAGTTGGCGCCAGGGATTCGTTGGGGTTGACACCGGGCTCTGCCAGCATGGCCAGATCCACCCGGGTGGGCAGGTCCTCGGGATAGCCCACAGGGATATCGGGGTCCCACAATACCTTCGCGGTTTTCGTGACCGCGTTGTAGGGGGTGCTGCACCCCACCAGCAACATAACCATCGCCAGCAAGCTCCATTTACAATACTTCATCAGACAAACTCCCTTTGTAGTTGGCGCAGATGCTGGTCGTAAGCCTGCTCGAATACCTCCTGAAAGAGGCGCTCGAAACCCTGCTGACGACTGGATCTGAGTTCTTGGTAATAGTGTTGGTACATGTCCCAGGCCCACCGGCCTTCATCTTCGTTCTCTTCCAGCCCCCGGCGGTAGCCATGGAATCGGCGTAACAGCGCTTCCGGCGAGAAGGCGTGCAAAATCGCGCCCAGTGCTTCCTGGATAGCAGCCTGCGTGGCCTGTTGGTGGTGATTCAGGCTGGCCAGGCTTTCCCGGACCGCCGCCGGGGCCGACAGATGTACAGGGCTGCGCCTGGCCGCAAACAGGGTCTGGATGGATTCGGGGTAGTCGTTGCCCAGCCTCAGCGGGTTGTCCTCAATCGGCTGCAAGCGGGTGCGCAGAGCCTGATGGCGGGAATCCTCGTCCTGATGCAAAGCCAGCAGGCCTTCAACCGTGGCCCTGAGAGTCTGCCCGGCTTCTTCCAGAAACAGCCGCATCTGGTCACTGTCCGAGAACTCAACCTCCACACCCAGCCCCCGCAACAACGGTGCGCCACTGATGTGCTGACGGCTGGCGCGATCGGGTGCCGACTCAGGTGACGCCGTCTGCTGACCACCAGGCGCAGGCACTGGCAGGTCCATGGCCAGACCCGGTGCCTCTTCCCACTGGCTCATCGGGTCCCGGACCACCGGCTCAGGTATCTCGCCATTAACCAGGCACTGATCCTGATCGTGCTGATCCTCAAGCTCAGCCTTATCCAGTTGGCGGGCGTGGATCTCGGCCCGGATCCGGTAGCGGCCAATGGTGATGGTGTCGCCATCACTGAGCCGCGCCCGGCGGCCTCGGCCGACGGGCTGGCTGCCGCTGTTGATGTAGGTACGGCCACTGCGGTCGATCAGACAGAAGCCGCCATCCAGATAGCGGACCTCCGTGTGTCCCTCCACCACGCCGGTGCGATGGCCTGAGAGTTTCCAGCTGTCACTGGCAGCGGTGCCGATGGAGCCGCCACCGGCTCCGAAACTGTATTCTGTCGCCGCACCTCCGCCGGTTTCCGACGGGTTGGTGATAACCAGTGTCAGCTCTGTGGTCTGTTGCGTCACGGTAAGCGCTCCCTGCTTCAGCGTCTTATCTGGAGTCGAACCGCCGGCCGGGTGGCCGCCCGGTCCGGGGTTACAAACGAGTTCCAGCCCAGCCGCACATCCTGGCCAAGCTGCATCGGACGGATATCCCTGGGGCGCATCTGCAGCTCCAGGTCGTAGGCCAGTTGTTCGCGGGTGGTAAATTCCACCAGTTTGACCAGCCGGTGATGGTCCTGCCCGTTGGGCAGAAAGTCTGCAAAGCGCTCCCGGCTCAGATTGCGCAGCCGGAGGATAAATTTGCCGCTGCGGTCCCGGATGCCGGAACCCACCAGCGTGTTGTGCCCCAGGCTCGCATTGGCGCCACCCAGCGCTGTTTGCTGGTCAGGTGCAATCTCGACTTTTCTCAGCACCCACTGTTCGATGCTGACGTCGTCCAGATCAAAGCAGTGAGCGACCATGCCGCTGACCACCTCGGGCGACCGGCTCCGGCCCGCCATCAGTCCGGCATAGGCCAGCATTTTCGACCAGTTGACCGGCGTCGCCTCACGCAGACGACTGTCACCCAGACCAACCAGTGCAAACACCAGCTCCGAGAACCCGTCCCGGGCGCCGGGCTGAAATCGTATGTAATACCGGTACTTGCGCCATGCCCGGTGGAACAGGGTAACCAGCCGGTGGTTGAAAAAATCGAGAAAATGCCGGCGTACCCCAAGGTTCTGACCGGCTTCCCAGGCCAGATCCTCCAGGTAGTACCCCGGCAGCGGCGATTGGGAGCCATGCAGGCCCAGAAAGCTCACTTCCATCTGATAGGGCGCGTGCTCATGCTCCGGCGACAGGGCCGAGACCACATCACTGCCGGGGAAACCAAGCCCTGCCGACGCAGAAAACCGGATGCGCTCATGCCGGGGTTCGGCGTGGCCCGGCCGCTCCAGATCGTCCCCGTGATGCCGGTGGATCAGGTCGACAAGCTGAAAAAAACTGTACCGCCGCGCATTCCCCAGAACGGGTTCCAGCCCGGCTACATCAGCGGCTGCTGACCTTGCTGTAACGTCCATGTATACCGTTCCTGATTCTCTGTGTTCACCACTTCAAGCTGATGAAACGCATTGATACTCGCATACAGGGCAAAAAACCGGCTCAGCACCGTGCCAAACAGGTACAGGTCGCCCTCACTGGCAAATCCCTGCTGATCCAGATGCAGGGTTGACCGGATGCCCCGAACCGGCAGCCCGCGTATCATCCGGTCTACGGGCAAGGTGCTGATTTCCCGGATCGCTGCCAGCCGCTGCTGGGAGACCCGCTCAGCCTGGCGGTCTACCAGGGCACGGAAGTCGTACACTCTCAATACGGTCCGCAACGCATCCACATCCAGCATCGACAGGTAATTGAGGGACAGATTGGAGATCAGTGTCCACAGCAGGCTGCCGTCCAGCGTGGGCCTGAGCGTGGCACCCGGACGGGTGATGTTGCTGAATGAGGCAAACGCCGGCGAGGTCTCGGTGGCCATGCACACCTCCCCAACCGCCAGCTGACCGGGCAGTTGCCGGTTGGTGCAGGTCAGCGTCAGGGAAACCGCTTCCTGCCGGTTCAGGCACTGGCTTTCATCGCCGCGTACCAGCGCAATGTAATGGTCGAAGCCATCGCCACGAACGCTTTCGCGGGTGCGCACCCGGTAGTACAGCGCCGTGCGCCCCCGGTCCCGCTCCACTTCATGCTGGAAACTCTCAAACGCGGTATACACCCGGGGCTCACCACGGCCGGACCGGCCTTCAAGCCAGCCTTCTACCTGCTCAATGCTGAACACCTCATAATGCTCAGGGCATCGGCTTGAGGGCAGAATCCGGTACTCGGTCTGACGTCCGTTCAGGTCCACCGGCTCACCTTCATGACGGAACAGGTTGACGGCGGGCGTGCAGTACAACTGCATGGATTCCTTCACCACCCGGGCATCCGGTGGCAGGATGCGCCGGAAATGGAACCGTATGCTGATCTCATCGGCCTGTACCGCCGGCAAACGGGCCGCCAGCCCGGTGAGGTCAATGAACCGGAACGCCTCCGGGTAACTCAGGTATTCCTGAATGATGCGATACCCGGCATAGGCGTTCTTGGGATAAGGCAGCACCGCTTCGTCCGCGGCAAACCCTACCGGCTGCAGCAGCGACGCCGGCAGCTGCATGCGCTGGTCACCCACCACCAGTTCGATGCGCTCCAGGTAGTGGTTGAGCCACAGGTACAGGGTTTCTGCGGTGTGGCTCTCGCCACCCAGGTATAACCGCAGACGCTCCAGGCCAATGGCATTCAGGAGCTGATCGGTATGCAGCGCCAGATCTACGGTGACAGACGACACTTCCCGGGAGTGCTCAGCTCTCACCTCTGCCACGGTTACCGGGAATACCTCCACGGCACGGCAGGTGCGAAACCGGCACTGGGTCTGCCGGTTGGCTTCACCCAGCGGACGACTTTTGATCTCGGTATGACGAGCCACCGTTTGCCGCTCACTGATGGCATGCAGCTGTGGATCAAAGCGCACAATGGTGCAACTGGGCACCGGCCGCAGATAGTTCGGCCAGAGCATGTTGAGCAACGAATGCGTCAGCTCCGGAAACTCATCCTCAACCTTCTCCCGCAGCTTGCCGGTGAGAAAAGCAAAGCCTTCGAGCAGGCGCTCAACGTCCGGGTCGGTGCTTTGTTCAGACAAAAACCGGGTCAGCTGAGGATGCGCGTCGGCAAATTCCCTGCCCTGCAACCGCAAAAAGCTCAACTCATCCCTGTAGAACCGATTTAACTTCATCGTTACTGCCCAGTCAGGCTGTCATCCTTGTTTAGCAAGCAGCGTTGGCGGCTGAACCGCCCTCGCCCGTCACCGTGGTCTAAAGCACCCGGTAATAGCGCTTGTCATCCAGCACCAGGTCGATCGTGGTCCGATCATCGGCCCCGGCAATCCGGAGATAAACCGTTACCTGGAACTTCAGCTGCAAAGGGTCCGGCCCCGGCGGCAGGGCGAGCACATCCACCCGCCTGACCCGTGGCTCAAACTTCTCGATGCACTGACGAATTGCCCCCCGAATCTGGATGCTCAGATCATGGGTCCCCAGCGTGGCGTCGTTGAAATCCAGCAAACCAAGGTCCGGTACGCTGGCACTGTTACCCGGATGGGCATTCAGCAGGCGTACCAGATGGCGTTTGATGGACTGAACCACATGGGTGATCTCGCCCATGGCCTGCCCGTCCGGGGCGGCAGCCTGTTCGAGCCGTTCGAACAGGCTGCCGGTATTGCAGACCCCGTCGCTGCCGGATTCACCGAACACGGATCAATCCTTGTCCAGACGGCCAACCAGCGACAATTCAAAGTTGGCGCCCATATATTTGAAATGGGGCCGCACCGCCAGCGATACCTGGTACCAGCCCGGATCGCCTTCCACATCAGACACCTCTACCCGGGCCGCGCGCAAGGGCCGGCGGCTGCGCACATCGGCGGGCGGGTTTTCCTGATCGGCAACGTACTGGCGAATCCAGGTATTCAGTTCCCGCTCCAGATCCTGACGCTCTTTCCAGGAGCCGATCTGCTCCCGCTGCAGTACCTTGATGTAGTGTGCCAGGCGGTTCACGATCATCATGTACGGCAGCTGGGTACCAAGCTTGTAGTTGGTTTCGGCGTCTTTGCCTTCTTTGGTATTGGGGAACTGTCTGGGTTTCTGCACCGAGTTGGCGGAGAAGAACGCGGCGTTGTCGCTGCCCTTGCGCATGGTGAGGGCGATAAAGCCTTCTTCGGCCAGTTCATACTCGCGACGGTCCGTGATCAGTACCTCGGTGGGGATCTTGGCTTCCAGCTGCCCGAAAGACTCAAAGGTGTGCACCGGCAGGTCGTCTACCGCACCGCCACTTTGCGGGCCGATGATGTTCGGGCACCAGCGGTATTTGGCAAAGCTGTCAGACAGGCGCGTGGCCAGCAGATAGGCCGTATTGCCCCACAGATAATGTTCGTGGTCGCCGGAGACATCTTCCTTGTAGTTGAAGCTGCGCACCGGATTTTCGGTGGGGTCGTAGGGTACCCGCAGCAGGAAGCGCGGCGCGGTCAGGCCCAGATAGCGTGCGTCCTCCGATTCACGCAGCGAGCGCCACTTGGCGTATCTGGGGCCTTCGAAAACAGCACTCAGTTCCTTGATGGCCGGCAGCTCCTGATAGCTGTCTACACCAAAGAACGAGGGCGCCACCGAGGACAGGAACGGCGCGTGGGACATGGCGCCAACCGACGACACGTACTGCAGCAGCTTGATGTCGGGAGTAGAAGGGCTGAAGGCGTAGTTGCCCACAATGGCCCCCACCGGCTCCCCACCGAACTGGCCATACTCGGCCGCGTAGACGTGCCGGTAGAAACCGGTCTGGGTAACGTCGGGAGCAAACTCGAAGTCTTCCAGCAGTTCCTGCTTGGTGGCGTGCAGAATGTCCACCTTGATGTTCTCGCGAAAATCCGTGCGATCCACCATCAGCTTGAGGCCGCGCCAGGAGGACTCCAGCTCCTGGAGCCGGGGCGCATGGAGGATTTCATCCATCTGGGCGCTGATCTTGCGATCAAGCTCCACCACCATCTGGTCCACCAGCGCCTTGTTGACAGGCTGGCCTTTCTCGTCGCTTTTCAACAGGTTGGCAATAAACGTAGCCACACCTTTGCGGGCAACATCGTAGCCCTCATCGGCCGGTGCCATCCGGCTGTTGGCCATCACCTGGTCAAGCAGGGAGCCCTCGGCCCCCGATTCGGAGGCAGCAGATTGCTGCACAGCAGTATCAGACATACCACATCCCTTCAGTACGTGATTGAATAAGAAATTGGAGACCGCAGTCCGGCGCCTGGATCAGTTGGCGCCGTCAGTGGCCAGCTCGAGCTCGGCCAGCAGGGTGGCCCGTGCGTCGTCGTTGTCCAGCAGCTCCTGAAGCTTGGAGCGGAACGCCGGCACGTTGCCCAGGGGCCCTTTCAGGGCAACCAGCGCTTCACGCAGCTCGATCAGCTTTTTCAGCTCCGGCACCTGGCGGGCAATGCTGTCCGGGGAGAAGTCCTCAAGGCTCTGGAATTCCAGATTAACGGGCAGATCGTCAGCGCCGTCTTCAAGCTGGTTGGTGACCGTCGTGGAAAGGGTGAGACCCGCTTCCTTCATGACCGAGCGAAAATTACTCTTGTCGACGGAAATGGCTTTGCGGTCTTCGATGGGGGTTTCTTCAGCGTGTCCCTTGAAATCGCCCACTACAAACATCTTCAGCGGCAGTTCGGTTTCGGCTTGTTGATCGCCGGTGGCGGGGACATATTTGATGTTGATGCGCTCTTTTGGCGCAACGGAACCGTCTTTGGCAGACATGGCGTACTCCCTGTGCAAGTCATTTGCAGTGTCAATTCATCCGTGATGCCTACCGTCCTGGCAGACAACGCTGCAAACTTTACACATCTACGAAACGCATCTCAAGCACAGGCTGGCGAGAAATTACCTGAAATGTGCGCTTGGGCAACCTTTTGCCAGATTGATGGACTGCGCCTCAGATTGCGCTTTGAGCCAATGACGAGGGCCGGCACCACCGCTATACTCGGGCGCTCTCAGTGGTAACAACCATTAAAATCAGGGAGCTGACTCATGAGCGACGTAAAAGCACAGTTTGACGAAGCGGTAAACTTTATCCAGACCGCTGAAGGCGACTTCAAACCCTCCAACGAGATGAAGCTGGAATTCTACGCCCTGTACAAGCAGGCAACGGAAGGGGATGTTTCCGGCAAGCGCCCCGGCATGATGGACTTTGTTGGCCGGGCAAAATACGACGCCTGGGAAAAGCTCAAAGGCATGTCGGGCGAAGAAGCCATGCAGCAGTACATCAACAAGCTGGAAGCGCTAAAATAATCCGCTTGTGCGGCGCCTGAAGACCGCCGGTTTCCGGGCGCCGCCGGTGACGCTGGCGGGCAGATCTTTTTGCGCCCTTAAAACGTTTGTCATATGATGCGCGCAACATAACAACAACAAACTTTACGGAAGAGTGCGTAGCATGGATATTACCCAGGCGCTGGAGCAATCCCGCCCCGGCATGGTTGGCGAGGTTCAGGCCGCCATTCGCAAGCGTGACCTTAACCAGCGAGCAGAACAGACCTATCTCCACTGGATCAGTCGGTTTGTACTGTTCCACAACTTTGCCGACCCCGATAACCTGTCCGGTCAGGAACACAAACAGTTTCTGACGTATCTGAGTGAGCAGATGCAGCTGTCCCGTGCCCGGTTGAACCAGGCAAGCCAGGCTCTGGCGTTTTTCTATCAGGATGTCCTTGGCAAACCGATTACTCTGGAGTCCGCAGCCTGACGGCTACGGACGCTCCACCATATTAACGTTAAGAGCTTCGTAGCTGCGGTTCTCCGGTGGCCTGATCCTATAGTGATTGCTGTGGGTCTGGCCGGGAACCACCTTCGGATTGCTGAACCGGATATCCACCGGGATCTCCGACCGCCCGAGATCGGCACGCTCATCCCGGACCTCAAAGGCCAGCGGGTTCAGGTAGAAGTCGTCGCTTTCCCCCGGCTGTACCGGTACGCCGGCGGCGGGCGCTTCAAGCCCGCCTTCAATTACCGTTTCGGCCAGGACATCTTCGCCGATCGCCGGGAACGGAATCGTCTCGACCGTCGAACGGCTTTCCAGCGTGAATGCCGGACCGTGATCCTGAGCCTGCAGGCCTGCCGGCGCCAGAGCCGCGATCAGCGCCGCCAGAGCCAGCGTTCTTACCGGCCCCGGAATCCCTTGCTGTCCGGTCTTTCTGTTGCTGTTCATAACACCCCTTGAGTGGTTGCAGCAGGCGCCAGACATCCTTGCTGACGCTTTTATGATCAGTCTATCCAGTTCGCCGCCGGTTTTCTGCTTGCCCTGACCAATTTGTGATCAGCTTCACGGACCGTCCCGCAGGGTCTTCAGCACCGGACGGTTGACCCCGGAAGGGCGGAAGGATATGAATAGGCGATTCATTCAATGAGCAAGCTGACCCCCTATGGACACAAATGTCATTACCCCCGAAGGCTATGCGGAACTGCAGCAGGAGCTTGACGACTTGTGGCGCAAAGAGCGCCCGGAAGTCACCAAAAAGGTACAGTGGGCGGCAAGCCTGGGCGACCGCTCGGAAAACGCCGACTATCAGTACAACAAGAAACGTCTGAGGGAGATTGACCGGCGCGTGCGCTACCTGCGCAACCGACTGAGTAGCCTGCGGGTGGTGGAGTACAACCCGGTACAGGAAGGCAAGGCCTATTTCGGCGCCTGGGTAACGCTGGTTGATGAAGACGACAACCGGCTGAATTTCCGGATCGTGGGGCCGGATGAGATCTACGGCAGGAATAACTATGTGTCGGTGCGGGCTCCGGTCGTCCGGGCCTGTCTGGGCAAGTCCGAGGGCGACGAAGTGATCGTACGCACCCCGGAAACCACCAAACACTGGGAAATCGACCGGATCAGTTACCGGCAGTCATAAAAAAACCCCGTGGGTCACGGGGTTAAGGCTAGCGCTGTGCTGGAGTGGGAAGCAGACAACTGATTGCCCGCCTCCGCATCTACAGTTTCCATTATGCAGAGTGCGCATTACCTGCCCGTGGCCATCGAATTACCTTTTAGCAAGGCTGTACCGTTTTCCGGTGCCTGCTCCGCGGCGGTCGCTCTGATGCGCTTGCGGACTCCGGTAAACGCCGGCATGCGCACGCAGATGGTCAATCCCGGCGGTTCCTGGTCGGGGTAGGTGTCGCTCAACGTAATCTGGCCCTGGTGAATCTCGGCAACGGCACTGACCAGGCTCAGCCCCAGGCCGTTGCCGGGCAGCGACCGGCTTTTGCCCACCCGGTAGAAACGCTGGAACACCTGATCTTTCTCATCGTCCGGAATCCCGATGCCGGAATCCCGCACCTCAAAAACAGCACCCGGTCCTTCTGAACGCACCGCCACCACAATCTGGCCCTGCTCGGGCGTGTACTTGATGGCGTTATCAATCAGGTTACTGACCATCTGGAACAACAGATCGCGGTCTCCTTCAATCATGACCCGTGGCGCCAGTTCCTGAACGAATGTCTGATCCTTATCTTCCGCCACAGCCTCATACAACTCACAGGCATCACTTACCAGATCGGCCAGCGAGACCACCTGCATATCCGCCGCATTGCCCCGGGTTTCAAGTCGGGCAATCCGCAACAGGGCATTAAAGGTAGCCAGTAACTGATCCGCCTCCGCCATGGCCCGCCCCACCTGCTCCCGGGCCTCGTCGCTGTCAACGGCAATCATGGTATTTTCGAGCTGGTTACGCAGGCGGGTGAGCGGGGTCCGTAAGTCGTGGGCAATGCTGTCCGAGACGTGCCGGATGCCTTCCATCAGGTAGACAATCCGGTCCAGCATTTGGTTCAGGTTCTCCGCCAGCTGGTCAAAATCATCACCGGTGCCCCGGGTCGGGATGCGCAGAGACAGATAGCCATTCATGATACGCCGGGAGGTATTATTGATTACCTCAATCCGGCGGGTGGTACTTCGGCTCATAAGAAAGCCGCCAAGCAGGGCCAGCGCCAGAGTGATGCCCATGCCCCAGTTGATGGCGGTCTCGATAACGCGCTTGAGGCTGGTCAGGTCGTCTACGTCGCGGCCCACCAGCAGGCGCAGGCCACCCTGGACATCAAAGATGCGGGCCCGTGCCAGCCGCTCCGGCCCTTGCCAGCCTACGGAGGGATTCAGTGTGAAATTGATCCAGCCGCTTTCGGGCGTACGGCTGTCTTCCGGCCAGGCCTCAATGTTGCCCGCCAGCTTGAGAAAATCATCCGTGGTGAGCAGGTAAATGGACTTGGCGTTAGGGTCCCGGGCAACGCGTTCCCGGATAATGGTAATCAGGCCGTTGACACCACGGCCCCGATACTGCTCTGCCAGGCCAGCGATTTCCGCCTCGATGGTCTCGTCGGTCTGCGCGGTCATAAAACCTGCTGTACGCCAGTAGATGAACGCGAGCAACAGGAATACCGAGGTGGCAAACACCACCATGTATAGCAGAGCTAGCTGAAAAGAGGATGTCCTGAGCTGGCTAAGCAGTTTCACGTAACATGTATCCCGCACCCCTCACCGTCTGCAGCAGGGGCGTATCGAATTCCTTGTCGATCTTGGCCCGCAGGCGGCTGATATGTACGTCGATCACGTTGGTCTGCGGATCAAAATGGTAATCCCAGACCTTTTCCAGCAGCATGGTACGGGTCACCACCTGGCCTGCGTTGCGCATCAGATACTCCAGCAGCCGGAACTCCCGGGGCTGGACATCAATATTCTGACCCGCGCGCTTGACCGTACGGGCCAGCAGATCCATTTCCAGGTCAGCCACCTTGAGTACCGTTTCGGTTTCTGCCGCCTGGCGATTACGGCGAATCAGCGACTCGATCCGGGCCAGCAGCTCGGTAAAGGAGAACGGCTTGGTAAGGTAATCGTCGCCGCCCCCGCGAAGACCTTCTACCCGGTCGTCCACATCACCCAGGGCGCTGAGGATCAGCACCGGGGTCTGGTTACCGGTCGCGCGGACGGTCTTGATGATCGACAGCCCGTCCATACCCGGCAGCATGCGGTCAACAATCATGATGTCGTACTCTTCACTCGCCGCCATCATCATGCCCTCTTTACCGTCGGCGGCATGATCGACCACGAAATCAGATTCCTTCAGTCCCTTAACCAGGTAACTTGCTACATCCTGATCGTCTTCGATTACCAGCGCTTTCACCGGTGACACCTCCTGATAGCGGATTTGGATAGTGACAAGATTACGAATTACACCTCGACCCGGCCAGTTACCATCTTGTAAGAGGGTGTCGCCTATGACGACGGTCAACGGATGGCCTGCAACCAGCCCGGAAAGACCTTCGCTGTGGTACGGGGCCGGTACCCGGCACTCACCCAGCCAGAGTAGCCCATCCTGTCCAGTGCTGCGAAAACATTCGAAAAGTTAATCTCACCGCTGCCCAGGAGGGCAATGCAGGCATTATACAAACAAAAACGCCACCAACCGCGAGCGGTGGTGGCGTCTACAGACGACAGGCGGGAAGTCAGCCTCAGGCAGCCTCGGTCATCTGCGCCTTGATCTTCTTCATCGCGTTCTTCTCGAGCTGACGTATCCGCTCGGCAGAGACCCCATACCGGGCCCCCAGCTCGTGCAGTGTGGCCTTGTTATCGGCCAGCCACCGCTCCTTCAGGATATCCTGACTGCGTTCGTCCAGACTCTCCAGCGCCTCCATCAGGCGACCGTTGGAATCCTCGGTCCAGTCAGCCTTTTCCATCAGCATCGCCGGATCACTGCGGCGGTCTTCCAGATAATACGCCGGGGCCTGGTAGGCGTTGTCATCATCGTCGTCCATCGGGCCATCAAATGAGGTGTCCCGGGAGGCCAGGCGGCCTTCCATCTCACGCACAACCCGGGGTTCCACCCCCAGATCCCTGGCCACAGCCTGCAGTTCTTCGTGATTCAGCCACGCCAGTTTGCTTTTCTGGCTACGCAAGTTAAAGAACAGCTTGCGCTGGGCTTTGGTGGTGGCCACCTTCACGATGCGCCAGTTACGCAGAATAAACTCGTGAATTTCTGCCTTGATCCAGTGCACAGCAAATGACACCAGGCGCACCCCGTACTCTGGGTTAAAGCGTTTGACCGCCTTCATCAACCCCACGTTGCCTTCCTGGATCAGATCAGCCTGCGCCAGACCATAGCCTGAATAACTACGCGCGATGTGCGCCACAAAACGCAGGTGGGAGAGCACCAGGTGACGGGCCGCTTCAACATCGCCATGATAGTGAAGCCGCTCCGCCAGCTCTCTTTCCTCTTCCGCTGACAGAACCGGTATCCGACTCGCAGCCTGAATATAAGACTCGAGATTTGCACCCGGAACCAGTCTGTCAACCAGTTGTAAACTCGTACCCATGCATTAACCTCCGAACCTGACAGTCGCTAAATATAACAACTGAATTTTTGACCGCCAAGTCTCTGAATAGTTCCCTGAAAATCCCAGTAACACGTTAAAAATCATACATCTGGGCATAGTCTTTTCGGTTTCCGGCGGTATAAACTACCTTTCAGGCTAAGCCGGACCGCCCTGTGTTTTCAATACGGTTTTACCGTCACTGTACTTACCCACCGGCACTATCTCCCGGCTCTATGTCATCCAGATGACGCTTTACTGCAACCCAGGCACCCAGCCAGCCTAACACCATCGCGGTCAGAATCAACGCCAACGCGCCATCAAATCCCGGCCCGGGGACAAAAAAGTCACTCTGATAGAGCCCTGCCAGACGCTCGATCGGCCCATTGAGCCACCACAGCGAAACCTGTACCAGTAACCAGGCAATCACGCCGCCACCCAGACCGTACCAGGCGCCCGTGTACAGAAAGGGCCGGCGCACAAAGGCATCGGTACCACCGACCAGTTTGGCCACCAGAATTTCGTCGCGACGGCTCTCGATCGCCAGCCGCACGGTGTTGCCAATCACCAGAATGACCGCCGCACCCAGCAATAAGGCCAGCGCCCAGGCGGCCCGGGCCAGTATATCGGCGATCGCATTCAGCCGCTGCAGCCACGCCAGATCAATCTGCACCCGTTCTATCGCCGACATGCCATTGAGGTAGGTCACCAGCGCCTGCACCCCATCGGCCGAGCGGATGGTTTCCTGTGGCGTCACCAGCAGGGTATGGGGCAGAGGATTGTCGTCGAGAAAGTCCAGCGCCGCCCCCAGGCCGGAGGTCGTCTGGAATTCCGCCAGAGCGGCATCCCGCTCGATCAGTTCCACCGACAACACCCGGCCATCGCCATTAATCTCAGCCGCCAGCTCCCGGGCCTGCGCCACCGGCACGTCCAGGGTCAGATAGGCGGTAATGCGCGCGCTGTTCTGCCAGCCGGAACTGACCCCCTGCAGACTGCTCAGCAGCAGTAATAAAGCCACCGGCAGGGCCAGTGCAACGCCCATCACGGTCCAGGTCATCAAACTCGCCACCGGGCTGCGCCACAACCGGCGGGCCGAGTCTTTCGCCACCTTGCGGTGATGCCCAAGGTAGCTGCGGGCCTGGTCCGCCACCGGCGAACGACCGCGCTCCGCCCCCCGGCGCGGATCAGATTTCTGGCGTGAATCAGTAGCCACTGACACCTCCGGGAGCCATCGCCGGCACCACCAGCCGCCCATGATCAAGGGCCAGCCGGCGGCGATTCATGCGCTCGATCAGGGCAATATCGTGAGTGGCAATCAGCACCGTCACGCCCACCTGACTGAACTGGGCGAACAGACGCATGATGTCGGCCGACAGCTCCGGGTCCAGGTTACCGGTGGGCTCATCGGCCAGCAGTACCGGCGGTTTGTTGACCACCGCACGGGCAATCCCCACCCGTTGCTGCTCACCACCGGAGAGCTGTAACGGGTTCATTTTTTCCTTGTTCAGCAACCCCACCTTATCAAGCGCTGCCCGCACCCGGCGGCCCGTGTCGGCGGGGGACGCACCCATGACTTCGAGGGGCATGGCGACGTTGTCGAAGACAGTACGGTCAAACAACAGCTGGTGGTTCTGGAAGACAACACCGATATGGCGGCGAATGTAGGGAATCTGCCGGCGCGGCAGGCTATTGAGTTTCTGCCCGCCGACGATCACCTCTCCGGCGGTCGGGCGCTCCATCACCATGATCAGCTTCAGCAGGGTACTTTTCCCCGCGCCGGAATGCCCGGTCAGAAATGCCAGCTCGCCCCGGTCCAGATGAAAGTTCACCTGGCGCAGGGCGGTGTGATCGCTGTCATAACGCTTGGTAACCTGACGAAACTCGATCATCGCGGGCAAAGGCTCCGTAGCCGGTAACTCACTCTTCGAACAGGGCGTTTACAAAAGTCTCGGCATCAAAGCTGCGCAGATCCTCCGCCTGCTCCCCTACGCCAATAAAGCGGATCGGCAACTGCAGCTGGCGCGCAATGGCAAACACAATCCCGCCTTTTGCGGTACCGTCGAGCTTGGTCAGGGTAATGCCCGTCACCCCTACGGCCTGCTGGAACACCTGAGCCTGGCTGAGCGCGTTCTGGCCAGTGCCGGCATCCAGCACCAGCATCACCTCGTGGGGCGCGGCATCGTCCAGTTTTTTCATCACCCGAACGACTTTTTCCAGCTCGTTCATCAGGTTGTCCTTGTTCTGCAGACGCCCGGCGGTATCGGCAATCAGAATGTCCGTACCCCGGGCCCTGGCAGACTGGATGGCATCAAAGATTACCGAGGCGCTGTCGGCCCCGGTATGCTGGGCCACGACCGGCACATTGTTGCGCTCACCCCACACCTGCAGTTGTTCCACTGCCGCAGCACGGAAGGTATCCCCGGCCGCCAGCATCACCGATTTGCCCTCCTGCTGGAATTTCTTGGTGAGCTTGCCGATGGTGGTGGTTTTACCCACGCCATTCACACCCACCATCAGGATCACGTAGGGCTGCCTGCTGGTATCGATTTCGAGTGGACGGGTGACATTCCCGAGCAAGCCCTGGAGTTCGTCCCGCAAGGCATTGCGCAGGGCCTGTCCATCCTTGAGCTGATTGCGCTCCAGCCGGCTGGTGAGCGATTCGATAATCTCCGAGGTAGCGGTAACGCCCACGTCGGCCATCAGCAAGGTGGTTTCAATTTCTTCCAGCAGGTCTTCGTCAATCTTTTTCCCGGCGGTGAACAGGTCGGCCAGGCCGCCTGTAAGGCCGGCACGGGTTTTACCCAGGCCCCGTTTGATCCGCTCGAAGACACTGATCTGCGATTCGGGTTCTGGTGCCGGTTCCGGTTCCGGTTCTGGTTCCGGCTCTGGCTCCGGAGCAGGTGCAACGTCTGGTTCGGGACCGGCCGGCACCTCCGGCGCTGCGTCGGCAGTGGTCGCCGGGGCGGCGTCTGCCCCGGGCTCCGGGGCCGGACCTCTGGCTGCGTCTGGCTGGCGTTGCGGTACCTCTTCCGGGCGCGGAACGCGCTTGCGGTTCCCGGCAATATCCAGCACAAAAAACAGAACAAGAAGGGCCAGAAGGCCGATTGAAATCCACTCTGCCGTCATAGTCTTACCATCTTAATGAAAATAGGCACGCCAAAAGAGAGCCGCCATTCTAACAGACTGCCACCCCTAAGTGATGGCTTCTGGTTAACCCTGGCCTGCACTTTCCGGTAAGATAACCGGCCGAAAACCTCCAGCCGCCGCTAACCGGAACCCGATTATGGCCAAACGCCGACCGCCCCAACGCAAACCCGCCCGGCCCGCCGGAGGCCAGGGTGAGCTGCGCATTATCGGAGGCGACTGGCGCAGCCGGAAACTGCGCTTTCCGGATGTCGGCGGTGTACGCCCCAGCCCCGCCCGTACCCGGGAAACCCTGTTCAACTGGCTCAACTTTCATCTGGCCGGCAGCGACTGTCTCGACCTGTTTTCCGGCTCTGGTGCCCTGGGGCTCGAGGCCCTGTCCCGTGGCGCCGCCAGGGCCACTCTGGTGGACCATACGCCGGCGCTGGCCGCAGCACTGCGGGAAAACCTGCATCTGCTGAAAGCGGACAATGCCGATGTCGTCTGCCAGGATGTGGAGCAATACCTCCGGCAGCCGTCCCGGCCGCCGTTCGACATCATTTTTATGGACCCGCCCTTTCGACAGGGCTGGCTGGCCCGGTTGCTGCCGCTGATCACGGACGGCTCCTGGGTTAAGCCGGGCAGCTGGGTCTATATTGAGCACGAAAGCGAGCTCCCCCAGGCCGGGGCTCCGGAGGGCTGGCAGCTACACCGTCAGAAAACCGCAGGGCAGGTTACCTATAAGCTTTACCGGGTCATGCCAGCCAGCGAAACCGGAACCGCCCCTCAGGCATAAAAAAACCGGATGAGCCACGCCATCCGGTTTCTGTGCACGGCCCTCGTCAGGGTGCCGGTCGCAGGGAATAGGCCCGCAGGTGCGCGGCAAACTCTTCCAGATAACGGACCCCACTGGCTTCCGCCTCTTTACACCAGTCCACCAGCGCCTGGAGTTTGTCCTGGGGCTTGAGCCCGCGCTGGCGCCACAGGGCCTGCAGCTCATGACTCTTGTCGTAGATCAGCTTGAGCACTTCATGGCGCTCAAGCACGCTGTCCAGATGCTCCTTTTCACGGGGGTGGATTAACGTCACCTCCCGCGACAGCAACCGTCTGAGCTTGCGATAGCGCGGACGGATCTCATCATCCATCAGGCTCCGGTGCTGGCGCAGCACCGGTTCCATCACCCGCTTGCGGTACTGGCGCATGATCACAAACCGGCTGTTGGTGATGGCCTGTACGGTCTCGACATCGACCTCCTGCTTGCCCGGCACATAATGGGCAATGGGCCGGTAACCTTTCGGCCTGGCCAGACCAAATAACTGGAACAGGCGGATATAACCCCAGCCGATATCGATTTCGTACCAGCGACGGGACAGCTTGGCGGAATTCGGATAGGTATGATGGTTGTTATGCAGCTCTTCGCCACCGACCAGAATCCCCCAGGGCGATATGTTGCGGGCATTATCCGCACATTCGAAATTACGGTAGCCGATGTAGTGGCCGATTCCGTTAACCACGCCGGCGGCCCAGAACGGGATCCACATCATCTGGATTGCCCAGATCCAGATACCGTTCACACCGAACAGCAACAGGTTGATCACCGCCATCAGCGCGATGCCTGCGGTTTTGTAGGGGGTATACAGCTTGCGCTCGATCCAGTCTTCCGGCGTACGCTGGCCATAACGCTCCAGGGTTTCCGGGGTGGCAGAGGCGGCATACAGCTCTGCCCCTTCAAGCAGCACCTTGCGGATACCCAGCACCACCGGGCTGTGAGGATCTTCTTCGGTTTCACACTTGGCGTGGTGCTTGCGGTGAATCGCTGTCCACTCCTTGGTGTTCTGGGCCGTCGTGAGCCATAGCCAGAACCGGAAAAAATGTTTGAGTGCCGGATGCAGGTCCAGGGCATTGTGGGCCGAGTGGCGGTGCAGGTAGAGGGTAACGCTGACGATGGTGATGTGAGTCATCACCAGGGTAACAGCGATCAGCTGCCACACAGAAAGGTCCAGAAGACCGTTAAACCACATAAAATATCCTCAAAAATCAATCTACTTCAAATAATGCGAATGCAGAGGTACTCGCGGGCATCCATAGAAAACGTCCATTTGCCACTTTAGCGTACACCTGTACGCAACAACAACCGCCATTGGCGGGATTTTTGTTACTGATTACACTTGGCCCCTCCAACCCCTCATCTGCGGAGGCTCTGTGCCCGAATTACCGGAAGTTGAAACCACCCGTCAGGGTATTGCTCCCCATTGTGAAGGGCAGATGGTTACCGGCGTATTAATCCGGAATCCCAGCCTCCGCTGGCCCGTCCCCCACGATCTGGCGGCCCGGCTGCAGGATCAGACCATCCGCTCGGTGGAGCGCCGTGCCAAGTACCTGTTCCTGCACCTGGACACCGGGACGGTAATCGTTCACCTGGGTATGTCCGGCAGCCTGAGAGTCATCACCGATAACAGCCCCGCCAGCGCCCACGATCATGTTGAACTGTCTCTCGCCAATGGCCGGATACTGCGCTACAACGACCCGCGCCGCTTTGGCTGCTGGCTCTGGACCGGGGACTGGTCTGCCCACCCGCTGATCCGGGATCTGGGCCCGGAACCGTTATCGCCGGAGTTCACCGGGGCCTGGCTGTTCCGGCGATCCCGGGGCCGGCAAACCCCGGTCAAGGCTTTTATCATGGACAATCACAACGTGGTGGGCGTCGGTAACATCTACGCCAACGAAGCGCTGTTCAAAGCCGGCATTCATCCCCGGCGCAAAGCCGGTCGCATTTCGCTCGATCGATACCACCGGCTGGCCGAAGCCATTCGGGAAACCCTCAGCGCAGCCATCCTGATGGGCGGCACCACCTTGCGGGATTTCGTCAACAGCGATGGCAAGCCCGGCTACTTTGCCCAGTCCCTGCTGGTGTACGGCCAGGGCGGCGCGGATTGCCCGGAATGCGGGGTGGCGCTCAGGGAAATCCGCATGAATAACCGAAGCACCGTCTATTGCGGGCGCTGCCAGCGCTGAGAGCAGCCCATAGTTGCCAACGGGATATCGAAAAACCGTTTGAAAATGAGGCAATATGATTCATAGTTAACAAAGAATTAACAGGAGAGTATTACCATGACCCGCACGTTTTACCGCACCCTGGTTGCCACAGTGGCCGTTTGCCTGCTGGCTTTTTCGTCCCTCGGCCATGCCCGGGCGATCGACGAAAGCCCCTCGGCGCTGGCCATGACAACCGACGCCCTGCTGTTACGCCCGGTGCTGCTGGCCACCACCATTGTAGGAAGCGCGGTGTATCTGGTTTCCCTGCCCTTTTCAGCCCTGGGCGGTAACGCTGGTGAGGCGGGTGAGGTGCTCGTGGTGGGCCCGGCCAAAGCCACCTTCGTACGTTGCCTGGGCTGCAGCCGTACGGGTCGCAAGCCCGATACGGTAGAGCAGGCCTCCAACTGACCGCGCCGTCTGGTTCGTAAAATCCCGGCTTGTCACACGCCGGAAACTGAGGCAGCCTGAAGCAAATTCTTCAGGCTGTTTTTGTTTATGGTGGACTGGTCCTCTCTCGACACTGTGTTCCTCGATATGGATGGAACCCTGCTGGATCTGCATTTCGACTCGCATTTCTGGCTGGAACACCTGCCCAGACGTTACGCAGAACAGTTCGGATTGCCCCCTCAGCAGGCCCGCGAACAGTTGCTGACCATGATTATGGCCGAGCGCGGTTCACTGAACTGGTACTGCACCGACTACTGGAGCGACCGGCTGGCGGTGGACATCAACCAGCTGAAAGCGGAAGTCAGCGACCGCATTGGCTACCGCCCCCACGTACAGGATTTTCTCGCCTCCCTGCGCCAGGCCGGACTCCGGTCGGTGATCGTCACCAACTGCCATCCCGACCCCCTTGCGCTCAAGCTGAGCCGTACCGGGCTGGACCAGCAGGTAGACAGCATCATCTCCAGCCACGAACTGGGCAAACCCAAGGAAGACCGGGAGTTCTGGCGGGATCTGCGTAACCGCATCCCCTACCGTCACGATCGCACCCTGATGGTGGATGACAGCTTCCCGGTGCTGGAAAGCGCCCGCGGGGCCGGCATTGGCCAGTGCCTGGCCATTCTGGCACCGGACAGCACCCAGGCGCCCGTCAGCGCACACCCTGACATTCCCGGCATCCGTCATTTCGACGAGTTACCGCCGGTACTGCGCACGGTACCGGCACTGCCATCGCGGTAACAAGCCGGTTATAATCCGTACAGTCATTCACAGGCCGTCCGGGCGATCCGGCTTCTCAGGTAGGGAGATATGGCACACACCAGCGCCAACCAGCACGACGATCAGAAAGTAAGGCTCGACAAATGGCTGTGGGCCGCCCGGTTCTACAAAACCCGGTCCCTGGCCAAAGAAGCCATTGAGGGCGGCAAGGTGCACTACAACCATCAGCGCACCAAACCCGGCAAGATCGTTGAGCCCGGCGCCACGGTATCCATGCGCCTGGGCTGGCAGGAAAAAATCGTTGTGGTAGATAGCCTGAGTGATCGTCGTCAGGGCGCGCCGGAAGCGCAAAAGCTTTATCACGAAACCGACGACAGCGTAAAAAAAAGAGAGGATATGGCCTGGCAGCGCAAAACCATGCAGACCGCCCAGCTGCCTCCGGCCCGACGTCCGAACAAGAAAGACCGCCGGGATATCCAGCGTTTCCGGGACCAGAACGGGCTTTAACAAACGGCCCGATCGACACCTCAGTTACACCCCAAGCCTGCACCGGCACCTATTTATTAATTGAACCAACAGAGTTTCAGGAGACACCATGGCATCCCAGGATCAGTTCCAGCGATTTATTTTTGAAGACAGCGAGGTCCGGGGCGCCTGGGTGCAGCTGGGCGACAGCTTTCGCGAGATCATCAGCCAGGCGCCCTACCCCGATTCGGTTCGGGCGCTGCTCGGGGAGTCTCTCGTGGCCAGTGTCCTGATGAGCAGTACGCTGAAGTTCGAAGGCACCCTGTCTCTGCAGGCTGCCGGTGAAGGCGCCTTGCGCACGCTGATGGCCGAGTGCAGCCACGACCGCAGAATCCGCGGCCTGGCCCGGTTTGACGAACACGCCGTGAGCGGTGAAAACCTGCAGGAACTGTTGGGCAAGAGCCGGATGGCGATTACCATCACCCCCGACAAGGGCCAGCGTTATCAAGGTGTTGTACCCCGCGAAGCCGACACCCTGGCGGGCTGCCTGGAAGAGTATTTTCAGCGCTCGGAACAAATTGCCACCACCCTGTTCCTGTTCGCCAACGATGATACCGCTGCCGGCCTGCTACTTCAGCGCCTGCCCGGCCACACCGCCAAAGACGACGACCTGTGGAACCGGATCAATCACCTGGCCAACACGGTCGAGGCAGAGGAACTGCTCAGGCTGGACAGTGAAACACTGCTACACCGGTTGTTCCATGAAGAGACCGTCCGGCTGTTTGACCCTGAAGCCGTGATCTTCCAGTGCAGCTGTTCCCGGGAACGCACACTCGCGGCCCTGGAAGCCATCGGCCGGGAGGAGTGTTACAGCATTCTGGAGGAACAGGGCAGCATCAACATGGACTGTCAGTTCTGCCATGCGAACTATCGCTACAATAGAAACGACATTGATCACCTTTTCACCGGCCATACGCTACACTGAACAGTTCGTGGCTTTGCCGGGAAGCCAGCCGTGATGCGGCTTTCCGGGCAGTCGTTTTTTATCGGCGTCTCTGGCATAATAGCGCGCCTGAATTGACCCGATTGTTCAGAATTCCGCCAGTTTTCGGGGGCAAGGGCTGGGCAATCACGAAGACATCCCGAGGGCGAGGTCGAAGTGAGCAACACTTATAATGATCTGAGTACAGCAAGGCTGGTTGAATTGGCTTTGGCAAGGAATGAAGGCCAGCTTGCAGCAAACGGTTCTCTGGTGGTTACCACCGGTGAGCGCACCGGCCGGTCACCCATGGACCGCTTCATTGTTGAGGAGCCCAGCACTTCTGACGACATTCACTGGGGGCCGATCAACCGTCCGTTTGACGCCGACAAGTTCGACGCCCTGTGGGACCGTGTTGAAGCCTACATTGCCGAAAAAGACCAGTTTGTTTCTCACGTGCATGTCGGGTCTGATCCCGAGCATTACCTGCCGGTGAAAATGGTTACTGAAACAGCCTGGCAGAACCTCTTCGGTCGCAACCTGTTTATCCGGCCAGAATCCTATAACCCTTCCGACAAGCAGGAATGGCAGATTCTGAACGCCGCCAACTTCGAGTGTGTGCCTGAGCGTGACGGCACCAACTCCAATGGCTGTGTGATTCTCAACTTTGCCAGGCGCAAGGTACTGATTGCTGGCATGCACTACGCCGGCGAAATGAAAAAAGCCATGTTCTCGGTACAGAACTTCCTGTTACCCGAGAAAGACGTGCTGCCGATGCACTGTTCCGCCAACGTAAGCGAAACCGGCGAAACCTGTCTGTTCTTCGGGCTGTCCGGGACTGGCAAGACCACCCTGTCTGCAGACCCGCATCGCTACCTGATCGGTGATGACGAGCACGGCTGGGGCCCGGGTACTGTCTTCAATATCGAAGGCGGTTGCTACGCCAAGTGTATCGACCTGAGCCAGAAGAACGAGCCGATCATCTGGGATGCCATCCGCTTTGGCGCCATCGTTGAAAACGTAATGATCGACCCGGAAACCCGCGAGCCGGATTACGCTGACGTTTCCCTGACCGAAAACTCCCGCTGCGCCTACCCGCTGGAGCACGTCGAGAAGCGCGTTCTGGAAAACCGTGCCGGCGAGCCCTCGCACATCATCTTCCTGACCTGCGACATGACCGGCGTCCTGCCTCCGGTTTCCATCCTGAGCCGTGAAGCCGCCGCTTACCATTTTCTGAGTGGTTACACCGCACTGGTTGGCTCCACCGAAATGGGATCGTCCTCCAAACTGAAATCCACCTTCTCCACCTGCTTTGGCGCGCCGTTCTTCCCGCGTCCCGCCGGCGTATACGCTGAGCTTCTGATGAAGCGTATCGACGAGTTTGGCAGCAAGGTTTTCCTGGTGAACACAGGCTGGACCGGCGGTCCTTACGGCGAAGGCACGCGTTTCAGCATCCCCACCACCCGCGCCATCATCGCCGCCATTCAGAATGGCGACCTGGACGAAGTGGAAACTGAACACCTGGATGCACTGAACCTCGAAGTGCCCAAACAGGTTCCTGATGTTGACACCGAACTGCTGAACCCGCGTAATACCTGGTCAAGCCCGGAGTATTATGACGACAAGGCGCGGGAACTGATCACTCAGTTTGTCGAGAACTTCAAGAAGTTCGATGTGGCAGACGCCATTGCAGAGGCCGGCCCCAGGCTCAGCTAAGCCTGCCCGGAATCAAAAAGCGCCCTGCGAAAGCACGGCGCTTTTTTGTTGCCCCTACCCCGCCCTAGGGGGCGTAGAACAGCAGCGGCACAAAGGCCACCAGAAGCAGCGAGATGCCCATGGCAATCAGCGGCATGATGATCCGCTCATGGCGCTGGTAGAAAGTGCCCCCTTCCTGGTAAGCAGCGGTGACCTCAGCCTCGCCCACCACCTGCCGGGCCAGCAGGTGGTTGAGCGCCACCGGCGGGCTCAGATAACCCAGTTCGAAGGCCACCAGTGTCACCATCCAGAAATGCACCGGATGTATTCCGCTGGCATACGCGATACCGGCCACCGTGGCGGTCACCAGAATCACCGCACCAAAAGCATCCATGATCATCCCCAGCACGACCAGAATCAGCACCATCAGCATCATTGCTGACCAGGTACTGTCAAAGGATTGCGGAAACGCCTCCATAAGGTGAGAGCGCTCGATCACCCCGCCAATGCTGACGGACAGCCCCAGCAGCAGCAATAACGCCCCGATCTCTGCGGTGGTATCGTTGGTGGCACCACGCACACTCGCCTCCAGCCCGCCATAATCGTCCCCCGAGGCCTTTGCCTGAGGTTTGCGACTGAAGTACTCGTAAACCAGCACCGCCAGCATGATCACGGGCAACAGCCGGGGCGCCGAAAACTCATCCATTTGCACGTTCAGGGCCAGGCGATAGAAGACGACAACGGCGGCAATCACCAGGACATAGGGCACCAGGGGGCGCAGCGCCCGAAACGACACCGGCAGAGCTTCGGCCGCGGGCGCCAGACTGAAGCTGGCCTGCCGGTTGACGGTCAGGGCCACCACACTGAACATGGTGGCCGTCAGTACAAAGACCCAGATACCCCAGCCAAACAGCTCGTCGGTGGTGACCTCACGGTTCAGATAGGCAATCACCACCACCAGCAGGCATGGGCGCAGCACCACCCCGAGAGAGCCCGACATGGCCGTCGCCGCCAGCGCCAGCTGACGCCGGGCCCCGGCCGCCCGAAGCTCACTGTAGATCACCGCTCCCGCCGCAATCACAAAGATCCCCGAAGCACCGGTGTAAGCGGTCGGGACAGCTGCGACCAGAACGGCCACCACGGCCAGCAGTTCCGGGGGCATGTGCCAGGGCCGGAATACGTTGAATACCAGAGTTGCCAGGCGGGTCTGTTTGAGCATCATACCGACCCAGACATACAGCCCGACGTTCAGGAACATGTCGGACAGCTCCATCATCTTGCCCAGATAGATACCGATCCCGGACGCGTGGCCGATCATGGCGAAATAGCTGCCGGAGATCAGGCACATTACCGTGTACAGGGGCACCGACAGCAGCGCCTGACTGAGGTTACCGCCGGGAGCCAGATCTCCGGGCACCCGGAATAACCGGTACAGACTGGCCAGGGTCAGCCCGGCAAAACCACCAATCCAGAGGTTGTGCAGCAGAAGCTCTTCGGCTGAGACCGCCGTACTGCTGCCCAGGGTGGACTGCCGGAAAATCACACTGGAGCCAAGGAGCATGGCGTTGGCAATGGTCTGCAAGGTCAGCGAAACCGTGTAATCGAGCCGGTTTTCCATCGCCCGCATGGCGATATGATGGCGGGTAAGTGTGGCCGTGACCGCACACAGCATCACCAGGAGCACCAGAATATAACGCTGGGCACTCAGCCCAAAGGCGATCAGGTCTGCCACGAACAGTTCAACCGCCCGGTAGGCCTTAACGCCCGGAGTCAGCGCGCCCTGCAGGGACTCAAAACTGGCGTGGGCATTCCGGCAATCTGCAACCGAGCGCTCGATCGCGGTCCGGACATCGGCCGGATCCTGTTCAAACGCGCCCAGCAAAGCCGCCATCGGATCGCCGGCCGGTGTCGTCCGGGCCATTGCTTCGGCCAGCGCAGCCTCGATGTCCCGCTCCGGATTACAGTCCGGCTTTACCGGGTCCAGCCGGAGCTTGTAATAACCACCCCACAGCTGTTCTCCGCCCCGCAGCATCTGGTTATGAATGTCACTGCTGGTCGAGAACAGCACCACGGCCAGCAATAACAGGCAGGCCGGCAGTGAGGAAAACCACTCCAGCGCGGTACGCCGAAAGCCACTCTGAGCCATCGCAGAAGCTCTCACAGCACGGAGCATTACAGGAGATCGTCCAGATCCATCACCTCGGTGGGCGCCTGAGCATCATCCCAGAAACTGCCAAACTGACCCATCGGTGTGCGGTGGCCGGTGTGCTCCACCCACAACCGGTCAGACATGGACAGAATCATGTTCGTGGCCATGGCATCCACAAAACGCCATTCTTCATTGGCCGCGTCGGTCCTGAGCGATTCGGCGTGGTCCCGGATGATGGACTTCAGCAACGGCTCATCACCCATGTTTGCGGCGGTGATGGCATGAAACACATGGCCCAGGCGAACGCCAGCCTGTTTGCCCTGCTCACTGGCGGTCTCCAGTCGCTCCAATGCCTCTTCGCCATCCGGCTTGGTACCGGGAATCATGGCCCAGACCGTGGCGCGCAGGCCCATCGGTGCGCCCCACCATTTCTTGTTGTCCACACACCGGGTGGCCCTGCCCACCACCGAGCCGGTGTTGAACGGCACACCGATGGACGCCCCGGCCTGAATCTGCCCGTTCAGGGCCTGCAGGCCCGCAAGCAGCCCGGCCATGTAGATGAACTCATCCATGTCGTCATCAAAATCCGGGCACTCACTCTGGTCGGGATTGCCATAATGGGCATTGTGGTGCTGCCAGCCACGGTAATAGCGCATCGCGGCAAGCGTGTAGGCCCGCTTCTGGCTGATAAAGGCATCCTCTGCCGCCAGGCCGTCCATATTGTGCATAGCGGCAAGCCCTGCCAGTTCGTACTCGCGGGCCTGTTCTTCGGCGCAGCCACCGGATGAGAGATAGAGCATGACCGCCAGCTGATCCGGCTCTTTGGTAACCCGGCCAAACGACATCAACAGGGGTGCTGTTGCCTCACTCATGGCGCAGCCCATGGCAAGATCGTCAGACTCCATCAGGTGAGGCACGGTATGGTTGCGTGAGAAGCCCTTTATCACTTCACCGGTGGTCTTGTAGATAATGTTATTGACCACACCGCAGCCGCTGAGCAGGACACTGGCCGCCAACGCAGCGACAATGCCACGCAGGCGCCCGCTGTGGATAGAAGTTGTCCGGGAATCATTCATCGTCTTGGTGTCCTTTCTTATTTTTGGAACATATCGTTACAAGCCGGGGTTTGCACATTAGCGTCGCAACCACTATAGATTGCTTCAACCGCCAACCCGGTTGGCGGTCATCTGGAAACAATAACCACAACAAATAACAGGAGTTTTCAATGCGTAAACCTGAACTAGCTGCTGCGATTGCCGACCAGACCGGTCTCAGTCGGGAAAAGGCCAGCGATGTTATCAGCGCATTTGCCAGCCAGATTTCCGCTGCCGCTGCCCGGGGCGATGATGTCAGCCTGATCGGTTTTGGCACGTTCAGCGTGCGCCAGCGGGAGGCCCGTACCGGTCGTAATCCGCAAACCGGCGCCACCATCAACATACCCGCCAGCAAAACCGTTGGTTTCAAGGCCGGCAAGACCCTGAAAGACGCCATCCGCTAACCGGACGGGCCCGCACTCATGCGGGTCCGATGCCTGCCCCGGCTCTCCGGATCAGGACGCACATTCCGAGCGGGTAGCATCCACACGGCAGCGGATCGCCTTCATCAGCCTGATGGCCCGCTCGTCGTAAACCCCTTCTTCCAGCAAAGACAAGCGTACCTGGCGCAGCATCCGGTCATACTCGGCAATATCTTCCGCCGGCGGGTGCATCCACACGTGCTCGGGAATCCCTTTCTCAGCCTCTGCAATAATGGCGTAGGCCTCATCCAGGCGCCGGATGGCCTGCTCCCGGACCATCTGCGCTGCTTCATCCGGGAAGCGATCGCGGTGGATGATCACCTGGAAATTCATGTAAGCGAGCGCATACTTGAACACCCCGCCCTTGTCGCCCACGCCCTTGTAGAGTTCCAGCGGCTGGTAGGCGACGGCCGGCGCATAGGCAACATCCACGCTGCCGTTGTTAAATTTGCCGGCAAAGTTAGCCGAGTTGGAGCCCACCACGGAGGCACCCACGTGGCGTACCATACGTACTGAAGCCACATCGTAATCCAGCGTGGCCACCCGTTTGCCCTGCAGCTCTTCTACGGTATCGATGCTCCGGTCCCGGATATGCAGATAGATAGCACCACCCGGGAACACGCCAGCGACTTCGTAGGGGCCTTCAATCAGGAAGGGACGGGCATTTGGCTGACTCAGGGTGTTGTACAACAAGCGCATCTGTTCTTCGCCCGGGACCGCACCCATGGCTTCCAGAGAACCGGTAAACCGGTTGAACTCCCGCGCCCGGGTACCGGTGAGCAGCACAGCATCACACTGCCCGGCCTTGAAGTCTTCTGCGGCGACCTTCTCATCCGTGTATGCCCGCAGGTTGAGCCTGATTCCGTGCTGCAGGGCTACCGGCTGGAACTCTTTGGTAATGGCAAACAAGGGGCCATTGGCACCCACGGGATCAAACACACAGAAACTGCGCTCAAGGATGTCGGTCTGGGCATGGGACTGGCCTGATACAAGGGCGGGCGTAAGAAGGCAGGCGCTCAGGCCAGCAGCAGCCGCCATCCGGCGGATTAGACTGGATAACGTCACGGGTTCACTCCTGGATTATTATTCTTTGATGCGGCTGAGTTCCGCCAGCCGCAGGCTCCATCCTGGGACAACCTTAAGAGGTTGCCCCATAGGATACGTTGGCTCAGGTACCGGTGATCAAGGTTTTTTCGGTCACAGGAAGGAATCTGTGACCGTGTCGACAAAGACCGGACAACCGCGTCCGCACTTTCAGGAGGGGGTGTTTCAGAGAGGCTGGGCCCAGGCGGTCTGGCCGGCAACCAGCGTGAGCCTGACCCGGCCCGGCAACTCGCGATTGAGCACCGGGGCGTGCAGCCCCGCCGACACCAGAGTCCGGGCCGACGGCTGCCAACGCTGGGCGGGTTCAAACAGACACAGATCCGCAGCCTCGCCCTCGGCCAGGCGCGCACTCAGGCCCAACACCGAGGCCGGCCCGGTCGTCAGGGCGCCAAGCAGCTGGGTACGGGTCAGCTCACCCTCTGCCACCAGCTCAAGACCCAGCGAAAGCACACTTTCAATACTCGACAACCCGGGCTCGGTGGCCGGCAACGGTGCCTGTTTGGCGGCACTGTCGTGGGGCTGGTGCTGACTGACAATAGCGTCAATCACGCCGTTCCGGACACCGGCAACCAGAGCCTGACGGTCGGCTTCGGAGCGCAGCGGAGGCCGTACATGGAAGCGGCTGTCAAACCCTGCCAGTGCCGCTTCGGTAAAACAGAGCTGGTGCATGGCAACATCGGCCGTTACCCGGATTCCCCGTGCACGGGCCTCGGCCACCATTTCAACGCTGCGGCCGGCGGACAACTGGCTCAGGTGCAGGCGCACGCCGGTATCTTCCGCCAGCAGCAGCATTTCCATCACTGCCGCGGTTTCAGCCACCTCCGGGATACCCAGCAGGCCAAGCCGGGTAGCCACCTGGCCATCGTGAGCGTAACCTTCAGCCGCCAGGGCCTGGTTTTCAGGGCTGAACATCACGGTCAGCCCGAAGGTCTGGGCGTAGGCCATGCACCGGCGCAGAACGCGGGCATTACGAACCCCCCGGGAGCCGTTACTCAGAGCCGCACAGCCGGCATTCTTCAGGCCCGCCATATCACTCAGCAGCTCGCCCTCCAGGCCCCGGGTGAGGGCTCCCACCGGCAGGACCCGGACCACACCACGGGATTGGGCCTCATCCCGGATCAGGTGAGCCACCGCTCCGGAATCATTCACCGGCGAGGTTTCCGGCGAGGCACAAACGGTGGTAAAACCGCCATGGGCCGCCGCCCGGGTTTCAGAAGCAATGTTGCCTTTCTGGCCGTTACCCGGCTCACGAAGGTTGCAGCACAGGTCAATAAAACCCGGTGCCACCACGCAGCCACTGGCGTCAAACTCCTGGTCTGCCACCGCAGCCCGGGCCGCAGGGCCGATGGCTTCAATCCGGCCTTCGCGAATCAGCAGGCCGGGGTTGGGCCTTTCATCGCCCTGGCCATCGAACAGAGTGCCCCCGGTTATTTTCAGACTGTGGTATTGCTGGCCAGCACTCATGTCCGGACTCCCTCGCTGTCATTCTGTTTTTGCTGGCGCTCCGCCACCTGGCCACCCATCGCCATGGACATCACCGCCATCCGGATCGCGATGCCGTTGGTCACCTGGTTAAGAATCACCGACTGGGGCCCATCTGCCACTGCCGACTCAATCTCCACGCCGCGGTTGATCGGCCCGGGGTGCATCACGATGCAGTCGGGTTTGGCCCAGGCCAGCTTGTCCTGATTCAGGCCATAGAGCCGGTAGAACTCCCGTTCGCTTGGCAGCAGGGCACCCTGCATGCGCTCTTTCTGCAACCGCAGCATGATCACCACATCCAGATCCTTCATCCCCCGGGCCATGTCGTATTCCACGGTACAGCCCAGAGCTTCGATGTCCCTCGGCAACAGGGTGCCAGGCGCAATTACCCGGACCTCCTCCGCACCGAGCACATTCAGGGCCCGGATCTGGGACCGGGCAACCCGCGAGTGCAGTACGTCTCCGACAATCGCCACCCTGAGCCCCTCAAACCCGCCCTTGTGCTGGCGAATGGTGAGCATGTCGAGCATGGCCTGGGTGGGATGGGCGTGCCGGCCATCACCTGCATTGATGATGGCCACGCCGGGGGTCACACTCTGGGCAATAAAGTGGGGCGCACCGCTTTGGGAATGACGCACCACAAACATGTCGCTGGCCATGGCTTCAAGGTTAAGCAGGGTATCCGACAGGGATTCGCCTTTGGAGGTGGCTGAGGTATTGATGTCCAGGTTGAGCACGTCTGCGGAAAGGCGCTTGGCGGCGAGTTCGAAAGTGCTGCGGGTACGGGTACTGGACTCGAAGAACAGGTTAACCACGGTACGTCCTCGCAGCAGCGGGACATTTTTGATCCGGCGCTCCCCCACCACGATGAACGAGTCGGCGGTGTCGAGGATGGCGGTCAGCAGTTCGCGGTCCAGGCCATCCAGGGTAAGAAAGTGCCGCAACTGGCCATCCCGGGTCAGCTGCAAGTGGGGCGGGAAAGGGTCAATGGCGGTCATGTCAGGCCTGCTGTCTGGTGGGTTGTTACTGCCCGGTTTCCTGAAACTCAATGCGCAGCGGATCAGGGCCGCGCAGTTTTATCCGCTGATGGGCATCCAACGCAAGGGTCCGGGCCGCAACGTCGGGCTGGATGGGCAGCTCCCGGGCACCGAGGTCGATCAGTGTGGCCAGTATGATACTCGCCGGACGGCCGTAATCGAAGATCTCGTTCATCGCCGCACGGATGGTGCGGCCACTCATGATCACATCATCAATCAGGATGATATGGCGGCCTTCGGTATCGAACGGCAGGCTCGACGGGGTCACCTTGGGGTTCAGGCCGATGCGGCTGAAGTCGTCCCGGTAGAAAGAGATATCCAGCTCACCCCAGGGCTCGGCCAGATCCAGACGCTTGCTCATCAGGTCGGCCAGCCAGACACCGCCGGTACGGATTCCGATCAACGCCGGGTTTTCGATACCCCGCTGAGCCAGCACCTGGCGCAAGCCGGTTTCCAGCTCATCCAGCATCAGGTTGATATCAAGCAATGCGGTCATTCACGCCTCGTCAGTCAGCTTTGCCAGGCTGCTCCCGGCACCAGGTTTCCAGAATCAGTACAGCGGCCCGGTCGTCGACCCCATGGCGGCCATAATCGCGACTGCCTCCCGCGGCCATCACCTCGCCCTTGGCCTCAAAACTGGTGAGGCGCTCATCCACCATGTCGACCGTTACGTGGAACCGCCCGTGCAACCGCTTGCCGAACTTGCGCGCGCGGGCACACATGTCGTTTTCGGTGTCGTCCATGTTGAGGGGCAGGCCAACCAACACAATATCCGGCTGCCATTCAGCCAGCAATGCTTCGATGGCCGACCAGTCCGGGATACCGTCCCGGGCCGGGATCATCGTCAGTGGCTGACCGGTTCCGAGCATCTCCTGACCGGCGGCTACCCCAATGCGGCGGGTCCCGAAATCAAAGGCGAGAATGCGGCGGTTGCCGGTGTCAGGCATGACCAATAGAATCGCTGAGCTGGTTAAGATCAATGCCCATCAGGTCAAGCGCAGCCTGATACCGGCTCTCAACGGGAGTCCGGAACAGGATGTCCGCCTCAGCCGGGCAGCTGAGCCAGGCGTTACTGCCCAGCTCCTGCTCAAGCTGGCCTTCGCCCCAGCCGGCGTAGCCAAGCGCCACCAGGAACTCCTGGGGGCCCTGATCCTGCCCGATGGCTTCAAGCACATCCCGCGAGGTTGTCAGCCAGATTTCTTCGGTCACCACCGAGGTGTTCTGCCAGCGCAGGCCAGACGGGTGAAGCACAAAGCCCCGTTCCGGCTGCACCGGCCCGCCACTGAATACCGGCAGGTCCAGTTCACCGCCGTGAAGGTCCAGCTGTTCCAGAATTTCACCCAGATGAATACCCAGCGGCTGATTGATCATCAGGCCCAGGGCACCATCAGACGAATGCTCGCACAGGTAGATGACGCCACCATGGAAATTGGGGTCGGCCAGCCAGGGCGACGCCACCAGAAAGTGGTTACGCAGGCTTGCGGTATTGTCGATGCCAGTTGTCATCCTGATGTCAGCCCTCGCCTCTGGAACGACCAGGTTCTAATGATTTCCAGTTCGTCGACCTGTTCGCTCATGTCCGGAGGGAACGGGGCAAACGGTGCAGCCATCCGCACAATCCGGATAGCCGCATCATCCAGCACGGTACTGCCCGAGGACTGGAGAATCGCCAGTTGTTTGATTGTGCCATCTTTACGCAAAGATACCAGCATGCGCAGATCGCCATAAATGCCCGCGCGTCGCGCTTCGTTGGGATAGTTGAGATTACCGACCCGGGTCACCTTGCCCACCCAGTTCTGCACATACCACGCATTGTCGGACTTCAACGTAGACGCGGCGGTGACTCTCATCACCCGGGGCCGCTTGGCGTAGGCCTGTTGCTGGGCATCAAAGCGGGCTTCCAGACTGGCCATCTCGAGACTCCGCTCCATCAGGCTCTTGCGCTCAGCCCGGGGCAGAGGTTCAGGCTGCACCAGAGTGTCGGGCCGCCGGACCTGCTGACGGGACGAGGCGTGGGTGTGAACCACTGCCGGCTGTTCTCTGGGCTCCGGCTCAATCGTACCGGCCGGCTCCGGCTGAAGCTCTGCCACCTCCGGCCGGGACACTTCCGCCGGCCGGGGGGAGGTCATTTCCAGCGCCTGCGCTTCGGTACCACTGCCCTTCTGACTGGTCTGGGCCAGGAAGTCGGCCTTTTCCGGCGCTTCGTTATCATCAAACTGCGACAGGGTAATTTCCATCGTCTGCGCCGAGGTGCGCGGCGGTTCCGGAGCAAAGGTAATACCCAGCACCAGAATCGCATGCAGCGCCAACGCCATGAACAGCGTGAAGGAAAACCGGTCGAAATCGCTTACCTGAACTGCCATCACCCTTCCTGATCCTGTCCTTGCGTCATCAACCCAGCTCAGCGCCCGCCAGTCTGCGCTCAACCGCATCCAGCAACAGACCCGCAATATCGAGCCCGAACGCCGCATCCAGCTCGCGGATACAGGTCGGGCTGGTGACGTTGATTTCGGTCAGGTAGTCACCGATCACATCCAGCCCCACAAACATCAGGCCTTTGGCCTTGATGGCCGGCGCCACTCGCGCACAGATTTCCCGGTCTCTTGCGGTCAGCTCCCGGCCTTCACCCCGGCCACCGGCCGCCAGGTTGCCACGGTTTTCGCCGTGGGAGGGAATCCGGGCCAGAGCGTAGGGAACCGGCTCACCGTCAATCATCAGAATGCGCTTGTCGCCGTCGGTGATCTCGGGGATGTATTTCTGGGCCATGGCCTGATGCTCGCCATGGTTGGTCAGGGTCTCGATGATCACTCCCAGGTTGCCGTCGTTTTGCTTCACCCGGAAGATTGAACGTCCGCCCATACCGTCCACCGGCTTCATGATGATATCACCGTGGCGGGCATAGAAATCCCGGAAGCGCTGAGCCGAACGGCTCACCAGCAGCGGCGGCGTAAGGTCATCAAACTGGGCCGCAAACAGCTTCTCGTTACAGTCCCTCAGGGTGGCCGCGGGATTGACCACCAGTGCGCCCTGCTGTTCGGCCGCTTCAAGGATGTAGGTCGCCATCAGGAACTCGCGGTCTACCGGGGGGTCTTTACGCATCAGGATCACATCAAGGTCGCCCAGCGCGATCTCTGCGCCGGGGCCATAACTGAACCAGTTTTCGGGGTCGTCATGGACCGTCAGTTTGCGGCTGAAGGCACAGGCCTGCGCGCCGTTCAGGTACAGATCCGGCAGCTCCATATACTCAATTTCCCAGCCCCGCTTCTGGGCCGCCAGCAACATGGCCAGCGAGCTGTCTTTCTTGAAATGGATGTCCTCGATCGGATCCATTACGATCCCGAGCCGGATGGTCATAGAGTCTCCTGGAATATGGTTTGGGGAGCGCGGACTGCTCCGTCAAAAATACGAACCGGTCAGCAGAGCGGACCCGGCACAACGTGTTATGCTGGAACCCCAGATGGTATTGTACCCTGCTCCGAATTGCACCCGGATATATTGCCTCCGCCATCCTGTGACGCAGCGTGCAGAAGTACATTTAGTCACAAACTAAAGCTTTTTATCCGGCCACCGTTATTCTATAAATGTGCGGGGTTTATGGATCAACTTTAAGGTTTGTGTTAAAACCCCCGTTTGAAATAATGACAGTCGCTAGCGCGCAAGGCAGTTGGATAATGGATGACAACTTCGAAAACCTGAAGATCATGGTGATCGACGACAGCAAAACCATTCGTCGCACCGCTGAAACCCTTCTGAAAAAGGTCGGCTGTGAGGTCATCACTGCTACTGACGGCTTTGACGCCCTGGCAAAAATCGCCGACTCCCAGCCAGACATCATCTTTGTTGATATCATGATGCCCAGACTGGACGGCTATCAGACCTGCGCACTTATCAAGAACAATTCCTCTTTCAAGAAGACGCCGGTAATCATGCTGTCGAGCAAGGATGGGCTGTTCGACAAGGCCAAAGGCCGAATCGTCGGCTCTGACCAGTATCTGACCAAGCCCTTCAGCAAGGACGAACTGCTCAATACCATTCGCCAGTACATGCCACAGGCGGAGCAGTAATTTCTGCTGAACTATAGAATCATCGAGGAAATCATGGCCCGCATTCTGATTGTTGACGACTCGCCAACGGAAGTTAAAAAAATCTCCACCATTCTGGAAAAGCACAACCACGAAGTGCTGACCGCCGATAACGGCGCAGATGGCGTGGCCAAGGCCCGTGCCGAAACTCCGGACCTTGTGCTGATGGACGTAGTCATGCCGGGCCTGAACGGTTTCCAGGCTACCCGCCAGCTGACCCGCGCCCCGGAAACCGCGTCTATCCCGGTAGTGATTGTAACCACCAAGGATCAGGAAACTGACCGGGTGTGGGGAACCCGTCAGGGTGCCAAGGGTTATCTGGTCAAGCCAGTTAACGAAGACGACCTGATCAAGACAATCAACAGCCTGATTGACTGATCCCTGATCTTGGAGTGCCCATGTCCGCCCAGGCCGCCCCTTTTGCTGTTCTGACGGATATCGCCCGGCGCAGCCGCTCCCTTGCGGCTGGCCTGCCGGAGCAGGAAGAAGCCGTTGAACTGTGGAACGGCATCGGCTTTATTCTGGCCGGAGCGCATTACGTGGCTCCGATGGGAGAAGTCACCGAAATCCTGCACGTGCCCCGTTTTACCCACATACCGGGTGTCCGTCCCTTCCTGATGGGCGCGGCCAACGTCCGGGGGCGGCTGCTGCCCCTGGTTGACCTGGCGACCTTTTTCGACATCCCCCGCTCTTCGCGCAATGCCCGTGAACGACGGGTACTGGTTGTCGAACAGGATGACGTATTCAGCGGCCTGGTGGTTGACTCGGTATTGGGCATGCAGTATTTCGCCAAAGACAAATTCCGGGCCGACACCGCCGGTGTCCCCGACAGCGTTCAGCCGTTCGTCAGCGGCGGTTATGAACGTAACGATGAAATCTGGAAAGTGTTCTCCGCCGGCACCCTGGTGCAGGACGAACGCTTTCTTGATGTTGCGCAGTGGTAAATACGATGGCACTGGCAGAAACATCACTCCGTCCATCTGAAGCCTGCTATACCAACTTTGCCATTTCCAGAAGAATGAGGCCGGGAGCCAGAAAATGAAAAACAGAGCCGGAAGACTCAGTACCGGACAGGGAGGCAACAAGCTCGTTGCCAGCCTGATCGCAGCGCTGATTGCATTAACCGTCCTGCTCGTTGTGGTGCTGTTCATCATCAACAAGGACGGCCAGAACGATCAGCAATACATCGCCAATACTGCCGAAATGCGGGTGTTGTCCCAGGAAATCGCCAAAAACGCCACCGAGGCTGCCGGCGGTACTGCCGAAGCGTTCGATCAGCTGCGCCGGTCCCGGGATGACTTCCAGCAACTCTGGAGCCGTGTTACCCAGGGCGATCCCGAAACCGGTCTTCCGGCCAGCGAGCTGGCCCTGCAGAGCGATGCCGACGGCCATTGGGACACGGTTCGTGCCAACGCCGACAGCATCCTGTCTACCCGCGAAGCCGTACTTGGCCTGCACGAAGTTGCCCGTACTCTGAACGAAACCATCCCCCAGCTGCAGGTGGAGTACGACGACATCGTACAGATCCTGCTGGATAACGAGGCCCCGGCGGAACAGATCGCCCTGGCCCAGCGCCAGTCCCTGCTGGCCGAGCGTATTGTCCGCTCGGTTAACAACGTACTGTCCGGTGACGAAGACGCCGTTATCGCCGCCGACCGTTTTGGTCGTGACGCCAGCCTGTTTGGCCGCGTTCTCGACGGCCAGCTGAACGGCAACCCGGCCATGGGTATCTCCCGCGTTGGCGACGAAGATGCCATTTACGGCCTTGAGGCCGTAGACGAGCTGTTCGAGTTTGTATCCCAGAACGTTGATGCGATCCTTGAAGCTTCTCCCGACCTCTTCAAGGTACGTACCGCCGCCAGTGATATCTTCCGGAACTCTGAAATTCTGCTGGCCGAACTGTCGGTGCTGGCAGACGACTTCCGTGCCCAGCCCGGCTCCCGTGTTATCAGCGCCACCCTGGCCTTTATCCTGCTGGCCGCCATGGTCGCGATCGTGGCCATCATCGGTGTGGTGCTCTACCGCGACGCCCAGGCCCGCCTGACAGCCACCCAGGACCAGAACGAACAGAACCAGAACGCGATCCTGCGTCTGCTGGACGAACTGGCCGATCTGGCCGACGGTGACCTGACCACCGAAGCCACGGTAACCGAGGACTTCACCGGTGCCATCGCGGACTCCATCAACTACGCGATCGACCAGATGCGCGGACTGGTTCAGGCCATTCGTGGTACCGCGGTCCGGGTAGCCGGCGCCGCCCAGGAAACCCAGGCAACTGCCATGCATCTGGCCGACGCTTCCGAGCACCAGGCCCAGGAAATTGCCGGAGCGTCGGCTGCGGTTAACGAAATGGCCGTCTCTATCGACCAGGTATCCTCCAACGCCGCCGAATCCTCTGCGGTTGCCGAGCGCTCGGTTGCGATCGCCAAAAAAGGTGCCGAGGTTGTACAGAACACCATTCGCGGCATGGACAACATCCGTGAGCAGATCCAGGAAACCTCCAAACGGATCAAGCGTCTGGGTGAATCGTCCCAGGAGATCGGCGACATCGTATCCCTGATCAACGACATTGCTGACCAGACCAACATCCTGTCTCTGAACGCCGCGATCCAGGCCTCTATGGCCGGTGATGCCGGCCGGGGCTTCGCGGTTGTTGCGGACGAAGTTCAGCGCCTGGCGGAACGTTCCTCTGCAGCCACCAAGCAGATCGAAGCGCTGGTAAAAACCATCCAGTCCGACACCAACGAAGCCGTTATCTCCATGGAACACACCACCGCCGAGGTGGTCCGTGGTGCACGACTGGCTCAGGACGCGGGTATCGCGCTCGAAGAAATCGAGAACGTATCCATGAGTCTCGCGGAGTTGATCCAGAATATCTCCAACGCGGCCCGTCAGCAGTCTTCGTCTGCGGCGCATATTTCCAACACCATGAACGTTATCCAGGAAATCACCTCCCAGACCTCGTCTGGTACCAACGCAACCGCGAAGTCCATCGGTAACCTGGCGGAAATGGCAGCTGAACTTCGGTCCTCCGTTGCCGGCTTTACCCTGCCGGAAGAAGAACAGGCGCCGGAGGAACAGGAACTCGACGATAACGTGCCGGTGGTCAGCTGATCACCGCCCAGGGCGGGTAACGGTTTATGGCTCAGATGCAAAAGCACGTGTCAGACACCGGAGGGATTTGGGCACTGCGCCGGTTTCCAGACATGGACAGCGCCCAGTTCGACCAGTGGCAGTCCTTGCTTGAGCATCGTACCGGTATGACCCTGACGGCCGACCGTCGTTCGTTTCTGGAAACCAACCTGGGTATCCGGATGCGCGAGATCGGCTGCCCCAGCTACCAGGCCTACTACGAGAAAATCGTAGCCGGCCCGGACGCACTCCGGGAGTGGGCCATTCTGGTGGACCGGCTGACGGTTCAGGAAACCCGGTTCTTCCGGGACCCGGATGCTTTCAGGCTGGTTGCCGACTACGTACTCACCCGCCCCCGGGAACAGCTTAGAAAGCGGGCTCTGGAAGTGTGGAGCGTAGGTTGCTCCACCGGAGAAGAGCCTTACACCCTGGCGATGCTTCTTGATGAATGTATGAACCAGCTGGCGCTGCAGCCCCTGTTCGGTGTTACCGGATCGGACATCAGCCAGCCAGCCATCGAGAAAGCCAGGCTGGGACGCTACAGCGCCCGCAAACTGCTGAGTATGGACGAAGACCTGAAAGCCAGGTACTTCCGCCCCGCCGAAAGGAACAGCGTTGAAATCGTGAGCAGCATACGTGAACGGGTGTGCTTTACCCGGCTCAATGTGATGGACCTTGGCAAGGCACCCATGCACGGCATGAATATTATCTTCTGCCAGAACCTGCTGATCTACTTCCGCCGATGGCGGCGGAGAGACATTGTCAAAAGGCTTGCAGAGCGTCTGGCCCCGGGGGGATTACTGGTGCTTGGCCAGGGTGAGCTGACCGACTGGCAGCCACCGGGCCTGCAGAGAGTCCCCTCGGAACATGTACTGGCGTGGATAAAACGCCAGCCCGACGAAGAATGACCGGAGTGGTTATGGGCAATCACCATGACAGTATCGCCCTCGACTGGGTTCGGGGCGAAATACAGGACACGCTGATCCAGGGTCAGCACGCACTGGAAGCGTATGTCGATAATCGCGAAGACACCGCACGTCTGCGCTTTTGCCTGAACTACCTTCATCAGGTGCACGGAACCCTGCAAATGGTGGAACTCTACGGTGCAGCCCTGCTCACCGAAGAGATGGAAAAACTGACCCAGGCCATTCTGAACGAATCTGTTACCAGCATTGATGACGCCATCGACGTGCTGATGCAGGCCATACTGCAGCTGCCCCAATACCTCGAACACCTTGGCAGTAGCCGGGATGATTTCCCGATGGTGCTGTTGCCCCTGCTGAACGACCTGCGGGCTGCTCGTGGCGATTCACTGCTCTCTGATACCTCGCTGTTCAAGCCAGACCTGAGCCCGGCCCGCCTGCAGGTGAGCCCGGTCATTTCCGCACGTCTGCAGGATCCGAAAGTTCTTGGACACCTGCGTAAACTGCGCCAGATGTACCAGTTTGCGCTGGCCGGGGTAATACGGGAAGAAAGCCTCCCAGCCCATTTCAACTACATGCAGAAAGTGCTGCAACGGCTGATCCGCCTGTGCCAGAAAACGCCCACCGGCGAACTCTGGAAAGCCGCCGGCGCTTTTATCGAAACCCTGCAGGCCAATGCCAACCCGGTTAACACCGCCGTCAAGGCACTGCTCCGGGAGCTGGACACCGAAATCCGTCGTCTGACCGACGAGCACAGCACGATCCTGCAGCAACCCGTGCCCGAGGCTCTGTTCAAGCATTTGCTTTATTACGTCGCCCGGGCGCGGGAGATCGACCTGCCCCAGGCCCGTGCCTTGCGCGAGACCTATCAGCTCGACACTGCCCTGCCCTCCGACAGCGATGTTGATGCTGCCCGGTCCCGGGTTTCCGGGCCGGGACGGGCCGCCATCCACTCCGTGGTGAGCGCCCTCAACGAGGAGCTGGCGCGCCTGAAAGACCAGTTGGACCTGTTCGTGCGGGCCGAGCTTCGCCAGAACAGCGAACTGGATGAACTGTTGCCCGGACTGCGTCAGGTCGCGAATACCCTGGCAGTACTGGGGCTCGGCATCCCGCGTAAAGTTGTGACCGAGCAGCTTGAGCTGGTGGAAAGGCTGAGTCATCAGGCCGACGCCATAGACGATGGCACCCTGATGGATATCGCCGGTGCCCTGCTGTACGTCGAGGCCAGCCTCGCCGGCCTGGACAATGATCGTTACGAGGGCAGCACCGGACAAGACGATGAGACCGTTTTCCTGGGCTCTCAGGAACTGAGCGATGCCAACGAAGCCCTGATCCGGGAATCCCGAAACACCCTGGAGCAGGTCAAATCCTCCATCGTCAACTTCATCGCCTCGCAATGGGATACCCGGGAAATCGAACACGTGCCCGGACTGCTGCACAGTATCCGCGGCGGCTTGTCGCTGGTCCCGCTTGAGCGCGCCTCAGCCATGCTGACCTCCGCCGAGCAGTACGTAACCGAGGTTCTGCTGCATGGAAAGCGGGTCCCGGACTGGCGCGAACTGGACACCCTCGCCGATGCGGTGACCAGCATCGAGTACTATCTGGAGCGGCTGGCCGACGGCATTACCGACAACGACTCCATTTTGCGCCTCGCCGAAGACAGCTTTGCCCAGCTGGGCTTCCCCGTAGGCCAGGAGCCCACCTGGCAGAAAGCCGGGGCCGACCCTGCCGGCGACGAACCGCCGGTACTGGAGCCGGAAATACCAGTGGTTGAGCCCATTGCGCCGGTGCAGAAAACCTCCGACCACGAACTGCTCGATGATGAGATTCTTGGCATTTTTGTTGAGGAGGCCGAAGAAGTACTGCAAGCCATTCAGGACCAGTACCCGCGCCTGCGTCAGAATTATGAAGACCGGGCGGCCCTGACCGAAGTACGGCGAGCGTTCCATACCCTCAAAGGCAGTGGCCGGATGGTGGGTGCCATCTCAATCGGTGAGCTGGCCTGGTCGATAGAGAATCTTCTCAACCGCGTCATTGATCAGACCCTCAAACTCGGCGACGACATGTTCATCCTGATCGATGAGGTCAACGCACGGCTGCCCTCCCTGATCGACGAGTTCCGCACGGGGCATTCAGGCGGTGATGTGGGCGATCTCATCGCCCGGGCCGAAGCACTGGCGACCACCCGTCGTACCGAAACCGCATCCACCGGGACCGAAACCGCCGACCAGGACCAGGATCCTGCACCGGTGCCGGAATCCCAGCCTCGCGACAGCCAGAGCGACGCACCCGAAAGTCAGCCGGAGCTGACGGCCGACGAGGCCGCCGGGCCTGACAGTCACGACCTGATCGACGACGAGATCCTTGAGATTTTCGTCGAAGAAGCGGCCGAAGTACTGGAAACCATCCGGGAACACCTGCCAATGCTTCTGCGCCAGCACGAAGACCGCAGTGCGCTGACTGAAATCCGACGCGCCTTCCATACCCTGAAAGGCAGCGGCCGGATGGTGGGTGCCGAGGTGATCGGCGAACTGGCCTGGTCGGTGGAAAACATGCTGAACCGGATCATCGACGGCAGCATCTTCATGACCGAAGATACCGCCAGCCTGCTGCAGGACGTAACCGACATCGTCCCCGACCTGGTGGCCGATTTTGAGAATCGCCGCCCCGCCAGCCGCGACACCTCCGTGTTCGAAGCCCGGGCCAATGCTCTGGCCAACGGTGAAATCCCGGGTGGTGGTATGCCCACGGCCGAGCCCGAGGAAGCTATCGCACAAGCGGCCACCGAGGCCGGCCACGACGAGGATGAGGACAACGCGGTTGACCCGATCCTGCTGGCGATTTTCGAGAACGAAACCGAAACCCACCTGCAGGCCATCAACGACTACCTGGCCAGTGCCGGTGATAAAGCCAGTGTACAGTACACCGACGAGCTGACGCGGGCCCTGCATACACTTAAAGGCAGCGCCAATACCGCGGGTATCGGGCCGATTGCCGCGGTGATCACGCCCCTTGAGCGCTTTATCAAGGAAGCCCGGGCTCAGAACAAGCGCGCCGACCGCGACGCCCTCGAGCTGATTGCAGACGCCAGGACGTTCCTCACCCAGGGCCTGGCCCAGCTTGATGAAGCGCCCCAGGGCGATCTCGAGGGCACCGAAGCCTACCTGAACCGCCTGGATCAGGTTTACCAGCGCACCTTGCAGCCCTCGGAATCAGCACAGGTTGACGATCTCCAGCCCCTGAGCCCCTCGCCTTCGCAACTGGTCCAGCTGTTCCTCAGCGACGGCCTCGATATCGTGCTGGACGCCGACCGCATTCTGGACGAGTGGGCTCAGAACCCGGACCAGCGCCAGCCATTGGCCAGTCTGCAGCAGGAACTGGCCCTGCTCGCCGCCGGTGCAGCCGATGCCGGGGTGACGGATGTAGCCGACCTTGCCGGTGCCCTGAGCACTGTCTATACCATCGTAGCCGAACAACAGCTGGAGCCGGATAGCGATGTCTTCAGCACCCTGGGCGTTGCCCATGAGCAGCTGATCAGTGTGATGGACCAGGTGGCCGCAGGCCTGGCCACAGACAGTAACCCCGAGCTGGTCAATGATCTCCAGGCGCTGGCCCAGAAAGCCGCCGCCCAGAGCGTGGATGCCGAGTTTGAACAACAGTTTTCCGAGGATCTCAGCGCCATCGACCTGTCGCTGGAGTTTGAGGAACCGGAGCAACCAGACGCCCCGTTCACCGAGGTTCCGGAAGCGCCGGGTGAACCGACCGAAACCGGGATTTCCGAAACCGACAACGACCTGGACGAAGAGCTGGCCGCCATCTTCCTGGAAGAAGCACAGGACCTGGTGAACAGCACCGCCACCGCGCTGCAGAGCTGGAGCGAGGGCAGCGGAGAAGAGCTGGACATACTGCGCCTGCTGCAGCGTGACCTGCACACCCTGAAAGGCGGCGCGCGCCTGGCCGGCATTCAGTCCATTGGCGACCTGGCCCACGAACTGGAAACACTGCTCGAAGGACTCACCGAGCAGCGCTATCCGGTCAGTGAGTCGCTCTCCGGCCTGCTGTTCCTGTGTCACGACCGCCTGGCGCTCATGATCGATGCCCTCAGTGGTGGTACGGTACCCGAGCCGGCTCCGGACCTGATCGAGGCCATCCAGGGCTGGGTGAACGACGCCCGCACCCCCGCCGCTGCCGACACCAGCCAGTCCGGAACCGGTAACCCCGAAGCTGAGGCCCCGGCAGAGGGCACCGACAATCTGTCGATGCTGGACTCCGAGCTGACCGGTATCTTCCTCGAAGAAGCCTACGACCTGATCAACTCCACCGGCAGCACCCTCCACGCCTGGAGTGAGGACCCATCCAATCCGGCAATTGCGGCCGAACTCCAGCGTGATGTGCACACCCTCAAAGGTGGCGCGCGCATGGCCGGCATCGACGCGATTGGCGACCTGACTCACGTTCTGGAAGACCTGTTCGAGAAAGTGGCGGAAGGCCGGCTGGCCGCAACCAGTAACATGACCGACCTGCTGTTTGCGTGCCACGACCGTCTGGCCCAGATGGTTGAACAGGTCGCGACTCAGAAACCCTGCCCCGGGGCAGAGGATCTGATTCGGCAGGTAGATGCGATTCTGCGCGGCGAGACGCCCCCGGCCGGCGTTGCTACCCCAGCCCCGGCGGATGAACCGGCGCCTGCGGCCACAACCGCGCCGGATCCGGCAGACACGACCTCCGATGCCGGACCGTCGGACAGTTCCGAGTTACTGGCGGGCGACGACCTGGCGGGGATTTTCCTGGACGAAGGCCTCGAAATCCACGAGGCCATTGTCGAATGCCTGAACCAATGGCGGGAAGACCCGAACGAGCTGACGGTACTGACCCGGCTGCAGCAGGAGCTCCATACACTCAAAGGCGGTGCCCGCCTGTCTGACATGGACCCGGTGGCCGATCTGGCAGAGGCCTGGTCTGACGGCCTGGAACCTCTGCTCTCCGGAGACAATAACCAACCGGCCCTGTTGTCCCTGAGCGAGCGCGCCGCCGCCAGTCTCAAGGCGATGCTGGACCATCTGGAACAAGGCCGCAAACCGGTGGCCGACAGTGACCTGATCGGTGCCTTCCACGATCTTGCGGCAGAACCGGCGGACGAATCCGCAGGTGTATCCGGCGAGCTGGATGCCGCCACCGAAATCGACCCTGAAGTTCTGGAAATTTTCCTGGAAGAAGCCGGCGAACTGATGGACCAGCTGGAGCAGGTGCTGGATGACTGGCGGAAAGAGCCCAACAAACATCAGTTCAACCAGGAAGCCCAGCGGGTATTGCACACCCTTAAGGGAGGTGCCCGTCTATCTCAGCTGATCGCGGCGGGCGACACCGCCCACGCCATGGAAACCCGCCTGATCGACCTGGGCGGCAACGCGCCGGGCGAGAGCCAGTGGCAGGACATTACCAGGGATCATGACGCGCTTCTGGCCATGATTGCCGAGGTACGTCAACGCTTTGCTGACGGCCGTCCCGTGGTGGAGGCAGTACCGGCCAGCCCCGAACCGCAGACTGCAGAGGTGCCAGCGGTACCGGAAACGGCAGAACCGGCAGCGGCACCGGCGGCCAAACCTGCGGTGGCCAGGCCCCGTGCCAAGCCGCCTTTAGCCCAGGAAACCATCCGGGTTTCAGCGCCCTTGCTGGATGAGCTGGTCAACCTGGCCGCCGAAACCAGTATCACCCGGGGCCGTCTGGAGCAGCAAACCAGCGACTTCGGCCATACCCTGGAAGAAATGGCCGCGACCATTGAGCGTCTGCGCGAGCAGCTGCGCCGGATGGACATCGAAACCGAAGCCCAGATTCTGTTCCGTGCCGAACAGGAGCACGGCCCCGATTACGGCGACGACTTCGACCCGCTGGAAATGGACCGTTATTCGTCGATCCAGCAGCTGTCACGGGCACTGAGTGAATCCTCATCCGACCTTGCCGATCTGCGGGAAACCCTGGCCGACCGTATCCGTGACGCCGAAACCCTGCTGGTACAGCAATCCCGTATCAACACGGAGTTGCAGGAAGGTCTGATGAAGACCCGGATGATTCCGTTTTCCTCCATGGTACCGAGACTGCGCCGGATCGTTCGCCAGATCGGTGGAGAGCTGGGCAAGAAAGTCAGCTTTGATGTCCGTAATGCCGAAGGCGAAATGGACCGCAACATCCTGGAACGGATGATTGCGCCGCTGGAACACATGCTGCGGAACGCCCTCGACCACGGCATTGAGTCTCCGGAAGAGCGGCTTCGTGCCGGCAAACCGGAAACCGGCGAAGTGGTGCTGTCGCTGACCCGTGAGGGCGGCGATGTGGTCCTGCGCATGATTGACGACGGTAAGGGCATACCGGCAGACGTCATCCGCAACAAAGCCATTGAACGTGGCTTGCTGCGCGCCGACGAAGAATTTACGGAAAGGGAAATCCTGCAGTTCATCCTGCAGCCGGGTTTCTCCACCGCCCAGAACGTTACCCAGATTTCCGGCCGTGGTGTGGGAATGGATGTGGTATCGAGCGAGATCAAACAACTGGGTGGCAGTCTGGATATCGATTCTGCCCTTGGCCGTGGCACCACCTTTACCGTGCGACTGCCGTTTACCGTATCGGTCAACCGCGCCCTGATGGTCGCCACCGGTGAGGACTTCTACGCGATCCCGCTGAACACCATCGAAGGTATCGTCCGGGTCAGTACCTATGAGCTGGAGGAGTACTACAAGCCGGATGCGCCCCTGTACGAATACGCCGGCCAGCAGTATCGCCTGCAGTACCTGGGCAGCCTGCTGAACAGTGACCACCAGCCCAAGCTGCAGGGCCAGGCCCTGCCGCTGCCGGTCATTCTGGTACGGGGTGCGGAGCAGCCTCTGGCGCTTCAGGTTGACCACCTGATGGGCAGCCGGGAGATTGTTGTTAAATCCCTCGGGCCCCAGTTCAGCTCGGTCCGTGGTGTTTCCGGCGCCACTATCCTGGGCGATGGCAACGTGGTGGTGATCCTGGACCTTCCGGCCATGCTGCGTTCCGACATTCTGGCCGAGCGTCAGCGCCTGGCCAGCCAGGACAAGGCCCGCGAGGCCGCCCGGTATCAGGATCAGACGACCACGGTGATGGTGGTGGACGATTCGGTGACCGTACGCAAGGTTACCTCCCGTCTGCTGGAACGCCACGGTATGGAGGTGATCCTGGCGAAGGACGGTCTGGATGCCGTTGCACAGCTTCAGGACCATCACCCGGACATCATCCTGCTGGATATCGAGATGCCGCGGATGGACGGTTTTGAGGTGGCCAGTTTTGTCCGCCACGACGATACCCTGAAAAACACACCGATCTGTATGATTACCTCACGGACCGGCGAGAAACACCGCGAACGTGCGCTGGCGATTGGGGTAAACGAGTATCTGGGCAAGCCCTTCCAGGAAGCCGAGCTGCTTGAAACCATCAAACGACTGACCGGTAACTTGTAATGGCCGGCCAGTCTGGCCGGCCCGGTATCGGAATCGTTTCCGATGCCGTGTTACAGCGCCACCGGTTACAGGTCGCGGCCGGCAAATTCGGCCTGGAAGTCAGCTTTTCCGGCGACCCCGACCGGCTGACCGGCTACCCCGGGTTCCCCGAGGCCTCGCTCTGGTTGGTAACCCTTCAGGACGAGGCCGATCATCCGGCCCTGTTCGAGCACCTGCTGGAACGCACCGAAGCCCCGGTCCTGTTTGGCGTAGACGAAGCCCCCAAACCCGGCACCATGGATTACGTGCGCTGGGAAAGGCGCCTGCTCGATAAACTGGAAAAACAACTGGGGCATCTGGAGCAACTCGACTCCGCCAGCGATATAGAAGATCTGGCCAGCCGGCCGCCCGAGGCCTCAGAAGCACCGGAACTGCCGCAATGGATCACGCCGGCTGAGCCGGACTCGCTGGCCGAAGAGATCTGGGTACTCGGCGCATCTCTGGGTGGGCCGGCGGCGGTAAAGGCATTTCTGGACAAGCTGCCGGCCGGCCTGCCGGTTGGTTTCGTTTACGCCCAGCACATCGACGGCAACTTTTCCGAAGTGCTGACCCGTGTGCTCGGCCGCCACGCCCATTATCAACTGAAGCGTGCCGAAGAGGGCTACAGGATCCGCAATGGCACTGTGGTCCTGATGCCGGTGGAGCAGGAATGGTCTTTTGCCGCCGATGGCAGCCTGACAGCCACCCGCAGGCCCTGGCCCGGGCCTTACGGACCCTCCATTGATCAGGTGCTGCTGAACGTCGCCGGCCAGTATGGTGAGCGATGCCATGCCCTGATCTTTTCGGGTATGGGTAATGACGGCGCCCTTGCTGCCCCGATCCTGAAGAAGCGTGGCAGCCGGATCTGGGTCCAGGACAGTGCCAGCTGTGCGAACAGTGCCATGCCGGAGTCTGTGGCAGCCACCGGCTGTACCGATTATTGCGGCACACCCGAACAACTGGCGGCAGAACTGATCAAAACCATCGAGAATCAATGCCTGCTCAAGGGTCGGCAGAAAAGAGACACCGCCTGAGGACTCATCATGAACGATAACAGTCAAACGCTTTCCTGCGTGATGATACCGGTCAGTGACCGCCAGCTTCTGCTACCCAACGTATCAATCGCCGAGGTGGTAGACCTGAACAGTACTGACCCGGACCCCAACGCCCCCGACTGGTTGGTGGGGTTTCTGAGCTGGCGCGGACTGACGTTGCCCGTGGTCTCTTACGACGTCGCTAATGGCGGGCTGCTCACCGTGCCGGGAGAGAACCGGGGCCGGATCATTGTTCTTAACACCATCGGCCAGGGCCATGATCAGGCCCCCTTTATGGCTCTGGTTACCCAGGGCATTCCCAGCCAGATCCGCCTGGAGGAAAGCCAGCTGCGCAAACTCGACAGCGAGCCCGGCCCGGCCGACCTGATGCAGGTAGAAGTAGACGGTGAAGCGGCCTGGATTCCCAACCTGGAATATCTCGAGTCGCTGGCGATGGAAACGCTTTCCTGATCCATTGGGGCATGGCGATGGGTCCTGCAATTGTTATAATGTTGCAAATCCTGCAGGACCCCGAGTATGCCCCAACGTGCACTTCCCTATCGCCCCCACAACCATGAGGCGTGCGTCAGCGATGCCCTGGCGGATGCGCGTGCAATCTGCCGCCAGCACCATGCCCGGCTAACGGCGATCCGCGAACGGGTGCTGGAGCTGATCTGGCAATCCCACAAACCCCTCGGGGCCTACGACATCCTCGCCCGCCTGGGCCAGGACGGTCATAAAGCAGCCCCGCCCACGGTGTACCGGGCTCTGGACTTTCTGCAACAGTACGGCCTGGTGCACCGGATTGCGTCGCTCAATGCGTTTATCGGCTGCGCCCACGCCGGTGAGCTCCACCGGGGTACTTTCCTCATCTGCCGGCAATGCGGCAACGTGCTCGAACTGGATGCGCCGGAAGTCACCGAGGCTCTGGATCGTACCGCCCGGGCCGAAGGTTTCCGTGCCGACGACATTACCCTGGAAATTGCCGGTCTGTGCCCGGGCTGCCAGCAGGCTGACGCCCATGACTGAGGCCCTGGCTACCCTGGAAAAGGTCACCGTCCGGTTTGAGAAGCGGGTGGTGGTGGATAACGTCACCCTGACCGTGCAACGGGGCGACATCATCACCATCATCGGCCCCAACGGCGCCGGCAAAACCACCCTGATCAAGACCGTCCTCGGCTTGCAGCGCGCCACCAGCGGGCGCGTTGCGCTGGCGTCCGGTCTGGTGGTGGGCTACGTACCCCAGCACCTGAGCCTGGAGGCCACACTGCCCCTGAGCGTACGCCGGTTTATGCTGCTCAGCGGTAAACCGCTGGCTGACTGTCGGGCGGCCCTGGCCCGCACCGGGGTAGCTCATCTGCTGGACGCGTCGGTCCAGCATCTGTCCGGCGGCGAAAAACAGCGCCTGCTGCTGGCACGGGCGCTGGTTCGCAAACCCGACCTGCTGGTTCTGGATGAGCCGGCCCAGGGCGTGGACATCAATGGCCAGGCGGCCCTCTACGAGCTGATCCGGGAGCTCCGGGACGAACTCCATTGCGGCGTGATCATGATTTCCCATGACCTGCATCTGGTGATGGCAGCCACCGACAAGGTCATCTGTCTGAACCAGCATATCTGCTGCAGCGGTTACCCCGCCGACATTTCCCACGATCCGGCCTTTATCGAGACTTTCGGCCATCAGGTAGCCGAATCCCTCGCGGTCTATCACCACCACCACAATCATCAGCACAACCTGCACGGTGACGTTGTTGCCGGTCACCACCACGAAGGAGCCTGTGACCATGAGCATCATTGATTCCGTGCTCGGAGACTTCTTCTGGCGGGCCCTGCTCGGCGGGCTGGGCGTCGCGCTTGTTGCCGGGCCGCTGGGCTGTTTTGTGGTCTGGCGCCGGCTGGCCTACTTTGGCGATACCCTGGCCCACTCGGCCCTGCTGGGCATCGCCCTGAGCTTTCTGATCAGCATGCCCCTCAATCTTGCGGTGGTGGTCACCTGTGTTGCGATCGCGCTGGTGCTGGTGCTGCTATCCCGTACCCGCGCCCTGTCCACCGACACCCTGCTGGGCATCCTGGCCCACAGCGCTCTGGCCATAGGCCTGGTCACCCTCAGCTTCATGCCCGACGTGCGGGTGGATCTGACCGGTCTGTTATTTGGCGATCTGCTGGCCATGAGCCGGCAGGATCTGCTCTGGATCTACGGCGGTGCGGCCCTGGTTCTCACCCTGCTGGCGGTGTTGTGGCGCGGCCTGCTGATGAGCACCATCCACGAGGAACTGGCCCGGGTAGAAGGCATACCGGTGGAGCGCCTGCGGCTGGTGCTGATGCTGATGTTTTCACTGGTGATTGCGGTGGCGATGAAAATCGTCGGCGTGCTGCTGATTACCGCGTTACTGGTGATCCCGGCCGCCACCGCACGACGTCTCGCCAGAAACCCCGAGCACATGATGGGCCTGGCCGTGGTCTTCGGCTTTGTTGCGGTCACCGGAGGCCTGAGCATGTCGTGGTATCTGGACTCACCGGCCGGCCCCTCGGTGGTGGTGACGGCGTTTGTCAGTTTTTTGCTGGTGTACGGGGCAGCCCGCAGGAACACCTACTGAACGATTACAGAGGCTGGAGCCGGTCGTACAGACGGCCGGTTTCCAGCAATTCCATAAACTCATCCCCCAGCCGCTCGCTCTCGGCAATGGCCCGACGCCAGGCCCGCTCCCGGCCGGTATCATCGCCCTGATAGCGCTCAAAATCCTTACGGTCTGGCAGCCGCCTGTCCGGCAGGCTTTCCAGATATTCCCGTGACGGTGACACCAGCAGCACATCCTGCAGGCGGCTGGCGTCGCCCCGGCGCCAGGGCAGGGTCTTGTCAAACCAGCCCGGCACCACCTTATCGGTAAAGTGCGGGTACAACACGATCCCCGGCTGTTCATAAGGCAGGTCCAGATGGTAGTCCAGCAAACCGCCGTCCCGGTACATGCCTTCAGGTGCACCGGGAATATCACGGACGCCGGACATCACCAGGGGGATCGACGCCGATGCCAGTAGCGCCGGAAAGAGATTTTCTCGGGTCAGCGGCACCTGATGGCTGGGGAAATCCGCCAGGCTCGAGAACGGTGCCCTGAGGCGGGCATCATGCAACACACCCCGCTCCAGATACCGGCCCAGGTGGCGCCGGCCAACCATGTTGGCGCTGATCACGGTCATCAGGCCGAGGCTGAGCCGTCCGCGGCTGTCATGGGCCAGGGCTCCGAGGCTGCGGACCACCATGATGTTAAGCCGATACCACGGATGGCTGAGCAGAAAATCTTCCCGCCCGCCCAGCAACTCGTTCAGGAACTCCCGGCTCTGCCGGCTTACCTCATCGGCACGCACGCCCCGGGCAAAACGCTGGCTGGTATAAAGCTCCGCCAGTCGCTCCAACTGGGATTTCGGGTTGTCTGACGACGCGATGGCGGCAAACCGCCAGCTGCCGATTGACGAACCTACCAGCGCCCGCTCCTGGGGCACCGCCGGCAGCCAGTCCCCGAAAATGGCCTTGTCCAGCCCGGTCAGGCCGAGGGCTTTGGGTCCGCCGGCAGCGCCCGGAATAACGTGTACGTCGTCCGGCGTCAGGGGTTTTTGCTGCAGGCGATTCAGCGCCCGGCGACCGGCCCGGATGGTCAGCGCGGGGGCTCTGGTATGGATAGCAGTCATGGAGTCGTCCTTCGGAAAATGCCGAGAGTTTAACGAACCTGGGTAATTACAGCCAAGGCCGGGTCTTTTCCCTTGGCGTCACCAAACCACGTGCTAGACTTCAGTAGAGCTTCGTAAAGAAGTAAACGGGAGCATGATCCGGCAGTGAACCTATCCGTTTCGCCCGATGTGGCAGCCTCTAACCCTACCCTCGCGGTGCTGGGCTTCCGTCGGCAGCTGGTTTACCACCTGTATTTATGGGCCTTTATCGCCGTCGCTCCGCTGGTCATGGTGCAGTGGCAGCTGGGTAACTACCTGCTGGCCGCCCTGCTGGTGCTGTTCTGTCTGAATGCCACCCTGGTTCTGCTGCTCCTGCGGTTTCGGAATATCTATTTCCTGCAGGGCCGGCTGTTTCCGCTGCTGGCGGTTGTCTGTGCCGCCTATTCCACCATTATTAATGGCCACGCGGGGCTGTACTGGGCGTATCCGGCGGCCATTGCCCTGTTCTTTCTGCTGCCGCTCAAAGAAGCCATCGTGTGTAATGTCATTTTTGTCGGCACCATGGGCGTGGTCTCATTCCTGCGCTTTCCCGAAGCCGACTTCTGGCGCATCACCTTCTCCCTGGGCCTGAGCTGCCTGTTCTCCATGATCTTTGCCTGGCTGGTGGGGCGGCTACAGCATGCCCTGACCCGTCTTGCCACCACTGACCCGCTCACCGGCTGCCTTAACCGCTCCCAGCTCTCGGATATCCTGAACAGCCAGATCCAGATGCGGGAACGCTATGGCCGGGTGTCGAGCCTGGTGCTGATCGACCTGGATTATTTCAAGACCGTCAACGATCGCTGGGGCCACCTGGCGGGTGACCGGGTACTGAAAGAGATGACCTGGCGCCTGCGCAAACGCCTGCGGGAAAGCGACCTGCTGTTCCGGATTGGCGGCGAGGAATTTATGGTGGTGTTGCCTGAAACCCATCGCGCCGATGCCTTCACCCTGGCCCAGCAGCTGCTTACCAGCATCAGCGCCCGGCCCTTTCTGGATGATATCCGGATCACCGCCAGCGCCAGCATTGCCGAAGTCGCACAGGGAGAAACCTGGTCAACCTGGCTCAACCGGGCCGATCAGGCTCTTTACGAAGCCAAGGCCCGGGGCCGCAATCAGGTGGTTGAGACCTGTCCCGATAAATCCACAGCGGCCGATGCAGAGCAGTCCCGGCAGCCGGAACCGGACGGATCTGTTGTGAACATACGCACGTAAAACGTGGAGATACGCTTCGAATTCCCTTAAGCTTTGGCCCTTGTTAGGCACAGACTACCGGAAACCGATATGACACTACCCCTCGATGAGCTCGCTGGCCATTACCATGCGATTATTGACGGTCTGGGCGAGGACCCGGCCCGTGAAGGGCTCCAGAACACGCCCATGCGGGCAGCGAAGGCGATGCAGTTCCTGACCCAGGGTTATCAGCAAGACCTGAATAACCTGGTAAACAACGCCGTTTTCGAATCCGCCATGGATGAAATGGTGGTGGTACAGGACATCGAACTCTACAGCATGTGCGAGCACCACATGTTGCCTTTTATCGGCAAATGCCACATTGCGTATCTGCCTCAGGGCAAGGTACTGGGGCTGTCCAAGTTTGCCCGTATTGTGGATATGTACGCCCGCCGCCTGCAAATCCAGGAAAACCTGACACGTCAGATTGCCGAGGCCATTGAAAGCGTGACCAGCGCCAAGGGTGTCGCGGTGGTGATCGAAGCCCAGCACATGTGCATGATGATGCGCGGTGTGGAAAAACAGAACTCCCGCATGAAAACCTCCATGATGCTGGGGCAGTTCCGGAAATCCCAGGCCACCCGCAGCGAATTCCTTAACCTGATCAGCAGTAACCGCTGACGACGCGTTCAACAGGAGTGTCCATGGCAAGCGTGACAGGCGGCCGGCAGGCCCGGGTCAGTATCAAGAATCTGAGGTTGCGCACCTACATCGGCATCAAGGATGAAGAGATCAACAACCAGCAGGACGTGGTCATCAACGTTTGCCTGGCCTACGACGCCAGCGCTGCCATCAGCCAGAACGAGATCACGGCGGCACTTAACTACCGCACCATCACCAAGGAAATCATCGCCCATGTGGATGGCAAGCGGTTTGCCCTGCTGGAACGGCTGACCCACGACGTGTTAAGTATTGTCATGGCCCATGACGCTGTCACCTGGGCCAGTGTCGAGATCGACAAGCCTCAGGCTCTGCGCTACACAGAGTCGGTCTCTGTTTGTCTTGAAGCCCACCGCGCAAGCAACGAGGTGCTTTGAATGTCCCGCAATCATCCCGAGCAGATCCGCAAGATCCTTGAAACCACCCGTACCATCGCCCTGGTCGGTGCCAGCGAGAAAACCAACCGGCCCTCGCACGAGGTGATGGAAGACCTGCAACGCCACGGGTACCGGGTGATTCCGGTAAATCCACGTCTGGCCGGCCAGACTCTGCTGGGTGAAACCGTTTATGCCGACCTGGCCTCGGTGCCGGAGCCTCTGGATATGGCCGACCTGTTTCTGGCCCCGGAACGGACGGATGCCGTGATCGACCAGGCCATCGAGCTGGAAATACCGGTCATCTGGCTGCAAATCGGCGTTATCAATGAAGCCGGCGCGCGCCGGGCCGAAGCTGCCGGCCTGAGTGTCGTCATGGACCGTTGCCCGAAACAGGAAATCCCCAAACTCGGCATTGCCACTCCCGCCCCGGGGCGCTGATTTAGCGCCAAAGCAAGAGGCTCGTCACAGTTTGAGCGAACAACTGTTACCCGTACGCCCCGTGTGACATAACCTAGCTGCCATGCGATGTGTATCCACGCCGTACAGGCGTTGGTTTGTACTCTTATAATAATCATAAAGATTGGCCGAGCTATGTGGTTAAGAAGTACGCCGGGCAATGACACAGCCTTAAAACCGGTCGTCCGGGCTCTGATGAGCCCGGCGTTCCCCGTTGTCATACTGATGGTATTCCTCGCCGTGGGTCTGTGGTTGCGAAGCGGACTGATCCAGGAAGACAGCCGTCAGGTACAGATCATTTTTGGCAGTCTCTTTTTGCTGGGGCTGCTAACCAGCCTGACCACCCTGCTGGTCCAGGCAATTCTCCGTCGTAATCAGGCCCTGCTGAAAACCCGCCGCGAGCTGGAGCGCGAGATCGACCAGCGCCAGGCCGTGCAGAAAGACCTGGAACGCCTTGAGTCTACAGACACCCTCACCGGACTGGCCAACCGACGGTTTTTTATGGAAGACCTGGCCCATACCCTGGGTGTTGCGGACCGGCAAATGCGTCAGGCCGCCCTGATTCTTCTGGATCTGGATCGCTTTCAGGTACTCAACGACACCCTGGGCCACCAGTTTGGTGATGAGCTGCTGATCGGCATCTCGGAGCGGCTGAATGAGCTGAGCAACGAGCGGGTGATGGTGGCCTATGCCGGCGGCGATGAGTTCATGGTGTGCCAGCAGCAGGTGGACACCATCGACGATGTGATCCACTTGCTGGGCCTGATCAATCAATGCTTCAACGAACCTTTTCAGATCCAGGACGAGCCGCACAGCATTACCGCCACCCTGGGTATCGCCCTCTACCCCCAGAGCGGGCCAGACGCCGATACCCTGCTTCGCAACGCCGATATCGCGTTGTATCGGGCCAAAGAACTTGGCCGCAATACCTACCAGTTCTATATGGAAGGCATGCAGGACCGCGAAGTGATGCGTCTGGAGCTGGACAAGGACCTGAGCCACGCCCTGGCGAACGACGAGTTTGTGCTCTACTACCAGCCGCAGCTTGATCTGGATACCAACCAGGTCACTACCGTGGAGGCCCTGATCCGCTGGCAGCACCCCCGGCGCGGCCTGCTGGCACCGGGAGAGTTTATTCCGGTGGCTGAGGAAAACGGGCGCATTACCGAGATCGGGCGCTGGGTAGTGATTGCCGCCTGCCGTCAGCTGGCGCAATGGCAGGGCACTCCCTGCGGCCATCTGCGTATCGCCGTAAACTTGTCCGGGCGCGAACTGGACGACGACTCCCTGGTGGCCCACATCCGCGACACCCTGCTGGCCGAACAGGTAGACCCCGGCATGCTGGAGGTGGAACTGACCGAAGAAATCTTTATCCAGAACATCGAGCACAACCTGGATCAGCTACGCCAGTTACACCAGCTTGGAGTCCACCTGACCATTGATGACTTTGGTGTCGGCTATTCCTCACTGGGCTATCTGCGCGACTTTCCCGTGGACATGCTCAAGATCGACCGGTCATTCATTACCGAGGTTACCGAGCGTCATGACAACGCGGTGATCACCCGGGCGGTGATCAATCTAGCTCACAACCTCGGCATCCGGGTGGTCGCCGAAGGCGTCGAAACCCGTGATCAGCTGACCTTTCTGCGCCAGCACCGATGCAATCTGGCCCAGGGCTTTCTGATCAATCACCCGGTCCCGCCCGCAGAACTGGAGAGCAGTATGCTCCAGGCCACCAGCTTTGCCCGAGATCCGGTCTGTTCCCGATTGTAATTGGCGGCGGCCGGCTGCACACTTCGGTAAAATTCACTTCGGGTGTTTGTTATGTCTGCCAGATATCTGACTCCGGCACAGGATGCCAGCCTGCGTCGCTGGGAACGCTGGAATCGCCGCTACTTTATCGTCTCCTTCTTGGCCCTGCTGGTGATGTTGATATTCAGCAGTCAGCTGGGACTTTCCTCCGGTGAAGACTGGGGCACACTGGGCGTGGTACTGGCACTGGCGGTACTCCCGATCATCGCCATGCAACTGCGCTTACGCTGTCCGGCCTGTCGCGAGAAGATCGGCTGGCAGGCCAAGCTGATGGCACCCGACCAGTGCCGCTCCTGCCAGGTATTCCTGCGTTCCCGTAGCTCCTCGGCCTGACTTTCCCGGCCAAAACCTTTGACCTGTGAGTAGCTCACAGGTTTTACTCTGTCTTTAACTTGGCGCTTGCCCTGTCCCTATGGGAGGAGCTCATGAAAGTTAAGGAACTCGCCACCGCTGCCGGCGTTACCCCCGACACCGTCCGGTTCTACACCCGGGAAGGGCTGTTGCAGCCGACCCGGAACCCGGACAACAACTACCAGCACTACGACGCTGAAGATCTGCGCCGGTTGCGGTTTACCCGTAAGGCCCGGCAACTGGGGTTTTCCCTGCCGGAGATCCGGCAGATTCTGTCGCAGGCAGACGATCAACGGTCGCCCTGCCCGATGGTGCGGGACGTATTTACCCAGCGGCTGGCAGAGGTTGAGCAGGAGATTGCCGAACTGCAGCAACTGCGTGCGCGGATGGTTTCCGCACTGTCGGCCTGGGAAGCAATGCCGGACGCAACGCCGGATGGCCGCACCATTTGCCGGCTGATTGAACGTTGGGATGATCCTTCCGACCAGCCCCGCGGCCAGGAGGCCTGATTGATGAATGACACACCCGTCCTGAAAACCGCGCTGAGTATTTCCGGGGCTTCCTGCCAGGGTTGCGCAAACAAGATACGTAAAGCCCTGGCGCCGCTGACCGGAAACGCCGATCTGGTCGAAGTCGACCTTGAGCAGCAGACCGTGGCCCTGCCTGAGGGCGTGGATACCGCAGAAGCAGCCCGGATTGTGGCCGACACCGGCTACCCGGCCGAGCCCTGCCCGGGGCCGGAAGCCGTCATTGATACGGTAAACCACACGTCACCGGCCGCAGCACAGACGCCTGCCGCAGCGGGCTCCTCCAGCGGGGACGATGCGCAGGTACTGGCCATCAGCGGGGCTAGCTGCGCCTCCTGTGTGAACAGCATCGAGACGGCACTGATGGCCGTGCCCGGCGTCACTCACGCCTACATGAATCTGGCGGACAACACCGCCACCGTCCGCGGTGGTACACAACCTCAGGCGCTGGTCCGGGCTGTCGAGAGCGCCGGCTACGGGGCCAGAGTCATTGAGGATCAGGACCAGGCCGACGATGACAGACAGCAGGAAGACAAACGGCAGTACCGTGTCCTGATGGTAAAAATGGCCGTCAGCCTGGGGCTCGGTGTCGCGCTGATGATCTGGGGCATGGGGTTTGGCTCCATGACCATTACCGATGCCAACCAGATCACCTGGATCAGTCTGGGCATTCTTACCCTGGGCGTGATGATTGCCACCGGCGGTCAGTTTTACGTCAGCGCCTGGAAGGCATTCCGTCACCACAACGCCAACATGGACACCCTCATCGCGCTGGGTACCGGTACCGCCTGGCTGTACTCAATGGTTGTGGCCTGTGTGCCCGAGGTGCTGCCGGAGATGGCCCGGCACGTTTACTTTGAAGCCTCCGCCATGATCATCGGTCTGATCAATCTGGGCCAGGCTCTGGAATTGCGGGCCAAGGGCAAGACCTCCGAAGCGGTCCGCCGGCTGCTCGACCTGCGAGCCAGAACCGCCCGGGTTATCCGGGACGGTGAGGAGCAGGACCTCCCGGTGGAACAGGTGCTCAAAGGCGACCACATCCGGGTACGCCCCGGTGAAAAGCTGCCGGTGGACGGCGTCATTATCGACGGGACCACCCGCATCGACGAAAGCATGCTGACCGGCGAACCCATGCCTGCCGGCAAAGGGCCGGGGGATGAAGTATCCGCCGGTACCCTCAACACCCACGGCGCCATTATCTACCAGGCCACCCGGGTAGGCAGCGAGACCGCCCTGGCCCACATTATCCGCCTGGTGAAGAAAGCCCAGGGCTCCAAGCCTGAGATCGGACGCCTGGCAGACCGGATTTCGGCCGTATTTGTGCCGGCCGTCATGCTGATTGCGGTGGCCTCGGCCCTGATCTGGTACAACATCGGGCCAGACCCGGCGGTGGTGCACATGATGATTGCCGCCACCACGGTGCTGATCATCGCCTGTCCCTGCGCCCTGGGTCTGGCAACCCCCATGTCGGTCATGGTAGGCGTGGGCAAGGCCGCCGAGTATGGCGCTCTGATCCGCCAGGGTGATGCCCTGCAAACGGCCGGCAAGATTGATCTGGTGATTCTTGATAAAACCGGCACCATCACCGAAGGCCGCCCGGTGGTCACCCAGGTTCATGCCCTCACCGGAGACCAGCACCAGTTGCTGGCGCTCGCTGCGGGCCTGGAACAGCACTCCGAACATCCGCTGGCAGAAGCCATCGTGGCCCGCGCACGGCAGGACGGTATCGAGCCGTACCGGATCACCGGCTTTGAAGCGCTTAACGGGAAGGGCGTACAGGGCGAACTTGATGGCCAGCCGGTCCGGATCGGCAACCGGCGCTGGCTCGAGAGCCAGGGCCTGGCCGTTGCACCCGCAGAAGCCGCCGCCAGCGCGATAACGGCGGATGCGGGCACCCCCCTGTTTCTGGCCCATGGGCAGGACGTACTGGGGGTGATCGGCGTGGCCGATGCCATCAAGACCGACTCCGAGGCCGCCATAGCGCGCCTGCACGCTGCCGGCATCCGGGTGATGATGCTCACCGGAGACATTGAAGCCACCGCGCGGGCGATCGCCGGCCGGGCCGGCATCGACGACTACCGGGCGGAGGTGCTGCCCGAAGACAAAGCCGACGTGGTCAATGATATGCGGCGAAAAGGGCACACCGTTGCCATGGTAGGCGACGGTATCAACGATGCTCCGGCCCTGGCCGCTGCGGATGTCGGTTTCGCCATAGGCACGGGTACCGATGTCGCCATCGAAAGCGCATCCATCACCCTGATGCGCGGATCCTTGCACGGGGTCCCCGATGCCATCGAGATTTCCCGCGCGACCATCAGGAACATCCACCAGAACCTGTTTGGTGCCTTTATCTATAACTCCTTGGGTATTCCGGTTGCTGCCGGCCTGCTCTACCCTGTATGGGGCGTACTGATGAGCCCGATCCTGGCCGGGGTTGCCATGTCGCTGTCCTCCGTTACCGTGGTGACCAACGCCAACCGCCTGCGGCTGTTCAAGACCAGCCACAAGGCGCCCGCAATGGAGCGATGCCAATGACGACGTTTCTGGTGAATGCCGGCGGTCTGGCCCTGATGGCCGCCATAGTCTGGTGGTTCTGGCTGTCCAGGCCGGGCACGAAAAACTCCAACCCGCACCCCTGAGGTAAATGTCATGAAAAAACATACCCTTGCTTTTGGCCTGATGGCAGCACTCGGGTTTGCTCCGGCGGCCCTCGCCGGCGCCGCCGCCCAGAGCATCCATGTGTACAAATCGCCAACCTGCGGTTGCTGCACCGACTGGATCGACCATCTGGAAGACAACGGGTTCAAGGTGACCGCCACCAACAGCGACCACATGGGCCGCATCAAGGCAGAAGCGGGCCTGATTCCCGGCCTGGGCAGCTGTCACACAGCCTTTGTCAACGGTTACGTGATTGAAGGCCACGTACCGGCCGGGGACATCAGGCGCCTGCTGGCAGAAGCACCCGACGCCACCGGCCTGAGCGTGCCGGGCATGCCGATAGGTTCTCCGGGCATGGAAATGGGCGACCGCAAAGATCACTACAAAGTGATTCTGTTTAAGGGGAACGGCCAGACCCGGATCTTCAGCGAGCATCATTGAGGGGGGTGGATGGCGGCGCGATTTACAAATCTGACTCAATTTGTCATAACCGTTATACTGCGCCCCATCACCCATTTTCAGACCAGGTCATTTCTCCATGCTCAACGCCGACGCTCTCAATCAGTTGCGCCAGCTGAAAACCGATATCCAACAGAACAAGGTGGTCTTCCCCGGTACCGTCAAGTCCACCAACGGGCGCTTCGGCTTTGTAGCACTGGATGAGGGGCGCGACGTCTTTCTGCCACCGGAAGAAATGCAGAAGGTATTGCCCGGCGACCGGGTCAATATCGTTGAGCAGGAAGCGGACAAAGGCAAAACCCAGGGGGTGATCGACGAACTTCTGGCGTCGTCCCTGAACACCTTTGTCGGACGCTATCTGGTAAAAGGCAAAGGGCACTTTGTGGTCCCGGAGACGCCGGGCATCAATCGCTGGATTTTTGTCCCCCCCAAGGAACGCCAGGGGGCCGGGCCGGACGACTTTGTCTACTGCCAGATCCACCGCCACCCTATCAAAGACGGCAAAGGACAGGCCCGTGTCCTGAAAGTCATTGGCAAACCCGGTGAACCGGGGATCGAGCGGGCTTTTACTCTTGCCAGCTTCGACCTGACCGATCAGTGGCCGGACGATGTGCAGCAGCAGGCCGCTGCCCTGAGTGACGAAACCATCATTACTCACGCCGAAGGCCGGGAAGACCGTACCGCTCAGCCCTACGTCACCATCGACAGCCCGGGCACCCAGGACATGGACGATGCCCTGATGGCCACACCCAACGCCACCGGCTGGACCCTCTCCGTTGCCATCGCCGACCCCGCCGCGATCATCGAACCTGGCAGCCCTGCTGAGCGGGAAGCGCTCAGGCGTGCCACAGCAATCTATTTTCCCGGCGAACCGTTGCCCATGCTGCCCGACAGCGTGAGCACACGGCTGTGTTCCCTGATGCCCGATGTGCCCCGGCTGGCGCTGGTGTGCGACCTGCAGGTTAACAACGACGGCAGCCTGGGCAGCTACAGCTTCCACCAGGCGATGATCCGCTCACACGGCAAACTCAGCTACGAACTGGTCTCACACCTGATAGAAGGCCGTGAGGACGAGGGTGTGAAAGCGCTGTCAGAAGCCGTGGCCAACAGCCTGGATCAGCTGCATCAGGTAGCGACGGCCCTGCGCAAGTGGCGGGCCGGGCATGCCCTGCTGAGCAGCGATCGCCCCGAATTCCGGTTAAGGCTGGATGAGAACAAACGTATCCGGCTGATCGAGCCTGCGGTGCCAAACGAAGCGCACCGGCTGGTCGAGGAGTGCATGGTAGCCGCCAACCGTTGTGCCGCCGATTTCCTGCAACATCAGGAACAGGGTCTGTTTATCCTGCACCCCGGTCTGCGGGACGACCGGCTCGACAACATCCGCAAGTTGCTCACCCTCTATGCACCGCACCTGGCCGAGCTGGAGCTGAACACCGCCGAGGGCTTCAAGACTCTGATCCGCGGGGTCGAGACGCTGGAGGCAGACGTGCCGGTAAAAACCATCCTGTCCCGCCAGCTGGCCAGAGCCGAACTGGCATTCCAGGCGGCGCCGCACCAGGGCATGGGGCTGGCCGCGTACACCACGTTTACCTCGCCCCTGCGCAAGTTCTCGGACTTTTACGTACACCGGCTCATCAAGGCCGCCCTCTGGGATGCCCCGATCAAGCCGCTGAACACTGACCAGCTCGAAGCCCTGTTAACCACCCAGCTGCGGGCACGACAAGCGGCCAATGCCCTGGAGACCTGGCTCAAGGCCGACTTCGCCAAGACCCTGCCCGAAACACCGATGGAAGGCTGCATCAGCCGCACGGTGCCGGCGGGCTTTTTTGTCCGGCTCGACGGTAACGGCCTGGAAGGCTTTGTCAGCTGCAAGGATCTGAGCGGCAAGTTCAGCTTTGACCCGGTTACCCTGCGTCTGGTGCACAACAAGAACGGCCGCATCTTCCAGCTGGAACAGCGGGTGACTGTTTCCCTGGCAGGGGTAGACGACGAGCGCCGCCAGATTAACTTCAAACTGGTGGAGGCGGAGGAAATCGCTCCGGCCAGCAGCCAGGCGGCCGGCTGAGCGCTGCCCGCCGCGCTTCAGTGCCCGAGCATCCGGGCCAGGCGTTCGTCCTTGGCCCGCCAGATCCCGCCCAGCCAGTCTTTCACGTTGCGCCGATGGCCGGCATCCGTTGAATAGTCTTTCCCTTTCAGGTGCTCCGGCACCGGAACGGTGCGGATATCCACCCGGATGTCGGGCACCCTGCCACACAGGAAGTCCCAGAAAGTCGGGGCACCGCCGGGATAGGCAATGGTGACATCCACCAGAGTATCGATGGCATCCCCCATGGTATCCAGCACAAACGCCGCACCACCGGCCTTGGGCACCAGTAAGTGCTGGTAAGGTGACTTCTGCTTTGCCTGCTTGGCCGGCGTAAACCGGGTGCCCTCAACAAAGTTCATCACGCTCACCGGGGTATAGCGGAACTTTTCGCATGCCCGGCGGGTGGCCTTGAGGTCTTCACCGCGCTTTTCCGGATGCCGGATCAGATACTCCCGGCTGTAGCGCTTCATGAACGGAAAATCCAGGCCCCACCACGCCAGACCGATCACCGGCACCCAGATCAGCTGTTGCTTGAGGAAGAATTTCAGAAACGGTGCACGACGGTTGAATACGCGCTGCATCGCAAGAATGTCCACCCAGCTCTGGTGATTGCTCAACACAAGATACCAGCTCTCGCGCTCCAGATTATCGGCACCGGTGACCTGCCAACGGGTGCCCTGGGTCAGCCTCATCCAGGCGCTGTTGCCGGCCACCCAGGATTCTGACACCCAGATGATCGCTCTGGTACACAACACACGGAACCCCTTGTGGGGAACGATCAGCTTGAAGATGGCAGGAATGTAGAGCAACAGACACCAGAAGAGTGTGTTGATACCCAGCAGCATCGCATTGATGATGCCGATAACGGGGGCAGGCAGAAAGCTCAGCATGGCAGTCCTGTTGTTGGTTGTTGTAACTCGGGGCTGCATCATAGCAACCGCCGGGGGGCTTGGGCAGTGGCCCGAAGTGACCATTACGCCGGACCGCTGTGACGGTTTTGCCATGGTAGCCGTCCTGCAGTCACCCTATGCTGGCTGCATTCGGTAACCTGCCCTGACTGATGGAAGCCCCATGCCCAGAGTTTTACAGACTGTTCGCGAGACCACCTCCGGCCTGGCCCGTCGCGGCCGCCACTACGCCGGCAATGCCTTTGACCGGGTATTTCGGGCCGCCAGCCTGGTACAGGCTGGCCAGACGCCGTTCCAGACCCTCCACCACAATGGCCTGGTGAGCCTGCGTTACTACCCGCCCCTGCAGGAAGATTTCATCGAACTGGATGGCATGGTGGTGCCGGTGGAACGCAACTCTCACCGCACCCCCGTGGTGATTATTCCGCCGCTGGCGGTGAACATGCTGATTTACGATCTGTTTCCCCAGCGCAGTCTGGTCCGTTTTCTGCGTGCCAGGGGGTTCGAGGTGTACCTGATTGACTGGGGCATTCCCCGGCGGGAACACACCCACTACAACATGCACACCTATGTGGCCGAGCTGCTGCCGGACTACCTGAACCGGGTGCGGGAGCACAGCGGCGAGCAGGAGCTGTCTCTGCATGGCTGGAGCATGGGCGGCATGTTTACCCTGTTCTATTCGGCGCTCAGCCAGGACCAGCATATCCGCAACGCCGTGGTGCTGGGCCTGCCCATCGACAGCCACGCGTCGGGGGCCATCGGCTGGATGTACCAGCGGATTTCCGATGTCGCCGGCGTGGTGCGAAAACGCACCGGCTTCCAGTTGCACAACCTCAAGCCCGACTGGTTTTACTCTCCGGGCTGGGCCAACACCATCGGCTTCAAGCTGACCAACCCGGTGGGCAGCATCATGGGCTACTGGGAGCTGCTGGTACGGCTGGGTGACCGGGAATTTGTGACCAGCCATGCCACCACCTCGGCGTTTCTCGACCGTATGGTGGCTTATCCGGGTGGCGTGATTCAGGACACCGTGGTGCGGGTGTGGATCGATAACCAGCTGGCCCGTGGGCAGATCCAGATCGGGGAGGATTTTGCCCGGCTGGAGCATGTCAACGCCAACCTGCTGGCGCTGGCCGGCGAGGAGGATACGCTGGCAACCCCGGGCGCCGCCAGGCGGGTGATGGATCATGTCAGCTCAGCCGACAAAACATTCCGGGTGGTGCCCGGTGGCCATATGGGGATTCTGGCGGGCAGCAAAGCGCCCCGGGCTTCCTGGCTGGAGCTGGCGGACTGGCTCGCCGCACGGTCTGACTGACGCCGGCCGGTGACTTGAACGCGTTTGTCCTTTAGACTTCAATCCATGAAACCCATTGATGTATTGAACCTGGACCTCCGGTCTCTGGCTACCTTTCTGGCAGTGCTGGACGAGGGAGGCGTGTCCCGCGCCGCGGTCCGGCTGGGGGTGAGCCAGTCAGCGGTGAGCCATACCCTGGACCGGCTCCGGCAAGCCTTTGGCGACCCCCTGTTTGTGAAATCCGGGCGGGGTATTGTGCCGACCGACTATGCCTTGCGGACCGGGCCTCATATCCGGCAATTGCTGGACGACCTGCGTACCCTGCCGTCCGGGCCCCCGTTTGACCCGGCAACGGCAGAATTTACCTTTACCATTGCGGCCAACGACTACCAGCGTGACCTGCTGCTCCCGGAGTTGTTGACAATTTTGCGGGCGCAGGCGCCGGGGATTCATTTGCAGGTGATACCCTCCGGCATTCCCAATGCCGACTTGCTGCGCAAGGAGGCCTGCGACCTGGTGATCAGCCCCTTCGCACCGGAGACCACCGACATCATGCAGCGGGGCCTGATGGCCGATCGGCTGGTGGTATTCTATGACCCGCACAAGCGGCAGCCGCCAGCTGATCTGAAGGAGTACCTGGCCGCCGATCACATCACCGTGCTGTTCGCAACCGGTGAAAAGCCCGGCGTGGACGTCGTAATGGAGGCCCGGGGCCTGAAACGGCGCAGCGTGGTAACCGTCTCCAACTTCTCAGGACTACCCGCGTTTCTTAAAGGCAGCAACCTCCTGGCCTCCGGCCCTGAACGAATGACCACAGGCCTGATGCGGGACTTTGCGTGGGTTCCCCTCCCATTCCAATACAACCCGTTTACCCTGCTGATGCTCTGGCACCGGCGCCACCAGAGCGATCCCGCGCACCGCTGGGTTCGCAACCAGCTCAACTCCGTGGCCGCCGCAGTGAACACCCGGCAAAACTGACATATCAATTTGGTTCATGCATTGCATGAAAGCAGGGGCTGTTATTTTTTGGCGGCCGCCGACATAGACTTCCCTTAGCCTTACGCTCACCCAATTCCAACGTCAGGAAGACTATGCTCGCATTAACAAGCATCTGGACCACCGTTCTGCTGGCCACCGCCGTTGCCCTGGCCCCGATGGCCATCGATATGTACCTGCCGGCGCTGCCCCAGATCGGCACGGATTTCGGAGCCGATACCGGCCAGGTGCAGCTGACCCTGAGCCTGTATCTGGCTGGCTTTGCGGTGGCTCAGCTGGTGTGTGGACCGCTGGCGGACCGGTTTGGGCGCAAACCCATTCTGATCGCCGGGCTGGGTCTGTTCGCCCTGGCCAGTATTGGCTGCGCTCTGGCCACCAACATAGAGACCCTGCAGGTACTGCGCTTTGTACAGGCCATCGGGGGGTCTGCAGGGCCGGTGCTGGGCCGGGCCATCGTGCGGGATATCTATCAGCCCCGGGATGCCACCCGGGTGCTCGCCGTGCTGGCGGGTATGATGACCCTGGCACCGGCAGTGGCCCCTATGCTCGGCGGATTTATCGTGGCGTTCATGGACTGGCACTGGGTATTCGTTGTGATGGCCGTGTACGCACTGCTGGTGATTACAGCCATTGCCGTGGGCATCCCCGAGCCCCTGCACCCGGACAACCGTCAGCCTTTCCGGATCACCAGCCTGCTGCGCAACTACCGGAAAGTCAGCACCGACCCGACCTTTATCGGCTACACCCTCACCAGCGCGGCGATGTATGGCGGGCTGTTCAGTTTTCTGGCGGGTTCATCGTTTGTGCTGATCGAGGTGCTGGGTGTGGCGCCGGAGCATTTCGGCTTTTTTACCGCCGTTACCGCCGTAGGATATCTGACCGGCAACATGACGACCGTCCGGCTGAACCGGCACTTTGCCCCTGACCAGATTCTGTACTATGGCCTGGCTCTGGCGGTGGCCGCCGGCGCCGGCATGACCGTGCTGGCCTGGCTGGGGGTCTACAGCCCCTGGGCCGTGGTTCTGCCCCAGGCACTGTTCATGGTGGCATCCGGGATGGTGTTTCCCCAGACCATGGCCGGAGCGCTGGCCAATCATCCGACCCGTGCCGGCTCCGCCTCAGCCTTGCTGGGCTTTGTCCAGATGACCACGGCAGCACTCGCCGGCGTACTGGTGGGGGTGCTGCACGACGGCACTCCCCTGGCCATGGCCACACTGATTGCCGGCTTCGCCGCGGCCGGGCTGCTGAGCTATGTTCTGCTGGTTCAGCGCCACCCCGCGCCGGGCTTTGCCACCGGGAACGCAGGTTCCTGAGATAAAGGCCCCACAAACAGCATGGATGAAAACTCAGCCGGATTAAGCTAAACAAGGTAAGTACAGAACCCATACCCCAATGAGCAAGGAGCAAACCATGGCCAACAAAGTTACTCTCGATGGCAATCCCCTGACAATCGACGGCAACTTTCCCAAGCCCGGCGATAATGCGACACCGTTTACCCTCACCACCAGCGGCCTCGAAAACGTAAAGCTCGACCGCTGGAAGGGCAAGCGCAAGATCCTGAACATTATCCCCAGCATCGACACCGGTGTGTGCGCCACCAGCACCCGGAAGTTCAACGAGAAAGCCGGTAGCCTGGACAACACTGTTGTCCTCGTGGTCTCGGCCGACCTGCCGTTTGCCGCCTCCCGCTTCTGTGGTGCCGAAGGTCTGCAGAATGTCGAGACCCTGTCTACCTTCCGCAACTACGGCTTCCCGAAAGACTACGGCGTTGCCATCCAGGACGGCCCGCTTGCCGGCCTGTGCGCCCGGGCCGTCGTGGTTCTGGACGAGAACGATAAGGTTATCCACAGCGAACTGGTCAGCGAGATCAAGAACGAGCCGGATTACGAGGCTGCCCTGAACGCTCTCTGATCCCTCCGGCGTCACCGCAACGGGGAGGCCCTGGTCTCCCCCTTTAACCCGAACCACCAGACTCCCCGCTCACTCCGAACTCAGGCACTACACCCGACGTGCATAACACTCCGCAACATGCCTCCCTGGGCCGCCAGCTCTACCACATGACCTGGCCCATGTTGTTTGGCGTCCTGTCCCTCATGACGTTCCAGCTGACCGACAGTTTCTTTATCGGCCAGCTGGGCCGCGAACCCCTGGCGGCGCTCGGCTTTACCGTACCGGTGCAACAACTGGTGACCGGTATGTACGTGGGCCTGGGCATCGCCACCACGGCGATCATTTCGCGCACGCTGGGCCAGGGCAATCTGGTCCAGGCCCAGCGTCTGGGCGGATTGGTGGTCGTTATTGGCGCGTCGCTGGCGCTGACACTCTGCCTGTCTGTCTGGCTGCTCAAGCCCGCCCTGCTGGACCTGCTCGGTGCCGAGCCGGCGTTGCGGCCGGTAATTTACCAGTACTGGCTGCCCTGGCTGTTGTCTGCCTGGACCGGAGCCCTGCTCTATTTCGGCTACTCGGTGTGCCGGGCCAACGGCGACACCCGCCTGCCCGGCTACATGATGATCATCACCAGCCTGCTGAATATTGCCCTGGACCCACTCTATATCTTTGTCTTCGGATGGGGTCTGCCCGGCGCTGCCTGGGCCACCATTACCGCCTTCGGCCTGGGTGCGCTGGTCGTTTACCCGTCATTGCTCAGGCGCTCCTGGCTCCGGTTTGATCTGGCCCGGTTACAGCTGGGCCAATCAATACGCCAGCTCGGTGGCATCATGGCCCCGGCCGTGGTCAGCCAGCTGATGCCTCCCATCGCCGCCATGGCCGCGACCGCTCTGGTGGCAGGCTTCGGCTCCGCCGCCGTTGCCGCCTGGGGACTGGGTACCCGGCTGGAGTTTTTCTCAATCGTGGTGGTGCTGGCCCTGACCATGTCGATGCCGCCGATGATCGGGCGAATGCTCGGTGCCGGCGAACTGGACAACATCCGCAAGCTGGTACGGCTTGCGGTACGCTTTGTTCTGGGCTGGCAGTTACTGGTTGGCCTGCTGTGGCTGGGCGCCTCGGGCGTTGTTGCCACCCTGTTCAGTCCTGACCCTGTGGTACAGGATACGCTGCTGAGCTATCTGCTTCGGGTGCCACTGAGCTACAGCGGGCTCGGGGTATGCATTCTGATGGTATCGATCAACAACGCTCTGGGCCTGCCGATGCGGGCGCTGCTGATCTCGATCCTCCGGCTGTTTGCCTGCTATCTGCCGCTGTTATGGATCGGCGGCCAGCTTTCCGGTCTCACCGGCCTGATGACCGGTGCGCTGTCGGGCAACCTGCTGGCCGGTGTGATGGCTTATGCCCTGTACCGCCAGGGTATGAACCGGCTGCGCCGGCAAACCCGGCGGTAACTCAGGCAAAACGGGTGCGGAAACTCTCCGGCATGGCAATCACCCGGCGCTCGTTATAATCGAAGAATACAAAGCCATACTTGGCCAGCGCGACCGGCTGGCCGGTGTGTGCCTTGGTTACCCGGAACACAAAGTCGCCGCCATAGTGGTTGAAATCCGTCAGACCGACTTCAAAGCGGAGCAGATCCGGATAAAAGGATTCACCCTGATACATGGTAGCCAGGTCGGTGACGATAATGGCTTGGCCATCCGAGCCGCCCTCATCAATCCCGTACTCGTTCAGAAACTGGGCCCGGGCCTCGGACAGCATCGAGATCAAGGCGTCGTTACCCAGGTGGTTGGCGCCGTTAATGTCGGTGATTCGTACCGGCAGTCGGGTTTCAAAACAGAAAACATTATCGGGGAATTCCAGCTTGATGCGTGCCACAGTGGGGGGTCCTGTCTGGTTAGGAATGAGCCAGTACGCATGATACTCATCCTTGCGTGACTTCTCATCCTGTGTCGGTATCGGGTATTGTGGGCTTTATGCCTCTGGTTCGGACGCACTTTTTATTGCCTGACAACAACTCTGGATCTTTATGGATATTCGCCCTGCCGCCACTCTGGTTCTGACCCGCGATACCGCCAACGGTATCGAAGTGCTGCTCCTGCAGCGCACCTGGGATGCCGTGTTCCTGCCCGGTTACTATGTCTTCCCCGGCGGGTCTGTGAATGGCCGGGAAGCCGATGCTCAGCGCCACAGCGCAGGCCCGGACGATACCGCCATCAGCCAGAGCATGAGCCTGGCCGCAGGCGGAGCCGACTACATGCTGGCGGCGATCCGGGAATGTTTTGAGGAAGGCGGCATCCTGCTGGCACAGGACAGCAGCGGACGCGTGATCGATGCCAGCCACCCGGTGCACGGGGAACGTCTTGCGCTGTTCCGGGAAGAGGTCTCCCTCGCCAGCCTCTGCCAGAAGCACGGCCTGACCCTGACCCTCGACCGGCTGGCCTACCTGAGCCACTGGGTGACCCCGCCAGGGCCGCCCCGCCGGTTTGATACCCGCTTTTTTGTTGCGGTGGCGCCGGAAGGCCAGCCTGCCAGCCACGATGGCCACGAAACCATCAGCCACCGCTGGGTGACACCGGCCCGGGCTCTGGAAGCACACAGGGCCGGCACCCAGCTGTTGAGCCTGCCCACCATCCGTACCCTGCGGGTATTGTCCGGGTTTACCAACACCACCGAACTGATGCGCTACGCCCACGCCAATCCACCGGAGGCCACCCCTACCGATCCCTGGCCGGCGTTGCGCAAAGGCCGGCCGGTAATGCTGGAGCCCAACGGGCCGGCCTACGACGAAGCCGTCAAGCTGGACCCGGAAGGCGAAGGCACCACGCGGGCCGAGATCACCCCGGGCGAACCGGTCGAGATCGGTGCCGGCGTGATACGCCTGACCGCGCCCAACCCCGGCATGATGACCGGCCCCGGCACCAATACCTATATTCTTGGCCACGAGCGCTTTACTGTGATTGATCCGGGCCCGCTGGATGAGACCCACGTTAACCGTATTCTGGACATTACCGGCGGCGAGGTGGATCAGATACTGGTAACCCACACCCACATCGACCATTCACCGGCGGCCAGGCTGCTGAAAGAACGCACAGGGTGCCGGGTATTCGGCTGGAAGGCGCCTCAGGCGCCGAGCCACGACCAGGGCTTTGCACCCGACGACCAGCCCGGGCATGAAGACCTGATTGCCACCGACGCCGGTGTGATCCGGGTATTACACACTCCGGGCCATGCCTCCAACCACCTGTGTTTTCTGTTGCTGGAACAGGAGCTGCTGTTTGCCGGGGATCACATCATGCAAGGCTCAACGGTGGTGATCAATCCGCCGGACGGCGACATGAAAGCCTATCTGGAATCCCTGTATGAGCTGCTGGAACAGCCGGTCCGGTTCATCGCTCCGGCCCACGGTTTTGTGATGGGCCGGCCCGAAGCCGTTATTGATTACCTGATCACCCACCGCCTGACCCGTGAACACAAGATCTTCCGGGCACTGGAAAAGGTGGCTCCGGCGGATCTGAAAACCATCACAGCCACGGCTTACAACGACGTGCCTGCGGCCATTCACGGCCTGGCCTCACGCTCGGCCCTGGCCCACCTGCTCAAGCTGGAGGCTGAGCACCGGGTGTTTGAGAAAGACGATCTCTGGCACCTCAGGGGCTCAGCCTGACCGGGCGGGCTACTTCCTGGCGATCACCCACACCGCGTGCACGATCCCGGGAATGTAGCCCAGAATGGTCAGCAGGATATTGATCCAGAAATGCTTACCCAGGCCTACCTGCAAAAAAACACCCAGCGGCGGTAACAGAATCGCAATCAGAATTCGCAAAAGGTCCATACACTTATCTCCCTGGTCCGCGTATAACGATTCATGTACTTGCAAGATAGCACTGTTATACAGAACCGGTTGCCTGAAACCCGGTGAACATCATGACGGTGGCATTAAAGCTTGGTCACAGCGGTATTCATGAAACTCTGCTGGCCCTATGCTTGGGCCCACTGGTCAAGGTACTCGAGGATTTATGGTGTTTTTTTACCCCAACACGCCGGCGCACCGCCGACTGATTCCCTGTCTGCTACTGGCCGCATCGTCGGTGCTGGCCGGGCCTGCGCACGCTGATGCCGGCAGCCGGGCGCTGCCGGTGCCAATCATTGCCCAGCTGGCCGAAGACGAGAGCGTTGAAGACGTACTGCAGTCTGAGCCTCGCCGCAGCGCCGAGGCAGCGGTAACAGCGCCGGCGCCTGCCCCGGCGGCGGACAATGAGGCACCGGCGGACCAGACGCCGGTTGCCGGGAGTAACCTGCCCACAAAGATCGCCCCCAACGTGGATCTCAAAGACGTCGCCCCCATGCCGGCCCCGGAACCTGAGCCGGACATTCGCCCCGGAACCGGTACGCCAACCGAACCTGGTGGCACCCACGACACAGAGCCTGAGGTAACCGACACCCCCGGGGTTGAGCCGGAGCTTGCCGGGCCCGCCCCGGGTGAGTCCTTTACGCTGTTGGGCAAGGAAGTGCTGCCAGGGACCTCCACCCGCCTGGCGTGGTCCGCTAACATCCAGATCGCCGGCCTGTCCCAGCCCACCCCGGTGCTGGTGGTCAATGGTGTGAACGCAGGGCCAACCCTCTGCCTGACAGCGGCCCTGCACGGGGATGAACTCAACGGCATCGAAATCGTGCGCCGGGCCATGTATGACCTGGACCCGGCGGAACTGAGCGGGCGCGTGGTGGGCGTACCGATTGTTAACATCAGCGGCTTCCAGCAGGGCAGCCGTTACCTGCCCGACCGCCGGGACCTGAACCGCTACTTTCCGGGGCGCCCCGACGGTACCCTGGCCGACCGCATCGCTCACTCGCTGTTTACCAACGTCATCAGCCACTGCGACATGCTGGTGGATATTCACACAGGCTCACTCAAGCGCACCAACCTGCCACAGTTGCGTGCCGACATGAACAATCCGGAAGTGGCCGAGTTTACCAGGGGTTTTGATCAGATGGCGGTGGTCCACAGCAGCGGTTCGCCCGGCATGCTGCGCACGGCCGCCATCGACGCCGGCATTGTCGCGGTGACTCTGGAGGCTGGTGAATCACTACGCATTCAGGAAGGCCAGATCGAAGCCGGCGTTAACAGCCTGAACAGTCTGCTGGAAAAGCACGGCATGATCTCCCGGATGTTCGTCTGGGGCGAGCCGCAGCCGATCTATTACAATTCCACCTGGCTCCGGGCGCAGCACGGCGGCATTCTGTTCAGCGAAGTGGAACTGGGAGAGCCGGTTTCAGAAGGCCAGATCCTCGGTTACGTGGCCGACCCCATTACCAACGAACAGTACCCGATACGTTCCGACACCGAAGGCCGGGTAATCGGCATGGCGGTGGACCAGGTCGTGATGGCCGGGTTCGCGGCCTACCATATAGGGACCGAAGCGGAAGTGCCCGGCGAATAGCCGGCTAGCCCCGCGCCTGCAGAGCGCGCTCCAGGCGCTCGATCACCTCGGCCAGAACCGACCGCGGGCAGCCGATATTCAGCCGCATAAAGCCACTGCCGGTGGGGCCGAAGGATACGCCCGGGTTCATCCCCACCCCGGCCTTCTCCACAAAGAATGTGCGCAGGGCGGTGTCGTCCAGCCCCAGTTCCCGGCAATCCAGCCACATCAGATAGGTGGCTTCGGGCGCACCGGTGCGGATCCCCGGCAATCGCCGGGTTACCTGCTCCAGCACGTAATCCCGGTTGCCCCGCAGATAAACCAGCAGCTGATCCAGCCATTCGCCGCCATGGCGATAGGCAGCCTCAAACCCGGCCACACTGAACGGATTGCCCTGGGGCAAGTGCATGGAGTCAAACACTGCTTTTAAAGCCCGGCGATGGCCGGCATCCGGGATGACCACAGCCGACAGGCCCAGCCCGGGGATATTGAATGTCTTGCTCGGTGCCACCGCGGTGACCACGGCATCACCTGCCCGGGCCAGGCTGGCCAGGACCCGGTGGGGTTTCTGACCGGGATAGGCCAGATCGCAGTGAATCTCGTCGGAAATCACCAGCAACCGGTACCGGCGGGCAATCGCCAGCACCGATTCAAGCTCGCTGTCGGTCCACACCCGACCCACCGGGTTGTGGGGCGAACAGAGAATAATCATACGGGCCTCCGGCCGGGCCGCACACTGCTCCAGGTGCTCCAGATCCATCCGATAATGCCCGGTTTCAGCATCCTGAAGCAGCGGGTTTTCGATGATCCGGCGCCCGGTGTCCCGGGCCGAGCCAAAGAACGGAGGGTACACCGGGGGCTGGATAATCACGCCGTCGCCGGGGCCGGAGAAGGCCATGCAGGCGGCATTCAGGGAGGGCACCACGCCCGGTGCCATCACAATCCACTCACGCTTTATCTGCCAGCCGTGGCGACTGGCAAACCAGTCGATCATGGCCTGATACAGGCTCTCGGGAAACACCGTATAACCGTAGACCGGATGCTCCGCCCGGGTCACCAGCGCCCGGGTAACGGCCTGTGGAGCGGCAAAATCCATATCGGCCACCCACACGGGAATCACATCTTCCCGTCCGAACACCGCCTGGCGTACGTCGAGTTTTACCGCGTGGGTGTTTTCCCGCGCAATCGGTTGGTCAAAGTTCGGCGTCACAGTTACTCTCCAGATCAGGTTTCCAGACACGCTACCAACGGCCACTTGCCCAATGGCCAGGGAGTTGCGACTCTGTTGGTTTTCGTCACCGGCTGCCTCAGCACTCTCTACCGGAACTCACTATGATCGCGCAAATCCTGTCCACCCTGCTACCGGTGTTCCTGATCGCCGGCTGCGGCGCTCTTTACGGCCGCTACCGGTCACCGGATATTCAGGGCCTGAATGTGCTGAACATGGAGCTGTTTGTGCCCATGCTGGTCTTCGCCGTGCTGGCCGATCAACAGGCGCCGCTGCAGGAGTATGGTGGCCTCGCTCTGGCGGGCACTGTGGTCGTGCTGGGTTCCGGCATCGTCCTTTACCCGCTGGCCCGGCTGCTCAGGCTGGACCTGAAAACCTTTCTGCCACCGATGATGTTCAACAACTCCGGCAACATGGGCATCCCGTTGCTGGTGCTGGCATTCGGCGAAGCCGCGCTGCCCGCAGCGATTGTGCTGTTTGTTGTGGAAATGCTGCTGCATTTTTCCGTGGGCCTGTACATGCTCGACCCTCACACTTCCCTGCTGCGCCGGCTGCGACTACCGGTAGTGTTTGCCAGTATCGCCGGGCTGGCCGTGAACTTCAGCGGCTTGGCCTTACCCGGCTGGCTGTTGGATTCCCTGAACATGCTCGGCGCGGTATCCATTCCGCTGATGCTGTTCGCCCTGGGGGTGCGCATGCTGGATATCGATTTCAGCGACTGGAAACTTGGCCTGATCGGGGCCATCGCCTGTCCTGCCAGCGGCCTGTTGCTGGCCTGGCCAATGATCGCCCTGCTCGACCTGCCGGGGCTACAGGTGGCCAGCCTGTGGGTGTTTGCTGCCCTGCCTCCGGCGGTACTGAACTACATGATCGCCGAGCAGTACCAGCAGGAGCCGCAAAAGGTGGCGTCGCTGGTCTTGCTGAGCAATCTTGGCAGCCTGGTGGTGATGCCACTGGTGCTTGGCCTGGTCTACGGGGCCGGCTACCTCTGAACCCGCCGCCACGGGCCGCCAGCGGGCCCCGTTTGCAGGATTTTCACTTGCAACTGGCTAATCTATAGCCGAAGGTTAGAACCAAATCATTTGATAGGGAGATCTGTGGATGAGCGTCCTGCTTCTGGCCCTCAGCGCCCTGGTGCTGATCTATTTCAGCATTGGCGGCAAAACAGCGGCCATTGTCATGTCGGTGGCCACCCTGATCGGGGTTGTCTACGATGACTGGCACATACTGAGCTTCCTGATTGGCGGTGCCCTGCTGGCGCTGGCCCTTCTGATTACGCTGCCCAGCGAGCTGCGGCTTGATAAATTCAGTCGTCCGCTGCTGGCCTGGGTTCGCGGCCGCCTGCCAACGCTGTCAGACACCGAGCAGGAAGCCCTCAGCTCCGGCTCTGTCGACTGGGACGGTCAGTTGTTTTCCGGAAAACCGGAATGGAACCAGCTGCTGGAGTACGCACCTGCGCATCTGTCCAGCGAGGAACAGGCTTTTCTGGACGGCCCGGTCGAAGAACTGTGCCAGATGCTGGACGACTGGCAGATCACCAACGAACAATACGACCTGCCGGAAAACGTCTGGAAGTTCATCCGTACTAACGGTTTCTTTGGCCTGGTGATCCCCAGGGAACATGGCGGCCTGGGTTTTTCCAATACCGCCCATTCCGAAATCGTCATGAAAATCTCCACCCGCAGTGTCTCGGCAGCGGTCACGGTAATGGTCCCCAACTCACTGGGCCCCGGCGAACTGCTGATGCATTACGGCACCGACAGCCAAAAGGAACACTACCTGCCCAGGCTGGCCGGCGGCACCGACATCCCGTGCTTTGCCCTGACGTCGCCCATCGCCGGCTCCGACGCCGGCGCGATCCCGGACAAAGGCATTGTCTGTATGGGGGAATGGAACGGCGAACAGGTCCTGGGCCTGAAGGTAACCTGGAACAAGCGCTACATTACCCTGGCCCCGGTGGCCACCCTGATCGGCCTGGCCATCAAGGTATACGACCCGGAAAACCTCATCGGCGAGCAGGACGAGATTGGGGTTACCTGTGTCCTGATACCGCGCGAGACCGAGGGCGTGCACGCCGGCCCCAGGCATTTGCCGATGAACACCGTGTTCATGAACGGGCCCACCTGGGGCAACGACGTGTTTATCCCCATGGACCAGGTGATCGGCGGCCAGCCCATGCTGGGCAAAGGCTGGACCATGTTGCTGGAATGCCTGTCCATTGGCCGCTCGGTATCCTTGCCTGCCCTGGGTACCGGCGCCGGCAAGCTGGCGAGCCTGGCCACCGGCGCCTATGCCTACACCCGGGAACAGTTTGGCCGCTCCATCAGCCAGTTTGAAGGCGTACAGGAAGCCCTTGAGCCAATTGCCGGCTACACCTACATGATGGACTCCGCCCGCCTGTTTACCGCCGGCATGCTGGACCGGGGCGTGCGGCCCTCGGTCCCCTCGGCGGTGCTCAAGTACCGTAACACCGACCTGATGCGTGAAGTAATCAATCACGCCATGGATGTGGTTGCCGGGCGGGGCGTGATCACCGGCCCCCGCAATTTTCTCGCCCGGGCCTATCAGGCGGTGCCGATCGGCATCACCGTCGAGGGCGCCAATATCCTTACCCGCAGTCTGATGGTCTTCGGCCAGGGAGCCATTCGCTGCCATCCGTTTATTGTTGAAGAAATCGACGCCGCGAACATGGAAGATCAGGACAAGGCCGCCCACAAGTTTGATGCGGTGTTCTACCGCCACCTGGCCCACACCACCCGTAACGCCTTGCGGGCGCTGGTGCTGGGTCTGAGCAAGGGGTTTCTGGAAAGCGCGCCGCGCCAGGGTAACATCCAGCCCCACTACCGCCAGCTGGGGCGGTTTTCAGCCGCCTTTGCGGTACTGACCGACGTTACCCTGCTCACCATCGGCGGTGGTCTGAAAGCCCGCCAGCGCCTGTCTGGCCGCATGGCGGATTGTCTGGTGCACCTGTACTACGCCACCGCTGTAATCAAGCAATGGCATGAAGAAGGCTACCCGGAAGACCAGCGGGACCTGGTGGAGTGGAGCCTGCAAACCTCTCTGCGGGATCTGCAAAACGCCATGCGCGAGGCCATCATCAATTTTCCGGTACCGGCACTGCGCTGGCCGCTGCGGATTCTGATCTTCCCCCTCGGCGCAACCGGCCTGAACGGGCCGGACGATGTGCTCGGAGCCCGGGTGGCGGCCACCATCGTGGATGATACACCGGTCCGGCAACGCATCAGCCGCGGCGCCTACGTCAACCCCGATCCGGACGACCCGCTGGGCCGGGTTCTTAACGCGTACAAACTCGCCCAGGAAACCGCCGATATGCGTCAGCGCCTGCATCGGGCGATCCGTAACCGGAATGAGGATGAGCTGGACGGCATTGCCCTGCTGATGGGGCATCAACGTAAGGAGCTGGTGGACTGGGCCTGCGCGCAGGGTATCGTGACCGCCGATGAGTGTCCGAAACTGGAGCAGGCTCTTACCGCTCTGTACGACGTGATCCGGGTGGATGCCTTTGATGCTGACCGCCTGAAAGAGCTGGCCCGGGCAGCAGCAGGCAAGCGCAAGGTCGTTGAACGTAAAGGAACGGAGACCTAGCTTTCGGCGCCGGGCGGCTGCCGCCGCTCTGTCAGGCCCCCGGCAAGCTGGCCATGAAGCCAGCGATGCCGGTGAGGACAATTTCAGCCGCCATGGCCGACAGGATCAGGCCACTGATCTTGGACATGATGTTCAGCCCGGTCTTGCCCAGCACCTTTTCCAGGTAGCTGGACAGTCGCAGCAGCCAGGCCAGTAACAAGACACCCGACACCAGCCCCAGCAGGCCACCGCCGATCTCGGGAACGGTTTTCAGTTCGGCCCCGTACACCATGATGGCACCAATCGTTGCAGGGCCGATCATTACCGGAATCGCCAGGGGTACCACGGCGATATCATCCCGGTCTTCCTGGGGCAGGCCGGTGGCGTGATTACGGGTGCCACTGTTCACCAGGCTGATGGCGGTAAGGAAGAGCAGGCACCCGGCACCCACGCGAAAGGAGTTCAGGGTGATGCCCATGGCGCTGAACAGGACCGGCCCCAGGAAAAACAGCACAAAGCCAAGAATCAGGGCAGCAATACAGGCACGACGAATAATCGAGACCTTCTCTGCCACTGACAGGCCCCGGGTAAGGGCCAGAAACATGGTCACCGCAAAAAACGGGGCCAGCAGGAACAGAAAACGGATGGTGCTACTCAGGTAAGTGGCAAAAAACGTCTGGAGCATTCGGGCAGATCCGGCATGAGGTTAAAGCCGGTAAGCATAACCTGCAGGCACAAACTCTGCCGTAAGGAAGACAACCTATTAACGCTGCATACGCCCCGGGCTAGCGGGCGCCGCGCTTTTTGACCGAGGGTTTGCGCACTTTTGCCGGGCGTGCCGGGCGGCCTCTGGCTTCGGAGCGGGCATTCGGCCTGGCTTTCGGCGCTGGTTTGGGTTTGGGTTTGGGCCGGGGCTTGTGTTCCGCGGGTTGTGCGGTCTCGGATGACGACTCCCGGATGGCGTCAAACAGCGCCGCCAGTTCGCTGGCGCTCAGATCGCGCCAGCTGCCCACGGGCAGCCCCTTCAGGCTGACGTTCATGATCCGCACCCGCTCCAGCCGGGTAACCTCGTAGCCAAAATGCGCAGCCATCCGGCGAATCTGCCGGTTAAGCCCCTGCACCAGAATAATACGGAATACGTAACGGGAGACCTTCTCAACCCTGCAGCGCCTGGTGACGGTGCCCAGGATCGGCACACCCTTGCTCATACCCTCCAGAAACGCGGTGGTAACCGGCTTATCAACCGTCACCAGATATTCTTTTTCGTGGTTGTTGCCGGCCCTGAGGATCTTGTTAACCAGATCGCCGTTGCTGGTGAGGAAAATCAGGCCCTGGGAATCTTTGTCCAGCCGGCCGATGGGGAAAATTCGCTCACGGTGACCCACAAAGCGGGTGATATTGTCTCTCTCGGCACTGTCGGTGGTGCTGACAATACCCACCGGTTTGTTCAGGGCAATGAACACCAGGTCTTCTTCGTCCCGGGGGACCACAATGCGGCCGTTCACCTTCACCACATCACCCGGCAGTACCTGGGTGCCCACCGTGGCCCGCCGACCGTTGATGTAAACCGTACCCTGCTCGATAAAACGATCGGCGTCCCGGCGCGAGCACATACCGCTCTCGCTGATGTATTTGTTGAGTCGGGTGGAGGTTCTGGTAGTCATGGGGCCCTGCCGGATGCCTGTGAAGAAGGATTACGAGTGATCGAACCCCGGCATCATCCCATTGGGGAGCAACTCCGGCAACCATGACGCCGCCGGAGTTGTCTGGCTCAGCCGGCCAGCGCCGGCTCGCTGCCCTGCTCCATCACATCGGCGGCCTGACACACATACTGCTCGGCATCAAAGTGCCGGGTCTGCTGGCGGAACTGCCAGGTAAAACCCGGCCATAGGGTGGTGTTCTTTCCGCTCTCGTTCACGTACCAGCTCTTGCAGCCGGTCTGCCAGACGGAATCGCCCAGTTTGGCATGGATCGAGGCGTTGTACTGGCTGTAGGCGTCGTCTTTCACCTCCACACTCTTCCAGCCCCGGTGCTCCATTTTCTTGATGGCATCGAGCACGTACTGTACCTGAGACTCGATCATGTAGACCATCGAGCTATGGCCTAGCCCGGTGTTGGGACCCATCAGCAGGAAAAAGTTGGGGAAGCCCGCCACCGTGGTGCCTTTGTAGGCCTCGGCACCGTCGCGCCAGACATCCAGCAGTTCCTGTCCACCGCGACCAAATATCATGTTTTTGGGAATCGGGTCCTGGGCGCGGAATCCGGTACCGTACACGATGCAGTCCACCTCGCGGGAGACGCCGTTGCCATCAATAATGGTGTTGCCCCGGACCTCCCGGATGCCATCGGTCAGTACGTCCACATGGGGCTGGTCCAGAGCCGGGTAGTAGTTGTTGGAAATCAGTACCCGCTTGCAGCCAAAATGGAAATCCGGCGTCACTTTCTTACGCAGCTCTTTGTCCCGGATCTGCCTGCGGATGTGACGCCGGGCCTGCAGCTCACCGATTTTCAGAATGCGGGGATTAGCCACAAAACCGAGTACCCGGGCCTCCAGCATCCAGTAGATGCTTTGTCGCAGGGCGTTGAGGGTCTGCGGGAACCTGCGGAACATCATTCGTTCCAGGGGGCGGATCTCCCGGTCCGGCTTGGGCATGATCCACGGCGGCGTACGCTGGTACAGATCCAGCTGGGCGGCGTCGGCCGCAATTTCCGGCACAAACTGGATGGCCGAGGCACCGGTGCCGATCACAGCCACCCGTTTGCCACGGAAATCGTAGTCATGGTTCCAGTTCTGGGAGTGGAAGCTGACCCCGGTGAAGCTCTCGATACCTTTGATGTCCGGATAGGCGGGTGTACTCAGGCCGCCCATGCCCGACACCACAATATCAGCGTGCAGTGTCTGGAACGCCGGCAGGGCCTTATCACTGCGGTCCAGCGCATCGCCGGGCTTCAGGCCTTTTTCCTGCATATAGTGCCAGAGCTCGGGGCTGTCACAGGTCTCAAGTACCCAACTGCTGGTTTTCTCGTTCCAGCGGGCCCCTGCCATGTGCGTATTCAGCCGGATATGCTCAAGCAGGCCGTACTTTTCGGCACAGTGGCGAAGATAGGCCTTGATCTCCGGTTGAGGAGCAAACATCCGGCTCCAGTTGGGGTTCTGCTCAAAAGAAAAAGAGTACAGCGCCGACTGAACATCGCAGGCACAGCCAGGGTAATGGTTTTCATGCCAGGTACCGCCTACGTCGTCGCTTTGTTCCAGGATAACGAAGTCCTGAAATCCGGCTTCCTTGAGCTTGATGGCCATGCCGAGACCGGAGAAGCCGGTGCCGATAATTGCAATCTGTGCGGTCTGTGTCATTGCAGCACTCCTGGGTGGTGGCCCCTTTGGGCCTTGCCTGTTGTTATCTGTCTGGCCATCATGGCCGGTAGACATATGTATACCGCCGGGAGTAGACACTTGTATACTCCGTATCGGGCGTTTGGCCTCGGGTGACAGATTGTTGGCCTGCCCCGCCCGGACTCCGAAACAGAAGAGGAATTCATGCAACCACTGGCCGGCGGCAAACTGAAACTGGTACAGGCCGCACTGAAACTGATTACCGAAACCCGAAGCCTGACGTCACTCGGGCTGCGGGAACTGGCCCGTGAAGCGGGCCTGAACCCGAACACCTTTTACCGGCATTTCCGGAATCTGGACGAGTTCGGGCTCCAGGTGCTGGGCTACATTGCCGAAGACATGAAAACCGGCGTGCGCCAGTTGCGCCACATGGCCGACTCATCCGAACAGGCCTCCCACGATACCGTCGCGTTTGTGTATCACTACTTTCTTGCCAACCCTGCGGCCACGACGGTAGCCGTGCGGGAACTCCACGGCTCTTCACCGGTACTGCGCCGTGCTCTGGAAGCCCAGCTGGACGCCAGCGCCAACGAAATGGCAGAAGATATTCTGGAACGGGAGCTGGTGCCGGGAGTGGAGGCGGAGGTGGTGCACGAAATCTCCCACATGACCATTCGCTATATCCTCTTCCGGGCCATGGATTACATCGAAAAACCGGACCAGCGCGAGCGTATTCAGCTGGAAACAGAGCGGTTTATCAACCGGCAGTTCCGGGGCGCCCAGTTTGAAGCCGGGCAGTCGATACAGCCGCTGATTTGAGACCCGGGTAAAGCTCCCGGTGTCGACTGCTACTCAACGTACAAGAAGTTACAGGCTTTCCCTTTTTGTCATTGCGGGCCACAAGTATCGTCCGGCCCGAAGCTTGTGATAATAGGGAATGCCTTAGATGTTTAGACGTTTAATAGTTTTATCAACCATTAGTGCTTTGCTTTCCGGCTGTGGCGGATCAGACTCCGACGAGGCCTCGGTCAGCGTGTCCACCGACACGCCGGAAGCTGTCACCGAAAGTATCTACAAATACCTGGACCGCAATGCCGTAGATTTCCGGGCCACCGATTACGACGGCCAGCCACGGCCGCTGCGCAACGATCTCTCCGGGGGCACGCTCGCCGGGGAAGTGATGTTTGCCCAGTCCCACACGGTACAGCCCAACAATAACTTTGTGCAGGACGCCGGCGACGAAACCCGATCGGTTTACCGCCCCAAACTGGTAGCTTTGCGGGACACACTGTTGATGTTCACCCCGGACACCGCCGAAGCCCCGGTAACCGTTCACGCGGTGCTGGAGCTTAACGGCGCACCGGTGGGTGAGTTCGAGCTGGCCCATCCCAATGCCTTGCCCGCCTCAGACCACCAGGGCCGCCACCGGATTGAATACTCGACCCGCGCCTGGAGCACACGCCTGCCCTGGGACATGGTCCGTAACGGCCTGTCGATCACCTTTGTGGTAGACAAAGGCACCGACGGCGAACGCGCCGGCACTCTGGCGGCAGCGGACCTGGATATCGGCGAAGCCAGTCAGATCGTCTTCCAGTCGATCCGGCTGGGGATGCTGGCCGACGTGGGGTACAGCCAGGGCCATTTCACCCTGCTCGACCCCGTCCTGGCCGCGACCGATTATTTCCAGACCCTGCCGGTCTCCCGGATGGTCATGGCAAGCTATGCCGATATGAAGCTGGACCGGGTGATTGTCGAGAACGGCAAAATCTACGATGAGGTCAGCGACACCAACGGCGACGTCTACAGCGGTGATATGCGGGGAGCCGTGGCCAAGTCCCAGGTGAGCGTGGGGATCAACCAGGCCAACTTTGGCGTCTCCAGCAGCGACATGACCCAGAGCTACCCCCACGTGTTCAAGCAGATCACCAACCACCATGCCCGGGGCCGGTACCAGAACGGCGTCATTAACCATGGCCTCAGCGGCGGCAATGGTATTGGCACCCTGGTTGACAGCCGGGGTAACGAGGCCAGCCACGAATGGGGCCATGCCTACGGCCTGGGCCACTTCCCCGGCGCCAACCTGACCGCCGACGGGCGCTGGCAACGGCACCACGCCGACAGCGGCTGGGGCTTTATCGCCCACCGTAACCGGATGCGGGACAACCTGAGCCATAACAGCTGGTCAGCCGAGGAAATGTCCCACGGTTCACACTTTATGGGTCGGATTCCCTACCGGCGCGACGCCATGTCTGGCGGCTCGGGCGGCAACCAGTTTTCGGCTTACACCCATTACACCGGATTCTCGGCCCGGATCATCCAGAATGACCTGGCCCGGTTCCCGATTCCGGATACCGCTTACCCCACCGGTTATAAAAAGTGGAATACTGAGACCGGCGAGTACGAGACCTGGCACTTCCCGGGCAATACCTCCGTCGCCGTTCCCGCTCAGGTGGGTGTTCCGGTGGCAACCCTGCTCGGTGGCTATGATCCCGATGGCACCAACGCGGTGATTTACCCGGTGTTCCACGGCAACTACGGCAACGTGTTCGAGCTGCCGGCACCGGCCACCACCGGTAATGCCTGCTGGCTGGATGTACGCAACGCCGACGGCGCACAAAAGCAGATCGCCGTCGCCCCATACCGGCACGCCAGCCGTACCATCAACCAGTTCCACGTAAACCTGGAGGCCGATTTCCGCCCCACCGAGGCCTCCCTGCACTGCCGCCGCAACGGCACGGTTGAGGAACTGGCCCGTACCGGGTTTGACGGCCAGATTCCGGAGCTGCCACCGGTGGCCATTGTCGGCCAGGAGCATGGCTTCAAACAGCTGGCCGAGCGTGAAGCTGCCGAACTCAACCGCACCCTTAACGGCCTGAGCGACCAGCCGTTCCCGGTGCTGGACGCCAACAGCCGGATACTGCTGGCCAGCCAGGACCCGGAAGCGCTCAGGCAACGGCTTGATGCAACCGCTCAGACAGTGCTGGACACCATCCTGGAACGGGATCATCAGCTCCTGGTCGCCCGTGCTCTGGTCAACCGGCTGAGCCAGGAAAAAACACCGGCTCTCGAAATCCGCAACGAACTGGCTGACCTGCTGATGGACTCAGGCATCCTCCGCGACGCCGGTGACATTGAGCTGAGTGGAACGGTGCTGCGGGTGGGCGCGCTGCAAGTGGCCTATACCCCCGATGGGAATCACCGCCTGCCGCTGCTCAACAGTGCCGAGGAACATCCGGAGGCTGGCCGCTGGATAATGTCTGCCCGCGGCAGCCTGCACCCGGTACAGGAGCCATGGCAGTGCCTGATCCCCGCCTTCGGCGGCCTCAGCCTGACGCTGTGCGACCCGGAGCAACGTAACCAGGAATGGATGTACACCGGCGCCGGCGCCCTGAAAAACGCGGTAACCGGCACCTGCATGGACCTGAACCGTGAAGCCGTTACGGTGAACATGTACAACTGCCACGGCCATTACAACCAGAACTGGGGCAAGGTGCCTGTCACCGACAGTGCGGTGCTGGCCACCCTCACCGGTGAGCTCCTGAAAGTTCTTTATCAACCCTGACCATCAGGCGACCGGGGCCGCTCACGGCGGCTCCGGTTATTCACAGCCACTGGTTAACAAGCATCCACGGCACAATCACGGTGATACACCACGCCACAAGGGCCAGCAGGCCATCCCGGGACACCATTGCCAGCCCGTAGATGCACAAAGCCAGCCCCGCAATACTGGCGCTGAAAGGCACCACCTCGGTGGCCGGCATGACCAACCCGATCGCCATACAGACCAGCACCGTGGCATACAGGCCCGGGCCTTTAACCATCCAGACCAGGCGCGGCCGGATTGGCCGGTCTACCTTGCGCGCCCAGGGTTTGAGCCAGTCAATTGCCCGCAACAGGCTGCTGCGGGGCACTTTTCGCCGGGTGAGCCAGGCCGGCACCCAGAAGTGGGAACGGCCGAACAGTATCTGGCCAAGCGTCAGCAATACCAACATGCCCATCAGGGTAGGTAACCCGGGAATACCACTCAGCGGTGTTACCAGAATAAAGCCCACCAGTAACACCACCGGCCCGAAACTGCGCCGGCCTGTGGCATCCAGCAGATCCCCGATCCGGATTTCATCGCATTCCAGGCCGACCTCCGACAGCTTTTCGAGCAGCTGCTCCAGGTTTTCCGGCTCATCTTCTGGGCTTGTGATCATGGGCAGGTTGCTGCTCGGCTTCCGGTATGGCCTTTCATCATAACGGTTTGCTGCGACACCGTAATTACCAGGCAGGCAGTTTATCGGTACAAAAAAGCCGCGGGGCCATTGCTGGCGCCGCGGCGAAAGGATCGAAGGAGTGGTTCGATCAATAAAGCGTGGTCAGGGACTTTTTGGCAAACGCCTGCACTTCGTTCAAACGGTCTTCTTTCACTTTCACCAGCCACTCCGGATCTTGCAGGAGGGCACGGCCGACGGCGATCAGCTCGAATTCTCCGCGGGTCATCCGCTCTACCAGCTCATCGATGCCGGACTGTTCAACCGCTTCTTTCTTGCCGGCGAAGGTTCCGCTGACAAAATCTTCGGTGAGGCCGACGCTACCCACCGACATGGTCGGCTTGCCGGTCAGCTTCTGGGTCCAGCCGGCCAGGTTAAGATCCGAGCCTTCAAACTCGGGCTCCCAGAACCGGCGGGTGGACGCATGGAAGATATCCACACCAGCCTGTACCAGGGGGCTCAGGAACTGCTCAAGTTCCTCCGGCGTGTTCGCCAGCCTGGCGTCGTAGTCCTGCATTTTCCACTGGGAGAAACGCAACATGATGGGGAAGTCCGGGCCTACCCGACGCCGGACTTCCTCGACAATCTCTACCACCAGGCGAAGGCGGTTTTGCAGGCTGCCGCCGTATTCGTCGTCGCGCTGGTTGGTGCCTTCCCAAAGGAACTGGTCCAGCAGGTAACCGTGGGCACCGTGCAACTCGACGCCGTCAAAACCCAGGGCTTTGGCATCCTGGGCAGCGTCGCCAAAGGCTCTGACAACATCCTGAATGTCTTCTTTGGTCATGGCCTTGCCGTTGGGCTTGCCCGGAGCATAAAGGCCGGAGGGGCTGAAACCGGGGACCCCGGGGTCTGGCTCAGTGCCTTCTTTACGGACCGCGCCCACATGCCACAACTGGGGGAAAATAGCGCCACCCGCCTGGTGCACGGCGTCCACAACCTGCTTCCAGCCCGCCAGGGCCTGCTCACCGTAAAATACCGGCACGTTGGGGTAACCGTTCGCCGCCGGATGGTTAACCGGCGTGCCTTCGGTGATGATCAGGCCGACACCGGCTTCGGCGCGGCGGCGATAGTAATCCACCACGTCTTGCCCGGGCACGCCATTGGGCGAGAAATTACGGGTCATCGGCGCCATGGCGACGCGGTTGCGCAGCCTGAGGTTGTGCAGTTCGAAAGGTTCAAACAAAGGGCCTAGATTCATGCTCATAAACGGAGTTCAGCCTTGGTAATTTGGTTTCGTAAAGCAACCTTATTCAATTCAGTTTCATGATGCAACCCTATTGGGTACACTTCCCTACATGGCCAGAAAACGTTTTGATGACTCCAATTGCTCCGTTGCCCGCGCCCTGAATGAAGTCGGCGACTGGTGGTCCCTGCTGATCGTGCTGCATGCAATGTACGGTACCCGGCGTTTTGTGGACTTTCAGCAACAGCTGGGTATTGCCAGGAATATCCTGTGTGACCGTCTGGCCAGGCTGGTCGACAACCGGGTGCTGTGCAAGGTGAATGTGGGCGAGCACGGGTCCCGCTTTGAATACCGCCTTACCGAAAAAGGCCGGGACCTGTTCCCTGTTGTGGTGGCCCTGCGCCAGTGGGGCGACAAGTGGAACCCGGCGCCGGAGGGCGAACTCCTGGATATCCGGGACCGCGAGCACGGCCAGCCCGTCCTGCCCGTCACCGTACAGAACGCCCAGGGCCAACCACTGAGCATCCGGGATGTGTTTGTCCCGGAAGACGCAGAACCTGCGCCTGAAACACCCTCCTCCTGAGCATTCACCGCGCCGTATTTGATCGTTTTCTTGAGATGAGTCAAACCTGGCCCGTGCTATGCCCCGGCCCCGGCCATTAATTGCGCTAAATCAAGTTTTCCATCCCCCAGATCTTTACATTGAAGTCATCTTATTTTCATGGACCAGGAGATGGCGATGTCTCACAACTTCAAACTTGGTGTACTGGCTGCGGCCGTCATGGCCGTAGCACCGGCCGCTCAGGCTTTCGAGGCAGGGGACTTTATTGTGCGGGCCGGTGTTGTGCATGTGGCGCCGGATGATTCCAGCGATTCCATCACCGTGGCCGGTGCCCCGCTGGTCGCCGGCGCGGACGCCCAGGCAACGGTAGACTCCAACTCGCAGCTGGGTATCCGTGCTACCTACATGTTTACCAATAACCTGGGGCTGGGTGTGCTCGGTGCCACCCCGTTCCAGCACAACATCAAGGGCGGCGGGGATCTTCCGGGTGATCTGACCCTGGGCGAAACCAAGCATCTCCCGCCCACGATTACGCTGCAGTACTTTCCCATGCACAGCGCATCGGCGTTTCAGCCATACCTAGGTGTGGGCGTGAACTACACCACTTTCTTTGAAGAAAAAACCAGCGCAGACCTGAACGCCGCCCTGGGTATCCCGGGCAGTGAACTCGAGCTGGATGACAGTGTAGGGGTCGCGGTAGAGCTGGGTATGGATTATATGCTGAGCGAGAACTTCGGTCTTAACGCCGCTGTCTGGTGGGCTGATATCAGCACCGACGCCAGGGTTAAGGTACTGGACGCCGCCGGCAACAAGATCGCGGAAACCGACAAGTTTGAAGTCGAAATCGACCCCATGGTGTACATGGTGGGCTTTACCTACAAATTCTGATCCCGCGTGCCGCTGACAGCCTTCGGATGAAGGCTGTCCATCGGTTCGTTCTCCTGTTCGGGGCTGTTTACAGCCCCGCTTTTTTCAGGAGTTTCTGATCAGGCACTCTGGCGCTGAGCCGGACGGCCGCTTCTGCCTTGCCCCTGCCCTTGCCCACTGCGGCCACGGCCAGCCCCACGGGCTGCTGCCGGTTTAGGACCAAAGCTCTTGCCGTTACCACCCTGGGGCCGACGATTGCGGGCCTTGCTCGGGTCTGCCTTGGCTTTGGGTTTCAGCGGCAGATTGTTGGTGGGCTCAAAGCCTTCTACCTCTTTGCGGGGAAGCTGCTTTTTAATCAGCCGCTCGATACCCGCCAGCAGCTTACCCTCATCGGCACTGACCAGCGACAACGCATGGCCGCTTTCGCCGGCACGACCGGTACGGCCAATACGGTGGACGTAGTCTTCCGGGACGTTGGGCAGCTCGAAGTTAACCACTTGCGGCAGCTGCTTGATGTCCAGGCCCCGGGCCGCGATATCGGTGGCCACCAGTACGCGCACTTCGCCGGCCTTGAAGTCTGCCAGCGCGCGGGTACGGGCACCCTGGGACTTGTTGCCGTGGATGGCAGCAGCGGTGATACCGTCTTTTTCCAGTTTCTGGGTCAGGCGGTTGGCACCATGCTTGGTGCGGGTAAACACCAGCACCTGCTCCCAGGCGTTATCACGCACCAGCTTGCTCAGCAGGGCTGTCTTCTGGCTCTGATCTACCGGGTATACGGACTGTTTTACTTTCTCGGCGGTGGTGTTGCGGGCGGCCACTTCCACCTGCACCGGATTGTTCAGAAGGCCCTGGGCCAGCGTGCGGATCTCGCTGGAGAAGGTCGCCGAGAACAGCAGGTTCTGGCGCCTGGCCGGCAGCAGCGCGAGGATCTTGCGGATGTCGCGGATAAAGCCCATATCCAGCATGCGGTCGGCTTCGTCCAGCACCAGGATTTCAACTTCGTTGAAGCGCACCGCGTTCTGCTGGTACAGATCCATCAGACGGCCCGGTGTCGCCACCAGTACGTCCAGGCCCTTGCGCAGCTTCATCATCTGGGGGTTGATCTTGACGCCACCAAACACCACGGCAGAACTTGTAGGCATATACTTACTGTAGAGGGCAACGCTGTCATGAACCTGTGCCGCCAGCTCACGGGTAGGCGCCAGAATCAGTGCACGGGGACCTTTGCCGGTACGTGGCGCGGCGGCGAGACGTTGCAGCAACGGCAGGGTAAAACCGGCGGTTTTGCCGGTGCCAGTCTGGGCCGCGGCCATGACGTCTTTACCGGACAACACCGCCGGAATGGCCTGTTGCTGGATAGGAGACGGGGTTTCGTAACCCTGATCAGCAGTGGCACGGACCAGCTGCTCGGACAAACCGAGTGAAGAAAAACTCATATGAGATGTACTCTTGATTGATTCTGCCTCCACGAACACCATGAGCGGCGAATGCGGGCAGAGGCCATGAAGATTCATGGAATAAAAGACGACTACAGTCACGCGCCGGTTTCGGGGTGACGTCCTCTGACAGGTCGTATGAAAGGCTGCATCGTGGCCGTTGGCCGTAAACTGCAGAATCCCTAGAGGCAGGACGCTGCGAAAGGTAACAGAGCACCGGCCAAATAGCTATAAGTGATTATCTGCGGAACTCCACCCGGGACCGTTGGTCATTAGCCGGTATACCCTGTCACCATTCCCCCCGATCACGGAGAAATCATGCTCAGCGTAGGCGTTGGCCCCCTCAGCCTGTCAATCGGGCACCTGCTTCTGATACTGGCGTTTGTGGTGGCCTTACTGGTGGGCGCACTGGCCGGCCGAAAGGAAAAGATTCCGGTGGCCGGGACCCTCACCGATGTGTTTCTGGTCGCCATGGTAAGCGCCCGGATCGGCTTTGTGGCGCGTTATTCTGACGAATACCGGAGCGACTGGCTGGGCATGATCGACATCCGTGATGGCGGTTTTGATCTGGTCATCGGGCTGGTGGCGGCGCTGGCGTTTACCGCTTACCTGCTGTGGAAAAAACCGCTGATGCGCCGGACCCTGGGCTCAGCGGTGGCCGCCGGGATGATTGTCTGGGCCGGCACCTCGGGTGTGATTGCCCTGATCAACCAGCAGATCCGGGGGCTGCCGGAGGTAGCTCTGACCGATCTGAACGAGCACCCGGTAGACCTGGTCCGGCTGGCCGGCGACCGCCCCACCGTGGTCAATCTCTGGGCCACCTGGTGCCCGCCGTGCATCCGTGAGATGCCGGTCCTGGAAGAAGCCCAGCAGCGCTACCCAGGGATTAACTTTGTCTTCGCCAATCAGGGCGAGCACCCGGAGACCATCCGCAGGTTCCTGATGGCACAGAACCTGAACCTGAGCCACGTACTGAGCGACCGGCAAGGCCAGTTTGGCCGGATAACCGGCAGCCACGGCCTGCCCACCACGCTGTTCTATAACGCCGAAGGCCATCTGGTTGACAGCCATATGGGAGAGTTGTCCCGGGCCAGCCTGCGGCGGAGCCTGGAACGTTTTGACCCGCGTTACCTGAACTCGTCCGCCACCGCTGTTACAGCAGCCATAAAGTCAGACTGAAGCTTATCACGCTGCTGGCGCACAGCCCGGACAAGGATAATGGCAAGCTCCAGCGGAAGGAGGCGTCCCTGGCCCGGTAGCCGGTTAAACGCTCCATAATCAGGGCATTAGCGGCGAACGGTGTACCAAAGGCGGCAATGCCCCAGGCGGTTACCATGGCAAAGGCCAGACCGAGCTGGGCAGTAACCGGCCAGAGCGAACCAAGAATACCACCCAGCAGAGTGGCGATGATGATGGGGTTCATACCGGACATGCCACCGGCAAAGAAAACCCAGGGTACGCCGGCTGCCATCAGCGCCCACAACCACGCTGGCAACTCCGGATGACCACTGATCTGGCCCAGTACCACGCCGCTGAGCACCGCACCGATAAACGCCGATCCGCCGACAATGGCCAGCTCGTTACTCACGTTGGCCATGCTGGTGACCGGCGGGTTTTTGCCCTTCAGCCAGCCCAGCACCCGGTACAGTGCGACCGCACCCAGACAGCTCAACGCCACCGAATGGGCGTAGCTGAGGCCAAACCGATGGCTGAGCCAGAGCACACCAATACACACCGCCAGAATCAGCCCGCCAAATCGCAGCCAGCTGGCGGGACCGGCCTGCAAGGTGGCAGCGGTTTCGGTCACTTCTGCCGGCTCCGGCTCCCGCCAGCGCAGCCCTGCCAGCAGCACACACATGGCAAAGGGCACCACCAGCACCAACAGGGACATCAGGCTGACGTCCGGTAACAGGGTGAGGGTGAGCACCACGGAAATGGATAACGGAGAGAACATGGGGGCTACCCCAAACCCGCGTAAAACCGCCCGGGTCGCGTTACGGGTGCTGGCAGAATCGCCATTCCGCTTGATGCGCTGCGCCACCAGGCTTCCCACCACCGCCACCGAGCCAAAGTTAAGGGGAACAGACACCAGCGCAGTACCAAAACCCAGGCTCAGGTAACGGCTGAGGGGTTTGCCACCAAACAGACTGGAGGAAATCAGTTGCAGATCACGGGTACGGGCCAGCACGCTGGACAACAGCATGACCGCCAGCATCAGGCCGGCCAGGCGGGTGAGATTGACGGCGGCTCCGACAATAAGAGAAGCGTCGTACGCCAGAGCAAACACCAGTACGAGAACCGCCACCACGAACACCGCCCGGGGCACGTTGCGCATCTCCCCCCAGCCCAGACAGATCGCGAGACCAGCGGCGGCGCCACCCAGCAACGGCAGCCCCGGCACCAGAGAAAATACCGCTGCCAGCAGTGCAAGATAGGCGAAAAAGGAAATAAGTGCAGAGCGCAAGACAGAGTCCTATTACGACAACGTGGAAGAGCTATCGTAAGCAGGCTGATGCACTTTGCCTATGCGCATTTATGTTAATAGCGGCCTGACCGGCCCCCGCCGCCTCAGGAGCCGAACAACGCCGATCGCAGCGGGCGCAGAAAGCCAGTGCTCTCGCCTGCCCCGGCCTGGCGACGCTGGCCGTCGAATTCCAGATAGCCGTCTTCGATGGGGTCAAAGCGCAGGATGCGAACGTCGGTGAGATAATCCTGCGATGCCTTCCACGGACCGTGGGTGCCCTGGCGTGGCAAGCGGCCTTCTGCGCGCTTGATGTAACCGGAGTCCAGGGAGCCGAGAATGGTTTCGGTACCCTGGCTGTTCTCGGTGTCCCGGGGAACCGCCACCTGATAGCCATTACGGTCCATGTGGTTGATCAGCCGGCACAGGTACTCACTGGCGATATCGGCCTTGAGGGTCCAGGAGATATTGGTGTAACCAAAGATCATCCCGGCGTTGGGCATGCCCTCCACCATGACGTTCTTGTAAATCACCTTGTCCCTGAGCCGCACCTCCTCGCCATCCACCGTGGGCACGATGCCACCGAGCATCTGCAGGTCCAGGCCGGTGGCCGGGATGATGATATCGGCCGCCAGCTCTTCGCCGGATCTGAGCAGAATGCCGGCCGGGGTAAAGCGCTCGATGTGATCGGTTCTGACCGAGGCCGTTCCGGCCTTGATGGCCTCAAACAGATCACCGTCTTTGACCACACACAGGCGTTGATCCCAGGGATTGTAGTCCGGGCTGAAGTGACGCATGTCGGCCTTGCCGTTGAGCTGGCGCTTGATGATCGACAGGAACAGACGGCGCATGGCCCGGGGGCTTTTGCGGGAACGCTCGAACAGAAAACGGGAGATGGAGATATTCCGGGCCCGGGTGAGCCGGTAGGCGGTCCTGGCCGGCAGCACCCTCTGCAGAGCCAGCGTGACCTTATCCGTGGACGGTAGCGGCATCAGATAACTGGGTGAGCGCTGTAACATGGTCACATGCGCCGCCTTCTCTGCCATGGTGGGCACCAGGGTAATGGCGGTGGCTCCGCTGCCAATCACCACTACGTTCTTGCCGGTGTAGTCCAGATCCTCCGGCCAGTGCTGGGGATGCACCACCCGACCCTTGAAGTCGCTCTCACCGGGAAAATCCGGTTTATAGCCCTGATCGTAGTTGTAGTAACCGGTACAGCCCACCACAAAACCGGCGGTATAGGTCTCGGTATCGCCGGTTTTTTCATTCACGGCCGTCACCAGCCAGCGCTTATCCTCGCTCGACCAGTCGGCCGCCTTCACCGCCACACCGTAGCGGATGTGCTTTTCGACATCGTGTTCTTTGGCGGTGTCCGACACATACTGTTTGATCGAGGCGCCGTCGGCCAGCACCTTGCCGCCGGTCCAGGGCCGGAAATTATAACCAAAGGTGAACATGTCGGAATCCGAACGAATGCCCGGGTAACGGAACAGGTCCCAGGTGCCGCCCATCGACTGGCGCCGTTCCAGAATGGCAAAGCGCTTGCCCGGGCATTCGCGCTTGAGATGACAGGCCATGCCAATGCCGGAGACCCCCGCGCCGATGATCAACACATCGTAATGCTGTTTGTTCATACCCTGCCCTCTGGTATTCCTGTCCGTTTCTTATGCTCTGGTGGATAGGCCCACCATAGCGCAGGCAACCACAAGCAGGAATTGGCCAGCCGGCGCCCGGGCCCTGGCAGTTTGGGCCAGTCTGCGGTTCGGGACAGGGCCGGCACTGGCGTCAAAACGGTTAACCGAAGAGCTGGTTTGGTGATGATCAGGCATAAAAAAACCGGCTTCTGCGTCCTGCAGAAGCCGGTTCAGGGGTCAGCCTGAATCTGTCAGGCGAGTGTGAACTTACCTGGCCGCGTTGCGGATCATGAAATCAAAGGCGCTCAGTGCGGCTTTGGCACCCTCACCCATCGAGATCACGATCTGCTTGTAGGGCACCGTGGTGGCATCACCCGCCGCGAAAATACCCGGAATCGAGGTCTCGTTGCGGTCGTTGACCACAATCTCGCCGTGGGGGCTCAACTCGATGTCTCCCTTCAGCCATTCGGTGTTCGGTACCAGACCAATCTGGACAAACACACCTTCGAGCTCAATGTGGTGTGACTCACCGGTCGTCCGGTCAGTGTAGTTCAGGCCACTCACCCGGCCGTCTTTACCGACCACTTCGGTGGTCTGGCCCGACGTAATGATCCTGACGTTGGTCAGGCTGCGCAGTTTCTTCTGCAGTACCTCGTCGGCGCGCATCTGCTCACCGTATTCGATCAGGGTGACGTGGCCCACGATGCCGGCCAGATCGATTGCCGCTTCCACACCGGAGTTACCACCACCGATGACCGCGACACGCTTGCCTTTAAACAGCGGGCCGTCACAGTGCGGGCAATAAGCCACGCCCTTGTTGCGGTACTCTTGCTCGCCCGGCACACCCATCTGGCGCCAGCGCGCACCGGTCGCCAGGATAAGGGTGCGGGACTTCAGTGAGGCGCCGTTTGCCAGACGCACCTCGTGCAGGCCGCCGGTTTCGGTCGCCGGGATCAGCTTTTCGGCGAGCTGCATATTCATGATGTCCACGTCGTATTCGTTAACGTGCTGTTCCATGGCCGCAACCAGCTTCGGACCTTCGGTATAAGGTACCGAGATCAGGTTCTCGATGCTCATGGTGTCGCTTACCTGGCCACCAAAACGTTCGGCGGCAATACCGGTACGGATGCCTTTACGGGCCGCGTAGATCGCAGAGGCAGAACCCGCGGGGCCACCACCAATCACCAGAACTTCAAAGTCGTCTTTCTGGTTGATCTTCTCGGCTTCTTTCTCGGCTGACCGGGTGTCCAGCCTGGCCACAATCTCTTCCAGAGTCATACGGCCCTGGCCCCAGGACTCGCCGTTCAGGAACACACTTGGCACCGCCATGACTTCACGCTGCTCGACTTCTTCCTGGAACAGGGCGCCGTCGACCGAGGTGTGCTTCACTTTCGGGTTGAGCACGGCCATCAGGTTAAGGGCCTGCACAACGTCCGGACAGTTCTGACACGACAGCGAAAAATAGGTTTCGAACTCATACTCGCCATCCAGCTCCTGAATCTGCTGAATCAGATCCTGGGATTCCTTGGACGGGTGGCCACCCACCTGCAGCAGGGCCAGTACCAGAGAGGTGAACTCATGGCCCATGGGGATACCCGCAAAGCGCACACCGATGTCGGTACCGACACGGTTAATGGCGAACGACGGACGACGCACCCCGTCAGAATCGTCCGTGCTCAGGCTGATCTTGTCAGACATCGCCGCGATTTCTTCCAGCAGCTCTTTCAGCTCCTGGGACTTTTTGCTGTCGTCGTAGGCTGCGACCAGTTCGATCGGCTGCTGCAGTTTTTCCATGTAGGCCTGAAGTTGTTGCTTGATGTTCGCATCCAACATGTAAGGTATCTCCTTGATGTCTGTCGTAGCCAAACGGCTGAATTCAAAATGGCTGGGTTATAAACGTTGTAAAGAGGATAAGGGCCGGCAATCAAAAGCTCAAATTAATTGGATCAAATCGTTTGATAGTCCACCCCTATGTAGCAGGCCCTACACGCAAAAACCCCGGCAAGGCCGGGGTTTCGGGGAATCGAGGCCTGCCGACAGGCCTCTTTCCATTTCGTTTTTCGGTAAAAGAAAAACTTAGATCTTGCCAACCAGGTCCAGAGACGGAGCCAGAGTTTCTTCGCCTTCTTTCCACTTGGCCGGGCAAACTTCGCCCGGGTTTTTGCGAACGTACTGAGCGGCTTTGATTTTACGCATCAGGTCGTCTGCGTCACGGCCGATACCTTCAGCAGTAATTTCCATCGCCTGGATGATGCCATCCGGATCGATCAGGAAAGTAGCGCGGTCTGCCAGGCCCTGGCCTTCACGCATTACACCAAAGTTGTTGGTGATGGTGCCGGTCTGGTCGCCAACCATGTAGTACTGGATTTTGCCGATGGTGTCGGACGTGTCGTGCCACGCTTTGTGGGTGAAGTGAGTGTCGGTAGACACAGAGAACACTTCAACGCCCAGCTTTTGCAGCTCTTCGTATTTGTCAGCCACATCGCCCAGCTCAGTCGGGCACACGAAGGTGAAGTCGGCCGGGTAGAAGAAGAACACCGCCCACTTGCCTTTAACGTTGGCTTCGCTGATTTCTACGAACTCGCCTTGTTTGAACGCGGTTGCCTGGAACGGTTTGATTTCAGTGTTAATGATACCCATCTCAGAATAACTCCTGTTGATCGTTTGGGTTGATGGTTAAGAAACGAAGCACAGCCTACGGCTTTCGCTGCCTCAATAAAAATTGATTATTCCCAACCTGTGGATAGGCTAAAGCTATCCATATGAAAACCTTGCCTTTCGACACGCCGCCATTCAGCAACGTGCCTGCTGCCCCACAGAGGTCGGGGCTGACGGCCAAATTTCAATCCTGTGGAAAGCCAGTATAGCCAACGATTGTTACCGTTTCAGGCGATACTTTCGACAATCCCGCCCTCTACCCGCAAGGCTGTAGCCAGTTGTGGCACTGGCCTGGGGCGAAACGGCATAAACGCAGAGATTGGCCAGATCGGCCATCATCCGAAGCGAAATGCTGAAATGGTGGTTTCCATAACCCGTTCTGAATAAATCTTCTGCCCCGGCTCATCACCGCCGGCACCCACGGCCATCAGCAACGGGATCAGGTGTTCCTCATCCCCCTGGGGATGACACAGGTAAGCGGAGGGCGCGCTGGCCCAGTTCGCCAAAAGCTGGTCGCGCTCTGGCGCGGGGCGGGCCACCGCGTCCGTCAGCCAGGCATCAAACTCATCCGACGCGGCCGAAAACCGCTTATCGCCATAAGCGCGCATGTTATGAAAGCTCATGCCGCTGGCAATAATCAGTACGTTTTCATCACGCAGGCCAGCTAATGCCCGGCCGGCCTCAAGGTGTGCCGCCGGATCAAGGTCTTTGCGCAGAGATAACTGGATCACCGGGATATCCGCGCCCGGAAACACCAGCTTTAAGGGGATGAACATGCCATGGTCGAAACCCCGCGTGGCATCAACCTGCGCCACCATGCCGCCAGCCGTCAGCCGTTGAGCAACCTGCTCCGCCAGCTCCGGCTCGCCAGGCGCCGGGTAGGTTAACTCGTAGGTATGCGCCGGAAAGCCATAGTAATCGTAAATCAGCTCAGGACGGCCATGGCCGGTAACGCTGAACTGCGGCTCCATCCAGTGCGCCGATACCATCACAATCGCCTTGGGGCGCTGAGGCAGGGTATGGGCAACGCTTTTCAGGAAGTTGCCCATACCAACCCAGGTATCCGACGGCGTCCAATCCATAAAAAAACAGGGCCCCCCGCCGTGGGGGATGAACAACACTGGCTGGCGTGCAAGTGTGGGTGTATCCGTAGTCATCATCAGTCCCTCCAACTGTGTATGAAAACAGTATGGCTGCTGCTGCCAAGTAGGAGAACCGTCTATTATTCACTAACACTTAACACTGAACGTAGGAAATACCAGTGGACCGGATCACCAGTATGCGCGTTTTTGTGCGTGCCGCTAAGTGCCCTCATCTTCCTGACGCATCCGCTCGCGGATATGGCCATCGATCGTTAACCCGTCGGACATCGGCTCATAGAGCGCGCCTGTCGTATTCGGTGCCGACATGGCTTTTACCGACTCTGCCTTGGCTATATCTGCAGACAGGCGCTCGGTGAGATCGGGGAACACGTGGTGCATGATGTCCGAACCCTTCGCCTTCCATCCTACCGGCTGTTCTTCTTCCGGGTGGATACAGGCCTTGACGATAGCGTCGATGACGATCTGCGGGTCATCCATCATCGCCATTCGCGGTGCGTGTCCCGTGTAGTTCGCCGCATGGCTCCACCAGGGTGTGTCGACCGCCCACGGCATGATCGTGCCAACCTTGATGTCGGCTTCGCCCGCCAACCGGAGCTCCTGGTTCAGCGTCCGGCTCAGGCTCAGGACAGCAGCCTTCGTGGCGGCATAGGTGTTCTGCAGTGCCAATGGCGTCTCGCTGTCGATCGAGCCGACGTTGATCAACGTGCCGTACCCCTGGGCGCGAAACTGTCGAAGCGCCGCATGGGCACCATAGATAAGCCCCTTCAGGTTCACGTCCACCAAGCGGGCATGGTCTTCGATCGGAATGTCCCAGAAATATCCGATCGCGCCGACGCCCACATTATTCACCCAGACATCGATCCGACCGAAACGTGTCAGTGCTTCCTCCACCAACCTCGCGATATCCGCGGGCTCGCTCACATCCGTCTCTACGGCTACGGCCGTGCCCCCAGCTGTTTCGATCTCGGTAACCAGATCGTCGAGCATGGATTTGCGCCTGGCCGCAATAACGACCCTGGCGCCTTGAGCAGCAAGTTTCTGGGCAGCACCACGCCCAAAGCCACTTGAGGCTCCGGCGATCACCACTACAATATCGGACAAGCTCTCGGGTCGTTTTGACATCTGTGCGCCCTCCGTGGTCGCTACTGATTTAACGAACGAGTTAACGGGTGATTATACGTTGATTTTGAAATTCCACTCGATCTCAGAGGCCGGTCTGCCACCACCTAAGCCCCAGTTGTCCATAGCCACCTCATTGAGGATGATCTTGGTGTGATCGCGTGGGATGCCTAACGGTTCCAGGTTCTCAACGATGGCGCGATACAAGTTGCGCTTTGCATCAAGTGAGCGTCCAGCAAATGCGCTGATGGTGATGACCGTATAGCGTTCAGGCTGAGTGAGCCTGGACAATGCAATAAAGCGATGCGGCTCATGTGTTACCAACCGAACGCAACGATCACCTTCCGGGATTTTGAATCCGTCAACCAAAGCTGCATGCACTGCTTCAATGATCTGAATTTCTTGCTCTTGAGAGTAAGTGCAGCGCACTTCAATCATGGTGCTTGGCATGTCAATTTCCTGATTAGTTTTCAGCCCGACTCCAAGCTGACCTAACGCCTGGTTAAGGGGCAGGCTTCAGCCCGTCCCAGTGAGCAAGGCGAACGATTTGAACCTCTTGTTAGGAATCACTCACTTCCTCAATTTCAGAAACACCTTCAGACTGATCCCCAGTAAACCATTTCCAGCTTTCTTTGAGAATAGTTTTCCCCTCGACACTCTGATCGGGAACCGATCTACACCGACCAGCCATCAGCTCACCCCTGACGTTTTCATGGTGGTACAGGAAATCCAGGCTACCATCTGACAATATTTTCCCCTGAAGGTGCCCTTTCACGACGTCACCTCCAGAATATTCCGCCCAAATCTGATCTCCGCTTTGGTGGTAGTGAAAGCGTGTTGACTCGCTAACCTCGCCGTTATCAGAATTGGTTTTCCCTCGAAAAATACGATTATCGTAGTTCATAAAATTCCTAACGC
>DATGNB010000067.1:0-2665 GCA_035306945.1 Marinobacter sp.
CCTTCCCAGGCGGCGGTGACGAAACTCCACTCGATCCAGCAGTCGGTGCCATCCGCCCGTGGGCAGCTCAGTTCCAGGCGAGGCGTCACTGGCCGCTCCAGGTTCACCTCCTGAATTGCCAGCTTGACGGCCTCGCGATCCTGCGGGTGAAACAGGCGGATAAAGTCCCGTCCGACCCAGTGCTCGACATCGTAGCCCAGGAGTTTGCGGAAGGCGGGGTTCGCCTGGTGGAGCTCGCCCCGGCGGTTGAGAACGCAGAGAATGTCCGGGGAGAGTCTAAACAGGCGGTCCAGGTTTTGCTCGGCTTGCTGGCGCTCCTGCAGCGCCTGTTGCAGGTCGCGGTTGACCCGGGTCAGGGATTGGGCGCGGTCCCGATTGCTGCCCCAGAGCCCGACGATGGAGGCGAACAGAATACTGGTCAGGAACCCCCCGATCAGGATCAGGCTGGAATCCCGGGTGCTTATCATCGCCTCGAATGGCGGGCGTGAACTGAAGTGCAGGATCCAGCCCTGACCGCTTAAATTGAGCAGGACGCTTTTTTCAAACTGGGGCGGCTTGTCCGACGGAGGTATTGTCGCGTCCAGGCTGTCATAGATTTTGACGGCAGGGGTCTGACTGGTTTCGGCGGCACCGAAGATCTGTACCTGCAGGTTTTCCAGCTGGGCCGGCACAACAACGCCCTCTAGTAGGTCCGAGATCCGAAAAGGGCTATACACAAACCCCAACAACTGCTGGCGCCGCTGCTCGACCGTGGGGGGCACGGCCCCTTCCTTATAGACCGGCAGGTAGATATTGAAACCATACTGCGCTTCCGTATCGGTTTCCTGGACCAGCACCACCACATCCGACATCACGCCCTGGCCTTCATCCCGAGCCCGCTCCATGGCCCGGCGGCGGATGGGTTCGCTGTACATGTCATAGCCAAAGGCGCGCTGGTTGCGCCAGTCGAACGGCTCCAGATACAGAATGGCGGTATAGGCCTCCCGCTCGCCTTCTGGCCAGATGGTGAAGTCCGCGAAACCTTCCTGGCGCACGGCAGCGATGACTTGCTCCCGTTCTTCCGGCTGGATCCAACGGGTGAAGCCAAGCCCTCGGATGCCGGGGTAATTTTGCTCAAGCTCCAGGCGGGTAACATAGTGACTCCATTCTTCCCGTGACACCGGGCTTTGGGCATCAAACAAGCCGGCGCCGCCCCGCAGAATCTGGTGATAGGCTTCCAGCCTCTGGCGCAGGGCCAATTCAATGATTCTGGACTGGAACTCGAAGCGTACGGTGGCCGTACGGTGGGCATCTTCCCAGGAGTGGTACCACAGCCAGATGCTCAGCGCGAGGCCGAGCAGAAAGGCTGCCAGTACTGGAAACAGGGTGCGGAGCTTGAGGGGCCGGCGTCCCATGGCGCTGGGTTGGGGGTGTGGGTTCAAGGGGATGCTGCGCTCCAGTGGTCATCAATCTTAATTAATTATGGAGCGCAGCGGATTACAAGACAGGGCCCTCATTCCTCAGGCAGCCGTCCACCAGATTGAGAATCCGGTCGCACTGGGCGGACAGGCGCGGGTCGTGGGTGACGAGCAGCACGGCGCAACCGAAACGCTCGTTGAAACGGCGCAGGAGCGCGAACACCTCGGCGGCGGTGCGGGTATCCAGGTTGCCGGTGGGTTCATCGGCGAGCAGCAGGGCCGGACGGGTGACCAGGGCGCGGGCAATGGCGACCCGTTGCTGCTGGCCCCCGGACAACTGGCTGGGGCGACGGTCGGCGAACTTTTCCAGGCCCACTTCCGCCAGGAGCTCCCGGGCGCGATCGACCATGTCAGGGCTGGGCCGGCCCTGGCGCACCATGGAGGGCATCAACACGTTTTCCAGCACGGTGAAGGCCTGGATCAGATGATGGAACTGGAACACGAAGCCAATGGCACTGCCCCGCAGGGCGGTGCGCTGGGTGTCGTCCATGGTACTGGTGGCCTGCCCCAGCAGGAACAGCTCCCCCGAGGTCAGGGTATCCAACAGACCGATAATGTTTAACAACGTACTTTTACCAGAGCCGGAAGGGCCCACCAGGGCTGCAAAATCACTGCGCTTCAAGCTCAAATCGATGCCGTGCAACACCTCGGTTTCCGTGGGCAGGCCGATGTTGTAGGATTTGCGCAGCGCCTCCAGGCGTAACACTGTTTCGCTGTTGCTTGGATGGGCCGGGGCGCGCTGGTCAGACATAGCGGATGGCCTCCACCGGGTTGAGTCGCGCTGCCCGTTGGGCCGGCACGGCTGCCGAAACCACGCCGGTCAGGGTGGCTACCGCCATGGCGGCGGGAATCAGCGTGGGTGAGACGGGAATATAAAACAACCCCGGCCCAAAATTGTTGAACACCCACACCAGACCCCAGCCGGCAAAAGCGCCCACCAAGGAGCCCGCCAGCCCCAGCAAGGCGCCCTGAATCAGAAACACCCCCAGCATCTGCTGGCGGCTGGTGCCCATGGCCCGTAGGATGCCGATCTCCCGGGTGCGCTGCACCACGCTCACCGACAGCACGCTGGCAATGCCCAAGGCCACCGACACCGCCACGAACAGGCTGATCATGGTGGTGGACATGCTTTGGGATCTAAGCGCATTCATCAGCTCCCGGTTGGTTTCCATCCAGCTTTCCGCCTTGAGGCCGGTGAGCCGGCGGAT
>DATGNB010000068.1:0-43404 GCA_035306945.1 Marinobacter sp.
ACGGCCTTGACTCCCTAATCCTAAACCGGTTTAATAGCGCCCCGTTGCAGGTCATCCAGCAACATGCCCGGATAGCTCAGTCGGTAGAGCAGAGGATTGAAAATCCTCGTGTCGGTGGTTCGATTCCGCCTCCGGGCACCATTAAGAATTCTGACGAAGCCCGCCTTGTGCGGGTTTTGTTGTTTCTGAAGCCTTGCCCTCCTTTCAAAGACGTATACTCAAAGCGATTAGGGTTACCTCGCGAGTAACCAGAAATTGACTGAGAGATACTACCGCTGAGCGCCCTGATAACCACGTGATCCTTGTGCTCTCCTGAGCAATCCGGAACATACCTGTTGCATCTAAAGAAATGCAGGTACAATCTTCCCATTATGGGAACAATTAGTATAATGCCCGAAAAAGGAACTTTCTCATCTCATGAAAGTCTTAGCCAGGAACAAGCTGACCGACTTCATGCGCAAACACGCTTCCTCACGCAAAGCGCTTGAAGCCTGGTTTGCCGAAGCGGAAAGAAGCGATTGGCAAACGCCACAAAACATCAAGGAACGATTCTCAAGCGCCGACTTTCTCGCGGACAGCCGGGTCATCTTCAATATCAAAGGCAACCATTTCCGGCTGGTGGTCAAGGTACGCTATCAAAACGGAATCGTCGTGGTGGAGTGGGTTGGAACACACGCTGAGTACAGCAAGAAAACATTTTGAGGGGCGGCATCATGGACCATCTGAAAATCATCAAAACCCCCGAGGAGCACGAAGCTGCTCTGGAGCGCCTCATGGTGCTGATGGACGCTGATCCACAAGAGGGTTCCCCGGAGGCCGACGAGCTGGAAGTGCTGGCCCTGCTGATCGAACAGTATGAACAGCGCCAGTTCCTCATTGACCTTCCTGACCCGGTCACCGCCATCCGCTTCCGTATGGAGCAACAGGGGCTGAAGAACAAAGATCTCATTCCGTTTATTGGTTCCGCGTCCAAGGTCAGCGAGGTGCTGAATAGCGTCCGGCCTCTAAGCCTGAACATGATTCGCAGGCTCACCCATGGTTTGGGCATACCGGCAGACATCCTGGTGCAGGAGCCAGTTCAGGAGGTTGCAAATGAGAGGACGATTGACTGGCCAGCTTTTCCCCTGGCAGAAATGCGCAAGCGCGGCTATTTCGAAGGCTTCGAGGGCTCACTTCCGGAACTGAAAGAATACGCAGCGGAGTGGCTGACTCGTTTTTTCAGGAGCGTCCGAGGTGGTTTTGATCTCGAGCCGGCCCTGCTGCGGACTACCGCACATTTACGCAGTAACGCTAAAGTCAGCGATCCTTACGCATTGTGGGCCTGGCAAGCAAGGGTGTTACAGAAAGCAGCTGAACGGCAGCTACCCTGCTCATACATGAAGGGCACGGTCACTCTGGAATGGATGCAGAATCTCAGCCGTCTCTCGTGGTCTGATAAAGGGCCGGAACTGGCACGAGAGTATCTTGAAAAGGCAGGCATCCACCTCATTATCGAACCCCATCTACCCAAGACCTACCTTGACGGTGCGGCCTGCGTGGGCACTAATGGTAGCCCGGTTATTGCGCTCACCCTCCGGTATGAAAGGCTCGATAACTTCTGGTTTACCCTCATGCATGAGCTCGCCCATGTGGCATTGCATCTTGATGGCAGCGAGGCTTGGTTTATTGACAATCTGGATGCTGAGTCCGGGGATGACAAGGAACTGCAAGCCGACGCCCTGGCGCAGCGAGCCTTATTGCCCGACAATGTCAATTTTTGCGAGATTACTGTGGCAGCCTCAGTCCGAAAACTGGCGAATGAGCTGAACGTCGCTCCAGCCATTATCGCAGGCAGGATCCGCCATGAAACGGGTAATCACCGGCTATTTGGCAGCGCTTTCAGAGAAAAAGTCAAAATGGAGAACCAATGAAGAACGGCTGGATGATTCGCGCCGGTAACGGCGGCCGGTACTTTGACGACTTCAAAGATAATGACTGCGTAGCGATTGGCTGGAACAGCCTTGGCGACCTACGTGATTACAAAAGCCCCGAAGCGTTGAAGGAAGCCTACATACAATACTTTGGCAATGCGAAGCCAGGGCGCACGGCGAACGCCCTTGCCATGATTCGCAAGTTCCGGGACGACATCAGGCAAGGCGAAACCCTCATCACATACAGTCAGGAGCACCGGGAATACCTGGTGGGCGAAGACCTGGGCCAGTATGAGTTCCGTCCAGAGCCCGAACAGGTAGGCGAGTTCCAGCACATACGTAAAGTGAAGTGGCTGGGCCGTGTATCCCGAGACCAGCTAAGCCAAGCGACCAGAAACAGCCTGGGCTCCGTTCTGACGGTGTTCTCGTTGTCGGATTCCATCGTCACCGAAGTTCAGGACCGGCTGGCCGGCAAACCGGTGGCACAGCCAGCCACCGCGGATGAGTCTCAGGCAGCAGAAGCCGAATTCGAACTACTGAGAGAAGAGGTAGTATCCCGTGGACACGAGCTCATCAAAGACAAGATACAAGGCCTGGCCCCAGAGGAAATGGAAGAGCTCACTGCCGCCCTGCTCCGGGCCATGGGCTACCAGACCCGGGTTTCAGCCAGAGGGCCAGACCGTGGTGTAGACGTACTAGCCTCCTCCGATGGCCTAGGGCTGACTCAACCGCGCATCAAGGCCGAAGTGAAGCACCGAAGCGGTAGCATGGGCTCAAACCCCATTCGTAGCTTCATCGGCGCCCTGCGTGAAGGCGACCAAGGGTTGTTCATCAGTACCGGCGGCTTCACGCGCGAAGCCCGCTACGAAGCTGAACGGGCCACCATCCCGGTAACACTGATCGACATCGACCTGCTGGCAGACCTGGTGGTGGCGAACTACGAGAGGTTTGATATTGAGGGACAGCAGCTTCTGCCACTGGTGAAGGTTTTCTGGCCAGCAGAGTAGCGACTTCACCAATCAGTACATCCCGGGAAATTCCGCCGAAGATGCCACCCAGATCAGGCACCCGGACGAAGGTTTCAACCGTGGTCTTCTTGCCCCAGCCAGGCCAGGGCACCGATTACCATTGCCTCGGTACCCGTTGCCAGCGTGGGGTGCAGCACCGGCGCGAATGCCGGGCTGTGATTGACTGGTAGCTGATTCAGCCGGCCTTCTGCCTTGGCGCTCGCCCAGGTCTGCGGATCAGTACCGCCGACGAACCAGTACACCGAGGGTGCCTGCCAGGCTGTACCGAAGCAGCCAAAATCCTCGCTCGCCGGTGCCGGTCCGGTGTGGCTGACCCGCTCCCTGGAGAAATGGCGGCGGAATGCCTCAGCGATACGGTTGCTGGCGGTTTCGTCATTGACGTTGAGAGGGTAGCGATCGAGCGGCGTGATCTCCGGCTTGCGTGGTGCTCCCGATGCTTCGGCCTCGGCATTAACGATGCGTTCTATCGCGGCCAGCACATGATCACGCACACCAGGATCGAAGGTGCGAACGTTGAGCTTGATGATGGCCTCATCGGGAATGACGTTTTCCTTGGTACCCGCTTGCAGGACACCCACCGTAACCACCGCTGCATCGGTGGCAGCCACTTCCCGGGAAACGATGGTCTGCAGCCGCAAAACAATCGACGCCGCCATGACGATGGGGTCGACACTCGCCTGGGGCATCGAACCATGGGCGCCACGCCCGAACAAGCGGATCTGCAGGCTGTCCGCTGCCGAGGTGATCGGCCCGGCACTGCCCGCCACACTGCCGGCAGGACCGACCATGACGTGCTGGCCCAGCACCACATCCGGGGCCGGAAAACGTTCGATCAGGCCGTCATCGAGCATGGCCTGCGCACCTTCCGCCGTCTCCTCGCCCGGCTGGAATACCACCATCAGCGTTCCCTGCCACGCGTCGCGGGCCTGAGCAAGCAGGGTGGCAGCACCGATCAGCCAGGCCACGTGCATATCGTGACCGCACATATGCCCCACCGGCACGGTGTCGCCCTCGACATTCCGCACAGTGACCTTGCTGGCGTAGTCCAGCCCGGTGTTCTCAGCGATCGGCAGCGCGTCCATATCCGCGCGTAACATCACTGTTGCACCGCTACCATTGCGCAGCAGGCCCACCACGCCGGTGCCACCCACTCCGGCGGTTACCTCGTACCCGGCGGCGCGCAACCGCTCGGCAGCGATGCCGGCGGTGCGCGTCTCTTGCATGGACAACTCGGGGTGAGCATGAACGTCCTTGTACAGAGATTCCAGATCAGGCAACAGGGCGTTCAAATTTGCTAATACTGCAGCAGCGCTGCTGCGAGTCGCTTGTTCAGTCATGGGGCTTTCCTTCTGACGTATCCACTATCCACCCGTTCGCTTCTGAGAACACTGTTCGCCTCGTGCGGGTTTTGCTGCTTTCAGGCTCCGGCCCGTCACCTGACCCTACCCTTACAGCACGGGCTCCGGCAACCACCCCGCCAGCGCCATAAAGTGGAAAGCAATCGTGAGCACACCAAAGACCAGCACCAGGGCAATGGCAGCCTGCCCTCCCGGTGCGATAAAGCCGGTCCTGCCACCCTCCAGCATCCGCGATTTCCGCGCCAGCAGAGCCGGGATGATGCAGGCCCAGACCGCCGCCGCGGCGCCGGCATAGCTGATCGCCAGCACGAAGCCAAAGGGTGACAGCAAGGACAACACCAGAGGTGGCAGGAAGGTGACGGCCCAGGTCTGGGTACGGCCTTTGCGATTGTTCCTGAAACCGAACAGGTCTGCCATAAAGTCGAAGGTGCCCAGGCCTACCCCCACAAACGAGGACAGGATCGCTGCGGCCGAAAAGGCACTGATGAGATTGCCTACCCGCTCCGAGTCGATGGCAGACCCCAGCGCCTGCAGCAGCACATCCACATCCCCGCCCTGCTCAATCACAGGTGCAAACTCTGCCCGCGGCAGGTTACCGAAGATGCTCACCAGCCACACCAGATAAAACATCAGAGCGATGAGGGTGCCGCCCAGAATCGCAATCTGGGCCCGACGTTCCTGCCCGTAGTAGGCCCGCAGCGAGGCCACGGAATGGTGATAGCCAAAGGAAGTCAGGGCCACGGGCAACATGGCCATGGCGTAGGGCGCGTATCGGCCATCCGGGTTCATCGTGTCGACCAGGATCTGCAGATCAATCCGGGCGGCAAGGCCGGATACGCCCAGCACAAAGCTCAGCAGCATAAACGACACCAGCACCACGGAGAGCCGGTCAACCGCACGGGTAGAGTGCCAGACCACCAATGAAAAAACCGCCACAAAGGCAACAGCGGCAAACTTGCTGTCGAGGCCGGTGAGGCTCTGGATAATTAACCCGGACGAGGTGATGTAGGCGTACAGCAGAATGGCGCCCACAAAATACACGGCGAGGTTACTGATGGCGTTTATCCGGGGCCCGAGCAAGGCACGGGTTACCGTATTGAATGAGGCCCGGAGGTCAAAATGTTTGAACGCCTCCAGCAGCATCCAGCCAGACAGGGTCATCGCCACCATGGTGAGCACCAGCGCGAAGCCGGACCAGGTGGTCCAGGCACCGGCGCCGGAACTGGGCAGGCCCAGCATCCCGGCACCAACGCATACACCGGCAATAATGCAGGCCCCACCCACCAGGGAAGGGGCAGACTTGGGTGGAGCCGCTCTGGTCACAGGGCGCTGGCCACCAGCCTCTCAAAAAACGCATCCAGATCCCGCACTTCTTCCAGGCAAAGGCTGTGCTCCATGCCGTAGCTGTGATACTCCGGCTCATAGCCCAGTGCCTGCAGTTTCTGGTGAGCGGCCTGCCCCAGATGTTCCGCAACAACCTGGTCAAACCGACCATGGGCAATAAAGACGGGAAGCTGGCGATTGGCCTCGCTCAGTTTTATGGAATCTGCGGTGGCAAAGTAAGTGGAAAGCGCAAACAGCCCACCCAATGGTTCCGGATAACTCAGTGCCAGTTCGTAGGCTACGGCACCGCCCTGTGAGAATCCGCCCAGCAGGATATTCTCGCTGGCAACACCGCGCTCACGTTCCTGCCGGATAAACTGCGCCACCAGTTCAGCAGATGCCCGCAGTTGGGTGGCATCAACTTTGCGGTTCACATCCATCGCCAGAATGTCGTACCAGGCAGGCATGATCATCCCGCCGTTGATCGTCACCGGCAACTCGGGGGCGTGGGGGAAAATAAAGCGGATGGGTCGCGTGCGGGCAAAACGGAACTCTGGTACCACAGGCTCGAAATCATGACCGCTGGCACCCAGGCCATGCAGCCAGATAACGGTGGTCAGCGGCTCCGGGCCGGTGTCGATGGTGAGCGCATTCAGGGTGGTCATTGCATCTCCGGTCTTGAACAGCTAGCAGATGGAAGGCTTTCGTAAAACCACACTCATGCGGCTTTGCGAAAGCCCTCCATCCGTACGCTCTTGTCCCGGCTGCGTTTGTATCTGGTTTTATCCTCAACCACGCGCATCTGATATTTCGGCGTGCGGAGCTCGCGCTGCACGGCACTGTGTCGGGTGGCGGTCGCTTTTTTTCTCGCCATTTCGGTTTCTCCTTCTTGGGCTGGGCCTTAGCGGCGCGTATTATAGCACTCTCCTTAACTCCCGAGCGTAAGCAATGACACTCACCGTCTGGCTCACCTTTCTGGTCGCAGCGCTTTTGATCAGCGTCTCGCCCGGCGCTGGTGCCGTCAACTCCATGAGCAGTGGTTTGCGCTATGGTGTGCGTAAATCCCTGCCGACCATTGCCGGCCAGCAGTTTGGTTACGGGGTGCAGATCGTGCTGGTTGGCGCCGGGCTGGGCGCGCTCATTGCCTCGTCAACCCTGGCACTGTCAGTGATCAAATGGATCGGCGTGGTGTATCTCATCTGGCTCGGCGTACAAAAATGGCGCGAGCCTCCTGTCGAGGCAGACCGCACCGATCTTTCCGGCTTCAGCCCGCTCCAGCAGTTCCGAAACGGCACCCTGGTGAACCTGACCAACCCCAAAGCCACGATCTTTCTGATCGCCCTGTTCCCTCAGTTCCTGGTGGCCGGGACGGGCCATGGCCAGCAACTGGCCACCATGGGGATCACGCTGATCCTGGTGGATATCCTGGTCATGGTGGGTTATGCCCTGCTGGCCAGCCAGCTGTTCCGCTTTATGACAACCCCCCGTCGCCAGCGGCAGATGAATCGGGTTTTCGGCAGCCTGTTCGTCACCGCAGCCCTGGCCCTGGCCAGCTTCCAACGAGCTGACCCAGGTGCCTGAGCTGTACAAAAGGAGCTTATAGCGTGATAACAGCCTCTCTTGCGGTGCTTGCAGGCCTTGTGTTGCTGGTCTGGAGCGCCGATCGTTTTGTCGACGGCTCGGCTGCAGTTGCGGGGCATTTTGGTATGCCGCCACTGCTGATCGGCATGGTAGTGGTCGGGTTTGGCACCTCTGCCCCCGAGATGGTGGTATCCGCCCTCGCGGCCTCCCAGGGTAACCCGGGGCTGGCACTGGGGAACGCCTATGGCTCCAACATCACCAACATTGCCCTGATCCTCGGGGTTACGGCACTCATTGCTCCGATTGCCGTCCATTCACAGGTGATGCGCAAAGAACTGCCTGCCCTTACCCTGGTCACTCTTGGCGCATCCTGGCTGATCTTCGACGGACATCTCAGCCGGACAGATGCCGGTATTCTGCTGGCGGTATTTGCTGCCTTGCTGATCTGGAGCATCTGGTCCGGACTCACGTCACCCCACGATCCGATGGCTAAGGAAATGACCTCAGAGCTTTCGGACCACCCGATGCCCATTCGAAAAGCAGCACTCTGGCTGGTCATTGGGCTGGTTCTGCTGGTTATCAGTTCCCGCATTCTGGTATGGGGAGCGGTAGATCTGGCGACCGGCTTTGGTGTCAGCGACCTGGTCATTGGCCTTACCATCGTTGCCATCGGCACCTCACTCCCGGAGTTTGCCTCGTCCGTGATCGCCGCCCGCAAGGGTGAGCATGACCTGGCTCTGGGCAACATCCTGGGTTCCAACCTGTTCAATACCCTGGCAGTCGTCGGTATCGCAGGTATGATCTCACCGATGGCTGTCGCACCTGAAGTGCTTACCCGGGATTTACCAGTGATGATTGTGCTTACCGCCGTATTGTTCCTGCTGGGGTACGGTTTCCGCGGGCCCGGACGAATCAACCGGTTTGAGGGCGCTGCACTGCTGGCCGTATTCTGCAGTTACACGGCCTACCTGATCGCCACTGCGTTCTGATAACCGCTCATCAAGGAGTAACGACCAATGATTACCAGTAAAGCCAGCATTCAGTCGCCGAATGCCGCCCGCTATCTGACCCGCCTGTGCCGCCACTTCAGCCACAAGGTCACGGCGGAATGGGACGACACCCGGGGCAGGGTTGAGTTCGCAATGGGCACCTGCTTTTTCGAGGCCAGCGGAAACAGCCTGAACCTGACAACCGAAGCAGCAACCCAGGAAGATACTGAGAAGGTGCAGGAGATTATAGGCTCCCACCTGGTGCGGTTTGCGGCGGCAATGAAGGATGCCGAAGAGCTGACGGTTACCTGGCAGTAACCGGCAGCATCACGGGACCATAAACAACCGGCAGCGGTTACTGCACGGCGTTAACGACCTCATCCACCTGCAGGCGAACGCTTTGCAGGCCGCCGCCTGAGAGGTACCAGAGGCCGGGGTCAAGCACCACCACCCGGGTGGCTGCGCCGGCTTTCCGGAACGCCGACTCCAGGGTGTCGGGCTCAAGCGGCTCGCCGCCAATGGCCGCACTGCGGTCGACCACCAACAAGGTCTCCGGCGCCATGGCCACCAGAGTATCGGCGTCCACCGGATAGAAGGTACGCTCCCCCCGAACCACCGGCTGCACGCTCGCCGGGACCGTCTCGGGAGCCAGATTCAACAGCTCATAAACCACAGCCTCCTGGCGCAGGGACAAGTTGCCGTCATTGTGAGTCACCACGGTAACCGTTCCGGCATCGGCGACTTGCGCCTGCCGGGCGTCCACATGTTGCCAGAGCTCAGCCAGCTCCTCAGTCGCCGCCTTTTGCAGTCCATACACTTCCGCCAGCTCCAGCACACCTGCGCTGACTGCATCCCGGAAGCTGTCACCCGTCACGCCCACCTGCATCACCCTGGCCAGCTTGCGCACGTCGTCGACAGCATCGCCCTGCCGGCCGGTCATCAGGACCAGCTCCGGCTGCAGTTTTTCCAGTACCTCCAGGTCAGGCACTTTCAGACTGCCTGCATCCGGCAGCCGGGAACCGAGCTCACTCAGGTAGTCAGGAAGACCCTGATGAGGGATAGCCAGCACTCTCTCTTCCAGCCCCAGCTCGAGCAGGGTATCCAGCGCGCCGTGATCGTAACTGATCACCGTCGGCCCGGTAGGTCCGGTGGTAGAGGCGCAGCCCGCCAGGGTCACGCCCAACACGGCAGTTGCCAGTGTATGCTTCAGTGTTTTCATTCCATTCCTCTCAGAAGTCGACCGCAAGGCCAAGGTTAAGGCGGCGCCCATCCAGTACCACGCCGTAGGTATCGTTAGTGATTTCTTTGTTGGCCAGATTGTACACACCGGCGGTTACTCTGGCCGTATCCGTAAGCCGGTACATCAGGCCCGCATCCATCAGTGTGTAGCCCGGGGTACCGTCGCTCATGCTGGTACGCCCGAGATAATCACTGGTTTTGCCACGATAGTTGGCCTGCAGCCACAGGTTCAGGCGGCTGTGGGCCTGCCAGTCGATGTTCGCGTTCGCCATGTGCCTGGGGATCCTGTTCAATGGCTCCCCCCGGAATTCGCCGGTTTTCTGCTCAGAGTCTGTGAAGGTATAGCTGGAATTCAGGGTAACGGTATCGGTCAGGCGGTAGTCCACCGTCAGTTCGAGGCCCTGCATTTCGGCTTCATCAATGTTTTCCCGGCTGCTCAGGAACAGATAATCGTTGCCGCCGAACGAGCAGGACCAGGTACCCGGATCGTCACGGTCGCCATTGGGCGATTCACAAAAGCGATCCTCGGCAATCTTGTCCTTGAACTCGGTCAGAAAGACCATCAGGCTGGCATTCAGGCCCAGCTCCCGGTTATCGAACACAAAACCCGCCTCATAGCTGATACTGGACTCCGGATCGAGGTCCGGATTGCCAATGATCAAGGCTCTTGGATGCGGTGCCGGTGATCCGCCTCCGCCGGTGCCACGCCCAAAACCTTCGGTAACATCCGCCAGAGTGGGCTGGCGGTAGCCGGTAGATACCCCGCCCTTCAGAGTCAGCTCGGGGGTCAGATCGTAGAGCGCATAGATCCGCGGCGAGAATTCACCGCCAAAGAGCTCGTCATCGTTGTAACGCAGGCCGGTGGTCACCGACAGCTTATCGGTGAGTCCCCATTCTACTTCTGAGTACAGGGCCGCAATCCAGCGGTCGACACTACGCACGGCGCCGGGAATTTCCGACGTTAGCAGGCCATTGGTTTCGTCGGTCAGTTTTTCCTGTTTGTACTGACCTCCCACGGTCAGGACATGATCCCCCCAGAACCGGGTCGCCTGGGTATCGATCATCGAGACCTCTTCTTTTTTGGTCCGGTCCTGTACCCGTTCAGACACATCATGCTGGACAAAGCTGCGGGTAAGCCAGCTGCCGTAATTGCCGTCATGGGACAGTACGTACACGTCTTTGTCGTACACATAGCGGGAGCCGGTGTCATCTTCGGCAACACTCTTACCCGGCGTACTGGTCTCTTCCAGCCGGGAGGAGTCGTAACTCACCGCCAGTTCATTGCGGGCGTCCGGAGTCAGGATGAGCTTTGCCCCACCTTTCTTGCGCTTGCTTTCAGGCGTGCTGCGCGCCGAGTCATCTGCACCCACAAAATCGCTTTCATCGTCCCCCGCCCAGGAAGCATTCACTTCAGCGCTTAACAACCCTTCGACCAGGGCACCACCGGTAAACAGGCTGGTCTGCCGGCTGTCATTACTGACATCGTTGAACGACCGGGTGTATTCGGTGGCGATGGTTCCGGCCCACTCCCCGCGATGCTTGCGGGTAATGATGTTGATTACCCCACCCATCGCTTCCGAACCATACAAAGAGGACATGGGCCCCCGGATCACTTCCACCCGTTCGATCATGGAAATGGGCGGAAGAGAAATCTGCTTGCCGCCGTCCTGGCCATTGGTGTTGACCGAGCGACCGGCCGAAACAGGGCGGCCGTCAACCAGATAGAGGGTGTAGCTGTCATCCATACCCCGGATACTGATGTCCTGAGCACCCCCGCCACCGGTAACATAGACACCCGGAATGCTGTTCACGGCATCGACAATGCTCTTGTAGGACTTTTTGGCAAGCTCATCGCCAGAGATCGTCGAAATACTGGCCGGAGCATCCGAAATGTTCTGCTCGAAACCGGCAGCGGTGACAACAATCTGGCCCAGCTCAACAGGTTCAGGTTGAGCAGCGGCGGTGCCTGCACTGGCCAGAGCAACGGCCGAAGCCAGCAGGGGAAAACGGCGGCGCATGGGTAACTCCTTGTGTTGGGCTAGGTTCTGTATCACACATCACGAATGAATATGCGAATCATTATCAGCCGAAGGAAGTTACCACAACGCATGGTTTCAAGTGTTGAGATGATGTGTTCCGGCTCGCGGAACAGCTTCTGCCGGCTGCGCCGGGACAGCGTTCTGCCACGCTACCGGGGCACAGGTCCGGACATAGGAAATGAACGCCCGCACCCGGCGCGGAAGGTTTCCGTGGGGATAAATCAGGCTGACCTGGACTTCCGGCCCCTGCCATTCCGGCAGGCAGCGCTCAACACAGCCCGGGTGCGCCTGCAACCGGCGCTCAACCAGCCAGTCAGGCATCAGCCCCAGACCACGGCCCGCCGCAATGGCATCACCCTGGACACACAACTGGTCCACGGTGTAACCACGGTCTGGTGCCGGCAAAGGGTACGCACCCAGGCGGGAATGCTGTAACACCACCCCTTGCCCGCCGGCGTCGGAGAGATCGATCCAGGCATGCTGATCCAGATCGCCCGGTGCCTGTGGCCGGCCGTGGCGCTGAAAGTAATCCGGGCTCCCGTATACACTCTGCCCCAGGCTGCCAAGCAGCTCCTGGCGCAGGTTGCACACTTCGGCCGGGCCGAGCCAGATGCAGACACCGTTATCCAGTTTTTCCGGTAGCTCACGCTGGGTCTGGACTGTAACCCGAAGATCCTGATGCTGATCCAGAAAGCTCTCCACCAACCGGGCAAACCACCCTCGCACCAGTGCTTCATGGCAGCGCAGAGTCAGGCGACCGCTGACCTCCTCTTTGAGCTCATCAAGGGCTTCTCGGCCCTGGGCGACCAGTTCGAGAATATCGTTGCTGTAGCGATAGAACACCCGCCCTGCCTCATTCGGGACAATTCGCCGGGACTGCCTTAACAACAGGGGCTGGCCCACGGCATCCTCCAGCTGACGGATACGGCGGCTCAGCGTGGATTTCGGCAGGCCGAGATCCCGGGTGCTGGCGGTCAGGCTGCCGGTACGGACGACGGACACAAAGGCTTCCAGTTCCTGCAAGTCATACATGCGAGGGGTTCCATTTTCTGCAACTTAATGTTCCAATCTAGCACTTTAAAAAACTAATGCGAACCATTATCATTACTTTCGGTCTTACTTTGCAAACTAACAATGCCCGTCAACCCGGAGCAGTCCCGAAATGACAAACCCCGTCCACAGTTTTAAGAAGTCACTGCAAATCAGCCTTTCGGCACTGGCGCTGTCCATGCTCCCGTTCGGCCCGGCGATGGCAGACTCCCGTACCGTAGAGACCGCCTTTGGCCCCGTGGATATCGAAGGTCAGCCGCAACGGGTGGTTACGCTCTATGAGGGGGCGCTGGACGCTACCCTGGCCGTTGGCGGCAATGCCGTGGGCGCCGTCATCACCCGGGGTGGCAGCGACGTGGCGGAGTACATCAAATCCGAAGCCGGTTCCATTGCCATCGTGGGCGCGCCCGCCGAGACCAATATCGAGGCAGTGATTGCGGCCCGGCCTGATCTGATCCTGGCACCGCCGCGCATCAACCGGCAGCAGGTTGACCTGCTGTCCCGGATTGCACCGGTTGTGGCCTCCAACGTCCCCCTGTTCGAGCCGGACAGCTGGGAGCGGGAGACCCGCCTCTATGCCCGCGCCCTGGGCCGTGAAGCCGAGGGCGAGAATGCCATCGCCCGGGTCCGGAGCCGCATCGACGAAGTCGCGCAGATTGTCCAGGCCAGAATCCCGGCCGATCAGCGCGACGCCACCCTGGTACGCTGGATGCCTCAGGGTCCCCTGGTCATGGCAGAAGGCCTGTTTTCCGCCGCCCTGCTGCAAGCGGTGGGCTTTGAGCTGAACGACAATGGTCTGGTTAAAGAAGGCCGCCCCCACAGCGAACCCCTCAGTCTCGAAAACCTGTCCAGCATGGATCAGAACTGGATATTCCTGGCCACCCTTAACGAGGACGGCAAGCAGGCGCTCAGCAGTGCGCAAAGCTCGCCGGCCTTTGCCCGCCTGAACGCGGTGCAGAAAGGTCAGGTAATCAATGTCGACGGGCAGCTATGGACCAGCGCCACCGGGCCCCTTGCAGCACTCGCGATTCTGGATGATATCGAAGCTGCGGTGAATGCTATCCAGCCGTGAAGGCCCCACTTTGAACACAAGCTCCACCATCAGCGCAGTTGCGTCTCGCGCTCTTCTCCCGCCACTTTCTGTGGCGGGATTTTTCTTGTTCCTGATTACCATCGCCAGCCTGCTGTATGGCGCGGGACCGGTGTCACCCGACGAGGCACTCGCCGTGCTGCTGGGCGGCGGAAGCGAAGAAGCCCGCTTTGTGGTGACGGAACTGCGACTGCCCCGTACGATAATCGGGCTGATCACCGGGCTTGCACTCGGGCTGGCCGGAGCGCTCCTGCAAGCCATGACCCGCAACCCCCTCGCCGAACCCGGCTTGCTGGGGGTGAGCGCAGGCAGCGGTTTTGCGGTTGCGCTGGCAATTCTGTTCGGGGCCAGCACCGCAACCCTCACCTCACTTGTTGCGCAGGTGGGCGCCCTGGGCGGCTGTGCAATGGTGATTGCAGCCACCCGCGTACAAGGCCTGGGTAACGACCCGGTGCGACTGGTCCTGGCGGGGGCAACCATGACCGGCCTTCTGCTGGCCCTGACCTCCATGCTGATGCTGATGGACCAACGGGCCGCCGATGAAATCCGGTTCTGGCTTACCGGCAGTATCGCCGGCAAACCCCTGGCCCTGCTACAAGCCACGCTGCCTTCCATCGCCGTGGCTCTACTGCTGGTTGTTATCGTGGCCCGGCCTCTGGCCGCCATGGGGCTGGGTGAAAAAGCCGCCGTAGGGCTTGGCCATCATCCGGGCCGGGTACGGCTTATGGTGACGGTGACCGTGGCATTGCTGGTAGGCTCGGCCACCGCACTGGCCGGGCCACTGATTTTTGTGGGACTGGTGGTACCCTTTATCGCCCGCGCCTTTGCCGGCCCGGATATCCGGAGAACCCTCTGGCTCTGCGTACCACTTGGCCCCTGCGTCGTGCTCGCTGCAGACGTGGTATCGCGCCTGATCGCTGCACCGGCAGAGCTGCCGCTCGGCGTTGTCACGGCACTGATTGGTGCCCCTGTTCTGCTGGCCATCGTCCGGGCCGGCCGGATGCCGTCTTTATAATTCCGAGGTTGATAACTGATCATGCCAGACAAGCGCACCACGATTGCCAACAGCATTCTTCTGGCTCTGATGCTTGTGGCTGTGATTACCTCCCTGTCGATGGGAACTGTCCGGATCGACCCGATGGATACGCTTCGGGCCCTGGTGGGCAGCGCCGACCCCATGACCACCTTTGTTGTCAACGAACTGCGACTCAACCGGGTTACCGCCGGGCTGCTGGCAGGGGCCGCGCTGGCACTGGCCGGGTGTCTGATGCAGACCCTGGCCCGCAACCGTCTCGCCACCCCCGGCATCATCGGCATCGATAATGCGGCCACCGCCTTTGCCGTCGCCTCTGTGGTCGGTATCGGAGTATCCGTTGCACCGCCGGTTATGGCGCTGGCCGGAGCGGCCGCAGCAACGGCCATTGCCTTCGGCCTCGCCGGTGCCAATGGTACCCGGGGTTACCGGTTTATTGTGGCGGGGATCGGGATTGGAGCCATCGCCGGCGCGGTCACCCAGGTGATGCTCAGCCGGGTCGCCATAGACGCTGCCAATGCCGCCTACCCCTGGACCGTGGGCAGCCTGAATGCGCGCTCCGGTAACAGTGTGCTGGTTCTGGCCTGCGGCCTGGCCGCCGGGTACGGGCTTCTCATGCTGATCAGCCGGGGCCTGAACACCCTGCAGTTTTCGGATGCCGTTGCGGTTGCACTGGGCACCCATCTTAAAAGGGTGCGGATTCTCGGGCTGGCCATCTCGGTGCTGCTGACCGGGTTTGCGGTCTCGGTATGCGGCCCTGTCGGGCTGATTGCACTGCTTGCCCCGGAACTGGCCCGAACCATTTGCAAACCCGGCAAGGTGCCGCTGCTGGCCTCTGCGCTGGCCGGTGCCACCTTTATGGTGGTGGCCGACCTGCTGGGGCGCACCCTGTTCTCGCCACTGGAAATCCCGGTGGGCATCATCACGGCGATTGTCGGCAGCCCCTACCTGCTGTGGATACTGCTGAAACCCTCTCAACGGAGTCTGACATGAGTACCATTCAGCGTGCGACCCTTGCGGCTGAGGCCATCACCCTCGCCCACCGCAATTTTACCGTGGCCGACAACCTGAGTGTGGCGCTCCCCGCCGCCAAGGTCACCGCCATCGTCGGCCCTAACGGATGCGGAAAATCGACTCTGCTCAATGGTCTGGCCCGTATCCACACCCCGGCCCGGGGAACGGTACTGCTGGATGGCAAGGACATACATCGGCTGCCGTCCCGGGAAGTAGCCCGCAAACTGGCGCTGCTGCCTCAGGACAATACCGCGCCCGAAGGCCTGACCGTAGCGGACCTGATCCGTTTTGGCCGCCAGCCTCACCAGGGCTGGATGAAGCAATGGTCGAAAGACGACCAGCAGGCCTTCGATCACGCGGTTACCGCCGCCGACGTCGCCAGCCTTGTCAACCGCGCGCTGGATACGCTCTCCGGAGGACAGCGCCAACGCGCCTGGATTGCCATGGCGGTGGCGCAGCAAACGCCGCTACTGCTGCTGGATGAACCCACCTCGGCTCTGGACCTGGGGCATCAGATTGAAGTGTTTGAACTGATTCGCTCCCTGAGCCATCAGGGCAAGACGATTGCCATGGTGGTGCATGACCTGGCCAGTGCCTGCCGCTATGCCGATCACATGGTGGCCATGAAAGGCGGCAAGATCATCCGGGAGGGAGCCCCGGCCGACATCGTCTCGCCTGAACTGGTGCAGGAACTGTACGAAGTAAGCTGCGAACTGATAGAGGACCCGGCCACCGGTGCCCCCTTACTGGTGAACGTGCGTCGCAACGCCCACTCCGGCGCAGCCTGACACTCAGGCCTGTGCCGGAGCAGCGGCTTTCTCCCGTGCCACCGCCGCCGGTGCCCCCAGAGACAACAATACAGCCCCGGCCGAGCAGGCAAGCATGCTTACCGCAATCGGCAATAAGCTCTCGCCCCAGAATGCCGCCGACACCGCACTGATGATACCCGCCAGAGTAAACTGGGAAGCACCAAGCAAGGCCGCAGCGGTACCACCCAAATGAGGGAAAAACTCCAGAGCGTTGGCCATGTTGTTGGGCACTATCCCACCCTGCCAGCCGATGGCCGCAATGATAAAGGCGACCGTGGCCCAGAGCGGGCCGTCCAGCATGACCACCACAACCAGGCCGACCAGCATCGCGAACTGGGCGATGACCTGTACCCGCAACAGGACCACAGACTGGAAGAACCGCAACAGGGGCCGGTTGATGAGGTTAAGTACGGCCATCAGTGCAATATTGGCTGCAAACAGCAGGGAGAACATGCTGTTGGATAGCCCGAACCATTCCTGATAGATAAACGACGAGTGGGTAATGAACAGCATCATCCCACTGAAGCACATCACCTGAATGCCAATAAAGCGCATGGTGGTACCGTGCCGCAGAACCAGCAGATAATTGGTGACCAGTGTCCTGACGGGGGTAGTGGCCCGCGGCCGCGGGCTCAGACGGGGGAACAGGGCCATCTGCAGAATCACCGCCAGCACGAAGGCATACCCTGCCAGAAACACATAGATCAGATGCCAGTCACCGAGCGCCAGCATACCGGCACCGAGCGCAGGCGCTGCGGCCGGTGCTATAAACATGATCAGCCCGATCAGTCCGAACAGTCGCGCGGCCTCCTGACCACCCACCTGGTCCCGGACAATAGCCGGCACAGAGACGGCCACAAAGGCACCCCCAAAGCCTTGCACGATCCGCCAGACAATCATGTTGCCCAGGGTAGCCGACAAGGCCACCATCAGGCTGGCAATGACAAACACCGCCAGCCCGAAAAACAGCACATTCCGACGACCATACCGGTCAGACAGGGGGCCGCCCACCAGTTGTGCCAGCCCCAGCGTTGCCACATAAACACTCAGAGTGAGGCCAACATCGGCATGGGGGATATCAAAATCACTGGCAATACGGGGAAACGCAGGCAAATAGGCATCCAGGGCCAGCGGCCCTAATGCAACTGTCATACCCAATAGAAGAGCGAGCTGAAAGTGGGACAAAATCTACCTCCTGTGCAAGGTAGATAGCTAAGCGTATTCCCACCTCGATGGCAATCAGAGTTTGCCCTATCTGCCACTAATTGAGCATGCACTCTCTGCTGTATAACTGGCTGAGCTGCCGTCGTTTTTGCCGGAGACTGTTACCCCGCTCGCTGGCATAACCGGCACGTAGCTGGCTCTGGAGCCGGTCCAGTTGCCTGCGATAGTTCTGGCATTGAGCGGCGTGTTTCGGATCTTCGCCGGCTCCGGCGTAACGGTCCCTGTTTGCCGGAGCCAGCAACCGGCCAACCGCCGCCCTGCTCTTCTCTACCCGGTCGGCCTGACGGATATTCTCGCTCATTGGCATGATGACCGGAGTTGCCAGCTCAACGCTGGAGTGGCTCCGATGGCTCGGGGGGCGATCTGAAAAGTGAACGGTGCCGTCGGGATCGGTCCAGCGGTAGATGTCGGCAGTAACGGGTGTTGCCAGGGCAACACAGATCAGGCTCAAAGCCAGAGTCCTTGGCATGGTCTCACATCCTGTGAAGTGTGGTCTGAAAGCTCCCTGCCCTGCCGGCAGCGGAGCACGAACAAACAACCCTAGCGGAAACGGTCCCTGTTTTCCGGTAACCGATTAACGGTCCAGCAACTCAATCCAGTGCCCGACCGGCAGGGCCGATCCGGACGCCAGGTGCAGCTGACAGCCAATGTTGGCGGTTACGATAAGGTCAGGGTTATCGCCGGTCAGCGCCCTGAGCTTGTTCTCCAGAAGTTTCTGACTCATATCCGGCTGGGTGATGGAATAAGTACCGGCAGAGCCACAACACAGGTGGTTTTCCATGGTGGCAGCCAGCTCAATACCCGCCCTTGTGAGCACCTGCTCCACCACACCAGCCTGTTTCATGGCATGTTGCAGCGTACAGGGACAGTGAAACGCCACCTTGCCGGCCTGGCCGCTCACGTTCAGCGATTCCAGTTCTTCGTTCAGCAGGAAAGCAGCCAGATCCGTGCACAACTCACTAACCTTTTTCGCCTTGCCGGCGTAGGCGGGGTCGTCTTTCAGCAGGTGGCCGTAATCCTGCACCATGGCACCACAACCCGAGGCGGTCATGATGATGGCTTCGGCACCGGCTTCAATAGCGGGCCACCAGGCATCGATATTACGACGCATCTGTTCCAGACCGCGCCCATGCTCCGCCAGATGGTAATTAACCGCACCACAACATCCGGCCTCCGGGGCCTCCACCATGGTAATGCCCAGTCGGTCCAGCACCCTCGCGGCGGCGGCATTGGTACCCGGCGCCGCAGAAGGCTGAACACACCCGGCCAGAGCCAGAACCACCCGCGCATGACTGGATACCGGCCAGGGGCCGGCCGACCGGCGCGCGGGTACCTTGCGCCGCAGCGCTGCTGGCAGCACCGGCCGGAACACCTGCCCCATACGCAGCACTGCCCCAAACAGCCGGCGGCTTGGCAGCACCCGTGTAAGAGCCCAGCGCAGCCACTTTTCCTGCGGCTTGCGGGGCAGCTCCTGCTCCAGCAGGCCACGACTGATATCCACCAGCCGGCCATACTTTACCCCGGAGGGGCAGGTTGTTTCGCAGCTCCGGCAGGTCAGGCAGCGATCAAGGTGCACCCGGGTCTTTTCGGTAACTTCTGCGCCCTCGAGAAACATTTTCATCAGGTAGATCCGCCCACGGGGGCCGTCCCGCTCATCGTTGAGTTCCTGATAAGTGGGACAGGTTGCGGTACAGAAGCCACAATGTACGCAGGCGCGGAGGATTTCCCCGGCTTCCTGTCCTTCGGGTGTCTGGGCAAATTGCTGAACCAGATTCGTCTGCATAATTACAACCAGCTGTACAGGCGGCCGGGATTGAAGATGCCGCCAGGATCGAATGAATGCTTGATCCGGCGCTGAATGGCCTTCAGCGCCTCCGGAGGACCCTGCATCACCTCTGCGGTACGGTCACCGCCTCGAAACAGGCTGACCTGCCCGCCTGCACGCCGGGCCAGCGGCTCCAGGTCGCTGAGAGCGGCCGGGCCGCAATACCAGCGCTGGGAGCCAGCCCAGTCAATCATCCAGGGGCCTTCAAGCTCCGGCAGGGTGGCCGTGGAGCTCACCGAGAATCGCCAGAGCGGAGCCTCCGGATGGTTAAAGAAACCATGCTGCATGTCCTGAATCTGCCGCCAGAACCCATCGCCATCAGGCAGCAGATCGCCGCCCCACTGCGCCGCCGTAGCCTCAACCGCTGTCCGGGCGCCGGCCAGGCGCAGATACACCTTGCCATCAACCCAGCAGGCACCGGTCAGAGGCTTGGGCTCGCCGGCCCGCCGGTTCATGTATTCAACCGCTTCGGCCATCGACAGGGTGCGCACCAGTGTCGCGCTGGCCGCCGGTTTGGGCATCACTTTCAGGCTGATCTCGGTGATCACCCCAAGGGTTCCCATGGCGCCGGCCTGCAGTCGCGCGACATCGTAACCGGCGACGTTTTTCATCACCTGACCGCCAAAGCGCAGATGCTCACCCTTACCGTTCAGCAGCCGGATTCCCAGCACCTGATCCCGGACCGAACCGGCCCAGGGCCTGGCCGGGCCAGACAGGTTGCAGGCCAGAGTGCCACCAATTGTTGCCGCCTCGCCCGGATGGGGTGGTTCAAAGTGCAGGCACTGGCCGTGCTCGGCCAGCACCAGCTCAATCTCCCGCAGAGTCGTACCGGCGCGCACAGTCAGTACCAGCTCCACCGGATGATATTCCACAACGCCGGTGTGCCCGGCCATGCTCAGTGTGCCGGCGCCGGCCCCGGCTTTCCGGCCCATAAAGGCTTTGGTACCACCCCCGACAATGTTGAGCTGCTGGCCGCTGCTGCCGGCCTCCAGCACCTGTTCCCTTAACTGTTGACTCTGGTCAGCCATGGGCTTCCGTCTCCCCGTGCCCGATCGAGCGGTATTCCTGACAGAACTTTAACGCAGGCACCCCTTTGCCGGGATTCAGGATACCGACAGGATCAAATGCCGCCTTCACCTCGTGAAACTGCTGCAGCTCCTGATCGCCGAACTGCACCGCCATCTGGCGGATCTTCTCGACCCCCACCCCGTGTTCGCCGGTAATGCAGCCTCCCACCTCGACACAGAGTTTCAGGATTCGGCTGCCGAACGCCTCGGTGCGTTCAAATTCACCGGGAGCGTTCGCATCAAACAGGATCAACGGGTGCAGATTGCCGTCGCCGGCGTGAAACACATTGACCACCCGCAGACCGAACTCTTCCGACATCTTTTCCATTTCGAGCAACACCCGGGCCAGATGCCGGCGGGGGATGGTGCCGTCCATGCAATAATAATCCGGGGAAATCCGCCCCACCGCCGGGAAAGCCGATTTCCGGCCCAGCCAGAGCAGCGCCCGCTCCGCCTCACTCCGGGAGGTCCGGATCGAGGTGGCCCCCAGGGTGCGGAACAAGGCTTCAGTGGCGGCAATGTGCTCGTCCACCTCCTCTTTGGTACCATCCACCTCACACAGCAGCAGAGCCTTGGCCTCTCGCGGATAGCCGGCATGGCAGAAATCATCCGCCGCAATTATTGCGGGGCTGTCCATCATTTCCAGGCCGGCGGGGATAATGCCGTGGGCGATGATACCGCCAACCGCATCACCCGCCTTCTCGATACTGTCGAAACCGGCCATGACCACCTGGGCCACTTCCGGTTTTGGCAACAGTTTCACGGTCACTTCCGTGACCACCCCCAGCAGGCCTTCAGAACCGGTAACCAGCGCCAGCAGATCCAGGCCGCAACTGTCCAGGCCTCCGCTGCCAAGGGTCACCTGTTCACCCTCGGCGGTGATCATCTCGACGCTGAGCAGGTTGTGCACCGTCAGGCCGTACTTCAGGCAGTGCACGCCGCCGGAGTTTTCCGCCACGTTGCCACCGATGGTGCAGGCAATCTGTGAGGAGGGGTCCGGGCCATAATAAAGGCCGTATTGAGCTGCTTCCTCGCTGATCGCGAGATTCCGCACACCCGGCTGCAGCCTGGCCGTCCGGCCCACCGGGTCAATGTCCAGAATCCGGTTGAATCTGGCAAGTGACAGCACCACGCCGTCCTTGTGCGGCATGGCACCGGCACTGAGCCCGGTGCCCGCGCCACGGGCGACGACCGGCACCTTATGCCGGTGGCAGATCCGCATCACTCGCTGAACCTGCTCTACGGTGTCCGGGAGCACGACGAGCATGGGTAACGCCCGGTACATCACCAGACCATCGCACTCGTAGGGCCTCAGGGTTTCGTCATCCATAATGACGAAGTCGGGGTCGATAAACTCCCGAAACTGTTCCGCCAGCTGCGACTTGCCGGCACGGGCTCCACTGCTCATAACACCCCCGGCCTGTTACTCACGATGGCTCAGGAAATAGTCGATCCCGGCCTGGGCGCAATCCATGTCCTGCTGTGGCGTGCCGGAACTCACCCCTATACCGCCAGCCACCTCGCCCGCCACCATCACCGGCAGGCCACCACCAACGCTGCTGAGCCGACCGCCGACTTCGGTGTGGATGCCAAACACCAGGTTGCCCGGTACGTTGGCTGCATTGTATTCATGGGTCGCTTTGCGGGCGGCGGCCGCGGTATACGCTTTATCCTGGGCAATAATCACACTGGAAGTCTTGCCGCCGTCCATTCGCTCAAAAGCAATGAGATTACCGGATTCGTCGACAACAGCGATGCACATGGGTACACCGATCTGTTCTGCCTTGAGGGCGGCACCCTTGATCAGGGTGCGGGCATCCGCAATATCCAGGCGCTTGATGGTCAGCATGTTGGTCACCTCCCCATTGTTCATACCGGTTATCTGTTCCAGCATAGCCGTCATCGCCCAATAGCTCCTCCCTGATTCACCGATAACCCCGACAGACTCACCGGCACTCCCCACAGGCCTGGCGCTGAACTTGCTTGCATTGGTACGCGGTTACGCCAGAATAAACCGTCCCAAGCACCATAAAGTTCACGAAAACCCAACAAAGCGGCCTTGATTTCCGCGACAACAGTCCGTAAAACATGCGCCTTTGTATGACAGTCTCAGGAGCCAGCCATGGCGGAATCAGCGCCTCTTATATGCAGGGACATCCACAAGACCTTTGATCAGCTCGAAGTGCTCAAGGGTGTGTCTCTGGAAACCCGCAAAGGTGATGTGGTTTCCCTGATCGGCAGCTCCGGTTCCGGTAAAAGTACGTTTTTACGCTGTATCAACCTGCTGGAAACACCAACCTCCGGCGACATTATCGTGCACGGCGACCCGATCCGGTTCAAACACAACCGCAAAGGCGTGCGGATACCCGCCGACAACCGCCAGGTGGAGCTGATCCGGGCGCGGCTTTCCATGGTATTCCAGGGGTTCAACCTCTGGTCTCACATGACGGTGCTGGAAAACATCATAGAAGCACCTGTCAATGTTCTTAAGATTCCCAGGAAAGAAGCCATCGAGCGGGCCGAGGCCTATCTCAATAAAGTGGGTATCTACGAGCGCAAGGATTATTACCCGGCCCAGATGTCCGGCGGCCAGCAACAGCGGGCAGCCATCGCCCGCGCCCTGGCCATGGAACCGGAAGTCATGCTGTTTGATGAACCCACCTCCGCCCTGGACCCGGAACTGGTCGGTGAGGTGCTGAAAGTCATGCAAAGTCTGGCCGAGGAAGGCCGCACCATGATCGTGGTGACGCACGAAATGGCATTTGCAAGGGATGTGTCCACTCAGGTCCTGTTCCTGCATCAGGGCGTGATCGAGGAGCAGGGAACCCCGGACAAGGTATTTGACCATCCGGAGTCTGAGCGCATGAAGCAATTTCTTGCTCCCAAGTTCTGACCGCCGGTGCTATCTTGAAGCTGGTAGCAGAACCCAAACTTCCACAAAGAATAAAGCCTTAACAGGCAACTTATCGGAGAAGTGACACATGAAAAAACTGCTTGTTGCAGCTGGCTGTGCTCTGACCATGATGACGGGTGCGGCTCAGGCCCAGGACCTGCGTATCGCGTTTGATATTCCCTATGAGCCGTTTGAGTATCGCGACGACAACGGCGAACTGACCGGCTTTGAAGTCGAACTGGCGGCGGCGGTGTGTGAACAGCTCGAAGCCAACTGCGAGTTTGTTATTCAGGCGTGGGACGGAATGATTCCCGGCCTGCTCGCGCGCAAGTTCGACCTCATCATGTCCTCCATGTCGATCACGCCGGAGCGTGCCGAGCGTGTTCTGTTCTCAGACCCGTACTACATCACCCCGGGTGCCTGGTTCGCTCCGGAATCGTTTGATACCGACGTCACGGATCTGGACGCCATGGAAGGGAAAACCGTTGGGGTACAGCGTGGTACCACCATGGATACCTATGTTACCGAAAACATGAGCAGCACCGTGAGCATCAAACGCTACACCACAGCTGAAGACATGGTTCTTGATCTCGAAGGCCAGCGCCTGGATGCGGTCTTCGTGGATTACCCGGTGGGTGAACAAACGATCATGAACAGGGAAGGCTACAAGCAAGTGGGCGAGCCGGTAAAACTGGGTGAAGGCGTGGGCGTGGCCATGCGCAAGCGTGACACCAAACTGGCTGAACAAGTCAACGCCGCGCTGAAGCAACTGAAAGAAGACGGCAGCTACGATGCCATCATGAATAAATACTTCAGTTACGATATCAAGATCTGATTTTGACTCCGGGAGCAGCCTGCGGGTTGCTCCCCCCGCTTTCCGGATGTTTCCATGCTTGATCTGAAAGGCTATGGCCCGGCCCTTGCCGAAGGGGCTGTGGTGACCATTGAACTGGCCTTCCTCTCCCTGGCACTGGCCCTCACTCTGGGCCTGCTCGGCGCCTCGGCCAAACTCTCTGGCAGCCGGGTACTCACCGGTGTCGCTACCGCTTACACCACGCTTATTCGTGGCGTGCCAGACCTGGTGATGATGCTGCTGTTCTATTACGGCGGTCAGGTGGCGGTAAATGCCTTATCAGATTATTTGTGGGAAACCCGGGAGATCGATTTCTTCTTCCAGTTTGATCCGTTTATTTCCGGCGTGGTCACCATCGGCCTGATCTTCGGAGCTTATATGACCGAAACCTTCCGGGGTGCTTTCCTGGCCGTGGAAAAGGGCCAGATCGAGGCGGCCCGCGCCTACGGCTTCAGCACCTGGCACACCTTCCGCCGGGTAATGGTGCCTCAGATGCTGCGCCACGCCCTGCCCGGCATCGGCAACAACTGGCAGGTGCTGCTGAAAACCACGGCCCTGGTGTCGATCATCGGCCTGACTGATATGGTCCGCGTGGCCGAAGAGGCCGCCAAAGCCGAGCGTATGCCGTTCCACTTTTTCATTCCGGTCGCTGCTGTCTATCTGGCGCTCACAGCCGGATCCGAACTGTTTATCAAATGGCTCGACAGGCGGGCCAACGTCGGCGTGGTCCGGGGGAATTGACCAATGCCTGATTTTATTGCTGACTGGCTGAACCAGAACGACATCTTCACCGCCCTGACCGTGATGGAGTATTGGGACGGGCTGGTGACCACGGTACACCTGGTGTTCATGTCGCTGGTGATCGGCCTGATCATTGCAGTGCCTCTGGCCATCCTGCGCACCGTTAACAACCGCTGGGTCTCTGGCCCTATCTGGCTGTTCACCTACCTGTTTCGCGGCACGCCGTTACTGATCCAGCTGTACATTATCTATTACGGGGTGGCCCAGATTCCCGGTATCCAGGGCACTTTCTGGTGGGATATCTTCAAAGAACCGTTCTACCCGGCCCTGCTGGCTTTCACCCTGAATACCGCCGCCTACACCACCGAGATTATCCGCGGGGCGATCGTGTCAACGCCCCACGGCGAGATCGAGGCGGCCAAGGCCTACGGTATGAACTGGTTCCTCCGGATGCGCCGGATCGTCCTGCCCAGCGCTGCTCGGCGGGCGGTCCAGGCCTATTCCAACGAGGTCATTTTCATGCTGCACGCCAGTGCCATCGCCAGTGTGGTGACGATTGTCGACCTCACCGGAGCGGCCCGGAATATCTACTCCCGGTTCTATGCGCCTTTTGAGGCATTCATTTTTGTGGCACTGTGTTACATGGCGTTGACGTTCATTCTGGTGTTTGCTTTCCGCAAGCTGGAAAATCATCTGTTGCGGCACCAGCGGCCAGCCAACGGGTAGCCCCACAAACCGTTGCGGGGGATCTATGAGCTCATCCGGCCCTCTTTTTGACTCTCATCCTGACTGGCTGGCTCACACCCTTGCCTCAGCACAGACCGACCTCCCCGAACTCAGGCAGGCATTGCCGGACGGCACCCGGGTTTGCCGCAAGGCGAGTGGTGTTCTGTGGTTGACGCCCTCCGTGCAACAGCAAAACGTTCCCCGGGAAGCGCTGATCGTATCGGCTGGCATCCATGGGAACGAAACCGCGCCAGTTGAAGTCCTGAACGGGCTGGTGTCGGAGTTACTTGCCGGGGCCTGGCAGCTCGGGTGCCCGCTGCTGCTGATTCTGGGGAATCCGCCCGCAATGGTGTCGGGGCAGCGATTTGTGGATGTGAATATGAACCGGCTGTTCCGTGGCGCGCACCGGCAGGCGGACCACGCAGGCCTGCCGGAGGCCCGCCGGGCGCGGTTTCTGGAGGAGGTGTGCCGGCAGTTTGCGACGGCGCACCCGGGCTTTGCCCTGAGCCATTACGATCTGCACACGGCGATCCGGCCCTCAAAGCGTGAGCGCTTTGCCCTCTACCCGTTTGTGCCCGGGCGCACGGTGCCCGCAGCTCAGTGCCGGTTCCTGCTGGAGGCGGAGGTCGACACATTACTGTTACAGCACCGGGCATCCACCGTCTTTTCTTCATTTACCGCCAGTGTGCTGCAAGCCCAGAGCTTTACCATAGAGCTGGGTAAGGTCGAGAAGTTCGGGCACAACGACCTGCGGCGCTTTCGGGGTATCGAACAGGCACTCCGGCGCCGGTTTGCCGGGACCCCACCGCCGGCGACCCAGCCGCCGCTTGAGCAGTTGACGGTGTTTGAAGTGGTGCATGAAGTGCTGAATACAGGGCCGTCGTTCCGGTTCCATGTGCCGGACGATGCAGAAAATTTTACCCCGTACCCGCCAGGCACTGTGATCTGGCACGACAGTGCCGGGCATTATCGGGTGGGCACCACGCCCGAAGCGGTGGTGTTCCCTAACCCCCGGGTGCCGACCGGACAGCGGGCAGGCCTGATGATCCGGGTGGCGGAGGAGTTCAGGGCCGGATAACCCGCCGGCCCTGCCACCGGCTCAGGCGGACACAGCTTCCGTAACCCCGGTCGGCGGCCTGATCAGCTTTATGCAAACTGAGGGCACCACCAACAGGGTCAGCATGGTGCTAGCCAGCAGCCCGGAGATGATGGCCCAGGCCATCGGCGGCCACAGGGTCGAGCTGGAGAATGCCAGCGGCAGGAGCCCGGCCACGGTGGTGGCGGTGGTCAGCAGAATCGGCCGGGTGCGCTGAACCACAGCGGTACGTACGGCCTCGGTAATTTCACGTCCGAGTGCCAGTTCGCGGTCCACCACATCCAGCAACACGATGGCGTTGTTGACGACGATCGCTACCAGCGCAATCACCCCAAGCAACGACTGAAAACCAAAAGGTGAGCCCGACAGCACCAGCCCCGGTATGACCCCAACGGCGGCCAGGGGCACCGTCAGCAGAATAATGCAGACCCGCCGGAAGGAATTAAACTGAAGTAACAGGAAAAACAGCAGGAGCAGCATACCAACAGGGGCCGCTGTCAGCAGCGCGGTGTTGGCTTCACTTGAGCCCTCGGCATCCCCGCCCAGCTCGATTCTTGTACCGGCCGGCAAAGGCTGCGCCTCCAGGGTGGCAAACAGGCCGTCCAGGGCATGGCTGAAACTGTAACCGTCCTCCAGGTTGGCACTGACCGCATTCACTCTGACCCCATTACGCAGGTAACGGGCGGCCGGCTCCCAGGTAGTCTCCACCGTCGCCAGCGCCGAGAGCGGAATCGCATCCCCGGCATCGTTGTAGGTGTTGACCGACAACAGCCGTGACAGCGAAAGCGCCGTCCCCTCTCGCGACCGCAACACAATCGGGATGGGATCATCCTCCTGGCGGTATCGCTCTGCGACCACGCCGTAGCTCTGGCCGTAAAGGCTCTGGGCCACATCGGCCCGGGTTAACCCATAACGGGCGGCCGTGGCATCGTCCACGTTGATGGCAATGCTGGGGACCCCGATATCAAGGTCGTGCCGGACATCAACCGTGCCGTTGACGCCCCTTAGCGCCGCAAAGATCTGCTCGGTAGCCCGGGCCCGGGTGCGATCCTCGGGATGGTAAATGCGGATCTCCACCGGAGCGGTGCGTGGCGGCCCCTGGCCAAGGGTATCGGCCGAAATCTCCAGCTCGGGCAGCGTCGGTGCCAGCTCGTGCCGGACCCAGTCAATCAGTTCGACGGTATCCTCAAGGCTCGGCGTACGGACCACCAGCCTGGCGCGGTTAGGTGCCTGGGGAAACTTTTGCAGGTTGTAATAAAACGCAGGGCCGGCAAAACCCACAAACCGGTGTACCTGCTGCGTTTCGGCACGGGCACGCAATACACGCTCGAGGTCGGCCGCAGCCTCTGCCGTCCGGGCCTGATCCGTTCCCTCCGGCAAACGCACTTCCAGTACCACGACCGGGCGATCGGCATTGGGGAAGAACTGCTGCGCCATAAAGGGGACCAGCGCCAGGCTTGCGACCACCAGCAGGGCCCCCAGGGCAATTAACCGGGCGGGGTAACGCTGAACCAGGTTGCCAAGCCGCCGGGCCAGCCCGATCAGTCGGTCCTGATGGGCGTTTTTCTGACGCCTGAGCAAACGGGAGGCCAGTATCGGTACCACCGAAATCGCCAGCAGGTAGCTCACGGACAACGTCAGCATGATCATCACCGGTATACCCCGGGTGAAATCCGCCGAGCCACCCTTGGCCATCAGCATGGGCATAAAGGCCGCGAGGGTGGTGCCGGTGGCGGCACCCAGCGGGCCGGCCAGTTCCCGGATGGCGGTCGATAACGCCTCCGGCCTGGACAACCCGGCGTCCAGATGGCCCTGGAGGCTTTCGACGATGACGATCGCATTATCGATAAGGATACCCAGGGAGATCACCATGCCGATAACTGCGATCTGATGCAGAACGCCGCCGCCCAGATCGTAGAGTCCGATACTGATCACCGATACCAGCGGCAGGATGGAGGCCACCAGCAGGCCCATGCGTATGCCCATTCCGACAAACAGCACCGCAACAATAATCAGAACCGACAGAATCAGGCTCCATACCAGCTCGTCCAGTCGTTCCGCTACGTTATCGGGCTGGAAAAACATCTCCCGGATTTCGTAGGGTGCAAAATCGTCACTGATCAGTGCCAGACGCGCCCGGATGCGTTCACCAAACCGGAGCGCGTCTGTTGATCCCTCAGCCATGATGACGGACACCAGAACCACCCGTTCACCATCCATCCAGGTTTCCGGCTGGCGTGGTTCTGCCGGCCCCCGCCAGACCTCCGCTATCGCGGACAAAGGCACCTGGGAGCCGTCGGGCAGCTCAAGGGGTGTGGCACGAATGGCCTCAATGTCTGCAAACTCCGTATTTGGCAGTACCGAGAGACGCTTGCCCTCTACTACAACAAAGCCGCCCGGCGTGGTCTGGTTACGGCGCGCCAGCGTCGTCAGCACCTGCCTGGGAGCGACCCCCAACCGGTACAAGGCGGCGTCGTCCAGTGCCAGGGTAATCTGTTCATCGGCATCGCCTTCGAGTTCAATCCGGGAGACCCCGGGAATATCCAGCAGGTTCTGCTTGAGCCGTTCGGCGGCTCTGGAGAGGTCGGTGACGGAAGCCGAGCCCGCCACCGCCAGTACCACCGCCGGGATGTCGATCATGCGGTCATCCAGGGTCATCAGACCGACATCATCGGGGAAATCCTGTTGCGCCCGCGCCATGGCCTGGCGTACCCGGTCCCAGGCCGCATCGGTGTCGTATATGTCGTCGTTCAGCCTCAGCCTTGCCAGGGCCACGCCGGTGCGCGCCGTACCTTCGCTCCAGTCGAGCTCGTCTACCTGCCGCAACTCGTCGGTCAGGGGTCTCAACACCAACCGTTCAATGGCTTCGGCACTGGCACCGGGATACTGGACGGTGATCATCCCCACCCGGTACGGAAAGGTCGGGTCCTCTTGCCGGGGCATGGTGCTGTAGGCAGCGATGCCGGTCACACAGAGCATGACAACCACCATACCCAGCAATCGCTGGTAACCGAGCAGACGGCGAAGCATCAGTGGATCTCCACCTGGTCGCCGTCCACCAGCCGGGTCATGCCGGCGTAGACCACCTGGTCTCCCGGAGTCAGAGCCCCGGTCCGGAGCACCACCCGCTCCCCGATCACCCGGTCCACCACCACCGGGATCTTGCGGGCCCGGGCGTCTGCTATGCGGTACACGCTGGTGCCGCTGCTGTCACGAACCACTGACAGCAGCGGCACCGCGACGGCGGACTCACGCATTGGCGTAATACCCACCTCTACCGGCTCGCCGGCCGCGAGCGAATCCGAGGGTACGCTGACGAGCACCTGGTGCAGCTCTCCCCGGATCGAGCTACCCTGGGCAATCTCAACCACCGTACCGCTGGCCGGCTCCCGGAGGCGATCCTGAACCCGCCATACCGGCAGCGCCTGGCCGAGCCGCACGTGGCTCAGCAAATGTGCCGGCACCCGTACTTCCACTTCACGGCCCAGCGGCGAAGACAAACGGATCACCGGCTGACCGGCTGACACAAACTCGTCCTGCTCAATCAGCAGCGCCTCAATCTGGCCCGCAAAGGGCGCCTTGAGAACACTTTCATCCAGCAGGCGCGTGGCTTCAGCCAGCGCCGCCCGAGCCGTCGCCATGCTGGCGTTCAGGGCATCCCGCCGGGCGGCAATCTGTTCCAGATTCTGTTCCGAAACCACGCCCCGCTCATGCAGCCGGCTCGACCGTTCCCACTCCCGCTGGGCCTGCTCGTACTGGGTTTTCAGCTCGTCCAGGCGCGCGGCGGCCGAGTCCCGGGCGGGTTCCAGCGCCGGGTTATACACCCGCGCCAGCACATCGCCGGCTTCAACCGTCTGGCCAAGTTCCACAGGCCGGGATCTGAGCATTCCACTAACCTGAAAGGTGAGCGTCGCCCGCTGTGTCGCACGAACAATACCGGAGAACCTCAGCGGCGGTTCGACCGCCTGGCCACCGGTTACCTCCGCCACCCTGACCGGGACCCGCTGATCGGCCGGCTGTTCAGAGGCACCGCTGGAGCAACCGGAAATGGAGACCATGGCCAACAAGAGGCCGGAAAGCGCAAGAGACAAGGGCTGATTAAAGAATGACATGATTGGGCACCGCTATTATTTTCAGACATAATGTCACTCTTTGACAATTTGTCAACAGCCCGCTCTCACTCATTATCAGTTACTATTCCGGCCAGAACAGATGAATCAGGACCACCATGAACGAGCCATTGAAAACACGCCGTGAACGGGAAAAACAGGAAAGGTACGACACCATTCTCGACGCTGCTGAGTGCGTCTTTGCCGAAAAAGGCTATGAGCGCACGTCAATGGATGACATCGCACGCACCGCCAGCCTGAGCCGGGCTCTGCTGTATGTGTACTTCAGGGATAAAGCGGCCATTCAGCGCGGGATCATGCTGCGCGCAGGCCAGAGCCTGGTGGATCGGTTTCAGAACGCGCTGGCTCAGTCCGATACCGGGCTGGCGCAGATCCGGGCGATGGGAGAGGCGTATTACCGGTTTTACCAGGAAGAGCCCGACTATTTCTCAGCCCTGACCAAAGCCTCGACCGCCATGGCCGAGGCTGAGGATGAGCAGGTCTCCGAAATGCTCTGCTCAAGAAATGAATTGATGCAGTTGATGGAGGCGGCCATCCACAAAGGGCTACAGGACGGTACCATGAGCCGGGCCCGGATCACCTCACCCGCCCAGACGGCCCTGTATTTACGTGGTGCCCTGCATGGAGTGATTCTCCTGTGCCAGGCCGAAGCCGCAGCGCTGCCGGCGTCCCAGGCCGACCTTCTGATTCAGCATTCCATGGACATGCTCACTCATTCCCTTGCCAGTGAGTAAGGCTTAAAGCTGGAAGTCGTAGATAGACCCCAGCCCCAGAATGCCGGTCAGCTCGTCCAGCGCTTTACGGGTCTCTTCCAGCAGCATGGGATCGGCCAGGTCGTGTTGCGTCAGCTCCTCCCGATAGTGCGCATTTACCCATGAGGTCAGGCGCTCATACAAGGCATCAGTGAGAATCACCCCCTGGTTGGCCGCCCGCCGCTCCTCGTCATTCAGGGCCACCCGCAGCCGGAGGCACGCCGGTCCACCCCCATTTTGCATGGACTGTTTTACATCAAAGACTTCCACCCGGGTGATCGGTCCGTCCTGCTCCAGCAGCCGATCCAGATAACGGCTCACCGACGCCACTTCCCGGCACTCGCCGGGGACCGCCAACAGCATGCCATCGTGGGAATTCAGTAACTGGCTGTTGAACAGATAGGAAGCGACGGCGTCCTCAACCGGAACATCGGCCGAGCTGACCCGAACCGGTACCAGCTCCGTCCCCTCCAGCCGTTCCCGGAGGTCGGACAATACCCGGGCCTCATCCAGAAACGCCAGCTCATGATAGAAAAGACAGTTGCCATTACCCACCGCGATCACATCGTTGTGGAACACACCGGCATCAATGGCAGCGGGATTCTGCTGCGCAAACACACAACTGCGATCCCGCAGCCGGTGCAACCGGGCAATCGCCCGGGATGCTTCCAGAGTCTGCCGGGCCGGATAGCGTTTTGGCGCCGGAGCGCGTTCGTTGAACGCCTCCCGGCCGTAGACAAAGAGCTCAACCCCCGGCTGCCCGTAGCCGGCACAGAAGCGGGTGTGATTGGCCGCCCCTTCGTCGCCGAACTGGCTCACTGATGGCAACGCCGGATGGTGGGCAAAGTAACTCTCGTCACTGAAGATCGCTTTCAGTACCCGTCCGGTCACCCGGTGTTCGATGGACCGGTGGAACTTGGCGCTCAGGTTAGCCGGGGTGAAGTGTACCCGGTGGTCTTCCGTATCTGCGCTCGGAGAGACAGTTGCTGCGTTGGCGGTCCACATCGCAGCTGCGGAGCTGACGGCAGCCAGGAGGGTCGGGTCGGACCGGGCCGCCTTCTCCAGTATCTGCGCCTCGGTGCCGGTAAAGCCCAGTTCTTTCAGGGTCGGGAGGTGGGGCCGCTCATGCGGTGGCAATACGCCCTGCAGATACCCCCGGTTCGCCAGTTCCTTCATCTTGGCCAGCCCCTGCAAGGCTGCCTGGCGGGGGTTTGCCACGGCCCGGGCGTTGGCCCGGGAGGCGACATTACCCCAGGATAATCCGGCATAATTGTGGGTGGGCCCCACCAGGCCATCAAAATTGGCTTCAACTGCGTGAATGGTCATGGCATCGGCTCCGGATCAGTCAAAGCTCAGGCCCGGTGCCAGCGACTCCGGCAACTCCGATCTGGCAGACTCCAGCGAGGCCATTGGCCAGGCGCAGTAATCCGCGGCATAGAAAGCACTCGGGCGATGGTTGCCACTGGCCCCCACACCGCCGAAAGGCGCTGCACTGCTGGCACCGGTGAGCGGCCGGTTCCAGTTCACGATCCCGGCCCGGGCCTCTGCCAGCAGACGCTCATAGAGCTTGCGGTCATCGCTCAGAACCCCCGCTGCCAGGCCAAAGCGGGTGCTGTTGGCCAGCTCGAGCGCATCGTCAAAACTCTTGTACCGGTAGACGGTGAGCAACGGCCCGAAGTGCTCCTCGTCCTCAAGCCCGACTCCGGTGGCGTCCAGAATCCCCGGCGACAGCAAACCAGTGCCTTTCCTGAGGCGCTTCATTTCCAGCAGCACCGTGGCGCCCTGCGACAGCATGTTCTGCTGAGCCTCAAGGAGCTGGTCGGCGGCCTGCGGCGAGATCACCGACCCCATGAACGGCTGAGGTTCGGCATCAAACTCCGCCACGGTGAGCCTGGCGGCCACGGTCACCAGCCGGGCAATGAAGTCATCCCCTTTTTTCCCTTTTGGCACCAGCAACCGGCGGGCACAGGTACAGCGCTGGCCGGCCGAGAGAAAAGCCGACTGAATGGTATGGTGCACGGCGCCATACACATCGCTTACGCCCTGAACAATCAGCGGGTTGTTCCCGCCCATCTCCAGAGCGAGAATTTTTTCTGGCTGGCCACCAAACTGTTCGTGCAGAGCGTGGCCTACGCGGGAGCTGCCAGTAAAGAAGAGCCCGTCCACCATCGGGTGCCGTGCCAGGCACTCCCCCGCGGCGGCACCGCCCTGTACCAGATTGAGTACGCCATCTGGCAGACCGGCTTTTTCCCACAGCCGGACGGTCATCTCGGCCACTCCGGGCGTATGCTCGCTGGGCTTGAAGACCACGGCATTACCCGCCAGCAGCGCCGGTACAATATGGCCGTTAGGCAAGTGCCCGGGAAAGTTATAGGGGCCAAACACCGCCACCACGCCGTGGGGGCGATGCCGCAACACGGCCCGCCCGCCGGCAACCTCAGACTCCGACTGGCCGGTACGAACATTACAGGCTTTAAGCGAAACCGGAATCTTGCCAATCATGGCCGCCACTTCAGTACGGGCTTCCCAGAGGGGTTTGCCGGTCTCCAGTCCGATCTGCCGGGCCAGCTCTTCGCTGTTTTTTTCCACAAGATCAGCGAACGCCTCAACCACAGACTGGCGCTCCGCCAGACTTTTGCTGCGCCAACCCAGAAAGGCCGCACGGGCTTCTCGCAACGCGGCATCGATGTCTTCGATACTGGCGGCGTTACCATCCCACACGGTGTCGCCGGAGACTGGCTGTAATGATTCAAAGGGTCCGCCGTGGCCCTGCATCCACAGCCCGCCGATAAAGAGATGTCCTGACAGTGCCGTCATTTTTACCTCCGATGAGAAAGGCGTATCTGATCTTTCAGGGGCGCAAGCCGGACCGGGTCCCCGGACGCCACCTGCAAGGCCTCTGCCACCTGCGGCGGAAGCCTGACCGTTTCCGGCCCAACGCACTCAGCGGGAATGGTGGTTACCCGGAAGTGGCGGAAGGAGCGGTTAGAAATCATGACCCGCTGTTCTGCGGGTACCTGAAGGTTGACCGGTGTACTTACCACCTTAGCATGCCGGCTCACAGATTCACGGATCGTCCGGATGCTGTGCACAAAGGCTTCCACCACCGGCCCACCGTCAAAAATATCGATCATGCCGTTAAAATTGAAACCTTCCGCCTCGAGCATTTTCAGTGCCGGGCGGGTGTTGTCGTGGACCCGGCCAATGGCGGCCCGGGCCGAATCCGGCAGCATGGGCAGGTAGATCGGGTACTTGGGCATCAGCTCCGCGATAAACGACTTGTTCCCCAGCCCTGACAGGCGATCTGCTTCGCTGAACTCCATGTCAAAGAACTTGCTGCCGAGGGCATCCCAGAGCGGGCTGCGGCCGTGCTGATCCGAAATACCGCGCATTTCAGCAAAGACTTTTTCCGAGAAATGCCTGCGGAAATCATCCAGGAACATGAACCGGCACCGGGACAACAGCAGTCCGTTACCGCCGCCCTTGTACTCATCAGCGAGCAACAGGGAGCCAATCTCGGTGGTGTCGGTCATATCGTTGGACAGGTGAAGCGTGGGGGTACGGACATGGACGCCCAGCTCGCGGGAGGCGTTCACGGTCAGGCTCAGACGGTAGTTATAGAACACCTCCTCAAGCCCGACCCGGGCCTCAATACCGCTGATGCCCACGGCCCGCCCGGTCTCCGTATCTTCCAGGGCAAACAGGTACAGGCCGGCTTCCGGCGCGCAACGCTGGTTAAAACCCTCACCGGCGCGCTGGATCTTCCGGCGTAACAGCTCCCGGTCTGCGGGCAGGGAGGTCATGCCCTTGCCAGCCCCCTCCGCCATGGCATACAGGTCATCCAGATCATCGGGCTGCACGGCGCGGATCACCAACATGTCAGTTCCTCCCGGGTGGTTCGGTTACAGTGGAGAGATCCTCACCGGGTCACCGGCGCTCTTTTCCAGTCCATGCCAGGTGCTCACCGGGACTTTCACCTGATCGTCCAGGGTTTCCGCAACCTGCGTGAGCAGGCACCGGAACCCTGCGCCCTCACCGGCCGCAATCAGGCAGGTTTCTCCCTCGTTCTGGTGGCTTCCGTGCAAGGTTTTGAGACGGGCGGTAACCAGCGTCCGCAAGCCATCGGTACGCGCTTCCAGAACCGGTCCGCCGTCAAAAATATCCAGATAGCTGCCCTCCTGGAACCCCTCCCGGTGCAACAGCTGATAGTTGGCCCGGGTGTCCGGGTGGGGCTGGCCAAGAGACGCCTGGGCCGGCTTGCTGAGGAGGGTTACGTAGATGGGGTTTGACGGCATCAGTTCGGCAATAAAGGTCTTGCTGAGCTGGCCGGAGTGCTGATCCGCGGTCTGGAAATCCATATTAAAAAAATGCCGGCCCAGGCTGTCCCAGAAAGGTACGCCGTCGTCGTCGTCCTGAACACCCTGTATCTCCACCGCGATCTGCCGGGTAAACCAGCTGCGATGGCTGGCAATAAACAACATCCGGGCCCGCGAAAGCAGCTCGAAAGCCTGACTGTCCCGGAGATCGGCACGCAGACTGAAGGCACACAGCAGGGTACGGTCGGTCAGGGCGTGGCTGGGGTACAGCATCTCCACACGACGGGCGATGCCCAGTTCGTGGGAGGCATGGATCAGGTGGTCACGGCGATAGTTGTAGAAGGGCTCGCCATTCCCGGCCCGGGCATCAATACCGGCGGTACCGGCGATCTCCCCGGTTTCGATGTTCTCCAGTACCAGCAGGATACGCCGGGGCATCTCCGGCGCAGGGCCAGCCAGGGAGGCGGCAGCCCGGGCAATCCGCTCGCCCAGGCCGCCTTCGGTTTTCGGTAAGGTAGACGACAGCCGCGGGCCTTGCCCCACAGCCAGATCCAGTATCTTTTGCTGGTCACCCCGTTGGGCCGGACGGACTCGCCACATACCCTGTGCTCCCCTGCCACAAGCTGACGGAGCGGGGGCCATTTTAACGGCGACATCTACCCCATTCCATTAAGCCGTCAGCTTTTTAACCGCTGCTTCAAAGCGCTCCAGCGCTTCGTCGATATCGACTTCCGGAATGATGAGGGAGGGTGCCAGGCGGACCACATTCGCTCCGGCCATCAGCACCATCACGCCCTCTTCCAGGCCGGCATCCAGGAAATCCCGGGCTCTGCCCTGCCATTGTTCTGTCAATACACAGCCTAGCAGTAAACCGGGGCCGCGTACCTGTGCGAACACCCCATAGCGTTCGCCAATGTCCATCATGCCTTTACGGAGCTTTTCCGAACGCGCATTTACGCCTTTGAGAATCTCTGGCTGGCTGACGGTATCAATCACCTTCTGGGCGACGGCACAGGCCAGGGCATTGCCGCCATAGGTGCTGCCGTGGGTGCCCACGCCCAGACTCGCGGCTACCCGGGCCGTGGTGAGCATCGCCGCCACCGGGAAGCCCCCGCCCAGGCCTTTGGCACTGCTCAGGATATCCGGTGTAACACCATACATCTGATAGGCATACAGGTGGCCTGTACGACCAACGCCGGTCTGAACCTCATCAAAAATCAGTAAAGCATTATTGTCGTCACAGAGCTGGCGCAGGCCCGCCAGGAAGGCCGGGTCGGCCGGAAGCACCCCGCTCTCACCCTGGATAGGTTCAACCACAACCGCGCAGGTTTTCTCTTTGGAGATGAGCGCCTTTACCGACTCCAGGTTATTGAATTCAGCGTGGTGTATACCGCCCGGGGCCGGCTCAAAGCCTTCCAGATATTTATGTTGTCCGCCCACACTGACCGTAAACAGTGTGCGGCCATGAAAAGCGTTTTCAAAAGAGATGATTTCATGCTTCTCCGGACCATAATGTTCCCAGGCATAACGGCGCGCCAGCTTGAAAGCGGCTTCGTTGGCCTCGGCGCCGGAGTTGGCAAAAAACACCCGCTCCGCAAAGGTAAGGTCGCACAGGGTTTTGGCGAGGCGCAGAGCCGGCTCGTTGGTCATCACATTCGACAAGTGCCAGATTTTTTCCGACTGCTCCTGCAATGCGCCCAGCAGGCCCGGATGGGCGTGGCCAAGGCTGGTCACCGCAATACCGCCCTGCAGATCCAGAAATTCCCGGCCATTCTGATCCCACACACGAGAGCCTTCGCCGCGCACCGGAATAATATCGCCGGGGGCATAGTTGGGTACCATAACGTCGTCAAAAAGTTCGCGTGATACAGGCTCTCTGTTCATGGGTATCTCTCAGTGACTTATTAATAAATGACAGGGTTAACTATCCCATAATACGCCACTCCCCACATAAGAAAAGCGACCAAATAAGACAGAAAAAGCGGGTCCGGACCGGTTTAGGGGTGCTGTTTGCAAACAGCGTCTATAGACGTTGGTCTAAAAATCATCAAATTCGATTTGAATTGTCACCTATCCGTAACTAAGTTGAAGATGGGTCCAACAACAATAAAGATGTGGAGACAACAAAGATGCAAAATAACAAACTGCGGATGGCCATTCGTGCGACGGCAGTTATCGCTGCGTTTGGCGCAGCCGGTCAGGCGAGCGCGGTTAACTTCAATGTCAACGATTACGAAGTCAGCGTTTATGGCTACGCGCGCCTTAACGCAAGCTACGACATTGATGAGGACGTATCAGCCTCAACCCGCTCCGGATCATTCAACGCCATAAATACCTCGGGCAGTGATGGTGCCGATGGCCACTTTGGCGCTGACGCAGTACAGAGCCGCCTTGGTTTCAAAACCGTGTCACCTGAAGGTGTAAGCGTTACCGTAGAAGGCGACTTCCGTGGTGGCAGCCTCCGCCTCCGCCACGCGTTTGGCGAGTACAACGGCGTTCTGATGGGCCAGACCTGGTCTAACTTCACCAGTTTTGTCGGCAGCACCACAACCCTGGACTTCGACTCGCTTCCGGGCCTCGCTGGCCTGCAGGGCCGTGTCGCCCAGGCTCGTTATACAACCGGCCCTCTGTCTTTCTCTCTGGAAGAGCCCAATAGCAGTATTCTGGGCAGCCCTGAAGACAAAACCAGCATGCCGGCAGTCACCGCACGGTTTGAGGAGTCGCAGGGCGGGCTCTCCTATAGCGCCGCCGTGCTGGCGCATCAGATCGGTTACGATGACGGCTCTGTTGATGACGATGCCTTTGGCTTTGCAACCTTTGTCGCCGCACGGATGGCCGTGAGCGACATGATCACCATCCAGGGTACGCTTAGCTATACCGATGGCGCCAGCAGCTATCTGTACCGCTCTGGCGATGACTACGGCGCGGACAGCGGTTATGTGGACGCCAGCGGTAATGTTGAGACCCTCGCCGGCTACGGCGGCTCTATCGGTGCCGGCATTAACCTGGGTGGCGGCCGCAGCATTAACATCGGCTACGGTTATGTAGAAGTAGACTGGGACGATGCGGTTGACGACGGCCTCGCTGTCGGAGACGAGAGTGAAAGCAACCAGGCCGTGATGGCCAACTACCAGTGGACACCGGTGAAAAACGTCATGATGGGCGTTGAGTACCAGTTCCTGAAACGGGAGAACGTAGACGGCTCGGATGGCGACGCCAACCGGATTCTGTTTGCTGCGCAGTACAACTTCTGATTCTTCCTGTCAGAAGTTAACTCAGGATTACCCCGGCTCCGGCCGGGGATTTTCGTTTTCGTCGGCCAGTCACAACTTTAGGATTCGAGACTCTCAGCCACGGAGGCTTTCAGAACCTCCCACCCGGATTCAATGTGTTTTCGCATTGCAAAAACCGCCCCAGCGGCATCCCGTGCACAGATTGCCTCGATAATCTCATTGTGCTCTTCAATAGCCCGGCTGCTTCTGCCACTGGCCATATTGATCAGATCAAACGGGTAACGGGCCCACAGTATCTGCACAAAGTGCAGGGTATGGGGCATCCCGGCGATATCGTACATCTTCCGGTGGAAGCGATAGTTCACGCCCCGGGCGATAGCGCGATCGCCACTGGCAAACGCCTCTTCAAACTCTTTTTCCAGAAGCCGCAACTCTTCAATATCCTTGGAAGTGGCCTTTTCCACAGCCGCCTGAACCAGCTTTGCCTCAAGAAGCAGCCTCAACTGATGAACTTCTTCTGACGTCGCCGCATCAAAGGGAACGATAGAAGCGCCTTTATAGGAATCGCGCTTTATGTATCCTTCGGCCTCAAGGAGCTTCAACGCCTCACGCACTGGCGTAATACTGAGGCCAAGCTCCTGTGCAATCTCAGCCTGCTTGAGCCTTGACCCCCTGGGGTAAACGCCGGAAATAATCCCTTCGCGCAAATAATCAGCGACTTTTTCCTCTTTGGTTCGGTAATCCATCATAGGGCTTCACGACTTTATAAATGTGGGACTGGGCAACTGCCAACAACTTGAGGATGGCCGTCATTCCGATCAAGCCATTCTCAAGCTTTCTATTTCTCTTATGGGGTTCATAAGGTCGTAGAATACGGCAGGCTGCTTTAGAGTTCTGAACTGTTCCGGGCTTCATTATAGAAGCAAATCTCCTGAGCCTGGTAATCTCTTCGGGCAACCCCGGTATAAAGCTGCCTGGGCCGTGCGATTTTCAACCCGTTGGCCACCATTTCCTGCCAGTGAGATATCCAGCCGACCGTTCGCGCCATCGCAAAAATAACCGTAAACATGTTGGTGGGAACCCCCATGGCCTGCAGAATGATCCCGGAATAGAAATCGACATTGGGATAAAGCTTCCGGCTGACAAAGTACTCGTCCTCAAGCGCAATCTGCTCAAGACGCCGGGCAATACGGAGCCTGGGATCATCGGCCTGGCCAAGCTCTGCCAGAACCTCGTCACAGGTCTGCTTCATTACCCGGGCCCGCGGGTCGAAACTGCGGTAAACCCGGTGGCCAAAGCCCATCAGACGGAAAGGATCACTCCTGTCTTTTGCCCGGTCGATAAACTTCAGGATATTTTCTTCTGAGTCATCGCCGATCTGGTCAAGCATCGCGAGGACTGCTTCGTTAGCCCCACCATGGGCAGGGCCCCAGAGCGCGGCAATACCGGCACCGATGCAGGCAAAGGGATTTGCCCCGGTGGAGCCGGCCAGCCTTACGGTTGAGGTCGACGCATTCTGCTCATGGTCCGCATGGAGCAGAAGTATCCTGTCCAGAGCCCGCGCAAACACCGGGTTGGGCCTGAACGGCTCATCCGGTTTGCCAAACAGCATATACAGGAAGTTTTCGGCGTAGCTCAAATCCTCTCTGGGACGACAATAGGGTTCGCCCAGGCCATGTTTGTAAACCATCGCAGCGATGGTCGGCATTTTAGCGATGAGGCGGATCGCATTCAGGGTGCGGTTTTCAGGATCGGAGTTATCGGTTTGGTCGTGGTAGTGGGCCGCCAGGCTGCCCATCACCCCTCCAAGCACCGCCATGGGATGCGCATCCCGTGCAAAACCGCCAAAAATGCCCTCGAGTTGTGGCGACACCCGGGCATGACGTTTCAGTTCTCTCTGGAATTCAGCCAGCTGACCCGGGCCTGGCAGCTCACCAAAAAGAAGAAGGTAGCAGAGTTCTACGTAGGAAGAACGGCTGGCCAGCTGTTCAATGGGGTAGCCGCGGTGCAGGAGAATGCCATCATCACCATTGATGTAAGTAATACCTGACTCGCAGGCAGCCGTAGAGACAAAGCCCGGGTCATAGGTCAGGAGTCCCTGACTGATCAGGGGCCGGACGTCCACTACATCGTGGCCAAGTGAGGCCATATAGATCGGCAGCTCTATGGTTTTTTCGGCTACCGGATCTCCAATTACCAATCTAACGGTCCTGGTCACGGGCCGGGCTCCTCTTTAACGCCTGGAAAGGCTTTGGGTTAGCGAACAAATCAACAACAGGCCGAAGCCGGGGGCGGTCTGCCCCCCTGCCTCCCGCCCCGTTATTTGCGGGGTGCCCATACAGGGCGTTGTTTATCCGGAACGGATACCGCGTTCTCCGCGACCAGGCTCGCTTTGGCCTCTTCGTCAAATCCCAGCTGCCCCAGAATTTCCAGGGTGTGCTCACCCAGTCCCGGAGGCGCAAGCCCGGCCTCAACAGCAAGCCCTCCCGGAAACTCCGGAACCTCAAACCTCAGACCGCCGAAATCCAGGGCCCTGAGTTTTCCCGGGTGCCGGGCTTGCGGGGCTTCCAGTACCCGCTCCAGGGGAAGGACCTCGGTAAACCCGACGCCGGCACGTTCGAGCCTGCTCACCGCATCGTCGTAGTCATAACCGGCAATTGCTCGCCGGACAGCCGCCTCCACCCGGTCCCGCTGCTTTTTCCTTTCCCGCAGGCCGGCCAGCTCCTGATCATCCGCTTCCGGCATCGAGAGCCCTTGTGACAGCTTCCGCCAGTGCGCATCTGTCAGCACCAGAAGATAAAGCCAGCGGCCATCCCGGGTCTGGTAGGCACCGTACCCGGGCATCGCAAACTCTCCACCCGCCTCCTTCTCCGGACGCCCCAACAGCTGGGTTTTAAGCTGGATACCGGCGAGGTCCCGGGCGGCGATATGCAGCCCGGTCTCGTAGAGCCCGATTTCGATGTATTTTTCGTCCGGCCCGGGCGAAGGGTTCATGAGCGCCGCAAGAACCCGGATAACCGCGTAGGCACCGGCAAACTGATCATGATACGAGGGCCCCAGGCGGCTGGGCCGGCCATCAATACGATGATCGTCCATAACACCGGTTGCCGCTTCCGCCACCGGGTTGGTCGCCAGTCCGTCGTGCATCGGGCCCGCCGCATACCCGCGAACATGGCAGTAGATGAGGTCCGGGTTGTCTTTTGCGAGATCTTCCGGGGTGATACCGAGCTTTGTGGTCGCGGCCGGAGACAGGTTGTGAATCACCACATCCGCGGTTTCGGCCAGCTTATGGAATACCGCCTGCCCCTCGGGAGTGGTCAGATCCACCACGAGGCTTTTCTTGCCATGGTTGTAGGCGATAAAAGTTCCACTCGGGCCACCACGAACCAGCGCTCTGGTGGTATCTCCCGTGGGCGGCTCAACCTTGATCACCTCTGCCCCGAGCTGAGAAAGTATGTGGGTCGCGAAGGGAGCGGCAATCATGGTGCCCATTTCAATAACCCTGCGGCCTGCAAGCGGTTTATGACTCATAACATTAGCCTCACTGCCAAGTTGTATAATTGTTCGTGCGTTCCTGCCTGAACACGGCAAGGTGCTCAGAAAATGATCTGACGGTCTTCCAGGCTCTGGCGCTGGGTGGAACTCAGGCCAAGCAGGTGGCCGAAGACATACTCCTCGTCCTGCCCTAGCGCCGGGGTTCCTCGCCGGATTCCGACATCCGGAGCCGCCCCGAACCGAGCGGGCATACCCACCGCAAACCTTTTTACCGATTTGGCGTCCGCCACCGGCACCAGAGCGCCTCTTTGGCGGAGGTGAGGGTCATCGGCAATTTCCTGCATGTTCCAGGAGGCATGAGCGCAGACACCACTTGCCTGCAACCGCTTGGCGGTCGTCTCAGCGCCACGCCCTCTGAGCCACTGGCTCACCAGCTCATTAACCAGGGCCCGGTTGGCCCGCCGGGCCTCGGCCCGGGCAAAGCGCGGGTCATCGGCGGCATCGGGGGTGCCGATCACCGCCACCAGAGCCCGCCACTCCCGGTCGTTCCGCACCGCCAGGGTCAGCCACCGGTCGGTGGAGGCAGTCGG
>DATGNB010000069.1:0-2472 GCA_035306945.1 Marinobacter sp.
GATGCTATCGACAGCGTGAAAGCCAAGGCGGCGCTGATTGCCCACTGCCAGAGGCGCAAGATTCCGATTGTCTGTGCCGGCGGTGCCGGTGGCCAGATGGACCCGACCCAGATCCAGGTGGCCGACCTGAGCAAGACCACTCAGGATCCATTGCTGGCCAAGGTTCGTAATATGCTGCGTCGGGAATACGGTTTTTCCCGAAACCCGAAGCGGCGCTTCGGCATCGAGGCTGTCTACTCACTGGAGCAACTGACCTACCCGGCACCGGATGGCGAAGTCTGCCTGCAGAAGCCAGCCACTGAAGGCCCGGTGCGGCTCGATTGCGCCTCCGGCTTTGGTGCCTCCAGCCCGGTCACTGCCAGTTTCGGTTTCTTCGCGGCTTCGCGGCTGCTGAACCGGATTGCCCGCAAAGCCAATCTCTAACCAACCGGAACGCTCATGGCCGTAAGCACCACCCTGATCCTCGCTGGCATCGGCCTCACTTCCCTTATCTGCCAATGGGCCGCCTGGCGTGTGCGCATGCCGGCCATTCTGTTTCTGCTTGCTGGCGGCATTCTGGCCGGGCCGGTCACCGGGTTGCTGCAACCGGAAGCGGTTTTTGGCGACATGCTGTTTCCGATGATCTCCCTTGCAGTGGCGATTATTCTTTTTGAGGGCAGCCTCACGCTCCGGTACGAGGACATCAAAGACCACGGCAAGATGGTCCGGAACCTGATCCCCGTCGGTGCCCTGGTCACCAGCATTATTGGTACGCTGGCCGCCCGCTGGATTCTTGATGTGCCCTGGGAAGTTGCCCTGCTGTTCGGCGCCATCACGGTCGTGACCGGGCCAACGGTTATTGCGCCTTTGCTGCGGGCCGTTCGCCCTTCATCGCGGCTGGCCAACATCCTGACCTGGGAAGGCATCATTATTGACCCGGTTGGTGCGCTGCTGGCGGTGCTGGTGTTCGAGGGTATTGTTTCCTGGGGCCAGGGCAACGTATTCAGCCATTCCCTGTATATTTTCGGCAAAACCCTGCTGGTGGGCTTTCTGATTGGCGCAGCGGCCGGCTACCTGAATGGCCTGGCATTGCGCAAGCACTGGGTTCCCCGGTACCTGCACAACGCCGGCACCCTGACCTTCATGCTTGGGGTGTTTGCCATTTCCAATGAGATCGCCCATGAATCCGGCCTGCTGACGGTCACGGTGATGGGTATCTGGATGGCCAACATGAAACAGGTGCCCACAGACGCCATCCTTGAGTTCAAGGAATCCCTGGTGGTACTGCTGATCTCGGCATTGTTCATCATTCTGGCTGCGCGGGTGGAGTTCGGAGCCATTGCCGAGCTTGGCTGGGGCCTGGCTGCGGTACTGGTCTGCCTGATGCTGGTCGCCCGGCCGGCCAGCATTTTCCTGTCAGCCATTGGCACCACCCTGAGCTGGCGTGACAAACTGTACCTGAGCTGGATAGCGCCCCGGGGTATCATTGCTGCCGCGGTCTCCTCCCTGTTTGCCTTTCAGCTGGAGCAGATCGGCTATGAAGGTGCCGGGGCGCTGGTGCCTATGGTGTTCATGTTGATCATCACAACGGTAACCCTGCAAAGCCTGACCGCAAGGCCAGTGGCGAGATTACTGGGCGTTCTTGAGCCCACCGCCCGCGGATTCCTGATTCTTGGAGCCAACCCGGTTGCCCGCCTGGTTGCCCAGGTTCTGAAGAAGCACGGCATTGCCACCATGCTCACCGACACCAACTGGGAAAACGTGCGCCAGGCCCGGATGGAGAACCTGCCCGTGTATTTCGGCAACCCGACCTCGGAACACGCGGCCAAGCACATGGACCTGACCGGCATTGGCAGCCTGCTGATCCTGTCCCCTTACAAGCAGATGAACAGCCTGGCCACTTACCACTTTCTGGACTGGTTTGACGAGCACTCCGTATTCGGACTGACAGAAAGTGATCAGGACCAGGGGGCGAGGCTGCAAAACTCCGGCAAGGTGCAGCAGACCCGAGGGCTGTTTGATGGTGTGAGCTACGCCAAACTGGCCAGTCTGGTGAGTCAGGGCTATACGGTGAAAACTACCCAGCTGACTGAAGAGTTCAGCTACCAGCAGTTCCTGAGCCAGTACCAGAACCAGGCGCTGGTGCTGTTTGTAATGAGCGGGCCGGACACTATCCAGCCCGTGAAAGCGATGGCAGACCTGGAGCCAGGCAACGGCTGGGTATTGATCAGCCTTGTACCGCCGGCAACCCTGACGGAAAGGCCAGCCGCCCGGGGTTAGCGGCAGTCAAGTACCAGCTTGCCCCGAACGTGCCCGGCTTCCAGCAATTCGTGGGCCTCTCTGGCCTGCTCAAGCGGGAATACCCGGTCAACGTGCACCCGCACATCGCCGTCTTCGATCAGCTCGGCAATTTCTTCCAGGTGGAAAACGTCCGGCCGGGTTTTCATACCATGGGCTCTTACGCCCATGGCTTCCGCGGCACTGACCACCTCA